>PAPM01000031.1 GCA_002708905.1 Pseudomonadales bacterium | reverse complement strand
TCATGGCGGGACCGTCCTTGTTTTTTGGCTTAAGCACCTACATTATAAGGGTTAAACGGTTCCGCCTCCTTCTTTTAGTGAAATATCCGGGCTAACCGGTCTGCCCGAGCCCATCTGGTTCGAATACAACGCCGGCGAGCCAATTAACGTAACCAGCGATACCACGTTCCAGATCACCAGCCAAATGGCGCCCGTAAACTCGTTGGCCTATAAAGTGGCAAATCAAGCTGAGCTGGATGCATTGGGATGGCTCACGGTTGAGGAAGACACTGCCAGCAACACCTTCAACGTCACCATGCAAAATCATTCAGACTTACCTGACACGCTAACCAGCGTGGAAGTGGTATTCGAACACCTCTCCACCGGTGAACGTATGTCCAGCAATGTAACGCTGTTGCCCTGATCGAATTCCCATGCGAAATAAAAAGCCCTACCACGTAGGGCTTTTTTATGCCTATTGATGCCCTGAACATTTAAAATGTCGATTACGTTTGGGCACCGTGCCCTCTTCGCACTCATCCCACACCACTTCGCCACCCACAAATGCCGGTACCAGAACCAGGGTTTTGCCTGTCAAATCATTGGATTCCATCATCAGCAAACGCTGCCACCAGGACGGTTTCCAATCCAGATCCTGCGTATCGAAGGTAATGATAATACGACCCTGACTACCTAATAGGATTGAGCGGATATGCGAATCCGATTCCCCGGATAAACCAGCAGACGCAACTTGATCGTCTGCATCAGGAAACTCACCATGTTCCTCAAGATAACGTTCAATGGCAACTCTGGCGGGTTGTGCACGTTCAATACCATTGGCCACGATGCTTGCTGCAACATAACTGAAATTATCCAATGGCATTACCAGCGCAGCGAGGATTCCCAGGATCGCAAATATAATGGCGACCTCACCCACGGCGAACACAGGCAACTTATCTTGAACCAACAATCTGCGACCGTGCTGAATAAGCACAACAGCCGGCAACCCCAGCAGCAGTACCGGTGCCCAATATGGAAACTCCGACGTTAAGGCAAAAAGCAGGCTTTCATGATCCAGTCCACGTTCCACAAAGTAGGCTGCCACCCAACCAAGCGTGCACACCACAATAAGTGTTCCGATGATTACCAAAGCCCTGCCGATGACCCGTTTCACCCTCGCTCCCTACTGACTTATTTCTGCAAACACACCATTCACCAGCTTCACGAGATCTTCCGGACCCAATTCAATTTCAAGCCCTCGTCGACCCGCACTGACAAAAATCGTTGCATGCTCTTTTGCGGATGCATCAATGAACGTTTGCAGCCGCTTTTTCTGACCCAGGGGACTGACACCCCCCAACACGTAGCCGGTAGACCGCTCTACGTCAGTGGGCTCAGCCATCACCGCTTTCTTTACCCCTGCAGCTTTTGCGATGAGCTTCATACTCAACATCGACGAAACTGGAATCACCCCAACCGCCAGGGTTTTGTGATCCAAGCTCACCACCAGGGTTTTAAACACCTTTGCTTCAGGAACACCCAACTTCTCAGCGGCCTCCAGGCCATAGGATTCACTGGATGGATCATGAGCGTATTCATGTACTCGGTGAGAAACTTTTGCCTTCTGGACGAGCTTGATTCCGGGTGTCATTGATATTCCGCAGTGAAGTAAGGTCAGCGCAAAACGTTCGTCCTACTATAGGCAATAACCTCCTGCGGTGAAAGCTGAGGTATAATGGCCGTCCAATCCAACCAATGGTTCCAATTCATGCAAGAGATCGTTGTTGCCACCGGCAACCAAGGCAAACTCAAGGAAATCAATCAGGTTTTGAACCCTTTCGGCTTGCTGGCCTTGGGGCAGAAGCAACTCAATGTTCCCGATATTGAAGAAACCGGGCTGACCTTTGTGGAAAACGCCATTCTGAAAGCCCGTAACGCTGCCAGCCTCACCGGCAAACCCGCGCTGGCAGATGACTCCGGACTGGAAGTGGATGCGTTGCAGGGTGCGCCCGGCATTTACAGCGCCCGTTATGCTGGCACGGATGCAACCGACGCAGCCAATGTGAACAAGCTGTTGGGTGCCTTGCAGAACATTCCCCGGGAACAACGTACCGCCCGTTTCCAATGTGTGATGGTGTATCTGCGCCATGCGGCCGACCCGGTGCCGCTGATCTGCCAGGGCACCTGGGAGGGTTATATTGATTTTCAACCTTCCGGCGACAATGGCTTTGGTTACGACCCGGTGTTTGTGGTACCGCAACACAACTGCACCGCGGCCCAACTAAAGCCGGAAGTGAAAAACCAGCTCAGTCACCGGGGTCAGGCGCTGCAGAAATTGATGCAGGCTTTTTCCCGCAAACAGAACGGCTGATATCGTGGCAGCAAATTCCGCCCTGATTTCTACCCTGCCCCCACTGTCTCTGTACGTGCACATCCCCTGGTGTGTACGGAAATGTCCCTACTGTGATTTCAACAGTCATGAGAACCGGAACATTCCGGAGCAGGAATACATCGCGGCACTGTTGCAGGATTTGACACAGGATCAACAGCTGGCCCGGGGCCGCAGGATTGAAAGCATCTTTTTTGGCGGCGGCACACCCAGCCTGTTCAGCGCCGCCAGCTACGACCAACTGCTGCAATGCATCAATGATATCGTGCCCATCAACGCCGGCGCAGAAATCACCCTGGAAGCCAATCCCGGTACCTTTGAATACGAAAAATTTGCCGGCTTTCACAATTCAGGCATCAACCGGCTGTCCATTGGTGTGCAGAGTTTTGATAGCAGGCAGTTACAGGCGCTGGGCCGCATTCATAACCGGGATGAAGCCATCAACGCCATTCGCGCGGCCCGCAATGTGGGCTTCGACAAGCTCAATATCGATTTAATGCACGGCCTGCCACAACAGACCGTAGACTCCGCCCTGGCGGATCTGCAACAAGCCATCGAGCTTGAGCCAAGTCATCTCTCCTGGTACCAACTCACCATTGAACCCAATACGGTGTTTTTCAATAAACCGCCCACGCTACCAGAAGACGATGCTCTTGGGGACATTGAAGACGCAGGCAAGGCATTACTACAGGAACAGGGTTTCCAGCAATACGAAACCAGTGCTTACGCCAAGCCCGGTTTTCAGTGCGCCCATAATCTGAATTACTGGCGCTTCGGAGATTACCTGGCCGTCGGCGCCGGAGCCCACGGCAAGATCACTGATATGGAAAGTAGCAAGGTGGTGCGTTATCAAAAAACCCGCCTGCCCCAGGATTACCTCAACCCGCAGAAAGCATTTACTTCCAGGCAGCAGAATGTCAGCGCACAGGATTTGTCCTTTGAGTTTTTTATGAATGCATTGCGTTTACAGGAAGACATCCCCAAATCACTGTTTACGGCACGCACCGGACTGCCCATTGCTGTAGTGGATGACGCTGTTCAGGAAGCGATTAAACAAGGGCTATTAGAAAATCATCTCGATCATTGGCGCACCACCGAGTTGGGGCAGCGCTTCCTCAACACGCTGCTGCATCTGTTTCAGTAGCAAAACGCCGCGTTATCGCCGGCACGCTTCCCAACCGATCATCGCCTGCTTGCGCGTGACGCCCCAACGATACTGACTGAATTCGCCGGTAGCCCTGATGACCCGATGACAGGGAATCAGGTAGCCGATATGATTGCGGGCAATGGCGCTGGCCACCGCACGCACGGCGGTGGGCTCTTGGATGGCATCCGCTACCTGTTGATAGGAACGTACCTCTCCTTCCGGAATGGCCAACAGTGCTTCCCAGACTTTCAATTGAAAGGGGCTGCCTTTCATCAACAGGTGCAATCGTTGCGGATCTTGCGCTACACCCATGTGCAAGCGTCCAAATACCCTGTGGGCTGTTACCGTTGCCTGTTGGTCGTCACGTTGAAAATCTGCTTTCGGCCATTCTGATTTCAATTCGGTCAGCAGCTGCTCCCGCTCTGTTGCCACATCATAAAAGCCCAGCTTGCAGATACCCTTTTCCGTTTGCGCCAACAATCCACTACCGAATGGTGTATCAATCATGCCATAGGTAATCGCCAAACCTTCACCCTGTTGCCGGACCTGACCGGGTGTCACCGCCTCACAGGTCACCATCAGATCGTGCAGGCGGCTGCTGCCACTTAACCCCACCTCCAATGCCGTCTCCTCCACCGATTGTGCAGGCAGGCGACGCTTGGCCTCCTGCTTGGTGAGGAACTTGAGAAATTGTTTGGGTGAGACCCCCACCCATTCCGAGAACAGGCGCTGCAGATGGAATTCGCTTAACCCGAGTTCGCTGGATAATTCCGCCAAACCCGGCTGATCGGCCCGGTGATCCACACAATACTCAATGGCCGATGCAATCTTTCGGTAGTGCTCACCCTGACCATAATTCGTACTCACAAACGTCCTCTTTCGTTGTACCTGTTTCCAGCAATCATCTCTTTATCGGTAGCGCCTAACCACCCGAATCTTGTGCATTGTTTGGTTTAGTAAAATCTAATAGAGCATTGACCCCCGTCAGTACCGCTCCCCATTCGGATGATAATCTGTATCAGCCATTATTGAGAACCATTAGCGTTATTGGCAGACCAAATCCCACAGGAGTTGCACCATGGGCCTGAGTTTTAGCGAATTGGCGGTGGGGGAACAAGCCCGGGTATTAAGTTACCACGGCCTGGCAGACAGTTACCGCAAGAAACTGATGAGCATGGGACTGATTCCCGGTACCTGCTTCAGCATTACGCGGGTGGCGCCGCTGGGTGATCCGGTAGAGATCAATCTGCGGGGCTTTCGACTGAGTCTGCGGCGTGCAGAAGCCCAAGGCCTGCAGGTGGAAAAACTATGAGCGCGCCTGCATTCAGCACTGGATTTACCATCGGCCTGGTGGGTAATCCCAACTGCGGTAAAACCACCCTGTTCAATGCCCTCACCGGCTCCCGCCAGCGCGTCGGTAATTGGCCCGGCGTTACCGTGGAACGCAAAACCGGTCACTTCCAGCATGGGGATCACCAGTATGAACTGGTGGACCTGCCGGGCACCTACTCCCTGCATGTCGGTGCGGATGACACTTCCCTCGACGAGCAAATTGCACAAAGCTTTATTTTCTCCGGCCAGGCCAACCTGCTGCTCAACATCGTCGACGCTTCCAACCTTGAGCGCAATCTGTATCTCACCACGCAATTGTTGGATGCCTCACTGCCATTGGTGGTGGCCCTCAATATGACGGATGTGGCTCACCAGAATGGTATTCATATCGATCCTTTTGCCCTGTCCCAGGAATTGGGTTGCCCGGTGGTTCCCATTATTGCCAGCAAAGAAGACGGCATGGGCAGCCTGCTGGATGTGATCACCAACATGGAGGCCAAGCCCCATTGCCCCATACGCCCGTTTCATTACCCACAGGCTGTGGAACAGGCCATTGAAGCCATCGCCTCCCAGGCGGCCGGGCGCAGTCACCAGAATTTCAACCATCACCTGTTGGCGGTGGCGGCCCTGGAACAGGATGCGGGGGCGCTGAAATATTTCAGCGCAGAAGAACAGGGCGACATCGATGCAACCATCGCCGAGCTGGAACAGGCACTGCAACAGAGTCTGGATCAAGCCATGGTGCAAAGTCGGTATGACTGGATTAACCAAGTGGTGTGTGCGAGCGTAACCCGGCACACGACTTCACATCTGAATGTGTCTGAGTGGCTGGATAGATTGTTCCTGAATCGTTATCTGGGGATACCCCTGTTCCTGGGTGTGATGTATTTGATGTTTATGCTCAGCATCAACGTGGGCAATGCCTTTGTGGATTTTTTCGATGGTGTTGCGGCTGCGCTGTTTGTGGACGGCTTGAGAGTTTTGCTCACCACATTGCATTTGCCGGAATGGCTCATCACCCTTCTCGCAGACGGCCTGGGTGGTGGTGTAGAGCTGGTGGCATCGTTCATTCCGGTGATCGCCGGGCTGTTTTTCTGCTTATCGTTTTTGGAGGATTCCGGCTACATGGCGCGGGCCGCGTTTATTGTGGATCGGGTGATGCGCAGTGTGGGTCTGCCGGGAAAAGCCTTTGTACCGTTGATCGTTGGCTTCGGTTGCAATGTGCCCAGCGTGATGGCCGCGCGCACGCTCGAGCATCATAACGACCGCCTGGTGGCCATCATCATGGCGCCCTTCATGTCCTGCGGTGCCCGCCTGACCGTGTACGCGCTGTTTGCGGCGGCTTTCTTTCCCCACAACGGACAGAACGTCGTGTTCCTGTTGTACATCATCGGTATCACCCTGGCGATTCTGTCTGCCTTTGTGGTTCGACGCGCGTTGATGCCGGGGCCACTATCACCCTTCATCATGGAACTGCCCGCCTATCATATTCCCACATTAAAAAACCTGAGCATCCGTACCTGGCAGCGCTTGCAGGGTTTTATGGTGCGGGCGGGAAAAGCCATCGTCTGTGTTGTGCTGGTGTTGAACGTGCTCAACTCCATAGGGACAGATGGCAGTTTCGGCCACCAGAACAGCGGGCAGTCCGTTATCTCGGCCATTGGTAAAACCATTACACCCCTGTTCGAGCCCATGGGTATGGAACCGGATAACTGGCCCGCCACCGTGGGCATTTTTACCGGACTGTTTGCGAAGGAGGTAGTAGTGGGTACTCTGGACGCGCTGTACACAGACATGAACACCGCTGCCGACAGCGACGACACGCCCTTTCAACTGGGCCACGCACTGATAGCAGCCTGGTACACCATCCCCGCCAACCTCATCGCCTTGCTGGATCAACTGACTGATCCCCTGGGAGTAAGCGTAGGAAACGTGGCGGATGAAACAGATGCAGCCCAAGCCCAGGCCGTGAGCCTTTCCACACTGGGCTCAATGCGCCTGTTGTTTGCAGGAAGCGCCGGTGCCTTCGCCTATCTGCTGTTCATTCTTCTCTATGCGCCCTGCGTTGCCACCTTCGGTGCCATTTATAAGGAGCTGAATGGTTTCTGGGCAGCCTTTACTCTGGTTTGGAGTTTGACCTTGGGCTATGGCAGCGCGGTAATTTATTTTCAGCTCGCTACCCTGTCACAACATCCTGGCCGTTCCATATTGTGGGTAGGCAGCATGCTGGTTGTAACCGGGCTGGTCTTTGGCTTTCTTATCTGGCAAGGCAAGCGGCAGGCACGGCGGGAACAAAAACGACGTGAGTTATTGATTCCTGTGGCCAACATATAGATGTTTCTGACATCGGCAAGGATTTCACTGCAGGGTAACCAGGTGAGACGTCTCGGATGCAGCGATACCCATATATCCAACGTCCATTTCAGGGAGCGGGTTACAGATCTTTTTTAACTTAAAGGGCGTCAGCTCCAGGCCGATACCATAGTGATGGCACAGTGAATACCATACTCATTGTCAGTTCTGGTAAAACCAAATTAGGTTGGAGTAGATTGTGAAGATCAGCGAATCCTGTCTGTCCTTCAATGCGCAGCACAGCAGGCAATTACAGCAGGTTTCCGAACGGACCAATGCCAATACCCCAGATAATCCCTCGATCACAGATTCCGGAAGCGATACCCACATTTTCCTCAATTCAAACCAATGGCAATCTATCAATCTCTACTCCAGCGACGGCACCACCACCTATCAACAACAGTTGAGTGAGCAGGCACAATTTACCCGCTTTTATAACAGCAAAGTCGTTTTTAATGAGCTCAGCGAAAACGCTACAACGGGCATTGTGACGTCCAGTTTCTACCATCGTTATCAGGAAAGTCAGTTTACCCAGGTAACGATTAATGGAACGGTACAGACTTGCGATGACGAAGCCATTCAGTTTCAGTTTTCGGCCAGCAGCGGCAGTAATTTCATATTGGAGCTTGCACAGGGGGAATATGCTGAGCGAATCTCCGGTCGCACGGACCCATTGATTATCAATTATGGCGGCGGCTTCAATAACTTCAGCGACCAGGCCTATGCATTTGACCAGAATAGTGACGGTGTTGATGAGATGGTGTCGTTTACCGGCACCGGCAGCGGCTTCCTGGCCTGGGACAAAAATGGCGATGGCATCATAAACAGTGGCAGCGAACTGTTCGGTGCCGAATCCGGGGATGGTTTTGCCGAGCTGGCCGCATTGGATGAAGACGGCAATGGTTTTATCGATTCCGGCGACAGCGTTTTCTCCCAACTGCAGATCTTTGAAAAGGACAGTGAAGGCAATGACGCCCTGCGCAAACTGACCGACTTCGACATCGCCGCCATCAGCGTCGAATCTGTTGCCACCCCCTTCCGTATCACTGATCACCTGAATCAGGAACGGGGAATGGCCCGCGCCACTGGTATCTTCATTCGCAACGACGGTTCCGTGGGCAGCACACAACAGATTGACCTTACCAATCGTGATCCCCTGGCTGAACAACGTTTGGAACGTGCTTTCGCCGCCCCCAGCGATAACATCCCCCAAGAGGAAGCATCAGATACCCAGGACCTGGACAACCTGATGCAGCAGATCAACATGGCCCGCCAATCCCGTCTGGATCGCCAGCAGGAGCTGGCAAATCAGGATAACAAGGACGGGCCCAAAACCCTACTGGAACAACTGGTGGACCAATTGGAAGAGTACACCGCTGCTCAAAGATCCCAACGCAAAGAAGATTAAGGCCACGATCTCAGCGAATTCATACACCCCGCCTTTACCATATTGCCCGTTAAAGGGTATTTTAAATATTGATGTTGAATAACCTTGATAACTCGCAGTGTTTAGTGTTTATTCGATATCAATCAACATATTTATCTAGCCGAGTTACTGGCCATTTACCAAATATAATCAGACTTGCAATTAATATGATTGTCAAAACAATGCTGTCCGCTTTTAGCAATAACCCCTGGATAAAGAAGATTTCACTTCTATGCATCTACATCGTAGTCGTATGTTTTGCTTTTGGGGGTTCCGTAAGCCGTATCGTAGGATCTTGGCTAAGTGATGATAACTTTTCTCACGGCCCTTTGATTCTGTTAATATCCGGTTACTTGATATGGCTAAAACGTAGTGAATTAAAAGAAATAAGACCAAGAAGCAGTTACATCTGGTTTGTCGCTGTATTCTTTGCATCTATAGCATGGGTATTTTGCGGAACGAAAGACCTTCCGACACTTCAGGACTATTTAACTCTCAGCATCATACTTTTATCGGTTCCAATATTCCTCGGCGCAGAAATCGCAAAATCAATTTTGTTTCCGCTCGCTTTCCTATTTTTTTCTATACCCTTTGACCCGTTTATTAAAAATCTACTAATGGTTTTCTCGGCGGAATTTTCTTCCGGGCTATTACTGGCCAGTGGATTAGAAATCACGAAAGAACTAACCTTCATCCAAACTGAGAGTAGAAGATGGGACGTAGGCCCTCAAGGTAGCGGGTTATCCTACTTACTAGCCACTTTAACCATATCGACCCTCTTTTCGTACCTCTATTTCAAGAACATTCATACAAAGATCATTTTTGTTATCTGCTCATGTATTTTCTGTATAACTCTAAATTCATTTAGAATATGGGTAATCATAAGTTACTACCAATATATTAGTAATGGCGATCCTGACCCACTGCTAATTTCAGTTACTGGCTGGATAATTTTCGCAATTGGTTTAGTTATCATTTTTTATATTGGCCATTCATTAGGTGAAAAAGACAAAGCTCATGCAAGTCTGAATCATCCACAACCGGAGGATGGCATTAAACCACGCGATTCCAAACTGAGCATATACGCTGCCGTATTTGGATTAGTAGCCGTTCCTTTTACTTTTTACCCGTATGCTGAGAATTTATTCAAGGAAGGCGAACAAATCGGTTTTGAATATACGACCCGCCTTGCGATAGACGATCTTTTTCATAACGAGACTGCAGACGCCATAAAAAAGCTGCAAGAAATAATTCCGACAAGCGACAACTACAATAAAGACAATTTGGTTTTGGCGCGCGCATTAATGATAAACAACGAATACCTTCAGGCGGAGGAGCTTCTGGACACCATCATTGATGAGGAGCAGAGAAACTGGGAAGCTTATATGTTGATGGGTTGGCTCAAGAAAGCGCAGGGTGACTACATTCGAGCCCGCCGGGCGTTTGTAACAGCCGAGGATATTAGGCCTAATGACACGCAACCTGCTGTTCAGTTGGCGCTTCTGGACATTCTGCAAAATAGAACAAACGATGCCCGATTCGCTTTGCAAAGGGTGTTCAACAAGGACCCAGACAGCATTTATGGCCTGGCCATACTCGCGGAAATAGAGCTCAGACACGGCAGCAGCGACAATGTCCATGCCATTATTCAAAAACTCAATAGATCTGAAAACGGCATCGACATTGCTTTACAAATCGAAAGTACACTTTATCTGAGAGACGCCCTAAAACTATACCAACAAAGAGACTTTGTTGCTGCAAATGAAAATATCAGTAAATCGTTAGCAATTTCCCCGGATAATTGGAAAGCGCTATTACTCAAGGCCATGTGCCACCATGCAACTGGCAATTATAATCAAGCAAGAGAATCTTATAACGAAGCAATCGGGCTTGCTCCCGACAACGTAAACATATTGTTAGGGTTAGCCAAACTCGATATTGCTGAGAACAAACCGAATGAAGCCCGCACTCTTCTGGAGTATGCTTTTGAAAAGCATCCTGAGAGTACTGCCGTTATCTTGGCCCTGGCAGAATTCGCATATGATGAAAGAAAAGACTTCTCGATGGCAATGGAGCAGTACGAGACATTGATACGCATCTCTCCAGATCAACCATTGATATTGAATAACCTGGCGTGGCGTTATATTGAAATTGATGACCCACGGGCCCTGAAATTTGCAGAAAGAGCTTATACCCTGGAGCCTGACAGTTGGCAAATCATCCATACCTACGGTGTTGCGCTGTTAAAAAGTGGGTATAGAGAACGAGGCATAAGTTTACTGAAAAAAGCTGCCGCAATGGCACCAAACGATATCAAGCTTCAGAACGATCTTTTATTCGCTGAGCTTAGTGATTAATTAAAATAGAAGAATACTACCGCCTGCATTACCAACACGAGCTGGCAATGCAGGGCCATGAAAGATTAAGGACGGTTACGTCCGTAGGTATCGTGGCTGGACACCCACTCATCCGCCACAATGGCTGCGGCCAGGGACAGCTCACCGCAGAGCACCGTGGCGGCCACTATCTCCGCGAATTTATACACCCCACCTTTGCCATAACAACCCAACACATCCAGGCATTCTTTCTGGGTGGGCAAGCCGGTTCCACCACCATAGGTTGCCACCACCAAGGAAGGAATCGTGGTAGAGAAGTAGTAGTCCCCTTCCGGCGTGATTTCGCTGTAATTAAAACCGGCCGAAGACTCCGCCACGTTTGCCACATCCTGCCCACAGGCAATGAACATGGCAGTGATACCGTTGGCATAGTGGGCCCCGTTACACACTGAGCCCGCCATCAAGGCTCCCATATTGGAATACTGGCGCTGGCGGAACAGGTCTTCCGGGGTCGTGTGCATGATGTCCTGTACCAGCTTTGCCGGCAGGGTAACTTCCGCCACCGCACGCTTGCCGCGGGTGTGCAGGCTGTTGACAAAGGAATGCTTTTTATCCGTATCGAAGTTAGCGGCCAGGGTAAAGTTTTCCAAGCCGGGAATGCCCTGGTCAATCATCCACATGCAGGCATGACGGGTGGCTTTGCTCACCATGTTTTGGCCCGCCGCGTCGCCACAGGTAAAGTTGAAACGCAACCAACGCATTTTTGCTACCGCATACTGCTCGATGTTGCGCAGCTTACCGGAAGATGTGGTTTCTTCCGCCTTGGCTTTGATGGCTTCGAAGTTTTCCTCCACCCATTGGCCGAAGCGCAGGGCCGCGCGGGCATCCTCAAACACAAATACGGGCGCCCGCTGCATGGCATCGTCGATGACGGTGGTTTTGATACCACCGGCTTCCCGGGTCAGACGCATTCCTCGGCTGTAACTGGCCAGCAGCGTGCCTTCCGAGGTAGCCATGGGCACATAGAATTGCCCTTGGGCATGCTCCCCATTTACCAACACCGGGCCGGCGAAGCCCAGAGGAATTTGGGCCACGCCGGAAAAGTTCTCAATATTGCCCGGCAACACCGCCGGATCAAAGGAATAAGACCCCACGTGCTGCAGGCTGGCCCCGGTTTCCGAGGTCACCACCTGACGCCGCTGCTGCGCCATTTCGACGGTATAGTCGTTGTTCTTATCGCGGGGTAACTTCTGCATGCCATGTCCTCTAACTGATTCATTCGAGTGCTTACTGTGAGCAGAATATTAGGCAGCATTGGCAGGCAGGGCAAAAAAAGGCATCAAATAGGCCGTTTTTGCATCCCATTTTGGCCTATTTGAGTAGCATATGACCGAATTTACCTGTCCGGGAACCAGATTTCGAAGACAGTGCCTCTATTAGGACGGCTTTGAACCGAAATGGTCCCGCCGTGCATTTCCACCAGCTCCCGCACCAGGGACAGCCCCAGACCGCTGCCCAGATACTGGTTATTAAAGTCGTTGCCAAGTTGCTCAAAGCGACGGAACAGGCGCTTCAGGTCATCCGCACTGATACCTTTACCCGTATCCTCCACCTGTAGGCTTACACCGGAGCGCCCATTATTGTATTGAGGACTGTAGCGCAGGGTAATACAGCCCTGCTCCGTAAACTTCACGGCATTGGAAATCAGGTTGATCAGAATCTGGGAAAATCGCATACGATCCGCCAGCACGGTGGTTACGTCTCCGGCCTCAACCGAGATGGTAAGCTGGCGCTCCTCTGCTAACGGTTGAAGTATATTAATCACATCCCGCGTCACCTCTATTACCGATACCTGGGTGCGCACCAACTGGAGTTTGCCTTCTTCAATTTTCGACAGATCCAGAATGTCATTAATCAGGTTCAGCAGATGGCGGCCATTCTTTTCAATCAGACCCAGTGAATCCAACACCCGATGATGGCCGGTGCCTTCCAGTTTTTTCCGCGCTCTCACACTAAAGCCGATAATAGAGTTCAACGGCGTGCGCAGTTCATGGGACATGCTGGCCAGGAAATTACTCTTGATGCGGCTGGCGTTCTCGGCTTTGTCCAGAGCCTGCTGCAACTCCACCGTCTGGCGCTGTACGGCGTTTTCCACGGTGGACTTTTGCGTCATCACCATCAAAATCACCATACCAAACACAGATACAGCCACAAACCCCGCCACCAACACCACCCACACCGATGACGAGCGAGTACGCTGCATGTAGGCGATACCAGGGGAATAGGTAATGCGCCACAGTCGATCGCCGAACTCGAGTTCCAATACCAGTTTTTTTTGCGTGGGTACGACCAGGTCCTGATAAAACGGAATCGGGTTTTCCGGATTGGTCACATCCTCAATGGCAACCGAAACCTGTTCCAGATCGCGGGTATTGAAAGCCGCCTCCAACAGATCCTTCGCCCGGTAAACGCAGGAGATCAGCCCAATAGGCTCCCCATTACGCATGACCGGCACCAATAATAAAAACGCAAACTGATTACCTTTTTCCTGCACCAGGGTAATGGGTTCGGTGATCACGATCTCGTTATCAAAGATGGCATGCTGGATAGCGGCCAGCCGCGAGGCATCCGAGCCGAGATCAAAGCCCTGGGCGCGCCGGTTGCCTTCCAAGGGGGCGATATAATAAACCGGATAGTACCGGTCACGCTGCCCCGCCCTCACCATTTGTTTGTCGGGATTTAATTCCTTGAAGTGGTATTCGCTGCCCAAATGAACCGCCATCTGTTGTTCGTAACGGGAACGCTCGGAACGGGGCACGATGGGGATCCAGGACAACGCCTGGGTACCAGGGACATGCTCGTAGAGTTCATTGGAATATTGGATGAATTGGGGGTAGCTGATGTGATCGAAGGTGGTGAACAAACCCACCAGGGTATGGGAAATGTGGGAAATACTGTCCAATTGCTTCTTGATGGCGCGATGCATCCCGGCAGCATGTTCACTGAAGACTTTGTCTACCCACTGTTCGTGCTCGCCCCGAAAGTAGAGGAAGCTGCTACTCGCCACCACAACGAGCGAAACATACATGGCAACAAAACTGGTCAGACGGGTGTTGGAAGACCAGGTGGTTTGCCCTTTTACCGCCACGATCAAGGGCGCCAGGCACATTACGCCGATGGCATCCCCCACCCACCAATTGATCCAGTTGGGCAGCGCTTCACTGATACTTACCACTGAAAAGCCGTACAGCGTCGCCACACCGACCGAACATGACACCAGGCTGGCGACCGGCCCGCCCAATACCGCAAACAAAATCGGGTCACTACTGCGGGACCAGTTGGGAAACGAGGTAAAGCGACGCACCAGCCAATAGGCTGTTCCCGTTTGCAACGCGGCCCCCGCCGCAATGATGGCGGCCACCCCCCAGCTCATGGAAGGTTCGGTGTAAGATGCTCCGGAAAATCGCAGATTGAGCAGGAAGGACGCCAGCCAGATCGCCGGCAGTATGCGCACACCCACCACCAGCACCATAAACAGCGCAAAACCGGCTGCAGGCCAGATCGGGCTGGCATAACCGGGCGGAATGGCAAACAAGCCTGCTGCGATCCCCAGCAGCCAATAACCCGCCAGCGAGATGACAAAGAGCAATGGCCCTTTAAGCCGCGTCATGTCCTATCCTTGAATTAGCCCAATGGCACCTCTAAGGATAGTCCAGAATCAGGGTTGCGGATGGGTCAGAAATTGGCACCCAGACGCAGATACACAGTACTCTCACCAATGTCGTCGTCCAGCCCCCGGGCGTAACCCAGAGTGCTTTCCAACTTGAAAGTGGAATACCCGATCAACAGGTCAGGACGCAACTCAAAACCCACACCCGTATAGAACTCATGGGTATTGCCGGTATCCCAGGTTGCGCCATGGTCCACAAACAGATGCAACCCCGCTTTACCCAACCCTATGGGCACTGAGGTAAAACCATCAAACCACTCACCGACAGGCAAGCGATACTCGAGGGAATACAAACGCAGATTGTCCCCCGCCAACTCACGTTTGTTTTCTGAATAGCCCCGCAGGGTATAACCGGTGCGCCCAAAGCCGATCAAGGCTCCCAGGGTTTGCAATTCATCCAGCTCATTTCCCAGCTGGAAGGTCTTGGCGGAATCATCCGCTTTCCCCACTACCATGCGCAACGCCAGCACATGATTATCAAACAGGCTGATGTACTCACGCCAATCCAGGCTGTAAACATCCCCTTCGTGGAAGCCATCGCCGAAAGCATTGTAGTGCTCAGCCTGCAACTTGATTTTACGACCGTCTTCCACGCTGATGGAATGGAGGTAATTTTCGAAATCCGACCAGTTCAATGACAGCCCGATAAAATTGTCACGATAGGAATCGTATTCCACCTCGTCAAAGATGCGTTTGACATCTTCCTTGCCCATGCCAAGGTCCAGTTCAAAAGTGCCTTCAAAACGATTAAAGGGCTGTTGCCACACCGCCTGGTAACGGGTTTCTTCCCGCCACACACCGGGTATGCCCGGTGCTTCATCCTGAATGGTATCGAACTCGCGCTCTGCCAGCAGCGCCAGCCGGTGATAGGCGATGTACGCCATACTGCCGCCAAACTTTTCCTTATCAAAATAATAGGCCGGCGCCAGCTGCCACTGGTGAAAACCCAGCACATCCTGGCCCTGCAAAATAAATTGAATCCAGTTGTTGTCGTCACTGTCCGCGTAGAAATAGGCAAACCAGGAAGTGGGAGCGATGGTATCCAGGGCGGAATAATCACGGCTGTTGGTATAGCCAGCGGCAGAGTAGTCCGGCTGATTCACGATGGACGCCAGCGCTGCGCGCTCCTTCCACAAACCGGCATATTCATCGCCCCAGGGTTGCAGCGCCTGTTCCCGGATATGGACGCCATCGGGAGAATATTCCGCCACCCGCACCCGTTGCTGATCGGCATCCAGGCTGTAATCCAGAATCGCGGTTAGGGTACGGGTCACAGTTTGTACCTGACCATCCGCCAAACGCAGGCGCCGCAGATTCATCACACCTTTATGATCGGAAATAAAGTACACCCACTGACCGTCCGCCGAGAAACGGGGACGTTGCTCCAGGTAGGTGTTGAGCGTCAACGGCGTCCACACATTGCGTTCAATGTCGAGTAGCTCCAGATTCCAACCAGTGCGTTCGCGGCGTACCGCTGCCACCAGTTTTGCATCATCCGGTGACCAGGCAATATGACCAATGACTTCCCCCGCACCCAGCGCCGGCAACAACTGCAGCAGGGTGCCCGTATCATCGAGAATCGCAATCTGGGACAAACCCCGCTCCGTATGCACGGCGGCAATCCGTTTGCCGGAATGAGACCAGGCTATACGCGGATAACGCCCACACTCGGTAATACGCTGCCAGCGGCCATTCGTCTGCAGGCGATAGAGATCCGCATAAGCATTAACGTTGTCACAAATGGCGTGGCGTGACAGCAACACACCGGCTTCAGGGTGTACATCAAACTGCTGGTATTCAAGCACGTTCGTTACTTTCTGATCGTTACCCGCGGCATCCACTTTATGCAACGCGGGATGGTGGCGACCATCTTCCCGGTAATAATAAAAACTGCCGTCAGCCATCCACACCGGGTTGGCATTAATGCGCCCATCATCCACAATTTCCTGATTATCCACCACCGGCAGGCGGGTCATCTGCTGCTCGAATTTGGCGTCCAGGTATTCCTGAAACTGGGCCCACAAGGTTTCGGCATCCATCTTGAACACTTCCCGGGCCCGTGCCTGCATGCGCCAGGGAATAATGTTGTTGTTCCAGTTACGCAAATATTCGAAGGCCTTCTCTTCCCCATACTTGGCGGTAAGAAATTCAAAGAAATAGTAACCGTACAAATACACCTGACCCGATGGCCAATCCGTACCCCAGTATCCCTGATAGCTCAGCTGGGAAAAGCTGCGGAACCCTTTCAGATATTCCGCCCGCATCATGGCGTCATAGAAAACACTTTGGCCACGACCAAAACCTTTGGTTGCATCGGTTTCTTCATAAACGGCGATGCCCTCCGACACCCAGGCCGGACTGAAGATCTGCGGGAATACAAAGAAGAAGCGACCGAATATGTTGCGGAGAATGGATTGACCACCGGCGCTTTGATCCAGATGCAGGATATGCACAAATTCGTGGGTGAAGACCTGTTCGATCCAGGGACTGTTATCCAGCAGTTCCCCTTCCACCGGCGCGTTCATAAAAATAAAGAAGCGGTTGAAAGGCAACACGGTGGCACCACCATTGGAACCATCATAACTGTCGGTGATCACCACTTCGGTGGGCTTGGCGGGCTCCCACTGCAGGCGGGGCGTTTGTTTTTGATAAACCGTCTCCGCAACCGCTGCCAGCCGTTGGGCAAAGGCCAGATGCTTTTCCCGATAGTTGATACGGAAGTGATCGGTTTCCAGTGTCTTCCAGTTTTCGAAAGGCTGCGGCATCAACAGAGCTGTGTCTTGCGGTGTGTAGGCCCATACGTTGTGAGCCAAACTGCACGCGCATAAAATCAGCGCGACAAAAAAGCGGTGCATTTACTGTGTTCCTATATTTTTATGAGCCCCAATAACGATCAGCTCGTTTTTATAAATATCAAATCCCAGACACCGTGACCCAATCGCTCTCCACGGCGCTCGAATTTCGTTATCGGCCGGTAATCCGGTTTCGGTGCATACCGATTCGGTCCCGCCTGATTGTCATAGCCATCCGCCGCCGACATCACATCCATCATATGTTCGGCATAGGGTTCCCAATCGGTGGCCATGTGAAAATAACCGCCCACTTTCAATTTTCCCCGAATTTTC
This sequence comes from Pseudomonadales bacterium, assembly GCA_002708905.1. Lineage (GTDB taxonomy): Bacteria > Pseudomonadota > Gammaproteobacteria > Pseudomonadales > Ketobacteraceae > Ketobacter. Next base: position 39,927 of record PAPM01000031.1, on the reverse strand, counting down.
TGGGCGAACTCCGGCTGCACAATACGGCGCTTGTTATGGCGCTTCTTGTGCCAGGGATCCGGAAAAAACAACTGCACGCCGTCCAGACTGTTGTCGGGAATGCTGTGCTCTAATACTTCGATGGCGTCATCACAAAACACTTTTATGTTGGAGACACCGGCATGGTGAGCATCGTTGATCAACTTGCCCACGCCCGGGCGATGCACTTCAACACCTATGTAGTTTTTCTCAGGCGCGGCCTGCGCCATCTCCAGCAGGGAAACGCCGTTGCCGAAACCGATCTCCAGAATCACCGGGCCGGCATTGCCAAAAGTGTTCGCAAAATTGAGCATGCCCTGCTGCAGTTCCAACCCATAGTCCTGCCACAGGGTTTCCAGAGCGCGGCTTTGACCTTCGGTCAGGCGCCCTTGGCGGCGGACAAAGCTGCGCAGGCGGCGCTGGGGTTGTTCGGATTCAGTCATGCTCATACTGCTGCGATTACCTGTTAGAAATTCGATTAACTGTTAGAACTTTGATTACCTGTTAGAAAAAGGTGCCTTCAATAGGGGAAGAAGCACTGGCATACAACTTCTTCGGCATACGCCCCGCCAGGTGCGCTTCGCGCCCCGCTTCAATGGCTTTGCGCATGGCCGACGCCATCAGTACCGGACGCTGAGCCGCGGCAATGGCGGTATTCATCAGCACACCATGACAGCCCAGCTCCATAGCCACGGCCGCATCCGACGCAGTCCCCACGCCCGCATCCACAATGATCGGCACCTTGGCCTCTTCCAGGATCATGCGGATGTTGTAGGGGTTGCGAATACCCAAACCACTGCCGATGGGGGCTGCCAACGGCATCACCGAGACACACCCCATTTGCTCCAGCTCCTTGGCAATAATAGGGTCATCCGAGGTGTACACCATCACCTCAAAACCATCTTTAATCAGGGTCTCGCAGGCGGACAGGGTTTCCATCACATTGGGGTACAGGGTTTTCTCGTCCCCCAGCACTTCCAGCTTCACCAGGTTATGACCGTCCAGCAGCTCCCGGGCCAGGCGACAGGTACGCACGGCATCCTGTGCCGTGTAACAACCAGCGGTGTTGGGCAGGATGGTGTAGCGATCCGGTGGAATCACATCCAGCAGATTGGGCTCATCGGGATTCTGGCCAATGTTGGTACGGCGCACTGCCACCGTCACGATCTCGGCACCACTGGCCTCAATGGCCAGGCGGGTTTCTTCCAGATCCTTGTATTTACCCGTGCCCACCAAAAGGCGGGATGAGAACTCGCGTTGTCCCACTTTGAGCGGGGTATCGGTGAAGGTCTGTGTCATGGGCCTGGTTCCTTGACTGGTTCCTTGAATGGGTTACTGCGAATAATACGAACGCAGGCGGGCAATCAACCGCCACCGATCGCGTGGACGATTTCCAATACGTCCCCGGCTTGCAACAGGGTGGCGGCATGCTCGGCTTTGGGGACAATTTCCAGATTGCGCTCTACGGCCACCCGGCGCCCCTGCAGATCCATGGTCGCCACCAGGTCTGCCACGGTGGCTCCGGCTGCCAACTGCTGCTGTTCGCCATTCACAGTGACGGTTATGGTGTTTTCTACTTTATCTTGGGGCATGACTAATTCGTTTATTAATTGTCCATTTCCGGCTGGCTGACTATTGTGTTGAATTGCCGACATTCCGTAAAGGCTTGGTGCAATTTTTTAAGCAGATCTGATCACAGACCATGCTATCCACAACCAGCCAATGATAAAAGCCGTACCACCCAGGGGAGTAATCGCCCCTAACCAGCGAATTGCGGTGAAAGCCATCAGATAAAGGGAGCCGGAAAACAGGATGATCCCCCACAACAACAGCCAACTCCCCCATTTGAGGCCGGCTGCCTGGGGAAAGTGAAAGGCCAGCATGCCCACCAGAATCAACCCCAGCGCGTGGTACATGTGGTATTCCACCCCGGTTTGATAAGCGGCCAGTAGATTCGGCTCAATCTTGTCTTTGAGGCCATGGGCACCAAAAGCACCCAAAATCACACCCAAGGCCATGGCACAGAGCCCTATCACTATGAAAATCTTCATATTCCACCCTTATCCCGTAAAACTCCGGCCGACATTCTAACCCTTCATGGGCAGCGGGTTACAAAAATATGCACAACAACTGGTCCGTTCCGGGTTGCAGGAGATCCCAAGATTGGTTATCTTTTCGTTAGATTGTAGGACAATCCAACAATAACCAAACAAGACAGGTAATTTCATGTTCGGCTTTTTTAAATCGGCTCAGCCCAAGCGGGTTTTTATAGAGGGAATGGACGAGCCCATTGAGGTGGCAAACAAGGAAACCATCCTCAATGCGGCTTTGCGCCAAGGCGTTCGTTTTCCCCACAGCTGTCGGGTCGGTGGCTGTGCCACCTGCAAATGTCGCCTCACCGACGGCAAGGTGAAGGAACTCACTGAGTCCGCCTATATTTTGTCGGAGCAGGAACTGGACCAGGGCTATATCCTGGCCTGCCAGTCGGTACCAAAAGGGGATGTCCACATCGCGGTGGACTACCTCAACACCAGCGGACCGGACATCAAGCCCACCCAGCACTCTGGTGTGGTGGTGGCCCAGCAGGCCCTGACCCACGATATTATGGCCCTGGACATCGAGCTGGATGCGCCACTGCGCTACATCGCCGGTCAGTACGCTTTGCTTTCGGTGCCCGGCCGCATTGATGAGCCACGCAGTTATTCCTTCGCCTCCCCGGCGGGCCAGCACGGTACCCCGACCGTACGCTTTTACATTCGCCAGGTACCCGGTGGTGACATGTCCACCTGGGCACAGGGGTCAGTGATGAACACCCAGGTACAGGTGGAAGGTCCCTTTGGCAATTTTTACCTGCGGGAGAGCCAACAGGCAACCAGCCAACCTATTCTCTGCATTGCCGGAGGCAGCGGACTGGCCCCCATCAAAGCCCTGCTGGAGGAGGCGCTTTCATTCAAAAACCCGCGCCCGGTGACCTTCCTGTTTGGTGCCCGCCGGCAACAGGATCTGTATTGCCTGGCGGAGATAGAACAGCTGCAGCAACAGTGGGCGGGAGAGTTCACCTTTATCCCGGTGCTCTCCGAAGAACCGGAAGCATCCGGCTGGAAGGGTGCCCGCGGTCTGGTAACAGAACACCTGGACCGGTATTGCAGCCCTGACAGCCAGGCCTATCTGTGTGGCCCTCCGGCCATGCTGGATGCTGCCGAAGCACAACTACACCAACTGGGTGTGTCGCCGGATCAGATTTTCAGCGACAAGTTTCTGGATAAATCCAACCAACAAAAAATTGCATAAGAACACTCTACAGTAAGAACACTCTAAAGGACTCTGCCATGTTCCATTACCTTAAATTCTTTTTATTCCACGGCATTGGTTTGCTGTCGGCCCTGTTCCTCACACTGGGCGGCGACTGGATGACCTACGGATTTCTGACCATATTTTTCGGCTATGTTCTGCTGGACGCCGTGCTGGGTGACGACATCAGCATACCGGACTACAAACTCCCCGAAATATTGACCTGGCAGCTGTGGATGGCACTGCCGTTACTGTGTTTTATTCTGTTCACCTTTTTATGGCACGTCAGCAGTGGCGATCCACTGGGCTACGGTGCCCTGGTACAACAACTCAGCGGTTATGATATGGTGGCGGCCCGCGACGCCAACAGTGGCTGGAACCTGTTCTGGGGTGTCATCATGACCGGTTTGATGATCGGCATGGTGGGAACCATTACCGGACACGAACTGACCCATCGCACCTGGGATCCCATCTCCATGTTCGTGGGACGCTGGCTACTGGCGTTTAGCTTTGACAGCAACTTTGCCATTGAGCATGTATACGGCCATCACCGTTATGTCAGCACCACCGAAGACCCCGCCACCGCACCCCGCGGCCGCAACGTGTACGCCCATGTGGTCATCTCCACCATCCGCGGCAATGTCAGTGCCTGGAATATAGAGAAAGAGCGGCTGAAGAAAAAACGCCAGGGTTTGTTTTCCGTGCACAACTTTGCAATTCGTGGTTACCTGATGAGTGCCACCATCATGCTGGCGTCTTTCCTGGTTGCCGGATGGGCGGGTGTGTTGTTCTTTATCGCCGCCGGCCTGTGGGGCAAAGCCCTGCTGGAGATTGTGAATTACATGGAACATTACGGCATGGTGCGCAACCCGGAAACACCGGTGCAGCCACGCCATTCCTGGAACACCAACAAACGCTTCAGTTCCTGGTCCATGTTCAACCTGACCCGCCACTCCCATCATCACGCCCAGGGTGAGGTACCCTATCACGAGCTCAAACCCTATCGGGATGCGCCGATGATGATCAACGGCTACCTTACGACCATTACCGTTGCCCTGATACCACCACTGTGGCACAAACTGATGACACCCAAGGTACTGGAGTGGGATGCCAAATACGCTACCGCAGAAGAACGCAAGATGGCAGAGGCAGCCAATCGAAAAAGCGGGTTGAAAGCGTTGCAGGGTATCACCTACAGCGACGATTATCGCGCCGCGTAGTTCGTTACTGTTCTGTTACCAGTGGTATTTCTGCGCGTTGCATTGTCATAGGCCTCTCGCTATGCTGCCTGTTCGTTTAAGTAATGATGCGGGCAACCATGACGACGGCAACGCGCACTTTCCAAGAATTATCGTTTTGCTTTGCAAGAGGCCTTGTTCTAACGGGCCTTGTTCTGATGAGCCTTGTTCTATCCAGCATGGTGCCAACGGCCTATGCTGCTGACAGCGCTCGCACGGCCGCCCTGTCCGATATCAGCGAACACCCGCTGCGCCAGGCACCTGCCACTGCGGTCAGTCTCAATCACACCACTTTGAGCGCACAGCTACAGGCCAGCGTCATCAGTATTCCCGTCGGCGTCAGCCAGCAGGTAAAAAAAGGTGACCTGCTGCTACAGCTGGATTGCACTGACTTCAATCTCGCCCTGCAGTTGGCAGAGGCCGGGGTGACCATTGCCAAGGCACGCCTGGATCTGGCCAGGAACCAACAGGACCGCGCCTCGCAACTGCTGCAAAAAGATCTGACCTCCCGGGAAAACGTGGATACCACCAACACGGAAGCCATCGCCCGCCAGGCCGAACTGATGCAATCCCGAATTAACCTGCAACAGGCGCAACAGAATGTGAAGCGTTGCCAGATCAAGGCTCCGTTTGACGGCATCGTGACCCAGCGTATCGCCAGCGTAGGGCAGCTGGCAGCGGTCGGCACTCCCCTGATCACGATCATCGATACGCAGCAGCTGGAAGTGTCTGCCCTGGTCAAACCTCAGGAAGTAAACCAACTGCAACAGGCTGAACTGATTTTTTCCGCCGATCACACATACCCGGTAACGCTGGTTCGCACCGGCGGCATCGTCAACACCGAAACCCGTGATCAGGAAATTCGGTTGGCTTTCAACAGTGGTGCACCACCACCGGGTACCGCCGGCAGGCTGGTCTGGACCGATCCCCGCAGTTTTATTCCTGCCCAATACATCGTAAAGCGCGAGGGAAAATGGGGCATTTTTGTTAAACGCGAAGGCAAGGCCAGGTTCCACCCGTTACCGGATGCCATACCCGGCCGCAGTGCCCCTGTCGATCTGCCCGCAGATACCGCCATTGTGGTGAAAAGACTGGGCCAGTTAAACGCAGGTGATCCCTTACCGTGAACCTGCTGCGTCGTTTTCTGGAAAACCATGTTCTGGCCAATCTTACCTTTGGCCTGGTCATCATTCTCGGCATCCTGGCCTATAAGGATATGCCCCGGGCCAGGGATCCTGAAATCAACTTCAACTGGATCGACATTACCACCGCGTTACCCGGTGCATCCTCTATTGAAGTGGAAAAACGCGTTACCGATCCCATCGAGGACACCATCAGCAGCACCGTACGGGATCTGCGTTTTGTCACCAGCACCAGTCGCGAGGGCGTCTCTTCCATCCTGGTGCGCTTTAATCAGCTCAGTAAAGATGATTTCCGCGAACGGGTCGCAGACCTGCGCCGCGAGGTACAGAACGTCTACACCGACCGTTTGCCGGACGAAGCGCTGGACCCGAAAATACGGGAAATCACCACCTCTTCCGGTTTCCCCACCGCCAGCGTGGTGCTGACAGCCCAGTCTCCCGATGAGGCTTTTCGGCGCTATGCCGCGAACCTCAAACTGGCGCTGGAACGGCAACCCGGAATCGATGAAGTGCTGAAAATGGGCAGTGAAGATCCGGAGTTACACATCGCCTTTTATCCGGAAAAACTGCAAGGGCTGGCGATCAATCCGAACGATCTGGCAGACACGGTGCGCGCCTATTTCAGCGACGTCTCCATCGGTGATCTGAGTACCCCCAATGGCCGCTGGCTGGTCCGGCTTGAAGGCACCAGCAGTTCACTGGATGAATTGGAAGCCTTTCCAGTGGTCACCGCCCAGGGGGTGGTACCATTGAGTAGTCTGGCGGAAATCTATCGCAGCAGTGCAGAACCGTCCATTCTGACCCGCTACCAGGGCCAACCCGCCATCATGTTCAACATTACCAAACAGGAACAAGCCAACACTCTGGAGTTACTGGATAACCTCAACCAGTTTATTGCCCGCGAACAGGACGTGATTATCCCGCTTGGCTACCAGATGGCTCTGGTGGACGACCAGACCATCAGTACCCGCGACGCAATCGACACCATGCAATGGAACGCAGCCATCGGTCTCACTCTGGTGATGGTGGTGGTGTTTGTGTTTCTGGGAGGACGCATTGCCCTGCTCACCGGTATCGGCATCCCCTTCACCCTGGCAGCGACCTTCTTCATTCTGCACTCCATGGACATGAGTCTGAACAACACTGTGCTGCTGGGCGTGGTGATTGCACTGGGCATGCTGGTAGACGACGCTGTGGTCGTGGTGGAGACTATTTATTACCGACTGCAACAGGGTGAAAAGGCCATGGATGCCGCCATTGCCGCGCTGCAGGAAGTAGCAGCACCGGTATTCACTTCGGTGCTTACGACCATTGCCGCCTTTCTGCCGTTGATGTTGCTACAGGGCATCATGGGCGAGTTCCTGCGCGTGATTCCCCTTGTAGTCTGTATTGCCCTCGCGATCAGTCTGCTGGAAGCGTTCTGGATGTTGCCGGCACATGTTTCAGCGATTCGGGTCAACTTTGACAAGACGTCCTCACTACAACTGAAACGGCAACGCTTTTCCCGCAATATCCGGCACTATTACAGCCTGCTGTTGATCAAGGTAATGCGTCATCCCAGAAAATCCATAGTGGGCATTATCGCTGCTGCTATCGTCGCGGTGTTACTACTGGCCAGTGGTGTCATCAAGGTAAACTTCTTTGCCGCTGATCCGTACCGGGTGTTGTATATCAACGCCGAATCACCGGCCCGCTACACCATCGAAGAATCCATGGCAGTGGCAACCCAGTTGGAGGAAAAAGTGCTTTCGGTACTGGAGCCGGAAGAAGTGCGCGCCTCTGTTTCTTACAGCGGTCTCATGTTTACTCAGACAGAACCCTACTTTGGTGAAAACTACAGCCAGGCTTTCATCAGCCTGAACCCCATCCGCGGAGAAATGCGCGACACCTATAGCCTGATTGAGGCGGTGGAAAACGTAGTGGGGGATAGTCTGGGCGAGTCTAAAGTTTCCGTACTGGTTCTGGAAGACGGTCCACCCGTCGGCCAGCCTATCAGCGTCAAAGTGCGCGGGGACCAATTCGAAGAAATTGAAATCGTCGTCAACAAAATTATTGCCCATTTGCAATCCGATCCCCGTTTCAAAAACATCAACACCGATTTCAAAACCGGCAGCCCACAACTGAAACTGACGCTGGATGGCGATGCTATCCAACGGGCAGGGATTGCGCCCCAGGTGGTCACCACTGCGTTACAAAGCCGGGTGGATGGACTTCTGATCGGACGCTACCAGAGTCTGGGAGAAGAGGTGGATATCCGGCTGCTGGCCCGTCAGGACGAGAATGACAATCTTGATTCCCTGCTCAGCACCACCCTCACCACAAGCAATGGCGAAACCGTGCGCCTGAGTACGCTACTTAAAACCGAATACGGTTCCGGCTACCAGAATATTCGTCACTATAACTTTAAACGTTCTATCACCATCAACGGCGACATCGACGAAGAACAACTTGACGCAGTAGCCGCCAATAATCTGATTAGCGAATACTGGGATTCCATTCGCGCCCAACACCCGGGTATCAGCCTGGATTTTTCCGGGGTACTGGATGACATCGAAGAGAACCTGAGCGGCATCAGCTCATTGTTTGCCATAGGTATTGGTTTGATTTACCTGATTCTGGGCACACAGTTTAAAAGCTATCGCCAACCATTGATGATTCTGGTGTCGGTTCCCCTGGCATTTATTGGTGTCGTGTTCGGCCTGGTGCTGACCAACAACCCGTTAAGCTTCACCTCCATGTACGGTGTGGTGGCGTTATCAGGAATTTCCGTCAACTCCGCCATCGTGCTCATTTCGGCCGCCAACAGCCGCCTGCAACAGGGCATGAGCCCACTGCACGCTACCATCTATGCCGGCCGCCGCCGTGTGGTTCCCATCCTGATCACCTCCACCACCACCATCGCCGGTTTGTTTTCGCTGGCCGTCGGCGTCGGCGGCAAATCTTTACTCTGGGGTCCAATTGCCGCCACCATCGTCAGTGGCCTATTGTTCTCTACGGTGTTGGTACTGGTGGTTATTCCTTTGATTTATTATGCTTCTGTAAAAAAACTGGGAAGAAAAAAGCATGCAATGTAAGTCATCTCCCTTTGGGCTGGTAGTATTACTGGCGATTTTCCTGGCTGCCTGCGCCACACCATCCCAGCATTATGTTCAGCCCAAAGAACTGACCAATCCACCCAGCCTGGCCAACAGCAGCTCACGCACAGGCTTGTCCCATTGGTCTCAATTTACGGTAATGTATATCGATGATTTGCCCGTAAACTACCGCAGACCGTTAACGGATCTGTTCCGGGACGTGGATTCCATGAAGCTCACACCGGGACAACATAAAGTGCTGGTCAAAAGCGAATTCGACAAAGAAGAGTCCGACTGCCCGTGTACCGCTCTGGCTACACTCCATTTTAACGCGGCAGCCGGGGTGGAATATAAAGTGGTCGGCGAGATTCTGGGAGACAGTGTTGAGTTCTGGATTATCGAGCAAACGTCTGGCAAACCGGTAACCGAAAGAACCCGCGCCGATTCTGTTGAGCTGGAATACAGCAGTCCTTTTATATTCAAGTACTAACGTTATATTCAAATACTAGCGACGAGAGCGACGAGAGCTACGCCAACAATGTCAGCTGTAGTTGGTGCGCGGTTTAATGTTACTTTGGATTAGAGCGGCTGCTCCAAACGGGAGAAGACGATCTCCCAGTCCAGGCGATCCGGGTAACGATTCAACTGACTGCCGATACCCAGCATGAAAGACTGATCCTGAAAATGCACCACCTGTTTGACCGTGGTCAGCTCCTGACGCGGACCGGTTTTAAGCAATACATCCAAGCGATAGGCCAACAGGCCCTCCTCCGTCACCAAGGTGTCCCCCAAATCCCAGGTCGCAGATATCACGGTCGATCCCAAGGGCTGTTTGGCACAGAGCGCATCGGGATAACTGATAGTGGTAATGGTGGCCAGGTGATCCAGCACAAATTCAAACGTGCGTACCTGATAGCTGCCTTCAAACGGATAACAATTGGATACCCACAGGCCATCCAACGCCGAACCGGTCTCAGCAATTTGAGTGGAGAAAACACCCTTGGTAGCTTCCATGGCATCGTCAGCGAATACGACGCATACCAAAGCGGCCAGTGCTAACCCAACAACACGGACAAACTTCATCTGTGGTCCCTAGAAAAACAAATACAAGCCGAAGCGAAACAAACTGAGTATACCGTCTTACACCGGCTATTTCAGTTAAGGTTTATTACACTGCGTAAACAAAAAAAGGCTGATCGTAAGATCAGCCTTTTTAACGGGGTTGTTGTCCGCTTTACGCTTCCAGCATGTGGGCTTTCAGCTTCTTCATCGCATTCTTCTCAAGTTGGCGAATGCGTTCTGCGGATACGTCGTATTTGGCGGCCAGGTCGTGCAAAGTGGCCTTATCATCATCGAACCAACGGCGCTGGAGGATATCCCGGCTACGCTCATCCAATGTGGTCAGGGCCTGGTAAAGACGCTCATTGTGCGAAGTTTCCCAGTCATCCTCTTCCAACATGGCCGCCGGATCCATGGTTTTGTCTTCCAGGAAGTACACGGGTGCCTGATTGGCGCTTTCGTCATCTGCATCCACCGGTGCGTCGAAAGAGGCATCATAAGCACCCAAACGACCTTCCATTTCCCGCACATCCGAGGCGTCCACGCCCAGATCCTTGGCAATGGCATTAATTTCATCACTGCTCATCCAACCCAGGCGTTTCTTTTGGCTGCGCAGGTTGAAGAACAGTTTACGCTGGGCCTTGGTGGTGGCGATCTTCACAATTCGCCAGTTACGCAGCACGTATTCGTGGATTTCAGCCTTGATCCAGTGCACCGCAAAAGACACCAGGCGCACACCAACAGTGGGGTCGAAGCGCTTGACCGCCTTCATCAAACCCACATTGCCTTCCTGGATCAGGTCAGCCTGAGGCAGCCCATATCCATTGTAAGACTTGGCGATGTGCACCACGAAGCGCAGGTGGGACAATACCAACTGACGGGCAGCGTCCACATCACCATCAAAATACAGTTTTTCAGCCAGTGCCTTTTCTTCTTCTGCACTCAGTACCGGCACAGTCTGTACGGACTGTACGTAGGCTTCGAGATTGACACCGGGCGCGGTGACAAAAGCAGGTTGAAGGGCATTAGTCATATAGTGAAACCTCCGTTGGGTCTGACTGAGTTTAGCACTCTGAATCTTTGAGTGCTAATTCCGCCAAAAGTTCCCTGATTCCTTAGCAATCCAGCCGTAACAGGGCCTTATATTGTTGGGGTTTCCTTGGGTCTTTTTCAAGGTTTTCAAGCACAGAAACACGAGTTTTTTTAAAAATAACCCGCAGACTGTAAAGTGGACTGCACGAAAAGGCCTCCCAAATTAGTAAGCGCACACTTACTCCGACCTACAGCGGCCAGTGAAACTGGATGTTGCCACCCCCGAACCCCAGGCGATGCAGCCTCAGTGCCGGCACGATGCTCAGCACTGCACCATTAGTCGCGGCAACCCGGATGTGCCAGGGTAGGCTGAGCTTGCCCACAAAGCTTTCGAAATCCCGAGACTTCCATTCATTATTCACTGATTGTTGGCGGACCCGGGGTACGCTCAGGTACAGGGTGGGTTCCAGCCATTGCGTGTCGCTCAATCGATGCCTGATGCTGCCAAACAGCATGGGCTCCTTGCGTTCCACCCAGGCATTGGCGTTCAATTCGCGACCAAACCAGCCCGCTTCGTCGAGCCAAAAATAGCGTATTCCCAGCTGCATCTGCCGTGGCCCCTGCAACCGACGCAGGGCCACAGTGAGGGCCGCCATATCACGATTGAAAGCCTGAACGGCAGGGATACCGGTTAACTGATGCCGGCGCCGGGTTTGCTCAGCTTCGATGTCAACCCGCCAATCCCAGTGGTCTGAGGTGAAATGTTGGCTCAACGCCGCGCGGGTTTGCCGACTGGTGACCTCATCCTCCTGGTCAATATCGCGCAAGGTTGAGTCAGGAGAATGATTAATACTGAGGGTGGTGGAGGCACCCGAATGCTGTCGATGCCACTGCACAAAGAAGGTCTGGGGCGCTTCCAGAACTTTGTTATCCGTGTTGGTTTTTTCATTGAAATAGGCATCCGGCAGAATCCAGCTCAACTGCAGCCAGCCGTTCTCCCCCTGCAGCCGCTTTACTCCGAGATAGATATCGGAGATGGATTTGTCACTGAACACATCCCCCTGCAGGGACAATTGCCAACGATCCAGAGTCTGCCGTAGCCCCACCAACTGGCGATCGTAACTGCCGTCAAAATCCTCACTGCGCTGCATTTCCAGGTTGAAAGCCTGATGTCCATTATCGAATTCGAAGGTCTGGCGGTAATGAATGTCCAGATAAAGCCGGTCACTGGTAATGCTGCCCCCGGTTCCCCGGATGCCGTCTGCCACAGGAGAGGGATCATTAATCAGATGGCGATAGCTGAACGTCTGAACGAAATATTCCGTATTGTAGTCATAGCCCCTCCCCTCAACGACGGCTTGTGGACGCCAGGGATGAGGATTGTGCCAGTTTTGGGCAGCAGCCTTGTCCACCACCAACCATAACGAAAACCATGACAGCCAGAAATTCCATTTCATGGCGCTACTACTACCCGGGCTCAATGGAGCGGATATGCTGACTCACCGCCAGGCGAGCGCCAATCAGGCCGATGGCAATGCTCCCCAACAGCATCAGGAAGGAGACTTCCAGGCCCAGCCCACTGAGCTCGAACTGGCTGCGGTACAGCTCAGACAGGGCCTGCACCGGTTCATCCAGCCACCACAGTACAGTCTGGATCAGCATCAGGGCGATCAGACATCCCCCCAGTCCATACCAAAGGCCGGTGTACATGAACGGGCGACGTACGAAGGCGTCGGTACCCCCCACCAGTTTAACAATGATGATTTCATCGCGGCGGCTCTCGATGGCCAGGCGGATGGTATTGATGATCACCAGCAACACCGCCAGCGCCAGGCCGATGCTCAGGGCCACCACCAGGCGGCGCCCCAAATCCAAAATGGCGTAGAGACGCTGCACCCACTGGGCATCCAGTTGCGCCAGATCCACTTCCCCTTTCTTTGCCAGATCCAGACGCAGTTTTTCCGCCGCCTCCAGATCGGTAACAGAGGGATACACCACCACCACTGCCGGCAGCGGGTTTTCTCCCAGCTCCTGCAGTAAGTCACCAAAACCACTCTGCTCTTCAAATTCCGCCAAAGCCTGTTCCCGGGAAATGTATTCCGTGCGCTTCACATCCGGTCGTTTGGCCAGGGTATCCGCCAGCCTGCGGCCCTGCTCCGTACTGGTTTTGAGATGCAGAAACAGGGAGATCTGGGCACTGCCATCCCAATCCTCACTGATGGCTTCGGCATTTTTAAGCATAACGTACAGGCCGGCCGGCAAACTCAACGCAATGGCGATCACCAGGATGGTCATCAGAGTCGGCAATGGGGTGGCCATCAGGCGACGGAGGCTTTCCAGCGCCACTTCTTTATGATGCTCGCGCCAGCTTTCAAAGCGTTGCTTGAACGTGGTACGGGCGGCGGTTGCCCCCTTCGGAGCCGGCGCTTTGGGCGCATTCTTCGGAGCGGTCTGATTCATCAGTAGCTCCCGGAATAAAGGTGGTGATCCGGGTCGGCGGCAATGTGATCGGTGCCATCGCTGATGAGGGTGCCGGAATCCAGGGACAACAGACGATGATCATAACGGGAGATCAGGCCCAGATCGTGGGTCGCAATCAACACCGTCACCCCCACCTGGGAGAACTGATCGAAAAGGTCCATGATCTCCGCCGACAATTCGGGATCGAGGTTCCCAGTGGGCTCATCGGCAATCAGAATCTGGGGTTTGTTCACCACCGCCCGGGCAATGCCCACCCGCTGCTGTTCACCGCCGGAAAGCGCAATGGGGTTTAGGTTCTCTTTATCCAGCAGACCCACTTTATCCAGGGCCGCCCGCACCCGGCGACCGGTTTCCCGGGGTCGGTAGCCCGCAATGATCAGGGGCAGGGCCACGTTGTCATAAACCGTGCGATCGAACAGCAGTTGGTGGTTCTGGAATACCATGCCGATCTGGCGGCGGTAATAGGGAATGGCGGATCGACCCACCTTGGAAACATCCTGATCACACACCACCATGCGGCCGCCACTGGGACGCTCGATCAACATGATCAGTTTCAGGAGTGTGCTTTTACCGGCACCGGAATGCCCTGTTAAAAAAGTCAGCTCGCCCCGGTCCAGCTCGAAACTGACGTTGAGCAGGGCATCTTTACCATTTTCATAACGTTTGCTGACTTTCTGGAAGTGAATCATAAATCCCGATTAGCGTTCTTAATATACTTCCGCAGAGGAAGGGGAACTGGTTCAAGACACGCTGCAAGCACATCCCTGTGCGCTCGACAGCGGCCGTCCATGGCCGCTGACGGTCTTGAACCAGTTCCCCTCCCTCTGCTCCGTGCTATCCAACTAGACCTTAGCTTCGAATTCACCGATCAAACTATTGTTCAAACTATCGATCAAACAAAGCTCGTACAAACTCGTCCGCCGCAAACGGACGCAAGTCATCAATCTGCTCCCCAACACCGATATAGCGGATGGGCAGCCCCATTTTGGCGGCAATGGCGAACACGATACCACCTTTGGCGGTGCCGTCCAGTTTGGTGAGAGTGATCCCGGTCACGCCCACCGCATTATGAAATTGTTCCGCCTGGTTGAGGGCATTCTGGCCGGTGGCGGCATCCAGCACCAGCATCACCTCGTGGGGCGCACTATCGTCCAGCTTACCCATAACCCGTTTCACCTTGGACAACTCATCCATCAGATTACTTTTGGTGTGAAGGCGGCCGGCGGTGTCGGCGATCAACACGTCCACACCTTTGGATTGGGCGGACTGCAGGGCATCGAAAATAACGGACGCACTGTCGGCTCCGGTGTGCTGGGCTACCACGGGAATATTGTTGCGCTCACCCCAGACCTGCAACTGCTCCACGGCCGCAGCGCGGAAGGTGTCCCCCGCCGCCAGCATCACGGACTTGCCTTCCTGTTGCAGTTTCTTGGCCAGCTTACCAATGGTGGTGGTTTTACCCACGCCGTTCACCCCCACCATGAGGATCACGTAGGGTTGCTTGCCGCTGTCCACATGCAGGCCACCGCCGTCATCGGAGCGGCGCAGGATGGCGGCCATTTCTTCCTTGAGGGCATCATAGAGCGCGTCAGAATCTTTCAGTTCCTTGCGGCCCATGCGCTCGGTAATGGCGCCGATGATCTTGCCGGTAGCATCCATCCCCACATCCGCCACCAGCAGCTGGGTTTCGATTTCTTCCAACAGGTCATCATCAATGGCTTTCTTGCCCAGCAGTAAACCCGACAAGCCATCACTCAGGCCGGCACGGGTCCGGGACAGGCCCTGCTTGACCCGCGCAAAAAAGGAAACCGGCTCGGCGCCGATCTCAACCGTGGACTTGACCACTGCCACATCGGCAACGGCACCCACTACTTTCTCTGCGGTTTCTGGTTCTGGTGCGGTGGGAACCGGTTCCTCAACCGGCGGGGCTAACAGGGCCTGATTGGCGGCTTCAGCGTCGAAGAAGCGGGCGAATAATGCCTGTTCAGTGAGAACCTCAGGGCCGCGCATAAAAGCCGGTGTCGATTCAAAGAAGCGCCCGAAAATTTCCTGTTCGTGAGCAGTACCCACCATGTAAAACCCCTAACCTACATCATGATCCAATTCTGTTGGGGGGTATCCTAACATTTGTTCCCCTCTTGCTCAGCTGGAAATCGGGCTCAGCTGGAAAATCACCCAAGCTCCTGCCAGTGGGTGATCATGGGAAAGTAAAGCGCCTTTTTTACTTTACCGAAACCTGCGGATTGCAGGGCTCGCTGATACAGACTGAGCTGGGCCTGGTATTGTTCCAGCTCCTGATCGAGGAAGTCTTGCAGGGACTGTCCGGCTTCCGGCTCGCTGGTCTTGTAGTCCACCAGCCAGGTGGTGCCCTGCTGGGTGGTAAAGACCCGGTCGATCTGCAGGTTTTTCGGTCCCACACTGCTGGCAAAGGTGATCGGATACTCACAGGCATGGAACGGATGTTTGTGGGAGAGGAAGTGTTCCGCCTTGCTGTCCTGCAGCACCATCTGCAGGGCCAGGCTCACTTTATCCACCGCCGCGCTGAGCTGGGACAGCGGCACCCCAAACGCCTTTAACCCGGCAGCAATGGAACGCTCCAGCTTGCGGATACTATCCACACTCCAGTGATTGATGCCGGTATTACCCATCTGCTGCAGGTAGCGGTGTACCAGCGTGCCCACCGCCCGCGGTGTCGGGTCCTGCCATTTCAGCTCCACCTGATTATTGGTTTCGCCGTATTCATAGCGGGGAATGTACTGATCCAACAGGTGACCACCGGGCAGTTCCGGCAACTGCCAGTGACGGGGCAGGCGCTGTAGTGGCCGGGGACCGGGTCCAGGTGCGGCAAGCGGGGGGGATGCTGCTTCCACCTCATAGCGCTGAATATGCAGTTGCACCGGTTCCCAGATGCTGTTCAGCAGGGAGGATTTCGCAGGGGCTTTCAACACCGGTGGCTGCCCGTCATCGGCCTTCACCTGGGCCGACAGATGCAAGGTTTGTTTGGCCCGGGTGCACGCCACATAGAGCAGGCGGCAGGCTTCATACTGGCTCTTCTTGGTGTCTTCCATCTGCAGATGACGGTAGGTGGGATGCTTATCTTTACCCACCGCCGTGATGGGTGCCATCACCAGTTCCATTTCGCCGTGGGCATTGAGCCGCTCATGCCAGAGCAACAGGGCCGGGTCGTCACTGCGGGGTGCCTTGTGCAAGGCCGGCACAATCACCACGTCGAATTCCAGGCCCTTGGATTTGTGAATGGTCATGATCTGCAAGCGATCATCGGCGTTGGGGTCCGGTGCTGCATACAGCTTTTCCACCGCTTTTTGCAGGCTGTCCAGGGCTGGCATGGCACTGCCATAGGGCCAGCTTTCCAACAGGGCGAAAAACTTGTCGGCGTTCTTCAGTGCTTCAGCATCCCGCACACAGGCTGCAGCCCCCAGGGCCAACCAGGTGCCTTCGATCCAACTGCGCAAGGGTTTGCGTTCAGCGTTGTTCAATGCCTGACGCAAGACAGGCAAGACACGGCATAGCCGGTGGTAACCGTCGGCTGTCAGTACCTGGCCATTCACCAATTCTGCTGGCTGTTGCAGGGCAAAGAAATCTTCCTGAACCGGGGTTGCGTCCCTGACCGCACCATTGCTCTCGCTGAGCTCTAAAGCCTGTTCCAATTGCGACAACACCGTGGGATAACCCCGTTGCACAGAGGTAGCCTGGTCGGCGCCGGTTAGATTAGCGATGGATTCCAGATCCACCAGGCTCAAACCACACCAGGGTGCTCTCAGCACGGATAACCAGGCGGTGCGATCCGCCGGGTGCAACAGGGCCTTGGTCAGTGCCATCAGATCCTGTATCACCGGTTGATCCTGCAATAACTCCAGATCCAGGGAACGATAGGCAATGCCCTGCTCTTTCAATAACGGCAGGATATGAGCCGCATGGGGTCGGTTGCGAACCAAAATGGCGATGCTGGCCTGGGGTTGGGTGGCGCGGGTTTCAGCGATGATATCCAGAATGGCACGGGCCTCGGCCGCCCTGCCATCCCCTTTGGCACTCAAATTACCAGGCTCGCTGTCACCCTGCTCCACAAAGGCATGTACTGTAACGGCACGGCCATCCTGTTGATCATGGAAAGCATCAGAGGGTGAATAGGTCACCGCGCCGGTGGAAATATCATTGGCGGCGGGAAAAGCCTGCTGGAAGACCTTGTTCACCCAGTCCACCAGCCCCGCCTGGGAACGAAAGTTGGTGGTCAACCGCAGCGGGATGAGGGGAACATTCTCCAGCCCCGCCTCCCGACAATTCAGGAACAAGCCCACATTGGCACCACGAAAACCGTAGATGGACTGCATGGCATCCCCCACGCAGAACAAAGTACGCCCGTCGCCGGGCTGCCAACCCGCGGTCAGTTGATGCAACAGTTCCACCTGACTGGCAGAGGTATCCTGGAATTCATCCACCAGAATGTGTTGCAGGCGATAATCCATTTTCAACGCCAGCTGGGTGGGATCATCCAACGCACCCAGAGCACGGCGGGCACGAATACTGATCTCGGCAAAGTCCAGGCTGTTGGTTTCCTGGAACACCAACTGCAGCTGCGCTGCCAGCACCGGCAGCACCAAAGTGAGGGCGTCCAGCAGCAACCATTGCTCATCGGTGAAATGCCGTTCCGGCAGCACCAGCATGTCCGCCACGGCATCTTCCAGACCCGCTACATTACGCAATTGATCAATCACCAGCAGCAGTTGTTCTTTGCGCTCTTTGAATTCCTTTTTTTCCCGGGCATTGTCACCGGGAGGAAAGCCTGCGTTTTTATTGATGGCTTTGCGCCACTCGCCTTTGGCGGTGGTCAGCATGGTAATGATGCCCTGCCATTGGGGCAGCTCGGCCTCCGTACAACCGGGAAGAGAATCATTATCCAGATCCAAACCATGACAACATAAAGTCGGTGAATCGATCTCCATGCGCTTGAGGTTGGCCGCAGCAAATCCGGCCAGGACCACGATCTCCCGCTGCAGCGCAGCCGGAATCAACTCATGCATCCTGTTGACGGCATCTTCAATGATGCTTTGCAGACTGTGTTCGAGGGAGTGACGGATGCCGCCATGCTGCGGGGCCGTCATCATCAAGGGCAACCACTCTTCCCGCCGCGCCAGCATCTGCACCAACAGATCTTCCAGGCGGGAAAAACGGTTATCCATCTGCTGCAGCAAGGTCGCCAGGGCATCGCTCCAGGGTTCATCGGATTCCAGGGATGCCAACAAGGCCCGGGCCGCCCGCCGATAAATATCATCGGCGTCTTCGGTGACCTGGGGTTTGGAGCCGATGGCGGATTCCAGTGGCATGCTGTTGGTAAGCGATGCGCACAGACTGTCGAAGGTTTTGATCTGCAGGCGATTGGGATTATCCAGCAAATACCAGTCCCGTTGCTGATCCCGCTGCAGCACGGCGCTGGCCAGTTGCCAGGTTTGTTGTTTGTGGGCTTCCTGTGGCTGTGGTCCGGTGGCCGCCAACAAAGCGCTCAGGATACGTTCCCGCATTTCCCCCACCGCTTTACGGGTGAAAGTAATGGCCAGTACCTGTTCCGGTCGTTCCACCCGCGCCAACAAATTGAGAAAACGCTGGGTCAGCAGTTCGGTTTTACCACTGCCTGCCGGCGCTTCGCAGATAAAAGAGTTTTCGGGGTCCAGTGCCTGCTGCCGCTGCAAAAAGTCGGCTGGTTGTTTTGGTGAATTCGAAGAGTTGGTCATTACAGGCTCTCCCCTTTGGCAACCCCTTCCCCGATAGCCGCTTCACCATCATTGTCAGTTGGATCTGAATTCATTTGCTCCTTGATCCGGCATAACGGTTTCAACTCGCAATAGCGACAGGTGACCCCGGCTTTCTTCGGGTCCACCGCCGCCACCCCGCTCATAAAATCCTGCGCCAGTTTTTCCAATACAGTACGCCAATGCTCAATGATCGATGGCCAGTCCGGCGGCAATTCCAATTTCGACAATGCTTCGGGAGCCTTCATGCCCGGCGCCAGGCTGTCATCATCTGCGATGCCTTTTACGGCAATCTCGTCGGCAGTGATCTGGCCAAAAGCAGCCCCGGCCACCTTGCTGCTGTTGGCCACACAGTACAGGGGAACCTGGGGTTCGTCCGGGCGCTCCCCATCCCAGGAATTAATCGTCTGTTTGCCGGTTTTATAGTCCAGCACAAACAAACGGCCATCCTCCAGACGATCCACGCGATCGTAGCGGATATTTAGCGGCAGCTTGCCCAGCTTGACGGTTTTACGCCCTTCATTGAATACCACGCTGAACGGCTGGCGTTGCTTTTCCAGTTCCAGCCAGGCCCTGACCTGACCCGCCAAACGCCGGCTTTCAATCTGCAGGAAACGTTGCCCCACGGAATGCCGGGCCTCAAAACCCTGCACCGACTCTTCAATGCTGCGCAGGATCAAATCCTCCAGCTCCGGCTCGGATAATTCCAGCAGACGGCTCTGCCGTCGCAGCCGGCGCCAGATTAATTCCATCACCTTGTGCAGCAGATTACCCCGCTCCATGGCATCCAGCCCCATGCCCGGTACCGGGATATCGTCTGCATGCAAACGATGGCGGGCGAAGGCGCGAAACGGACAGGCGGCCTGATCCTTTAAAATGCCGGTGCCGCCGCGAATCTCTGCTGTGTTGGCCACTCTGGGCCCGCTGTTTTCCAACACTGTTTCGATATCCCGCTGACGAAACAATTGGGCGGCGAAGGTTTCCGTTGCCCTCAGATTGAATTCCTGCACCGCTACATCCGCCACCAGGGTGCTACCGCGCAGATGCTTGTCTCCCTGCATCAGGCAATGGCTGAAAACAACGTCGGGGGCACTGGTGCGCAAACGCTGCAACAGGCGCCGGGCGTATTCCAACTCCCGCTGGGAAGAGGATTGCGGCATCCCGTGCTCGATCTGAAAACCCAGCGGCAATAGTGGATTGGGGTCCGGTGCCGGTGGCCAGGTTTCATCGTCCATGTTCATCAGCCACAGATGATCAAACGGCAGACCGGCTGCTTCCAGCATACCGAGAATCTGAACCGGGGAGGTTTTGGTCTGGGCCTGGAAACTGTTGTGCTTCAACATCACGGTGAGGTACTGCAATGCACTGGACCAATCGATCTCACCACAGACGGCATCCAGGGTGGCAAATTCCTGCAAGGCTTCCTGCCAGCTTTGCACCTGCTGAAATTCCAGGGTGTCCAGGGTGCGATCACCGGGCCAACCCACCGCCTGTAATTGCTGCAGAAAAACCTGCCCCCATTGGCTGGGCAGTTGTTTTTTCGCAGTGGACAAGCGGATCTGGTCAAAGTGTTCAAAGGCGCTGTTCAGGTTGGGGCAGCGATAACGATATTCTTCCCCGGCTTCACCAACACGCTTGCCCAGGGCCTGCCGCAATTGCTTGAGATTGAGCGTGAGGTCACCGCCGCGCAATTCCACATCCAGCAAGGCCCGCTGCGGCAACTCTGATGTCACCCCCACAAAGGGTGAGCGCAATAAACGGGACACCGCTTCAATTTCCAATACGCCCCGGTTGCAGGCCAGAACACTCAGCGCTGCCGCCACCACCGGCACGCCGTCCATGGGCTGGCCGGCTGAGATGTTGAAGCCGGGTGCATGCTGGGGTTGCTGCGGCAACAGGTATTGTGGCTCAAATACCCGGGTAAAAATGCGTTCCACCTTTTCCCGCAGTTGCGCCAGCTTGGGAATCACCACCGCGATGCGCTGGCCGGGATTCTGCTGCAGCAACGCCTGCGCCCACAGGGCAGCGCCTTCGATTTCGGTTTCTTCGTCGACAAACTCATAACGCCGGATCTGCTGCGCTTGTGTTTGCCAAGCCAGCTCTGCCACTTCAGTGCCGTTTTCCCGTAACACTCCCAACAGGTTTTGAAATTGCGGCGTCATTTCATCGAAACCGTATAACAATACCGACTGGGGACAGGGCAGCAGACCATCCCGGATACAGCCCATCACCACATCAGCGGCCAGAGCGGACGACACCAAGCCGCGGCTTTCACACTCTGCGGAAAACGCGTCGCTCCAGGCGGCGAAGATACGACTGTTGTCATCCCCGTTGTCAGGCAACTCCACTTGCCATTGCCGCAACAAACGCCAGGCCTCCATGGCTTGATTGCCGGTGGCTTTGGTACTTAGTAATGCCGGGGTATCAGGATGACTACTGACTACCCGCT
The DNA here is from genome assembly GCA_002708905.1 of Pseudomonadales bacterium. Classification (GTDB taxonomy): domain Bacteria; phylum Pseudomonadota; class Gammaproteobacteria; order Pseudomonadales; family Ketobacteraceae; genus Ketobacter. The sequence continues at coordinate 18,378 of PAPM01000031.1, read as the reverse complement.
GCCAGATAATACGCTCCTGCATTGAGGACAGCGGCATTCGCTCCAGTATCGAACGTTGCTGCGGGTTCAGCATCAATTGATCCCAAACCTGTTGCAGCCAACCCTGAACAGAAAAACAGGCCAAGGTAGGCCACGCCTGATCAGACAGGCGGGAAGCCAAATACTGGTTAAAACCATCCCGCAAAAAGCGGCTTAAACGTTTATTGGGCGTTAACACCAAAACGTCTTGCGGGGATTTAGTGTGTAGATATTCGAAGAGCTCGGCAAATTCCTGGAACAGCGTCACGGGTCGGATTATGAACAATCAATTTAAGGGATTAATTTGCTAATATGGTAACCATAACAACCGGTTTAGGCGAGCAATATCTGTATATATATTCAGTATTCTGCCAGGGGAATTTATACGCTCCCGCAAGGTCTTATTCCGGTACCATAACATCATAAAAGCCAACACCAACGCAATCCGGATACCTTGGATAACCTAGATACTATGGCGAATTTAGCATCTCGATTCATATTGCTGGCAAGCATATCAGCCTGTCTCACCACCCTGACCCTATCCCTAAATAATGCTTGGGCCAACGAGATGTCGGCCCGGCCCTCTGCCGCCGAGCGCACCTTCAGCCACACCCTGGACAACGGCATGAAAATCATTGTGCGGGAGGACCACCGGGCACCGGTGATGGTGTCCCAGGTGTGGTACAAGGTGGGGTCCAGCTACGAACACGCCGGTATGACCGGGGTTTCCCATGTGCTGGAACACCTGATGTTCAAAGGCACCGAGAAAGTTCCCGACGGCGAGTTCTCCAAACTGATCTCCCAATACGGCGGCAGCGAAAACGCGTTTACCTCCTACGACTACACCGGCTATTACCAGGTGATGAGTGCCACCAACCTGCCCCTGTCCATCGAGCTGGAAGCGGACCGCATGCAGAACGCCATCATGCCGGACGAGGCCTTTGCCAAGGAAATTGAAGTGGTAAAGGAGGAGCGGCGCCTGCGCACTGACGACAAACCCAATTCCGTGGCCTACGAGCGCTTCATGGCGGCGGCCTACCTGTCCTCCGGTTACCACAACCCGGTGATCGGCTGGATGCACGACCTGGACAACATGAACGCCCGGGATGCCCGCAACTGGTATAAAAAGTGGTATATGCCCAATAACGCCATTCTGGTGGTGGTGGGCGATGTGAAAGCCCCGGAAGTGTTTGAGCTGGCGGCCCGTTATTTCGGCCCCATTCCCAAGGGTGAAGTGCCCAAACGCCCTCTCAACCGGGAAGTGGCCGGCAAGGGTGAACGCCGCATCAGTGTGGATATTCCCGCCAAGATCGCCACCCTGTTTGTGGGTTACAACGTACCGGGTATCAATACTGCGGAAGATGAAACCGATGTTTATGCCCTGCGCATGTTGGCGGGCGTGCTCGACGGCGGCTACAGCGCCCGCATTGAAACCGATATGGTGCGCAACCAGGGCATCGCTGCCAGCGCCGGCGCCGGTTACGGCGGTTTCTCCCTGGGGGACACCCTGTTCTATTTCAGTGGCGTGCCGGCGGAAGGCTACTCCATCGAACAGCTGGAAGCCGCCTTCAACGAACAGATTGAAAAGCTGCAGACCGAGCTGGCGGACCCGGAGGAACTGGAACGGGTAAAAGCCCAGATCATCTCCGGTATTGTCTATCAGCAGGACTCCATCTCCAGCCAGGCCAACCAGATCGGCCGCATGGAAGCCATTGGCCGCAGCTGGCAGGAAGCGGACGCCATGGTGGAAAAACTGTCCGCTATTACACCGGAGCAGATTCAGGCCGCTGCCCGCAAGTATCTGGTAACCGACAACAGGACCGTTGCCGTTCTCAATCCGCAACCGCTGTAAACCCTTAAGGATCGTTTTTCATGTCTGAACAGAGCCGAATCAGTCGCAAGACACTTAGCACCATGATCCTTGTGATATCCATTTTCGTGGTTGTGTTATACAACCTGCCGGGCAGTGTTAAACCCGGCGATGGCGGGGAACCCGGCCCTATTGTCACCCCCATGCAAAGCCCGCCCCTGAAGGAACGGGCTGATGGTTCCAAGCTCACCTCCCTGGAATTGATTGAACAGGCGGAAGCCAAACCCTACAAAGTGCATATTGATGCCTGGAACACCCCCAACGGTGCCAAGGTGCTGTTTGTGCAGGCCTCGGAAATCCCGATGCTGGATGTGCGCGTGGTGTTTGATGCCGGCGCCGCCCGGGACGGCGACCTGCCGGGTCTGGCCCAGCTCACCAGTGCCATGCTGACGGAAGGCGCAGGCATTGCCGATGTGGACGCCATCGCCCGTCACTTTGAGGGCCTGGGAGCCAACCTCAATACCAATTCCTATCGGGACATGGCCATTGCCAGCCTGCGCACTCTGTCCGACCCGCAGTATCGCGACCCGGCATTGACCATGTTCTACGACGTGGTGGCCCAGCCCACCTTCCCGGAATCCAGCCTCGACCGGCTGCGCCAGCAAATGCTGTTGGGCCTGCAGCAGGAAAAGCAAAGCCCCGGCGCCCTGGCCCAGAAGGCGTTCTTCAAGGGCCTGTACCAGGACTTGCCCTATGGCATTCCCCCCAACGGCACCGAAGCCAGCCTGACCCGCATCACCAGCGATGACCTGCGCCGCTTCCACCAGCAGTATTACGTGGCCGCCAATATGGTGATCGCCATGATCGGCGACATTGATCGTACCCAGGCGGAGATGATCGCCCTGCAATTGGATAATCAACTGCCCAAGGGCCAGGCGGCACCCAAGCTGGCGTCCGCCCAACCTCTGCAGCAGGCGCAGCAGGAGCATGTGGAATTTCCTTCCAGTCAGACCCACATTCTGGTGGGTAGCATTGGCGTCAAGCGGGGTGATCCGGACTGGTTTGCCCTCACCGTGGGCAATGAAGTCCTGGGTGCCGGGGGCTTCAGCTCCCGCCTCAACCAGATCATCCGCCAGGACAACGGCCTGGCCTACAGCGTGTACAGCCATTTCATCCCCATGGCCAGCGAAGGCCCGTTCCTGATCAACCTGCAGACCCGCAACGACCAGACCCAGCAGGCACTGACGCTGCTGAACGACACCCTGCAGAGCTTTGTGGAAACCGGCCCCACCGAAGAAGAACTGGAGGCCGCCAAGCGCCACATTCTGGGGAGCTTCCCCCTGCAGACTGCCAGCAACAGCAACATCGTGGATTACCTGGGCATGATCGGCTTCTACGACCTGCCGCTGGACTATCTGGACACCTACATCGGCAACATCGAAAAAGTGGATATCAAGGCCATCAAGAAAGCCTTTGGGCGGGTGGTGCAACCTGAAGCAATGTTTACGGTCACTGCGGGACAACAGACAACACCGGTCTCGGCTGATACCGAGGCCAGTCTGTGAGTAAAAGCCCTAAAGGCAATCCGAAGGCAAACCGCGTCAGCAAAAGCGAACTCCGCATCATCGGCGGCCAATGGCGTGGGCGACGCCTCACTTTTACGGCGGAAGAAGGCCTGCGTCCCACCCTGGATCGCTACCGGGAAACCCTGTTCAACTGGCTGATGTTCGATGTGGAAGGCGCCCGCTGCCTGGACCTGTTTGCCGGCAGCGGTGCCCTCGGCCTGGAAGCCCTGTCCCGCGGCGCCCGCCACGTGGATTTTGTCGATGCCAGCGCCCAGGCGGCCCAGGCCATTCGCGAGCATCTGCAAACCCTGTCCTGTCAGGATGCCCGGGTGCATCACCGCGCCGCAGAAGCCTGGCTCAAACAACAGGCGAACACAAAGGTTGAACCCTATGACCTGATCTTCCTGGACCCGCCCTTCCACCAGGATCTGCTGCAACCCTGCCTTTACCTGTTGGAATACAAAGGATTTATTAAACCGGAGACCAAAATCTACCTGGAAGCCGAGGGCGAATTCTTACCCAGTCGATTGCCCGGCCATTGGCAGGTGCTCAAACAAAAGAACGCCAAGAATAAGATTTTTTTTCTGCTGGAATGCCCAACACCACACCCTGATTAGGGGAAATCAATCACATAGCCTGACATTCTCCAACTCTCCTGAGGCACCCCTGTGGCAGCATTTCAAGGCGCTACTATGCTTATGGGATGGCAGATAGTGAGGTGTGTACCATGCCCATCCCCCCAACCGTGAGTGAGCGGCTCGACTCCCAAGGCATCAATTACCAGATCATCGAGGAAGCGGAGATCGCTCCCCTGCATCAACTGTTCAGCGCGGACCAACTCAGCGCGGGCCAGGTGGTGAAACTGGTCATTCTGAAGGACTCCATGGGGCACCTGCAGGCACTGATTCCCGCTGACAGTCTCCTGGACCTGAGCCGTTTGTGTGAACTGAAGGGCCGCAATCTGGAAGCCATTACACCGGAAGAGTATGAGCAAATGGCTCGTTCTCACGGCCTGGACCACCTGCCCGACTTTCCCCTCAACGACAGCCTGCCATTGGTAGTTGAAAAACGTCTGAAAGTCGCCGGCGACCTCTATCTGGAAATGGGCAATAGCGGTTACTTCCTCAAACTGCCCCAGACTGAGTTTGCCAAACTGGTGGCCAACGGCAGTGAAGCGGATTTCTGCGTCGAGCTGGACGATTTCACCCCCAATACCGACGACCGCATGGCGATCGAAAGCTCGGTGCAACGCTTTACCCAGCTACGCATCAAACGCCGCCTGGAAGAAACCCTGGAGATGCCCCCACTGCCGGAAACGGCGGAAAAGATTATCCAGCTGCGCATCGACCCCGAAGCCGGTGTCGGCGAACTGGCGGAACTGGTGGAGAAAGATCCCAGCCTGGCCGCCCAGGTGGTGAGCTGGGCCAGCTCCCCCTACTACGCTGCCCCCGGCGCCATCCGCTCGGTGCACGATGCCGTGGTGCGGGTATTGGGCTTTGACCTGGTGATCAACCTGGCATTGGGCCTGGCCCTGGGCCGCACCCTGGAATTGCCCAAAGAAGGCCCCCATGGTGTAACACCCTTCTGGGATCAGTCCGTGTATTGTGCCGTGACCATGGAAGGACTGGTGAAAGCCATGCCCTCCGAACGCCGTCCTTCATTGGGACTGGCCTATCTCGCCGGTCTGTTGTCCAATTATGGCTACCTGGTACTGGCGCATATCTTCCCGCCCTATTTCAAGGTGATCTGCCGCAGCATCGAAGCCAACACTCACGTCAATCCCCATTTGATCGAGCAACATGTGCTGGGTATCGATCGGGAAACACTGGCCAGCCAGTTGATGGATTGCTGGAGCATGCCGGAGGAAGTGATCCAGGCTTTACGCTGGCAGAACTACCCCGGCTATCAGGGTGACTACAACCTGTATGCCCGCCTGCTGTATGTGAGCAATCAATTACTGCGCAGCGTCGGCCTGATTCATGGACCGGTGTTGCCCATCAGCGATCGCATTTTCGAAGAACTGGGCCTGGAGCAGGAAGACGCCCTGCATGTGATTAATCATGTGGTGGCGATGAAAGATGAGCTACGGCAGATGGCGAGGAATCTGGAGGGGTAATGCCCACCGTTGCATTTAGCCGAGCCAGTACACACCGGTCAGCAGCAGCAATAAGCCGATATTCCAGCCGTACGCCGTTTGCTTGAGCCAGCGCGGCGCTGAACGCACTTCCATAAAATACTGAATCACCAGCTGTGCCTTGACGGATGCCATCAGCAATACCGTAAGCGTAACCATGGCATCCAATTGAAACGTTGCCCCCCGGCTCTGCCCGATCCACCAGGACGCCACCGTGATGGCGGTCAGAAAAGCCCAGACATGGGTCAGTCGATTATTCAGATAGGAACCCATATCGCTTACCTCATCAAATAGAACAGGGCGAATAACACCAGCCACAACAAATCAACCATGTGCCAATAGATGGCGCCGGTTTCAACAAAACGCACGTCGGGGTTGGCGGCGGTTTTAATATTCCGCATGACAAAACCGAGTATCACCAATCCCAGCAGTACATGGAACAAATGCAGACCGGTCATCACGTAATAGAACATGAGGTACAGGTTTTCACCCGGTGTATGACCCGCTTCGATCTTGGGCAGCCATTCAAAGATTTTTAAAACCGGAAACAAGGCGCCAAAGACCATAGCAAGACCAAACAAGCGGAGGCTGTCCCTGATTTTTTGTGCGCGCACGGCCTCCGTACCCAACGCCACAAACAGCGAACTGGTCAGCAGAACAATGGTATTGATCGCACCAACCCCCTGGTTCATCGCTTGCTGGCTCTGCAGAAACACATCCGGTTCCTGACTGCGGTAGGCCATGTAGGCAATAAAATAGGCGCCAAAGATCAGCAGGTCACCGATGATAAAAAACCACATACTGGGTTGACCGGGGAAAGCACCGACAACTTGTGGTTGCTCGCGGACATCAACTTTGTGCACGACGCTTTCCAGGGTATTACTCATAACGCATTCCCCTGTAGCATTGGTTGGGCCTTAACGGGCAAGACATTGGGTAGTTCGTGCTCCGGCTGATTCTGAATAGCTTTGTATATGTAGAAATACACAATGATTTGCCAGGGAACATAGAGCACCATATTAAACCAGAACGCCAACAATCCATCCCAGGCAAAGGGGCCGGTTTTGGCGATCCAGACTGTGGCTGCAAACAGCTCAGTCACGAATTGCCACACCGTGTAATAGCCGAGCCATTTGGGCAAAATGTTATTCTTGTCCAGCAGTATGGAGAGCCCCAGCATCGACCACATCAGGCAAAAGCAACCCAGGCAACCGATAAAGGACAGGTAACCAAAGTCATAGAGCATGGCGAGAATTTCCGGATCGTAGTCAGGCCGAAAGGCACCCAGACCAAAACAGAACATCGGAAACAAACAACCCACCACCGGGCCTGTGATGGAACCGGCCATAAAGGCGAAACGAAACGCCGGGCTCACCGTCATGCGCCGCATTTGCGTCATATACACCGCATTGCCCACTGCCGCCAGGCCCACCGAAAGAATCAGAATGACGCAGGCAAACAACAGGTTTTCGGATTGCATGAACGCTACGATCTCCGCCATGGAGCTGTCCGGTGAGCGCGGTGGCATCATCCAGCTCAACGGCACGAACACCAAACCAAACAACGTGTAAAAGATCGGCACGCTCCAGAAGCAAAGATACTGGTCCAGCTTTTTATTCTTATACCAGGGCTCACCCTGACGTACCCCGCTGGAGGCTTTTATGCCCGGCGCTTTTATGCCCGGGGCGTCTACGCTGACCGAGTCGCTCACGCGGCAACCCCTTCGTTTTCCACTTCGCGGTTGACGATACCCAGCAAAACAAAAAACATCACCGCCACATACATCACATAGGTCAGCAGGCGCAATGTGAAGGAAAGACTGCCGTCAAATGCCAGCGGCCCGGTCTTGTGCAACACCGAGAACGCAGCCGGCACCATTAATACTGCGGTCAGAATATTGAAGTGCGCCACCCAGCGGGGAAACACCGGTTGCGGCCGTGCATCCAGATAAATACTGCCCGCCAGACACAGGTTCTGCACAATGATGCAGCCCGCCGGCGCAATAAAAAAGAACCAGGCCATGTCATTGAGCAGACTGATCAACTGCGGATCGCGATCGGGCCGGAAGATCGCAACCCCCCAGGCAAAATCCGCCAAGATAAACGCAGTGAGCCCCACGCCGGTGGCAATAATATAGGAATAGGCAAACACCGGGCTGGAATTAATCACCCTCAACATCTGCACGGCAATCATGGCAAACAGCGGCACCAGGGCGGCACCGATGAGATTACCGTAAATGATCACTCCGCGTATTGACGCCTCATGCTCCTTGAAAAACGCAGCAACTTGTTCGGGTGTCATGGTAGGAGACATCGGTGGTGCAAATGCCGGAAACATAAAATACGCAATCAGAAACAGGATGCCGGCAACCGGTGTGGTCCACAGCAAAAGCAGTTGGCCTTTGTTATTCATTATTATTCAACCTGTCGTGGTTAGACATCGCCCGCAAGGTGACGTCCAATATAATCCAGACATATATACTAGCCGATCGGCTACTACGTTACAAGCCGATCGGCTAGCGCCGGACCACCGGTATACAGGCATGACACATCTCCTTATAATGCAGGCAAGATCAAGCATTAAACCCGGACATCCTGAATTTGAGTCAACCACCGCAAATCCCCCAAAGCGCGCCCAAATCCCGCATTCTTGAAGTGGCGCTGCAACTGTTCAGCGAACACGGCGTGGCGGGGACCTCCCTGCAAATGATTGCGGATACCATTGGTGTCACCAAAGCAGCGGTCTACCACCAGTTCAAAACCAAAGACGAAATTGTGATAGGCAGCACCTGGCTGATTTTCGAGAAGTTACTGGCAACCGTGGAGCGAGGTTCTACTGCGCCCACCGCAAAAGCGGCGCGGGAAGTGGTGGTGAACGACCTGATTGATCTGGCAGTGGAAAGCCGCGGGCTGGCCAGCTTTCTGCAACGGGACCCGATCATGCTGCGGTATTTTGAAGAACACGAACCGTTCAGAAATATTCTGGCGAGCCTGGCGCAGTTTTTATTGGGTGGTGATACCCGTCAAAAGAGCCGTGTTGCCGCAGCCCTGATCATTACCGGTATTGGTAGCAGTGTAATGCATCCCATCGTCAGTGATATCAGCGACCAGGCTCTGCGCAAGCACCTGAGGTTATTGGTGCAGAATGTGATTGATGGTTTGGATGGCTAAGCGTTCGGCGATAAGTTTGGGCGGGCAACCAATTCAGCAGAAAAAATTTCAATTCCCCGCCAACTGCACATCTTCCTGAATCTGCTCTCGCGCCACACGAAACGATTCCTGCACCGTCTCACGACACAATGCCATAAAGGCATCAAAGGCCGGTTGGTCCAGTGATACCACCAAGTCTTTAACGGTGTGGCTGGGGGTGCGCTTTAACAGATACAGATAGGCGAACAGTGCATTCTCACTGATCTCACCTTCTACGGTAGCGCGGTAGGGTTGCAGTTGTCGTTCCAGCATGGCTTCGGAAAAAGTCTCACTGGCTTTGACATGAGATACGGTCGCCAGCAGTTGTTTGCGCAGTTCCACTTTCAATTCCGTTTCCAACGCCGATTGCTGCAGCTGCTGATCCAGTGAGGCCAGTAACTTCAAACGTTCCTGATTGGGGTTGGAGTCCAACAGTTTCAAACGGTAGGCGCGTACGGCGCGACGCACATCGGCATCATCCAGTTGCTGTTGCAACACCTGGAGTTGATGTAATTTGTTGGAAGCCAACACGGCCTGCAGCTCCGCAAATTGTTCTTTGGAGAAGTCCTGCTCCAGCCGTACCATGATGTCCTGCTTCAAACGCTCGGAGCCCAACTTCTGTCGCAGCTGGTTACGCATGGTTTCCAGCTGCAAGGCGCTGAACCCCAGTGGCGCTTTTTCCAGATTGGAAATTTCCTGCTCGATCAGGTCGTTGGTTTGTTCCAGTACCTGACCCACGCCGGAGGAGGCAATCAACCGCTCCCAGGCCTCCGGGCTTGGCGCCTGTATCGCCGGATCAGCCTGAGCTACGCCAGACAAACCCAACATCATAAACACAGCGGTGAAGATCCAACGGCTCATCCTGGTTGTACCTCCACCACATCCGGATCATCGAAGATCGTCTGATCCAGTGCCCCCTCGCTGCGGGCAACGGTGCAGGTTACAACGGCATCCCCGGTAATGTTCACGGCCGTGCGCACCATATCCAGCACCCGGTCCACGCCTAAGATAAGGCCGATGGCTTCCGCCGGTAATCCCACCTGTCCCAGCACCATAGCCAGTGTGATCATGCCGGCACTGGGCACGGCCGCCGTACCGATTGACGCCAGGGTGGCAGTGGCAATCACCGACAGGAATTCCGCCAGACCCAGCTCCACGCCATAGGCACTGGCAATAAAGACGGTGGCCACACCCTGCATGATGGCGGTGCCGTCCATATTGATGGTGGTACCCAGGGGAATGGTGAAAGACGCTACGGAGTTCTTCACCCCCAGCTTTTTCTCCACGATACCCATGGTGATCGGCATGGTGGCGGCGCTGCTGGCGGTGCTGAAAGCAAACATGTGGGCCGGGCGCATTTTCTTCAGAAAGATAATCGGGTTCAGTCGCGCCAGGAAGGTAAGAATGGTCAGGTAGGTGCCGGTGAAATGCAGGAACAGGGCGAACAACACACAGCCCATGTAAGCCCCCAGACCTTTCAACAGATCCAGCCCCTGTTCGGCGAACACCTTACCCACCAGGAAGAACACGCCATAGGGTGCCAGTTGCATGATCAACTGCACCAGCTTCATCACCACCACGTTGAGGTCGTTAAAGATGGCGCCGATACGCTGACCGTGGTCACCGGTGTGATTGAGGGCAATACCCACCAGGATGGCAAACACTATCACCTGCAGCATGTTGCCTTCGGCCATGGCCTGCATGGGGTTGTCCGGGAAGATGTTAATCAGCACCTGCACAAAGGGCGGGCGCTCCTTGGCCACGTAGGGGTCGTAATCCCCATCCAGGCTGATGCCTGCTCCGGGGTCCACCACCTGCGCCACCATCAGCGCCAGGGTAATGGCGATGCCGGTAGTGATCAGGTAAAGGAAGAAGGTCTTGGTGCCCAACCGCCCCAGGCTTTTGCTTTCCTCTGAGGCAATCACCCCGCAGATCAGGGAGACCAGCACCAGAGGCACAATCATAAGCTTGAGCAAATTGACGAAGATCTTGCCACAAACGAGAAACACACCGTCGATGAGGTATTCCTGCACCCAGGCTGCCAAGTCTGAGCCTTCGCTGGGGACATAGAACATCAACAGGCCAGCCGCAAAGCCCAGGGCCAGGCCCAGGAAAATACGAAAGGTCAGCGTATCTTTCTTATGCTGATGCTGATGCTGATGATGCTCGGAAGCCGGTGCATCCTGTTGCCCCGACCGCAGCGAATCTGTCACCCCGGTTCCTCTTAACTCACTTACTCAATCCCAGTTAACTCAATACCAGTTGCTGGTCTAAATACTGGTTCACTTGTGCAAAAAACAGACAAGCACAATGTATCAATCACATCGAACGAAAGCCAGTTAACAATAAGTTTCGTCACAAAGTGACTACGAAACAAGTGAAGTTTTACCGAACAACTTGAAACTTGGTTACTTTTTCTTCTTTTTTGGGGGGAAGAACTTAACCAGACTCATAAACCACATCATTTCCTGGGCTTCACCGGTCACCACGATCTCTTTGGTGCCCATGCCTTTCATGATGGCCATTTTATCCTTTTTGACGTTCATGATGGTCTGGTAGGCGTACTGTGCATCCTTGAAGGACATGCACATGTTGGGTTTAGGGTGAATGCCGCCACAGGGCTTGACCTTCTGATCCTTGATCACGTAATAACGGGCCACTTTGCCGCTTTCCGTGCGAAACTGGAGGATGGTGTCCTTTTCTTCCAGCTTCTCTTTAAACGCGTCATTGTTATTGGCCAGCCAGCGCATGCGCCAGCCCAAAACCAGCAATAAAAACCAAAACTTCATAATGGCATTCCCAAATAATTCAACAGCCTAGCCTGAGATGGCGTCTTTCAGACCTTTACCCGGTTTGAAGTGCGCGTTGTGCCCGGCCGGAATGTCGATGGGTTCTCCGGTTTGGGGGTTACGGCCGGTACGAGGGCCGTAGGCGCGGGTTTCAAACACACCAAAACCGGGCAGGCTGACGCGCTGGCCACGGCTTAATTCCAGGGTGATCTGATCCAGAATCACGTTCAACAGATCGCGCGCGGCCGTTTTTGTAATATTCAGCTTCTCTGCAAGCGCCGCTTCCACTTCTGACTTCTGCATTCGTGAGGTCCCCTCAAAAGCGGCGATTGTATAATGGTTGTGGATTTTTTGCATCCTGGCCGCCGCACCCGCCTCCTTGACCATTCTGTAAACATCCCTGACTTGCTGCCACGTACTACCGTTCTATTATCAGATTTCCACTCTAATCTAATGGACTAACAAAAATGACAAACCATGGACGATGTCTGCTGGCGGCCCTGTTGCTGCTGGCCGGGGCGTGGGTCAACGCCTCCCCCATTCTACCCCGCAGCCTGCTGGGCCACACGGAAAACATAGTGGTGCTGCCGCAAGGCCGGGTTTTCCTGGCAAGTGATCGCGGCATCTATGAAATCAAGCGTACCCTGGACCTGGATGAAGCCTGTGACTATGACGCCGTCAGCGGCCTCACGGCTTGCCTCCAGGTGGATAATCACTACGACAACGGTCGTTGCTTTTTTTCCGGCATGACCACCGACGGACACCATCTTTATGCCGCCTGCACCATCTGGTACCCATGGTTGATCCCCCTCGGCAGACCCCGCACCGCCGCGCTCTATAAAGTGACACCCGGTGCCAGCAGCGCGGACCAGGTTCAGATTCAGGCATTTGCTGATCCGGTTTGGTACAACGGCATGACCATGCTGGATGACCGCACCCTGTTGCTGAGCGCTTCATCCTATGGCACGGCGTTGGGCTTCGACGGCCCGGCCATCAGTAAGCTCACCATCACCGACCCGCTAAACCTGAGTTTTGAATTGGAGGATTGGCTGGCGCGCCGGCCCGGGATGCTGATGCCCAATGGCTTGCTCATGGCAGAAGGCGAACTCTATTTTATCGGCGGTCAGACCCTGTTTCGCATACCGGTGCGGGACGACGGGTCCGCCGGCGCACCGGAGCTGCTGTATCGTACCCCCTGGTATCGGGTATTGGACGACATGACCTGGCTCGCGGGGGAGTTGGTGCTGGCGGAAATTGCGGGTATCAACGGGCTGGGAAAAAACTACCTGACCTATTTTGATCCGCTGACGGGACACTATCGGCGCCAGGACAGCGGGCCTATTCAGGTGAGCAGTCTGGCAGTGGATCTGGGGAATGTATCGGTACCGGGAGTCCTGTTGGCCACCAGTTTTTTCGAAGGCGGCTTGCACCGCTATGATCCCTGATGGCAACAGGTGCCGGAGTTACTAATGGAAGGCTCTTATCAGTCTTCCATTAACTCGAAATCTTCTTTGGTCACACCGCAATCCGGGCACACCCAATCTTCCGGCACGTCTTCCCACTTGGTCCCAGCTGCAATGCCATCTTCCGGCCAACCCTCTGCCTCATCATAGATATAGCCGCAAACGATGCACTCGTATTTCTTCATTTTCTACACCTTTCTACTATCACAACCTCTGTAAGGAAGGGGGAAATTACGTGCGAAACCCCAAAAATGCAAGTCAGCCGCATCAATTGTCCGACAGTGCAAAGCAAACCAAACCGGATTTCGCTACAATCACGGACAACAGCATCAATAGATTCAATACCTTATGGCTAGCCAGCACTTTCTTCCATCGATCCTGCAGGATCAGGCACTTTACCTGGGGGGAGGCGGTCGCATCCCGCCCTATCGGGTGCCGCGCCCCTATCGGCCCTGGTTGCTGGACCGGGGCTCCCTCACCCAACGCCTGATACGGGCCAGTGATGGTGACTTTCGGGTACACCTGCTGCGCCAGGGGCACCAGCAGGCCACTGACCATGAGCGGGAAGCCCTTGCCCAGGAGCAGAGGAGCTGGCCCTTTCTGCGGGAAGTGGCGCTGCTGTGTCACGATCAGCCCTGGGTGTTTGCCCGCACCCTGATTCCCGCCGACACCCTGCAGGGCCCCGCCAAGGCCCTGACCCGACTTGGCACCAAACCCCTGGGTGCGGTACTGTTCAACCACCCCAATGTGCGCCGCGGCCCGATCTCGGTTTACCGGCTGGATGCGAAGCGGGTCAGTGCAGATTTTGCAGATCAAGGCATCATTTGGGGCAGACAGTCGCTATTCTATTTATATGACAAACCTTTATTGGTAAGTGAGTACTTCCTTCACGCATGCCCCATGTATTTGGGAACGGTATAAGGAATCCTTGTGGCAACCTTAAAAGAACTACAACTCTCCAATTCGCGCTTGCGACGATTACCGGACTTTATCGCCCTGGGCCGCCTGGACCGCCCCATCGGCATCTATCTGTTGATGTGGCCAACCCTGTGGGCACTCTGGATCGCCGCCGAGGGCGACCCCAGCTTCAAGCTGATCTTTGTTTTTATCGCCGGTGTATTCCTGACCCGCACCGGTGGCTGCATTATCAACGACTATGCCGATCGGGACTTTGACGGCCATGTCACCCGCACCGCCGGACGCCCGCTTGCCACTGGACGCATCAGCGGTAAGGAAGCACTCGCTATCGCAGCGATCATCGGCATTCTGGCGTTCTGCCTGGTACTGCTCACCAACACCTTCACGATCATACTGTCAGTGGGCGGGCTGGTGCTGGCCTGCACCTATCCCTACATGAAACGCCATACCTACCTGCCCCAACTGGTGCTGGGTGCTGCTTTTGCCTGGGCGGTTCCCATGGCGTTCGGCGCGGTCAGCGAAACCGTGCCCGAGCATGCCTGGCTGATTTACCTGGCAACCGTGGCCTGGACCATGGCCTATGACACCCTCTACGCCATGGTGGACCGGGAAGACGACCTGAAAGTGGGGATCAAATCCACCGCCATCCTGTTTGGTGACATGGACCTGACCATGGTGGGGGTGTTGAACGGTACCGCTGTGCTGGCCCTGGCCCTGTTGGGCAGTCGCCTGGAATTCAGTGTCTGGTACTACGCCGGACTGCTGGCGGCGATCCTGCTGTGGGGCTGGCAACTTTGGCAGAGCCGGCAGCGGGACCGGGACGCCTGTTTCAAAGCCTTCCTTCACAATCATTGGGTGGGCGCGGTGATTTTTGCGGGAATATTCCTGCATTACAGCCTGACCTGACCCACAATCGTCATTTTTCTGTAACATTGACCTACTTAAATGGGCTGTAATTATTAGGTAGTGGATACAGTGACATCATGGCCGAAGCAAAAATTCTGATCGTTGATGACGAAGAAGCCATCCGCGAAATGATCTCCGTCTCCCTGGAGCTGGCGGGCTTCCAGTGGATAGAAGCGGAAAACGGGCAAGTGGCCCACGGCATGGTGGTGGACGAAAGACCAGACTTGGTATTGCTGGACTGGATGCTACCAGGGGTCAGCGGTATCGAACTGGCCCGCCGCCTGAAGCGGGATGAAGCCACCAGCGAAATTCCCGTCATCATGCTCACAGCCAAAAGTGAAGAAGACAACAAAATCCAGGGACTGGATGCCGGTGCCGACGACTACATCACCAAACCCTTTTCCACCCGGGAATTGATTTCCCGCATCAACGCTGTGTTGCGCCGCACCAAGGGCGACCAGAACAAGGCCATCCTGGTGGAAGGCCTGGCGCTGGACCCCATCAGCCATCGCATTACCGCCGATGAACGCCCGGTGGAAATGGGCCCGACGGAATACCGCCTGCTGGAGTTCTTTATGACCCATCAGGACCGGGCCTATTCCCGCGCCCAGCTGCTGGACCAGGTTTGGGGTGGCAACGTGTACGTGGAAGACCGCACTGTCGATGTTCATATCCGCCGCCTGCGCAAGGCTCTGGCCCCTCACAAATACGATCATCTGGTGCAGACTGTGCGCGGCACAGGCTATCGATTTTCAACAAAATTCTGAAGAAAATCAGCTTGCTAGCTAAAGGGCTAGATTTATTGCCCAAGCGCAACCGTTTTGCTACTACTGTGCAGTAGAGTAGTATTCTCCTGAATTCGTAAGCAGGGTGCAGCGCGTGTTTAAAGAATGGAATATTGAGCTCAACCAGTTCATCATTCTGATCATTATAGGTGCCGTCGGCGGCTGGACCCTGGGCTACCCGGGCATTGGTGTGGCACTGGTGAGCGTACCCTACTGCTTATGGATGTTGGTCCGCACCCGGGACCTGGCGCGCTGGCTGGCATCCGACGACAAATCCGATCCTCCGGAAAGCAGCGGGCTGTGGGGCCTGATCTTCGACCATCTTTACCAGCAGAATAAAACCTTCAAAAGCCAGATCAGCAACCTGCACAACATCATCATCCGCGCCCAGCAATCCACCAACGCCATCCAGGACGCCGTGGTGGTGGTGGACCCACAGGGCAACCTGGAGTGGTGGAACGACGCCGGTAAAGTGCTGTTGGGATTCCAGCTAAAAACCGATCGCGGCCAGCCCCTCACCAACCTGCTGCGGGATCCCCGCTTTATCCGTTATTTTGAGTCCCGCAATTACCAGCGCCCCCTGGAGATTCCCTCGGCCCTGCAAGCGGGTGTGTTCCTGCAGTTCCAGATTACCGTTTTCGGGGAAGGGGAACGGCTGATCGTGGCGCGGGATGTAACCCGGGTGCATAATCTGGAGCAAATGCGCCAGGATTTCGTGGCCAATGTGTCCCACGAATTACGCACGCCACTTACGGTGATAAAAGGCTATCTGGAAACCTTCATGGATTCACTGCAGGAAGATCAGCCGCAACTGAGTCGGGGCCTGAATCGCATGAATGAACAGGCCCTGCGCATGGAAGCCCTGGTGAATGATCTGCTGTTATTGTCCCGCCTGGAAACCGATCGCAGCACTCAGGTGATGAAGCCCGTGGGGGTTCCCAACCTGCTGCGGCGAATTTTTAATGACGCCCAGGCCATGAATGACAGCAAGCAGCACAACATAACGCTGGAAGTAAACGATGACCTGGATATCAAGGGTGACGAGGAGGAATTACGCAGCGCGTTTTCCAATCTGGTGATCAACGCCATCAAATATACTCCGGCCGGCAGCAACATTACCCTGCGCTGGTACGATGACGAGAACGGTGTCTATATGGAAGTGGAGGACGATGGCGACGGTATTGATCCCAAACACCTGCCGCGCCTGACGGAACGCTTCTACCGGGCGGACCAGAGCCGGCACAGCAAAACCGGTGGCACCGGGCTGGGGCTCGCCATCGTCAAACATGTGCTGATTCATCACCAGGCCAAACTGGAAGTGTTCAGTGAACTGGGGGAAGGCTGTGTGTTCACCTGCCATTTCCCCCGTAAAAACCTGGTGGCCACCACCCGGCAATCGGTGGCTTGATCGCCCTTTTAATATTGGGTCTTTAGTCCCGGAAATTATCAAACTGCAGGGGCATTTCAAAATCCGCGCCCTTCAGCATGGCGATCACTTCCTGCAGGTCATCGCGCTTCTTGCCGGTAACCCGGACTTTCTCCCCCTGAATGGAAGCCTGCACCTTCATCTTCTTGTCCTTGATCATCTTCACCAGCTTCTTCGCCTGCTCAGAGGTTAACCCCTCGCGCAGGGTGATCTTCTGCCGGGCTTCTGCCAGATTCAGCTCCGGGTCCGCAGCATCAATGCATACGATATCGATCCCGCGCTTGATCAGCTTGTTTTCCAGAATGTCCTGCAACTGACGCAAATGAAAGTCCGCATCACCGATCAGGGTCACCACATTCTTGTCCTGCTCGAACGCGCATTTGGTGCCCTTGAAGTCAAAACGGGTACCCAGTTCACGCTTGGCCTGGTCCACCGCGTTGTCCACTTCGTGCATATTCAGTTCAGATACTATGTCGAAAGAAGGCATAAATTTCCTCAAAACGTGCAATTTGCCACATAGTAATCCATCAAGCCCACCCTGTGTAGGTCGTTATTAGCGGCTATACTGGATGGATCGGCTCATCAGGAGGAGCGATTCGCGTTCATGAAGTTTGTCATCAAATTGATTATGTTTCTGGTGGTTTTCGGCCTGGCCGGTCCCTACCTGCTGATGGGGCCTGACGGCATGCAGAAATTGATGCAGATAAAAGACAGTCTGCCCAGTCTGGTAAGTATATCTGCCCCCAGCCTGGAAGATGCCGGCGACCTGCTCAGCGGTGGCGAAGGTCTGGGTGAGGGTGGCGAACAGTGGATTCAATGGTCTGAAGAACATTCCACGTTTCAACAACCGGATCAGTTGACCCGTGAACAACTGGCGGTTCTGGATATTCAGCGCCAAAAGAACATCTACTATCGTTGGCAGGATGACAACGGTGTCTGGCAGTTCAGTGAATTACCCAACCGCAATACCCTTAATATGGTGGTACGCACCGATCCCGACGCCAATGTCCTGCAGGGGCTGAGCGAAGACCAAATCGATGCTGCCTTCGGCCGGGTGAAGAACACCAATTCCATCGTGGAAAACAATCCGTTCGCCAACGGAGAAGGTCTTGATCAAACTTTACCCATTCCCACCACCATCCCCATTGCAGAAATCCCGGACCTGATTGAACAGGCCAAAGATGTACAACGGATTATGGATGAACGCATGAAGCAAATGGACATTGTACTGGGTGCCCCCAGCGAGTAACTCACTACGCAGGTACCCCATCAGGACTCTAGCCCGGATATTTCACCAAACTACTCAAGCAGCCAGGAAACCTGATATCTGATGCTCTGCGCTTTAAGTGCTCGCTCTGGCTGCCTGTAAAATATCC
>PAPM01000030.1 GCA_002708905.1 Pseudomonadales bacterium | reverse complement strand
TGAGTGCATCGTTTGGATTTTTTACGGGCAGCCGGGGGGGGGACTTTAAGCGCAGGGGATTAGGTATCAGGTTTCCTGGCTGCTTGAGTAGTTTGGTGAAATATCCGGGCTAGGCTTTCATTTTTATTCTGATTTTTATCAACAACAAAGTAAGGAAAGTAAATGTTAAAGAATGTTGTATCTTCCTCCGTTTTGGTTGGGGCCTTGTTCTTCACTGGTTGTGCATCAATTAACAAAGCGCCGGCCAGTATGGATGCTGAAGCGAAGCAATTTAAACCAAATCCCAGCTATTCTCAGGTTTATGTCTACAGGAATGAGACACTGGGGGCGGCGTTGTCAATGCCGGTGACTGTTAATGGTAAGTTGGCTGGTACAACCGGACCAAACTCGTTCTTCAAATTTGATCTGCCTGAAGGAACTCACACCATTACTTCCCAGGATGATGAGTCCGTGCTGGAGATCTCCACCAAGAACAATGAAATCTACTATGTGTGGCAAGAAGTCAAGATGGGCGCTTTCTCTGGTGGATCGGAACTTCAATTGGTAAATGAATCCAAAGGTCAATCAGGTGTGCGCGAGTGCACTATGATCCAAAGTAACTTCTAAGCCAAAAATCACTCAAGGGGACTGACCCTGCTATGGTGGTTTTATATATCGCTGTATCGTGGCCGGTCTCATTGCTTAGTGTTAACTGACATGCTGATTATAATCTGAGGCACTTTTCTGGTGTCGCTTAAAAAAATGGAGAAGTAAATGAAAAAAATGTTCATGGCTGCAGCGCTGTTTGGTGCGACTAATGCTTCCTTTGCTGACGGGTTTTATGTTGGTGCCGACTATTTAATGCTGGATACTGACTTAAAAGCATATGGGGATAGCGCAAGCGTGGAGCCCAAGGCGCTCAGCGTAAAGTTTGGTGGCGAGTTCAATCAGTATTTTGCCGCTGAGGCAATGCTTGGTATTGGTTTAAAGGATGACACTGTAAAGGATGCGGATTTTGATTTTGAGCTCGATCTTCTAATCGGTGTGTCCGCTATAGGGATGCTGCCGATTAACGACGTGTTTAAACTCTATGGAAAAATTGGCTTGGCCAAGATTGAATACAATGACAGTGATGAAGATCCTTCCGATGCCAATGGCCTGTTGTACGGTGTTGGTGCTTCTTTTGACTTCAACTCCAACTACGGTGTGAATCTGGAATATATCCAGTATCCTGATGGTGAATATGAAGACTATGATATTGATGTAGAAACGGCCTCTATTAATCTGGGTATCTACAAACGATTTTAGTCATCAAGTTTTGATTGTTGAAATCAGATGCGAAAAGTAATCCAAGTGTTAAGTCGGAACCGACTGCGCTTGGCAGGCCATACATATGCATCGTTGTATGGCCTGTACTCTCTTCAGTACCCAAAATACATCTGTCAAACAGATCGTTGGAAAACTAAAAACTATAAAAAAGGGATAGGATAAATGGGAAGCACAAATTACATATCAGAACGAGCAATGAATCTGGCCTATAAAGCGATCGATTATGCGGCCGAGAACATTCGTTCCACGGAAGACTCTTTTACTCCCTTTGCTTTCTTTTTAACAAAGGATGGCAAGGTGAAAATGAACAGGTTCGTCTGTTCGCCTGAGTCGCTGTCTGATATGGCGCAAAATGAGATTGATAATATGGGCGGGGAGCTTGTGGCCTATGCTATTACGCAAGATGGATACTCGACTGTTGACGATGTCAGGAGGGATTCCATTGTAGTTGAAGCAGGCTGTGGGATGTCCGGAAAAGGAGTTAACCTGGTGCAGCAGTATGCTATGGACGGAGAGTATAAAGAATATGGAAATGTAAAACTGGTGGGGGAAGTCGATCTAAGAATAAGAATTTCGGATGAAGATCTGGAAGAAACAGAAGAATTGATGCAGCCGCTCTTCAAAGCGCCATTTGCGATCTTCCAGAAAGTAGCTGGAGCGGATGGGACGATCGATAAGAGTGAAATGAACGCGTTTGTTTCGATGCTGGAAGAGGGTGTGAAATCAAGAAATCCTTTCGTTGCTGCATGTATTCAGCAGAGTATTAAGGGAGCCGCTGAATATTTTGTACTGGCGAGTGCAGGTAAGATTGAAGCAAGCACAGAATTGCCGGAAGCCAAGAAAATCATTGAAACGGAGTTCGCAGAGGCTCGGGGTAAAGAGTACATCAAGTATCTGATTGAGCTTGCAACCAGGATTGCACAACCCAGAGGAGGATTCTTGGGGTTCGGCAGTAAAGTCTCGCCTGAAGATGCCGAGGCCATCAAGGAAATAACCGCGCTGCTGTCCTAGCAGGCTGTTGAAAAATCCCAATATGACGAAGCTTTCGCATCAGCCCGTATCTTGCGAATAGGATAGTGTTCCGGAATTCCGGATTCCAGGCTTAAATAACAGGAAAGCGAGGTCTGATTGCCTCGCTCTCCACGCCTGTGCCGTTGCTCATCTATTGGGTGTACTATTGTCGCATGAACGGGTTTTTTCAACAGTCTGCTAGTTGTTAGTCAGCTTGGACTTAGGGCGCAAGGCTGAACAGTGTGGTCCAAAAATCACACTTATGGCGAATTTTAAAGCCAAGCTTGGGCAAGGACTTCGGAGTCTGCAACGACATCATAATGCCATGCAGGCCGTTGTACTGAGGCCAGTAAAATGAACCCGGGGCATTGGGGTTGCCATTCTTGGCAAATTTTGTCCAGAAGGTGATCATTTCCTCAGACAGCGCTTGTTGCTCTTCAGTTAATTCGCCGCTGTCAAAGGCGTTCATAAGAAACTGGATTTCGGTGCCGTGGCTGGCTCCGTAGGGAAAACTCACTGGGGGTAATGCGGTATAAGGTGCTTCGTCGTCAGCGAACTCGTAACCGTAGGTGCGAACATGCTTAGACAGTGCCAGTAACGAAGAACGTGAGTTACAAGCGAATAAAAAGTCGGTGCCCATGGCGCTGAAAGCGGCTCCGGCATTCTGATACAGGAACGGCGGATAGAAAAGGGCTACTAGTGGAGCAGCTTCTTCTGGAAAGCCCAAATCAATAATCGCTTGCTGATAGCCGTCATTGGTCAGTGGTCCCTTGGTTGGGTCCAGATCGAAAGCCAGCGCGGTGAACATGGTGTATTCATCCGCAGTGGTGCCTTCCATAACGGGAACCTGGTTGAATTCACCTGATGTTATTGCACTCTTTACGGTTTGAGTGAGCACGTTGCCATCAACGATGGGTAACCAGCCCAATGCGCCGGGATCTTGATTGCTAAGAATGTCGGTAACACTGAGGTTGCGCAAACAGTCAACTGACTGATCCGTTGCACAGCCTGCTTGCGCGGCGACACCCAAACCGAGGTACTGCCATTCCGCCAAGCCGGGTTGTTCCAACAAATAGGCACCACTCTGAATAATGGCTTTGTCGAACAAGCCCGCAGAAGCAGGTGCTGCCAGGTGTACATGGCTGCTCAAGCCACCCGCTGATTGTCCGAATATGGTGACGTTCTCGGTATCACCACCAAAAGCAGCGATGTTGTCCTGAACCCAGTTTAATGCCATCTGTTGGTCCATAATGCCGTAATTACCTGAACTACCGGCTTCTGCTGTGAGTGCAGGGTGGGCCATAAAGCCAAGGGCACCAATACGGTAGTTGATGGTAACCACGATGACGCCTTCTTTTACCAGCGGAGTGGGGTCATAAAGGGCGCCGCCGCCATAGGTGAAGGCACCGCCGTGAATCCAAACCATAACCGGTAATTTCCGGCTTGGGGGAAAGTTGCCTTCTGGGCGATACACGTTCAGGTATAGGCAGTCTTCGTTAATGCTCGGCTCGCCAAAGGGGGAAGGCGCTTGCGGGCAGCTGCTGCCGGCCGTGTCGGCGGCGAATGGTTGGGGTAATTCTGTGATCGGTTGCGGAGCAGCCCAACGCAGATTGCCGACCGGGGGTTGTGCATAGGGAATTCCCATGAAGCGCGTACCATAACCATCTGTTACACCGATAATGGTGCCCAAGCTGGTTTCAACTGTGTCATCTTGCAACGCGAGAGCTGGGGCTGCCCAGCCGGTGGCCATAAGCGCGACGGCGCCAAGCCAACTTCCTAACGTATTTATTCTTTTCATATACTGCTCCTGGGAAGGGGGGCGGATGGTAAACCTGAGATTTGGTAAATTCAGCAGACATAACCTCGCTTCAGGTTATCAAGTTGTGGGGTGAAAAGTAATCAAGCTAGCAAACTGTTAAGGCCAAATTGGCTATTGTTTCTGGCCATTTTTGAAGTGGGTTTGGCTGTGAGAGTGGAGCGCCAACGCAATGGAAGAATTAAAAGAAACAGAGATCAGCTGTCCCTACTGTGGTGAATTCATCAGTGTTCTGGTGGATCCCGGGGAAGTGGGTCAACAGTATATTGAGGACTGCCAGGTTTGCTGCAAACCTATTGTGTTTGTTATTTCTGAGGATGCCATGGGCCGATTGCTTGTGTCGGTTCAAAGTGAGGATGATGCCTGACCAGTTTATCGGAGCTCGGTACGTAGTGCAGGTATGCTATATCGCTCCCTGCGAGGGCAGCGCGGTTTGCCCGGCTGCTTCCACCCGGTTGCGACCTTTTGCTTTGGCTTGATAAAGCAGGTCATCAGCGAGCCGCAGCAGGGATTCGTGCTGGTCCCGGTGGGCTGGTGTCTCGCTTACCAGTCCGATACTGACCGTCAGATTAGCCGTTTGACCGCCGTACTGGATAACCTGTTTTTCAAAGGCGAGACGTATCTTTTCGGCTACTGTGAGTGCCCCCTGCAGATCGGTATTGGGCAGCACGATTACAAATTCCTCACCGCCATAGCGCACTGCGATATCCGGCGGTCGCCGGGTGCAGGATTCCAGCAAGCGACTTGCCTGAATCAGGCAATGGTCGCCAAACTGGTGACCATAGTTGTCATTCAGTTGTTTGAAGTAATCGATATCCAGCATCAAAATGGATAGGGGCGTTTTTTCCCGGTAGGCGCGGCGATATTCGTTGGGCAGGGCTTCATTCAGGAAACGACGATTACGCAGCTCGGTCAGATCGTCTTTGGTATTCAAATCCCTTAACTGCATATTGGCCCGTTCCAGCTCGCGTGTGCGCTGTGTCACCAGATCATCCAGGTCGTGATTCAGTTTGATTTGTGCATCCAGTAATTCCTGCTGCGCCTGTGCGGTTTCTTTCTGTGCTTTTTCCCGCAGTCGGCGTTCGTTGTGCACCATGTCTGCCAATCCAATGGAAAACAGGATCAGCTCGAAGGCGGAGCACCATTTCATTACCGTTGGAGCGATGTGATACAGCGGAATGATTTTCTGTGAGGTCAGAGCGGTGAACAGCACGCTGATTATCACTGCACCCTGCCCCAGGCAGTAATAGATAGCGGGGCGATAACCAGACAGCAGGCTGCGTATGGCTGCCCCGATCAAAGAAAGCGCGCAGACGACGGTCACGGCCGCCGTCAGCTTGGCCGATAGGGGAATGGGGGCAAAAAACAGAGTCGGAATCAGGCTGATGCAGACAACAATCAGACATTGGAGCAGGCGATGAAAGTAGGGATGGTTGGCATGGGTTTTAAGATAGGCCATGCCAAACAGAATCACGGCGATGCCGGAAGTGTAGCTGAACAGGTAAACGGGAATCTGCTGAAAATACAGGCTCTCCGGCCAGAAACGAAAGGTCAGTCCGGTAATACTGGTATTGAACAGCATGATGTTGAACACCATCAATACGTACAGTCCGTAGACCCGTGACCGAATGCCCAGCCACAGAAACAGGTTATAGATACCCAGTCCAACGGTGATGCCGATGTAGATACCATCCAGCGTATCCAGGGTGAAGCGTTCATCAATAAAAGACTGCTCAGTCTGCAATTTAATTGGCAACAGCAGCGAGCTGGTGGTAAACACCCGTATGTATATTTCGCCGGTTTCCCCCGGCGTTAAAGCTAAGGGAAACACATAGCTGTTAAGGCTAAAATAGCGCTGGCTGAACAGGTAAATGTCGCCGGTGACCATAGAGAACAGTTGATTATCACGCTGATGGAAAAACTCTACGTTATCCAGCAGGGGATAATCCACGGTCAGATAAAAGCGATCTTCGCGGTTGTTGGCAGTGTGAGCCAGTAATCCGTTGTGGAGTTTAAAGTAAAGCCAGTAGCTGCTGTTGCTGTAGCCGAGTTGCAGATGATCATCGGTAATGGCTTGAAAGCGACCGTTCGCCAGGGCTGCCTTGGCGTCTTCCAGATCCATGTTGCTGTCAGGGTCTTCCAACAGTAGCAGCTGGTTGGACAACGTCAGACTCTGATGTTGGTCCATTACCTTAACCGTAGACGCGTGTGCGGGCCATACCGATGCGCCCAGGGCGAACATCAGCAGCAGGCTGAAAAGTGTATGGAGCGTGAGCGCTCGCGATAAAAGCCGATGCATGCGTGATGGTTCTTTGTCAGAAGGTCAGGTGAAACAGTTTTTGTATAATGTTTCAGCAAGTATAGACGAGATTCCCGGAGGTCAGATGTATGTCGAGTAGTAATTATGTAATGGATATGTGGCAAAAGGTATCGCCGCTGCCTGGTGGTAAGTTTCTGATATCGCAAGTGATTTCCAGGAAGGCGCCTTATTTTAAAACCGTGGGCGCAACCATTGAGGAGCTGCGTCCCAACTACGCACGGGTATCCATGAAGAAGCGTCGTGCTGTCCAGAACCACATTGGTACGGTGCACGTGATCGCCATCTGTAACCTGCTGGAAATGGCCATGGGGGTCTGTGCCGAAGCCTCCATTCCCAAGCATTTGCGCTGGATTCCCAAGGGCATGAGTGTGGATTACACCGCCAAGGCCGGGAGCGATATCACCGGCGTCGCCGAGATCAACCCGGCAGACTGGAAACCCGGCGACCTGGACGTGAAGGTGACCGCCACCGATACCAACGGCACGCCGGTAGTGGTGGGTGTGATCAAGCTTTGGATCAGTGAGAAAAAATAGCACCTAACACTGTTAAGGTGTATTTGCGGCGCAGTCCACATTTTGTTTTGCAGGCGGGGGAGGAATCCCCCAAATAGCGACTATAGTTTTACTATGTCGTTATTAAACAACTGGCTACAGAACTTGATCAGTCTTAAAGGCCTGGTGCTGATCAGCGGTATTCTGTTGCTGTCCGGAGTTATCAGGCCCGATTCTGCCCTGCTGCTGGAACGTTGGTATTACCAGCTGGGCCAGCGCCTGTCTGCTCCTGTTAATCAGCCCTCTGATATAGCCTTGATTGAACTGGAACAGGAATCCGTGCTGCAACTGCAGCGGGATCCCGGCCAGTCTGATCTGTTGCCCCTGTTACTGAAAAAGGGCGCGCTGGTGGGCATGGTGCTGGATCATCCCCTGCGGGAAGAAAACGTGGCCGCTGAGAGATTATTGAACTGGCTGGAGAAATCCGAGACTGCGCCGGAAGCCGTGCAGGCCTGGCAGGAGCAGAACCAGCGCTTCCGCCAATTGCAGCGGCGGCTACAGCGGGGCGATATCCTGCTGGGATTAACGGATGCCGGGGTGTCTGCGTTCCCTGAACAGGCGTACCCCATTGAACACAAGGACAGTCTACCCTGGGATTCTCTGAACTGGATGCCTGCTGAGATGGTGTCCTGGATGCGTAGTTGGCTGGATCGGCGCAACCAATTACAGGTGGCCGGTTGGCCGGTGGATCCCCGTTTACAGGGTTCAGCCTATCGCGCAGTGGACAGGGCGCAAGCCGGCGGTCCCCGCCAGTTAATCTGGGAGCAGGAATCCCAGATCCATCCTGGCCTGGCCCTGTCACTGTACATGCGACAGTTGGCCCGTACTCTGGAAATCAACGAAGAGCCCACGGTCACCTTCGACACGGCTTATGCCATAGAGATGGCCCACATTGCTCAGCCCATTAGCCTGAGCGGCAGCTCGTGGATACCCAATCCAGCAGCAAACATTCCCCGCTACAGTCAATCCCAGGCTTTGAAGAAAGCACCGGAACAACCGTTGTGGATCATGGCAACAGATCCAGGGTTGGGTGCGTCGGTGGCCACTACACTGCTGGCGTTGCAGAACCAGAAAACCCTGGTGCGTCCCTCATGGCGTCACTGGATGACCGGGGTGCTGGCGGTAATGGGTTTGTTCTATCTGTTATGGATTCAGCCCCTGTTCCGCAACTCCATGGCCATGATGATGGGTGCAGTGATCATCATTACCCTGAGTGTAATTCAGGTGGCCTGGCAACTAAGCTATCAGCAGATCCTGCCCCTGCCCTTGGTGATGGTCTGGTTTACGGCGACCAGTGCCATGATGCTGTTGTGGAAACAGCGTCGACGTCAGTGGACTCAGTTACAGTGGGAAAATCACAACATCAGCTATCAACTGGGGCAGCAATGGTATCAGCAGGGCCGGCTGGATGAGGCTCTGGCGGCACTGCGACCCTGCAATTCCACCGAGGCGGTGTTGACCCTGCTCTATGACATCGGCGTGCAACAGGAGCGCAAGCGCCAGTATCAGGAAGCGGCCCGCACCTATCAGCTGCTGGTGGATCGCAAGCCCAAGTTCAAAGATGCCCGCAAGCGAGCAGACGCGTTGCAGCAGTTGTCGGAACCGGTTCAGGTGACGACCGACTTTTCCGCTACCCACAGCCTGGTGATGCCGTCCCAGGAGTTGAACAAACCGATTCTGGGACGCTACGAAATCGAACGGGAACTGGGTCGCGGCGCCATGGGCGTGGTGTACCTGGGACTGGATCCAAAAATCTCCCGTCGTGTGGCCATTAAAACACTGAGTTATCGCGAGTTTGATACGGCGCAGTTGAACGTGATCAAAGAACGCTTCTTCCGAGAGGCGGAAGCGGCCGGGCGGTTGAATCATCCCAATATTGTCACGGTGTACGATGTGGGAGAGGAAACCGATCTGGCGTTCATCGCTATGGATTATGTGGAAGGCAAATCCCTGGATCGATGCGTGTCTGAATCCACTTTACTACCTATTGCAGAGGTGTATGAGGTGGTGGCTGAAGTTGCAGAAGCCCTGGCTTATGCCCATCAGCAGAACATTGTGCATCGTGATATCAAGCCTGGCAATATTATGTACGACCAGAACAGTGGTCAGGTGAAGGTGGCGGATTTTGGCATTGCCCGCATTGTGGATGATTCCAAAACCAAAACCGGTGATATGTTGGGTAGCCCGGTGTATATGTCCCCCGAGCAGCTGAAAGGTTCTAAAGTAACCGGTGCCAGTGATGTGTATAGCCTGGGTGTCACCCTGTATCAGTTGCTCACCGGCGCCCTGCCCTTTAGCGGCGACAGCATTGCCAATCTGGCCTATCAGATCCTGAATAAAAAATACATCAGCGTACGGGAGCTGCGACCGGAATTATCCGCCGGTGTGGTGCGGGTTGTGAACAAGGCCCTGCAGAAAGAACCGTCCAAACGTTATGAAAGTGCAGCAGAGATGGCCAGCGCCCTGCGCGGATTAATGACCCGCGAATTCGGCCGCAGTGACAGCAGGAAGGCCAGCTGATGGATATCTTCGGCGTCACCGACATTGGCTGTGTGCGCAAGCAGAACGAGGATTGTATTCACTGGCAGGCGTTGCCCCATGAACGGGGTCACCTGGCGGTACTGGCGGATGGTATGGGTGGCTACGGCGGCGGTGCGTTGGCCAGCAAATTGGCGGTGGAGTATTTCACCAAGTGCCTGTTGTCCTCCATGGAATTTCAACAGGATGTCAGCAACGACATCATGCTGAAGATGATGGCCGAGGCCGGAGCTCTCGCCAATAACGCCGTGAGGCAGGAACGCAACAATCATCCTGACTTCCAGAAAATGGGTACTACCCTGATTGCCATGCTGGTGCTGGATGGCAACTACTGGTTGATGCATGCGGGGGATTCCCGCTGTTACAGCGCCAACCAGGATGGCCTGCAGGCACTGACCCGGGATCACAGTCTGGTGCAGGAATTAGTGGATAAAGGCAGCCTTACAGAAAAGGAAGCCGAACGAGCTCCCTTCCGCAACATGTTGACCCGGGCAGTGGGTCCGGATCGCGCGGTGCAGTTCAGCTTTGCCAAACATCATTTTCACCCGGGGGAATCCTGGTTGCTCTGTTCCGATGGTCTCTACAACACGCTGCCCCCAGAGGTCATCGATCATTGGATGCAATCCGGTTTGTCCGCCCAGGAAACCGCGACCGCATTAGTGCGGGAAAGCGTACGTCATAACGCACAGGACAACGTTTCTGTGATTGTTCTCAAACAAGATGCCACAAACAGGAGTAAACACTATGGCCATATTGGCGCAACTGGTCGATGATGTGGTGGTGAGTAAATTTGATCTCAAACCCGGCCAACTGAGCATTGGTCGTCATCCCGATAACGACGTAATGATCGACGATATTTCGGTGAGCGGTCATCATGCCATTATCGAGGTGGTGGAAAGTAAGTATATGGAAGGCACCATGGAGTTTTTTATCGTTGATAAGGGTAGCAAGAACGGCACCTTCATCAACGAACAGTCAGTGCACGAACGAGAAAGGCTGGTGGATGGTGATGTGATTCGCCTGGCCTGGAACAAATTTAAGTTGATTGATGACAGCGGTAATCCGTTGGCCAGCACGGCGCATGTTCTGCAGTAACCGCTAATTCGTATTCCTTTTTCACCACGGTCACCTGGTCCATGAGCGTCCAGGTGGCCTGCGTCACCGCTCTGCATTAACCAGCCATCTGCTGAATTTAAACCTGAATTTTTGATTCTGTGCTCCATGATTTACTGCCGATTTTGCTTTTCAATCTGCAAAATCTCCGCATCGCAAAAAAATAAACACAATAAAATCATACAGATAAAATTGGCCCATCAATTGCTAATTCTATTTAGGTATTCCGTATCAAAAACCTAATAAGGATTGCGCGTCGTGTTAGAGCGAAGTAGTAGACAACCAGATCAGGTGAAATGGCTCATGATAACAGCGCTGCTGTGCTGGCTGTTGCTGGGTTGTAGCCAGTATCACGGACTGTTGCCACCGTCAAACCCATCGTCAAAGCAATACGGCACTCCGGGAGAGGATGGTGAAAACGTGCAGCAGGGAGCACCGGCGTCGACGGTGTTTGCGTCCGATCTGAACTGCGCTGCCAGTAAAACGCGATATGCTCCGCTGCATTACCGGGTCGACAGTATTTTAACAGACCTGAACGGTTCATCCCCGGTGAATTACGCTGGTTTCAATCAGGATATGGCGTTGAGCCCTGGCGATATCATCGAATTGCAGATAGAAAACGGTGAGGGCTTCAGTGGCCGTTATGTGCTGAGTCCTCATGGTAGTATCAATTTGCCGATGGTCCGCCCCATTAACCTGCGTGGTTTGGACAGCGTGGGTGCTGCCGAGAAAATAGAGCTTGCCCTGGTCCGTTCTGAGATTTTTCAACCCGCAACAGTGGCCGTCCATGTTTATGTGCTGGAATGGTCCGAAATAGACGTGACGGTAATGGGGGCGGTATTTGAACCCGGTCGCCAGTACATTAACTCGAAAAGTATTAACAATCATATCGTTGAGAAAATGACGGCATTCGGTGATTACTCCAACAAGAGGATGTTGTCGGAAGCGTTGCGGGCGGCATCGGGCATTCGACCGGATGCCAAGATTGATCAGGTGATCCTGGTGCGCAACGGGTGGCAGGTGGAACTGGACATGAGTGGAATTTTTACCGGCAAAACGGTCACCGATGTGCCGTTGATTGCGGGTGATCAGATTGTGGTTCCCAGCACAGGATGTTTTCAGCGTCATTTGGTCAGGCCCAGCCAGATTACACCGAAAGGTTTTCGTGTGTTTTTGTCCAATTTGATCAAGCCGTCGGAATCCAATTCCAACGCAGCCGTAGGACAATTCAGTAGTAGCCTGCCCTATGGTTCCCGCCTTTTGCATGCCGCGGTGTCGGCGAATTGTGTCGGCGGAACGCAATGGACCAATGCGCCCCGTAAAGTCGTCTTGGCCAGCAATAATCCCCTCACGGGACAATACCAGGTGATTGAACGTTCGGTGGAAGAGTTGATGCGCCAAGCACATGATGACTCCGCCAATCCTTATCTGATGCCCAATGATGCCGTGGCCTGCTATGACTCGGATGTGACCAATCTGCGCGATGTCGCCCGTACCGTTATGGAAGTATTGGTGCCGGTGCGAGCGCTGTAAGGGCATGGATATGTTTCAGGTGGAACCCCATAAACAACTCAAGATTCCGACCGAGGCGGATCAGCGGCGGGCCCGGCGTCACCGCTTGCTTCGCAATCCCTATATTTTCTGGGCGGCGGTGTGTTATAGCGTAGTCACTCTGGTGTTAATTCTTTATATGCGTCAGGCGCCGGTCTATAGCAGCTCGATGGCGCTGGTGTTGCCCGGTTCGGGGTCTTCCAACAGTTTGCATCTGGATGAAGTGGGGCATGTGTCTTCGAATACCAGTTCGCCTTACTCCAGTGCCACGTTCAATCCCAGGGTTAACTACCGCGAAATCCTGAAAAGCCGGGAGGTCATTGAACATGCGGCTACCACTGTGTCGTTACCCATAGAAGTTTTCGGGATGCCTCGCATCCAATTGACAGAACAAACCAGTATTCTCAACGTGGAAGTGCGGGCCCCCAATGGCACGCTGGCCCAGGCCAAGGCATTAGCGCTTTATGATGCGTTTCAAGGGCATTTGGATACTTTGCGTAAGGATGAAGCCAAACGCCGTGATGAAAGCATCATGCGGGTTCTGGATCAATACATCGAACGGGTCAATGTTACCCGCCGGGCGTTGGTCGAGTTTCAGCAGCGCTCATTGTTAGTGTCGCAGGAACAGTTGCAACAGCATACTCAGCATCTGTCGGAGTTGCGTTCCCAAATCCATCTGGCACAGGCAGAAGAGCAGCATATGCGCAATATGGTGGCACAGTTAAGTTATGATCTCGGAGTGTCCCCGGACCTGGCTGGGAGGGCCTTCAAATTACAAACCGATTCCCAGTTCGTGGGCCACTTGAAGGAATTGGATGAGAGTGCCAAGCAAATCAGCGAATATGCATCGGTTTGGGGACGTAATCACCCTAAAGTCAAAGCCAGTGAAACCCGCCTGGTGAAAGCAGAGAAAGCGGCTTACGATCGCAGTGCCAAAATTTTGGGATTGGGTCATGCTCAAATGCTGCATAACGTGAACCTGACGGCCAGTCCGCAACGGGCAAACCTGTTCAAGGATCTGATTGGTTCCTATGCCCAGACCCAGGGCATCAATGCCCGGGTGGACGAATTGCGCCTGCTGGAGCAGCGCATGCAGGACGAGTTACGAATCCTGGCCCGTGAATCAACCGAGCTCCAGCGCTTGCAGCGGGAACACGATCTGGCGGAAGCCGTCTACACCTCTGCTGCTGCTGAGTTGGAAGCAGGCAAAGCCGATGTGTTTGCATCCTACCCTGTAGTGCAGATGATGACGGCACCCAATGACCCGTTGCAGAAAACCAGTCCCAGTCTCAAGATTGCCGCCGCCGGTGGTGTAATGGGCTATTTTTTCATCACCGCCGTCTTGATTATTGTCTGGCAACGTGAGTTTCTCCTCAAACGACTTTTAACCCGTCCCTGAGCCATTACTGCTCTGCAAACCAGCCTGGTTTGCAGAATGGGAATGACGTCTTTTCCGTCTTGATCGGGTAATCCTTTATCTATGAATTTCTCTATGAAATACAGCGGATTATTTGTTTTCGTGAGAATGGCATAGGGGCTGCAATGTAATAACAGCCCCACCGATTTCCAATGAGTGCAAAACATCTGTTATGAACACTGCAACCATCACCACCACCGAAGAACGCATGATCTGGATAGGCATCGTCTTCACCTACGGTTTCTATCTGACAGGGACGCTGTATGTGGTGGGTTCTTTGATTGGTTGGGCACTGCTTCTCATGGTGATGCTGCGTGCATTTGTCGAAGGGCGCTGGCCCGACCGAGCGGTGATCCCGGTTACGGTCTGGATTTGGTTGATAGGAATGTTTGTTATGCTGTTGGCACTGTGGGTAGCGCATCATGACTACAACATGGGCACCGGCCAAACGGTGAAATCCAGTATTGGTTGGGCTAAAGGTTGGGCATTGTTGGCGTTGTTCCCGCTACTGGGCGCGATCATTAACTTTAAACCGCAATTGCTTGTGCGCGCCTGCTGTGTGTTGGCGGCTCAGGCGATTGTCTTCGTGCCACTGGGGATAGCCGGGTTTATTGTCGGTCTTGACGGTCCGCTTTACCTGTCACCGTTAAAAGCAGTGGGCGGTCCTATCAGTACCTTTGAAGTCAATCTGTTTGGCATGAATCCGGAATCCGGTAAGCCTCGCTGGCCTTTCTTTGCTCCATGGGCGCCAGCAGCGGGTTTAATGTCGTGTATTTACCTGGTGATTTGTTCCCAGGAACGTAACGCGCTGTGGCGTAATCTCGGCATCACCGGGGCGTTGATCATGTGTCTGTTCTGCCAGTCGCGGGCTGGGTGGGCGATATTCATGATGTTGATTCCGGCACTGGTGGTCTTCCGCCGCATACCTTTTCCCGCTGCATTGCTCATGGTTGGTACATTTGCCTGTGTCATTCTGCTGCTGGGACAACCGCTTTATGAAGGGGTGATGGATCTTTATCAGCAAGCTAAGGATGTCCGACCGGATTCAACCCGAGTGCGGGCAGCCCTTGCCAATCTTGCTGTACAACGTTGGCAATCTGAAGCGCCTATCTGGGGCCACGGAATTATTGAAACAGGGCCGAAAATGGTGGAGTTCATGCCCATCGGCAGTCACCACAGCTGGTATGGATTGCTGTTTGTGAAAGGTCTGGTTGGCTTGTTTGCGCTCGCAATTCCAATGGTGATCACGGCGTTGTACCTGATGGCGGTATGCGGTAACCGACGAGCAATCTGGATCAGCATTTTATTGATGGCCATTCTGGTGTGTTACAGCTTCTTTGAGAATCTAGAAATATTAGCGTACCTGCTTTGGCCTGCGTTGCTGTGGCTGGGGGTGACGCTAAATCCGTTGAAAGAAGGAGATCTTTCCAATGCATAATACATTTTTGATGGGCTATTACGGCATGTTGAACAGTGGCGATGATGCGCTGCTATGTGCAACGGCCATGGGCGCTCGCCGCTATCTGGGTGAGCATGATTTTATTGTTAACACGCCTCGGAAATTAAATGTTCCCGGCGTTGGTAAGGTTGATGCGCTGCTCGCCGAACCACAACGGGTACCGGGTGGCAACCGGTTTCGCCAGTACGGTGCGGCTGTGAAGAGTAAGCGAGTGATTTTCGGCGGTGGTTCAGTATTTCACAGTCGACGGGATCTGGATTTGAACCGGGATCTGCTTAGCCTGGTGGGTGGCGAGGGTCATCTGGCATTGGGTGTGGGCATTGGTCCGTTTGAAAATGTAGCGGCTGAGCGATCCTGTGCAAAGCTTTTGAAGCGTCTCAGCTTTGTTGGGGTACGTGATGCAGCCAGTAAAGACATTGCTGATGCCATTGCGCCAAGCGCGTATGTCGAGCAAACTTTCGATCTGGCACCCAGTTTGCTGCAACACCCTCAGTTCTTCACACCATCTTCGCATCGACATGGGATCGGTGTCTGCCTGTGTCCAAAAGAGCGTATCAGTGGCGCACCGGAACAGGAACAGATCCGTCTGAAGCAGATAGCCCGGGCCTTGGATATGGCGTATTTCTATAGTGGCGAACCGGTTTTCTTCCAGAATTTCAATGGCCATTCGCAGCTGGGCGATGAGAAAGTTCATCGTGAAGTGGCATCAATGATGGATTCCAGGGTGCCGGTACGGTTTGTGGATTACGACCCGAATCCATTTACCGTCATGCGGCATATGGCCGGATACCGGGTAGTGATCAGCATGCGCCTGCATGGCTCAGTCTTTGCGTACCTGATGGAAACCCCCGTCATTTCCCTGAACTATCACCCAAAGTGTGAAGGCTGGTGTGATCAGGTCGGTGTGCCTGCTCACCTTCGTTTTGATTGCGAAACGTTGCAGGCGGACAGCTTGATCGATGAGCTGTGTGAAGGATTGGATGAAGGTTTTGAACAAGCAAGGTTACCGGTAGCCCAAGCAGTGAATGCATCAATCAAAAATTGGAGTAATGATTATGTTACGCATACCCAAAATTTCCGTCGTTATTCCGCTGTATAATAAGCGCGCTCATATTGAGCGCGCCTTACAGTGTATCCTGAGCCAAACATGGCAAGCGGATGAGATTGTTGTGGTGGATGATGGCTCTACTGATGGCAGCGGTGAAATTGTACGGGAGCGGTTTGGCACCCAGGTACGCTACCTAAGTCAGGACAATGGAGGAGTGTCATGCGCCCGTAACCGAGGCATAGCAGAAGCGACAGGCGATTACGTGGCATTCCTGGATGCCGACGATAGCTGGGAGCCCCATTTTCTGGAAGAAATTCATTTTCTGATCCGCCATTTCCCGAAGGCAATGGCTTATGGTACGGCATATCAGCTCATTACCGGAGAGCAATGCTACGTGGACCCCAGGATTCGCCGTTTGCCTGAAGGTGGCGTCCGGCGTTTGCTGGACAATTATTTCGAAATCTGTGCCCATGGCGACTTGCCGTTTCATATGTCATCGGTTTGCTTTGAAAAACGCGTATTGGAGAAATTGGGAGGATTCCCGGTCGGTGAGCCCATGGGTGAAGACCAGGACCTGTTCAGCAAAGCGGCGCTTCGGGGGGCTATTGCTTACAGCACACGGGTGTTGGCCTTCTACCACACTGATGCTCAGAACCGCGCCTGCCTGAATAATATTCCCACGGAAGAATGTCCTTTCAGCAAGCGATTGTTAGATCTTGTGGCACAAGGCGAAATAGCAGCGCCCCTCAAGGAGAGCATTCTGGATTATACGGCCGGCCACCTATTGCACCTTGCTTCACTCAATGTGCGGGTTGGTAACCTCGATGCCGCCAGAAAGCTGCTGAATAATGGGCGTTGTCGCCGTAACTGGAAGCGCTATATGTGGTGGGAGGCCCGCTACATGATGGCGGTAGCCAGAGGCGGAAAATCCATGGCAGCCTGATGGCGGAGCATTACGATGGAACCCCGGTCGCGAGCCGGGGTTTTTTATTGGTAATTCAACAAGTCGGAAAGGTGGAACTCGGTAAACAAATCAATGCCTGCCACCGACTTCGTCAGGTAAAGAGCAAAAAACACGACAGGTGTGAGCATGCTCATAATCACATAAACACTTATCAGGGCACTGCCCCACGCCGCTTTTCGTCGGCGTTTCTCTTCTTTGTTGCGGGTTTGTGAGCGTTTGTCACGCCCCATAAGCAATACAAAGTAAAGCCGCATAAAATAGAGTGGGAAGGTACCCCTGAGATCCACGGGATGCTTTTGGTATGGGCGGCTGGCACGTATGGCATTTTCGATAGCAGTCACTTGGCTGGGAGTAAGGGTCGCCCGCACCGCCGGATCGATTTGCTGATATACGTGATGGGTGAATGCATCTGTGTGCTGGTCTATTTTGATATCCATATGTTGGCGGCTCCATTGAATCAGGCAATGCTTTCCATGGGGGTGTTATGCGTACTGAATGGAATAACGGTTTTTCAATCCCGGAAAGACCAGGCAAATGATCCCGATACCGACCCAGCAACCGCTGATGGCGAGTACCAGCACGGTCATATCCAGCGGTGTTGCAGGCATAGTGATAGCTATGGCGGCTAATAATAAGCTGCTGCATAGGGCAATATAGCAGAACTCCAGCCCTACCCGTCGCTGCACACGCCAGGTCATGGCGAGCATATCAGCCACCAGGACTGGAACCGCCACCAGACACATGAGTTGCGCGACATCTACGGCCTGCAGCCAACGATCGCCGAACAGGAAGCTGATATACCAGGGCGCCAAAATGGCTTGTAGCATATAAACAACCAGAATGCCGGAGGTTACCATCATGCTCAGGCGGACGGCTCTGGACCAATTGCCATCCCGAAACTGTTGACTTAAATAGGGGTAGGAGCCCGCGATGTAAGCCGCGCTGAAGGACTGACTGATCCCCAGGCTCGCGCTTTTGGCAAAACTATAGACGCCAAAGAGCTCCGGGCTTAACAATCGGGCTGCAAACAGGGAGTCAGCTTGCCAGCGCAGGGCTCGTACCAGCTCGCTGCCAAATACTTTGCTGGAAAAACTCAACAACTGACGCAGGGTGGAGAAATCCAATGTGGGGCGAATCCGGACAGACTCCGCCCGAAAGAACAGCATCACCCAGAATGCCGCCGCCGCCACTTTGCTGAACGCAATCATCGCCAGATTGGCGTCCCAATAGACAAGCGCAGCCACCAGAATATTTTCAAACGCGATACAGGAACCGGATGCAATGCCGAAATAGCGCATGCGGTTTGCCCGTTGTAATCTGAATACTTTAATGGAAACCAATGGATAAATTACGTGAGCCACTGCCATAGTAACCAGCAGCGATTCGATGTCGGGATTACTGTAGAAACTGGCCAGTTGAGGTGCCAACATGATCTGCAATGTGGCGACGGTCAGAGCAATACTCCACTGCAGGGTCATTGCATTCCCGGAAATGCGCTCCAGGTCCTGGTTATGACATTGAATAACCATGGCACCGGCGCCCAACTGGGTAAACACCCGAAGAATTTCATGGCACATCAGCGCCAACATGATACTGCCGTATTGTGCACTGCTGAAGCTGGCTGCCAAAACAAATAACGTCAGAAAACGCGATGCCCGAGAAAGGATTTCGGCCACCATCATCCAGGACAGATTGCCTAATAGCGCATTAAACTGAAATCGTTTTACTGCATTCGCGATCATCGGTCAGTCCATTCTTGGATTGGTGAGAAT
Source organism: Pseudomonadales bacterium (assembly GCA_002708905.1). Classification (GTDB taxonomy): domain Bacteria; phylum Pseudomonadota; class Gammaproteobacteria; order Pseudomonadales; family Ketobacteraceae; genus Ketobacter. Next base: position 152,464 of record PAPM01000030.1, on the reverse strand, counting down.
AGTGGTGCATCAAGAAATCAGGATAACGGGAGAGAATATTCGCAGAGAGCCGCTCAAGATTGCGGATGAACACATCGTTGCCCGTGGGGTGTGCTCTCAAGAACTGTAGAACCCGTGCGCCGAAATAGATTGACCGGGCTATCACGCGCTGCGGTAACGGTGCCTGGTGATGCTGGTGCATAGGACCGGCGCTGAAATGCCGAATGTAGTCTTGCAATTCCGGGTTGTGATTGTTGTTCCATTTCTGATCCAGGTAATGCACAAACTGCGCCTGCCTGCAGAGCTGGATCAGGTGACCGTTCTCACCCCAACCGACATCACATTCCTTTGCCACCGGCTGAGTGGCAATCGCCAGTGCGGACTGCAGAACCTTCAGCATGTCGGGATGGCGGCGCATAATCAACACTCCAGAGTTAAGGCGACCGCTGTAGCCTTTCGCAACATAAAGATGACGCCCGGATTGTTCCAATGATTCGATTTTCGGGGTGCAGGCTGAGACGCGGGTATCGGCATCCAGAAATACCACCCATTCATAGCCTGAGCGGAGGCTTGCCAGGGCCAGACACACTTTGAGCCAACAGACCTCGCGACCCAGGGTGCTGATCCAGGGACGCTGCACCTGGATGTAGCGATATCCATGCTGGTCGGCATAAGCTTGGTGTGTGGCACTTAATGCTTGATAAAGCCACTGATAGCCATTGAGGGCGATGGAGAACACCAGAATGTTGTTATCGGCAGTGCGCGGTGGCGTGTTGTTCATGCCCGCTGACCCAATAGCTGTGTGCCCAACTGGAAGATGCGTTCAAACCAGTTTTTCGGTAACAGGCTAAGATAAGCGGCACCGTAAGTGATAGTGGTCTTGGCCGGTTCCCGCAACAAAATTCTCGGGTCGCCAAGCAGCGCTTCATGGACGAGCTTAAGGGCGGTGGTACCCTGACCTGATTTGATGGCGCGTCGAGCCAAGTATAGCTTCTGGAAGGCGCACGCCAACGAAAACCATTGGGCGTAGAATTCCGGGTTCAATGACCGGTTTCGATTTACGGAATAAAGCCAGGCCTGGTATTGCTTGTCCAGGTTGGCAGATAGACCGGATGCATTGACCCGGTAGTAAGTGAGCGCCTGTCCTATTCCCTCAAAACGATAATTGGTTGTCAGTGCCACCCGCAACCAGAACTCCACGTCCTCGGATTGGCGCATCGATTCATCAAAATATTCGATTCGATGCTGGCTGCCCCTGCCCTGTGCCTGGCGTGCCACGTTCAGCAGCATGGATTTACGCAATACCGCTGCCGAACCATTGCCAACTGGGTTGCGACAGAAAATGTCAGCGGCATCGATGTTGGTCAGCTTGGGAAACTGACCCAGGCCCATAGGCTGGCTGTTGTCGTCAACGAATAGACTGGCACTATAACTGACGCCCAGGCGAGGGTTACTGTTCAGGTGCTTGAAGTGTTGTGCCAACTTGGTTGGGTGCCAGAAATCGTCAGAATCCAGCAGTGCGATATACAACCCCCGGCTGGCATTGATGCCGGTATTGCGAGCGGCCGCCAAGCCGCGGTTCTTTTGGCGGACGATGCGAATTCTCGGATCATTGAATTGCTGAACCCGTTCTAAAGAGTGATCGGGGGAACCATCATCAACACAGATTATCTCAAAATTGCTGTAGGTTTGATCAAGAACCGATTGAATACATTCTTCAATATATTTCTCTACGTTATAGATAGGCACAACAACAGAGAATACTGGTTTGGCGCGGGCGATTGACATGTCGGACCTCGGCTTTAGTTAAAGTGATGAGTAATGGTTGAACCGCCAATGGACACCAACTGTTTGTTTTCGAAGCCCATGGTATCGAGCACCAATAACAGTTGTGTTGCGTAGTCCGGAACATCCAATTGTCGGGAAAAAACGCCGTTAAGATCGGTAATGCCGCTGGTTATCAGCTCAGCCTGACTCATCAGCTCGTCGCTCCAGGCACTGATTGATTCAGGCACCAGATACACCGATATGCGACTGTATTCGATGGGAGCGTTGTCTGCGTTAACGGCAGTTACATAGAGCGCAATGGTGTCGCTGGATTGGAAATTGAATGCCGGCTCCACATACAGTTCAGAGGAAGAGGCTGCTTCCGCCATCAGTAGAGAGCCATCCGGAATATAAGCAGCGTTACTGGTATTGGTGCTGCTGGTTGGCGTGCTGGTACTGGTTTGACTATTTCCGCCGCCACCGCCGCCGCCTCCGCAGGCCGCCAATAGGGAAAGCGAAACCGAAAGGCTAAAAGTTGCTAACTTGTTCATGGCGATCTCCTGGTTTTGAATCAGCATGGATTTAATAGAAGTGGTGAATACGATCGCTGGTTTGATGCCAGTCCTTGGCTTCCCGACCGGAGGATTCCACCCAGTTCTCATAGCGGGGATAAGCCCAGACTACATCGATGTATTCCCTTGGATGGCGCCACTGCTTTGGGATCTGGATCGCCCATGGCAGATTATCCGCACTGCGGAAATAGCGACCCTGGCTCACATCACTGGTATCGTCAAACTTGCCGAATTGAGACGCATCAAAGCGATCAGTGGGCGGGTAATCAGCGAAATGAATTTCCCGACCACGAAAATCGGTGCGGAAAATGAAGTAATCGAACTGGGAGTGCGTAAGGTTGGTCAAGGGGTTGGCAAACCGAACATCCAGAGTAAATGGTACCGCATCCAGTTGGGGACAGGATTTTACCGTATTGAAATGGGAGCAGGCTTCATCGCCGCCGGTTTCAGTGAAGGCATGGGTGTCCTGCCAGAGCTGGAACACCAGGTCAGTTTGTCCGGACTCGGCCTGCTTCTGATACGGTGTTCCATTAATGGTGATGGTGGCGGAACCCAAAGCTGAGCGGGGTACGTTAAGCAACCGCAGAGCAAAACCATTGTGAAGCGACGCACCGCGCGCTTCGATGGCGCCATTCAGGATAAAACCGGTGGTTTGGTTGTTGGCATCATAAACCAGGCGGACCTGTTCGCTGACCACGAGGTCATTCAGGTCATAGTCACCTTTTTGCGGCCAGTTGTCTTCGAACGCCAGGGTGTTGCTGGTCGTCGCAGATGGATAGTAGCTGGAGGTGACACGGGTGTAATCGTTGGGGAATTCGTCTGCCGAGTCCGGTACGCCATCTGCGTCACTGTCGTTGACCGCGGGTACCAGGCCAAGGTTGCTGGTCTCAAGGGCGGTAGCGGGAGTGGCTTTTACCGAAAATACGGCGTCGTTGAAATCATTGTCGCCCCAGGTCCTGGGTAAATCCTCAAACCCGATGATGACTTCCTCCACCTCATCGTCGTAAAGGAGGACGTTATGCTGTCGCAGCGCGGGATCAGTTTCCGGATTCAGGTTCTTCAACGAGTAGTAGTAAGGTACCGCAGTATCTTTTACCCCGGTGTAGTACCAGAAACCATTAGCTGCGATGAAAAAGCCGATGCTGGTACCGGCAGGAAAAGTCCCCAGACTGAGGCGATGACCGTTGGTGAGGTGGGGATAGGACAGGTTGGGAAAGACAATGATTTCCCGAATTTCCGCCGCTGATGTCGGCGGATTGTTGCGATCAAAAGTGAAGTAACCAAAGGCGTTTTTGTAGCCCGCCCCTTCGTGAATAAAGGTGATAAAAACCTCACCCTCTTCTTTCAGGGTGATATTGGAGCCGGAGTCGTCGGTCATAAAGGCTTCGTTTACCCGGGCTTCGGGTAAGGCATTGTTGATCCGGGCAAAGAAATCCGCTGGATAGTCATTGTAGTGATAGGCCAGGTTATCCGGTTTGCCGGTATCCTGGTTGTAGCCCGTGGGCCAGGGCGCGCCGCTCAAAAATTCCCAGACAAAGAGATTGTTTTCTTTTTGCCAGGCGAACACGGGATTTGCTGCAGCCAGCAATAACGTGGTGGTTAAGAGACATAGATTCTTCATGGCGTCGGCTCCGGTTAAAGTCTATGGACCTGTATTGCGGAAACCGTGCCAGCGGGATGTTGGATCTTAACGATATGATTTCAATGGGTATTAATATTGAGCTGAGGGTTTGGAGCAGAAGTGGTTTCTGATTTTAAACTGCACAATGAAAATGAATTTTCATGCTGCAATATCAACGGGGCGGCTGATCCTCCCAATTCTGCATTTTTCGGTACAGAGTGGATGGGCTCACTTCCAGAAGGCCGGCGGCTCTTACCACATTGCCTTCACAGTGTTCCAGGGCATGGCGAATGGCCTGCTCTTCCACCTTGTGGAGCGGCAGGATAAACGCTTTGGGGTCGGCTGAAGTATCGTGGGCTTCGGGCTCTGGTACCCTGCGTCGCTCGCCGTGGTGATGTTGCTGGCCAGCAGGTTGATCGGAGACGATGTCGGACAAACGCATGGACAGCGCATTGGCCAGGTCCTGCCCGGTAATAAGGGGGCCTCCCGACATGATCACGGCATTGTGGATACAGTTTTCCAGTTGGCGTACATTGCCGGGCCAGCCATAGTTACTGATCAGCTTCTCGGCGTCAGAAGAAAGGCTGACAATCTCCTTGTTCTCGGATTGGTTGAATCGGTCCAGGAACATACGGGCCAGCGTCAAAGCGTCCTGTTCACGATCCCGCAGGGGGGGCAAGTGAATGCCGATGACATTAAGTCGATAGTAAAGATCGGCCCGCAGCTTTTTATCATTGACTGCATCCATAGGGTCGCGATTGGTGGCACAAACAAAGCGTATGTCCACTCGCTCCTGCTTGCCGCTGCCCACTTTCTGGAACGTGCCGGTCTGGATGAAGCGCAGCAACTTTGATTGCAAATTGATGTCCATCTCGGACAGCTCATCGAGAAACAATGTGCCACCGTTCGCTAGGGTGGCGGCACCATCCCGATGATTCACGGCGCCGGAGAATGCTCCCTTGATGTGACCAAAAATCTCGGATTCCATCAGTTCGCCGGGGATGGCGGCACAATTCAAAGCAATAAATGGTTTATCTTTGCGGGTGCTGTATTCGTGGATCGCCCGGGCGGCCAATTCCTTGCCGGTACCGCTTTCCCCCACGATAAATACGGAGGCTTTGCTGGGGGCAGCCTTTTCAATAGCGTTGTAGACAAATTGCATGCCCACGGAACTGCCGATGAAATCGGAGAAATTCTCTTTGTGCCGAATCTGGTATTGAGCGATGGTGTGGCGCAATAGGGCGCGTTCTGCAATCACCTGCTGGGTGAATACTGCATGATCGAGGGTTTGCTTGAGCTCCGCATCGTTCCAGGGTTTATGTACAAAACCCCAGATTCGGCCCTCATTGATGGCGGCCATAATGCGCTCTTCATCGGAGTATCCACTGAGCACAATGCGTATGGTTTCGGGATAGCGCTCGGCAATGGTAGACAGCAATTGTTCACCGGTCATTTCCGGCATCACCATATCAGAAATAACAATGTCAACCGGCTGTTCTTCCAAAACGTTTAAGGCTTCGGCTCCGCTACCGACGAACAGGCATTCGTATTGGCTGCGTCGTAACATCCTTCTCAGGGCGGCAAGTATATTGGGCTCATCGTCCACGAACAGTAGAGTAGCTGCCTTCTCCATGGTGGCCTCATTGCGAATGGTGAAAACTATTCATAAGCTTAGTTCAATTAGTCGTGCTGGGTAGCCGAATGCATATTTCAGTGCCTTCACCCGGGTGACTGGAACAGTCGATGTGGCCATCGTGCTGGCGTACAATGGCCCGGCTGATGGTGAGGCCAAGACCATGAGATGGCTGTTTGGTGGTATAGAAGGGTTCAAAAATCTTGGCCATATCCTGCGGTTGAATGCCATCACCATCGTCAGTCACCCTAATTTGAATTTCCTGGCCCACCAGTTGGCTGCTGATGGTGATATGGCCGGATCGGGGGTGGCTTTGGCTGGCATTTTTCAATATGTTACCGATGGCAAGGCTCATTAAAGTCGGGTTGCCCGCACAATCGGGTACCACAGACAACTGTTTTATGATCTCTACCTGCGTTTCCTGTTCATGGGATAACAGCTCGATGGTGGAAATGATGCAGATGTTTATATCGAAATGCTTGTCTCCTTTGTGGTCTGTCTGGCTGAAGTAACGTAGCCCCTGAACGATTCTTTGAATTCGTTGGGTTCCCTGCACGGATTCCTGAATCAGATCGGAGGCATCCTGCACCAAAAAATTGAGATCGAAATCGGAGCTGAAGCGGGCGGCGGATCCCGCGTCAAGCTTATCCATTTTTTCTAGCAGCACGTGAATGGCATCCGTCAGTTGAACAACATATTTGTGCAGTGATTCCAGATTGCTTTGGACAAAAGCATTCGGGTTGTTGATTTCGTGGGCCAATCCGGCAGAAAGCTGGCCGATAGAAGCCTGCTTTTCTTTGGCAATAAGCAGTTCCTGCTGTTCTTTCAGTTGCGATAATGCCGTCTCCAGAGCCTGGTTCTTTTGATACAGCTCTCTGGATTTATCTTCCAGCTGCGTCTCGGCAAGGCGTCGCGCGCGGCGCTGAATTTCCAACTCACGTTGGTAGCTCTCGAGACTGCTCATGCCTTGCCGATCCTGAATTCACAGACTTCTGCCCCTTCCAGGCGGCAACATAACTGTTCAAGTTCGATGTTTATTCCAAAGTGATCCGCTGCCCCTATCAACAGCCCCTCAGCCAGGTGACAGAGGTTGCGTTCAGATGAATATAGTAATCGCGTGTCACCGTCCGGCCGGGTTTGTACCTCGATTTTAGGAGGTCGGGCCTGGTCATCCAGCTTCATGACTTCCAAGTGAATAACGCCGTCAATGCTTGAAATAAAGGAGTGGAAGTCTGCTTTAGAATCAGCAAACATCGGGTGTCCACGGTGGAGAAAGTCGAACAGATAACGGCCGAAATGCCGTAATGCATCGGCGCGGCTCAGGGATAACCGAGAACAAATCTCTCCCACTATGGCCATCAGTTCCTGGTCATCATAATTGAGCGTTGCGGTATAGACACCATCAGAGCCTACGGCGTCGATAATTTGATGCCAAAGGTCCAGCTCAAATTCATCCATGATCATGTCCTGAAGCGCTACAAAGACTGCGCCTTTCATATTCATCACTCCCGATTCCATTTATTAACTTTAGATCAGCCAGCGAATAGGTCATGTACAAGATGAATGCCACAGTGGGGATAACTTGTGGTTGTTAAGAAAAACAAAGACTTATCTTATGAGCTAGAGCGTAAAAGTTGATTCAGCCGGCGTTGCATTTCCCATTGTCATTTCTATTTTGCAAAAGCCACCTGCAAAACGATGCTCTGTCGCCTGGCGGTGGCCGGTCATTTGTTCTTTGAAATCAGTTTATTAGTGAAATCTTAAACTTTAGGCAGGGTTTTTGCTGTATTCCACTGTGACCCAGAGAGGACTCATTAAGGAAATGTTCATGAGCAGTAAACGAATATTGTTAGTTGATGATGAGCCAGCCATTTTAAGATCTTTGCAACGTTTGTTGCGACGTCGAGGCTATGAAACCCTCACCGCTGAATCCGGTGTTGCAGCATTAGCAATGCTCGAAACGGCATCGGTTGATGTCATTGTTTCGGATATGCGTATGCCCAACATGAACGGAGCCGAATTCCTGGCGCGGGCACGCTCGCTGTATCCGGATGTTATCCGCATTTTGTTGACGGGCTATTCCGATATGGAATGTACGATCAAAGCGATAAATGATGGTGGAATATATGGATATCTCTCCAAACCATGGGATGGAGACCAGCTGCTTAACCTGATTGCAAGTTCATGTTCCCGCAACCTGCAGGTGGACAAGAGCGCTAAAGTCGTGTTGGGAATGCACCGGGAAAATCAGAAATTAAAGCAATGTGTTGAGCGCCAGTCCCGTGAGATGGCCATGTCTGATCAGTACGTTAAGGATGCCTATCAGTCCGTTCAGACTCACCAGCAATTGACAGAAAATTGTCTGAATAATCTGTTGGAGATAAAGTTGAAGGGGCATCGGGATGTTTGCCACAAAGTGGCGAGCATTGCCCGCCAGATTGCCGGCCTGTTGTGTTTGAGCGGAACGGATGTTCAGCTAATCCGCAAGGGAGCAGCGCTATATGGTATCGGAAAGATTGCACTCCCCGAGATATTGCTAACCTTGCCTCAGGATCAGTTTACTCAGGAGCAGAAAGCGGCCTATTTAAGCTATCCGGTGCACACCGCCAGCCTGTTAATGACGTTTCCGGCATATCGGGAAATCGCAGACATACTTATTCTTCATAAGTCATATCTGGACGGAACCGGCTACCCGGCCAGGGTAGAGCCAGATCATCAACATCTGGTGGCGGACCTATTGATGGTGGCGGTGGATTATGTTGAATACTCTGTTGGTTGGGTCACGGGGCAAAGGGAGCGACATGAAAATACTGTGGCTGCTCTGCAGGCCCGCTCGGGTCAGTATGATGAACGCTTATTGGCTGCAGTCAGCACAGTGACCATGGAAGTGACGACGTTGCAAAACGATGTCAGCATTATGGTGCCGGTTTCTTCCTTGGTGCCCGGGATGTTGTTGCATCGGGACCTGCATTCCCCGCAGGGGATTTTACTGATCAGCAAGGGTACTTCATTGTCAGAGAATATGATCCAGCAATTGCGTCGCCTACAAGCCAATATTGAAGAGCGGCTCATATTGGATGTTCGTTTCCAAGCTCAGGAACCGGTAATAGAAGAGGTGGAATTGTATCCTGTTCAGGCCAGTTGTTAGGGAAGAAGATCTGCTAAAGTTAGAGGTAGTGGGTAACCGGATTAAGGACAGGGAGTGATGGATGTCAGAGCGGCCAGTAGCGATGCGTTGACCTTGGACGAGGCCGTGGATGAGGTGGCTCAACAGCTGCACGGGTTCGCGCCGACGGTGCTGGTGGTGGGGTTTAGTACCGGTTTTTCCGGGGAGGCCCTGGCTACGGAGCTTGAACGCCGTTTCCGCTGTATTATCGCAGGGTGTACATCCTGCAGAGGTGCGTTCTCTATCAGTGGCAGCGCATCAGCCGCCCAGGCTTCCCTGAGCCTGTTGGCGATTCAGGATCCCGAAGGGAATTATGGCGTTGGTCAGTATAAGCTCAATCCCGATGACGTGATGTCCAGCGCGAGAAATGCACTGGACATGGCGTTGTATGCGTCCGGGCGTGGATACGAAAGCCCGGCGGTAATCTGGTGCATGCTCCCCCCAGGTGAAGAAGAGAGAATCATTGCGGGTTTTCAGAGTATTGTGGGGGAGAAGGTGCCCATTCTAGGTGGCAGCAGTGCGGACAATGATGTCAGTGGACAATGGCAGCAGATTTCGACCTTAACCGCAGACAGCAGCCAGATTGTGGTGCTGGTGCTCTACCCTTCCAGCCCGCTGAGTTATGCGTTCAGCTCCGGTTACCAGCCCGGCGCTAACAAGGTGACGGTGACCAAGTGCAACGGTCGATTGCTTGAAGAGCTTAATCACGTATCAGCTCCGTTGCTCTATAACCAATTGACACAGAATGCCATCGAAACCCGTTTACAGGGTGGGGATATTTTGTCAGCAAGTACCCTGTTCCCATTGGGAAGATTGGTGTCCTCCAGCAGTCATTATGAGGAGTATCTCCTAAGCCATCCGCACATGGTGACGCCCGATGGCGCAATAACGTTGTTTTCCGAAGTGGCTGAAGGTGAGGAACTGACCATTATGGCGGGTAGCAGGGACAGTCTTATACACCGGGCTGAAAGAGTTCTTGGCAGCGCTGTGGAGCTACTGGACGACAATGTGCAGCCAGCGGGTGTCCTTATGATCTATTGTGCGGGCTGCATGCTGGCCATCGATGACGACCTCGAGGATATGGTCGATGGGCTGCGCGAGTGCTATCCCGGTTTACCGATCATGGGGCTCTACACCTTTGGTGAACAGGGGTGTTTTATGGATGGGAAAAGCCGCCACGGAAATCTAATGATCTCTGCTCTGGTGTTTACCAAATGCTGACGCGCGAAGAACTTTTACTCGAGGACCTGGCCCGTGCCCATCGTTTGAAGTCCCGCGCTGATGCGTTACGCAGAGAAAGCGAATTGCTGTTGACCGGTACTCGATCGGTATTGGAAGCCACTTCGTCCGAAGATATGTATCGGCGTATGTTTGAGGTGTTCAATAATATTATCCCCTACGAAGTCTCTTTTGTGCTGGATCAATGTGAGCCCGGCAGAATGGTGTGCACTTCGAGTACGGCTGTCGAACTATTGAATTCAAATTGGGATGTGGACCCGGTGTTCAAAAGAACTGTATTGGGGCAGCCATGTGTCGTCTATGACATTACCCGGCAACCGGCATGGGGTGTCCACGTCAGTACGCTTCATAGTCCAATATTGTCGGCCTTGTATTGTCCTTTTAGTGGCCCGGACATCAATGCCATTTTGGTTTTTTGTCATAGCCAAAAAGGCTTTTATATCCAGAATCACGCGCAGATTGCAGAGCGCTATAAAGTGTTTTTGGAACAGCTTATTCTCAGTGTTCATGCCAAGCTGCAGGCGCTGGAAACGCAGAGCTTGAAAGAGCAGAAGGAGAAGGTTGAACAAGGATTAATGCAGTCGGAAAAGATGGCGTCATTAGGCCTGTTGGCAGCGGGTGTGGCCCACGAGATCAATAATCCTGTGAGCTTCGTAACCAGTAATATGAATTATATCGCCAATTGTTTACAGGACCTGACCCAGCTCAATCAGTATTTCCAATCTTTGCTGGCAGCAAGGGCTTCGGTTTCAGTGTGCCCAACGGACTTGATTGCCGAAATGCAGGAATGGTCTGAGGAAGCCAGAATAGACGAAACGATTGCTGATCTCGATGATATCGTCCAAGACTGTTCCGATGGCCTGAAGCGGGTGCACGATATTGTGAGTAGTCTGAGAAGCTTCGTAAGAACTGAGGACGAAAGCAAAGCTCTGGATGTAAATGATTGCATAGAGTCCACTTTAAAATTGGTTGCCAATGAATTGAAGTATCATTGTGAAGTGCAAGTGAATTTGGGAGAAGTAGTATCGGTGATTGGCAATGCCGGCAAGCTCAATCAGGTTATTACGAATCTTCTGATTAATGCGGGTCAGGCCATTGATAGTAATGGTAAGATTGTTATTGCGTCAGGAACTGGCTGTCACCCGCAACGGGGGGACTGCGTTTGGTTTTCAATATCGGACAATGGTTCCGGGATACCGACGGAAAAGATCAATCGAATTTTTGAACCTTTTTATACAACCAAAATTGTGGGCGAGGGTACTGGTCTTGGTCTTTCTATCAGTTATTCCATCGTTGAAAAAATGAATGGAGTAATTGAAGTCGAGAGCCAGATTAACAAGGGGGCCTGCTTCAAGATCTGGTTGCCGGTGAATGGCTGATTCGTCCTTTCAAAATAAAAATAATTTTCAAAATAAAAATCAAGATCCAAAAAATATCGCTGCATTAAGTTTCAAGTCATCAAAAACCTTCCTTAAAACAATGCCTTAAAATATGGCACATCACGTGCTCTATCCCTTTGCAGTCATTGGGAGAAAAGCCATGAGCACACTTCAACAACAAAACAGATTACCTTTCTGGAATGCGGAGCAGTTCTTGTTAGTGCCTGTCATTGCACTACTAAGCGCTGTATGGATTGTTAATTATTTCTTTGCGAAATTGAAAGGAAATAAAGCCCTCAGCCAGGTTCAGCATCAGTCCCTGTCAGGTCATGATCTTGTGCTGAGAGAGTTTGGTTGTGGATTATGGAAAAAGTCGTTTGTCGTTTGGGAAATAATGTGCGGTAAAGTGTCTATTGTGGGCATGCCCCTTGATAGTGGCGAAACTCTGCGTTTGGGGGGAGCGGCAGAACCTGGGCTGGTGAGTCTGTGGCAACTGCGTCGCTTGACCGGTTTGAGTGAAGCAGGGCTTTATGAAACCGTCGCTGCCCAGTTACGTTATACCCGGTCAGAAAAAATCAGGTTGTTTGTCAAATATTGCCTGGCCAGGTGCTTGTATCAAAATAGCAAATTGCGGGAAGCAGCCTCCTTCAAGCTGTTTGGTATCTGGATCAACAATGTCACGATGAAACGGGCAGTGGAACTGGTGACGGCTAAACCCGTTCATGCCTCCCCGCGGGTAGGTTTTTTTGTCAACGTCAACTCCTTTAATCTTGCGCACGACGATGATCATTTCAAACAAGTGGTGAATTCCGGAGACTTTGTATTTGCGGATGGCTCCGGAATTCGTCTGGCCGCAAGAGTGAAGGGTATTGCCCTGAAAGACAATGTCAATGGGACGGATATGTTGCCCCCGTTGTGTGAGTCGGTGAGGGAAAAAGGGTTATCGATTTATTTATTAGGTGCTGACCATGGTGTGGCAGAGACGGCGGCTGCGGCGCTGACTGCCCAATTTCCCGGACTCAGGATCGCAGGAACTCACCATGGTTACATTAGTGCAACCCAGTCGAAAGCGCTGGTAAAGCAGATCAACGCTGCCGGCACGGATATCTTACTGGTGGGCATGGGGTCTCCCATTCAGGAACAATGGTTGTGTGAACATGCTCACCTGCTGCGTTGTCGCTCTGCGCTGGCGGTGGGTGGTTTATTTGACTTCTTTTCCGGACGTATACCCAGGGCACCCTTATGGATGCGTGAACTGGGCTTGGAGTGGGTTTGGCGACTTGTTCAGGAACCGAAAGCCAAATTTCACCGTTATGTAATTGGCAATCCACGTTTTTTAATTCGACTTTCAAGAAATAGTTAAGGAGATCAGGCTATGACTGTCCACAATACTTATCTTTTAGACTCAATCAATTCATCTTCAGAGCAGGCGGCTATGGGTGTTGAGCGACGTACAGCTCACAGTGGATTCCCCATTGTACTGCAAAAACTGGCTGCTGCGGTCGCGCTTCTGTTGCTAAGTCCGTTGTTAATCTTGCTGGCCTTACTAATCCGTATGGAAAGTAAAGGCTCCCCTCTCTATGCGCAAATTCGTGTGGGAGAGAACGGTCGCCGGTTCAAGTTCTATAAGTTTCGTTCCATGTTTATTACCGGAGATGCGCGTTGGGTTGATGTGAACACATTATCCAGTGACCGCGACGGCGTATGTAAGAAATTTAAGCGTGATCCAAGAATCACATCCATTGGTCGGATTATCCGCAAGTATTCTATTGATGAAATCCCCCAGTTGATTAACGTCCTGAAAGGCGACATGGTGCTGATCGGTCCGCGCCCTGCCCTTTGCTCTGAAACGGATTGCTATAGCACCGAACAGATGAACCGGCTTGATGTGAAGCCGGGATTGACCGGTTTATGGCAGGTGTCTGGTAGGGCAGATACAACGTTTGAACAGCAAGTGGAATTGGATATATTTTACATCGATAATCAAAGCTGGTGGTTCGATATCAAGATTGTACTGCAGACTATTCCCGCAGTGTTGCTGTCAAAAGGGGCTTATTGATGGCATATCCTTCGAGCGTTAATGGTCACCCTGGTGTTGCAACATGCGAAAGAAAGTTTCGGTAAACTCATCCACAGGAAAAAACGTTTCCACCCGTAATTCATCGGCCGTAATGTCCAGGGCGGTACCGAAGGTGGAGATCATGCTGAAAATGCGCAGCGTGGCACCATTCCATTGCAGCTCCAGGGGAAGGATCGGTTCCGGTGCGGTGGGTGGTGTTATGTTCTGCCAGCGTTCCGGTATCGAGGGCAGGTTGCACAGGTCACGAAATAACGTGGATAACTCTGTGTTGGCGGGATCGGCGGTCACTTCCCGTTGCAGCCGGGAAAGCAACATGCTCGCCACATCCGGCCAGTTGCTGATCAGGGGTTGCATACCCTGGGGGGAAAAGGTAAGGCGCATACCGTTGGGTGGGCCATTGTGTATTTTTGGCCAGATCTCTGCCGGGTTACCCAATAAACCGATAAAACGTTCGGCGGACTGGTTTTGTAATAGTAAATTCCAGTTGCGATCCATTACGACGGCTGGATAGGGTTCATGGTGCTGCAGAGTCAGATCCAGTGCCTTTCTCACTGCCGTCATAGCCTCACTGTCCAGGGGTCGGCTGGGATAGAGAGAAGAAAAGCCGGCACTGTTCAGTAACAGATTTTGTTCCCGCAGTGGAATCTCCAAGACTTCCGCCAATTGCAGGATCATCTCGCGACTGGGTTTGGCGCGGCCGGATTCAAGAAAGCTGAGATGACGCTGGGAAACACCGGCGTCCAGGGAGACATCCAGTTGCGAGCGTTTGCGACGCTGGCGCCAGGTGCGCAGCAATCCACCAAATCCATTATGAGTCTTTTGAGTAATCGTCACTGAGTTCATGCATCCATTCTGAGGGTAGGCCGTGCTGATGGCGATTACCTGTAAGGTAATTGTTTGTGTGAAATAGGCAAGTCAGACTGTTCATGCCTTACAACAAAAGGGAGCATGGAAAGATGAATACAACCAAGCGCGGCACGCTCAAGAAGTGGATATTGTGGATTGTGTTGATTGACTTCGGCATCTTCAGTGGCTGGGTGATGTGGCAAGTCGGATATATCGGGATTTGGCAAGCGGGCCTGTCTTCGCCGGGAGCACAGCAAATACTTGTGGATCTGGTGATTGCGGCAGGGTTGATCTGTAGCTGGATGGTGGTTGACGCCCGCAAGCGTGGGGTAAACCCCTGGCCCTGGCTGTTGGTGACCTTTGCTGCAGGAAGTTTTGGGCCGCTGGCTTATTTATTGTGGCGTGAATATTCGTCCGTGCCTGAAGCGGCAGGTAACCAGACTTCCATTATCTCGACCACGACCTGAGACTGGTTACCTGCTGTTGTGAAGCAGCTTTTAGATCAGCAATGAAACGGAATGCGATGAAAACCGGAGCCTTCGGGATCGATTGCCACTCTCTCGTACTCGAAGGTGTCGCCCCACTGGGCAGTGGAAGGGCCGACAAAGACGGACCGGCCTTCGGTGGCCTGGTAGTTGGACAGCTTTTGGCGGATCGATTCCACACTGGCGCTGCGTTTTTTGCCGCTGTCGGTGTCAGTTTTCTTGCTGAATAGCCATTTCATGTTGGTGCTCCGGTTCGGTAGTGGTCGGTTAACTGCGTTGGACTGGGCACAGTTTCCCAAAGTGCAGGAATTTGCCCAATTAAATAGTCAGGCAAAAAAATGAGACTTAGTTCACGTCGCTTTTGTGTTCCAGAGCAAAGTTCGGCTGTAATCCCCTGAAATTGAACGGCTTTGCAGATTTGGGGGTGGCTGCCTTGCTCCCCTTGCCCGTCCGTTGTATAAGCAAGAACTGCCTCGACGCTTTTACGGGAACTGTTTATGAAACAATCAATTGTGCTCGCAGTCTTACTGAATACCGTGGTGAGTCTGGCCCAGGCTGAGGCCTGGCCTTATCAGGATGCGATGGCGGAGGCGGTGGATCATGCGGTGCGGGCTGATACCAACCGGGAACGGGACCGTTACCGTCACCCGGCGGCTGTGCTGCAGTTTTTTGATGTCCAACCCCAGATGACGCTGGTAGAGATCTGGCCTGCCACCGGTTGGTGGACCGAAATTCTGGGCCCTTATACCCACGACAAAGGGATCTATTACGCTGCTGGATTTTCCATGACTGCGGACCGCGAGCCCCAATGGCGGCGCGATATGCAGAAGGCCTTTGCCGAGAAGTTGGAACGGAATCCCGAGGTGTATGACCATATTGTGGCGACGGAGCTGAGCGTTCCCGAGCGCACCACCATTGCGCCCCCCGGCACCGTTGACAGGGTATTAACCTTCCGCAATGTGCATAACTGGATGAAAGGGGAATACGCCGAAGGGGTGTTTGCCGCCATGTACCGGGCATTGAAGCCCGGCGGGATATTAGGGGTGGTGGAGCATCGCGCCAAGCCTGGTACGGATCTGGAAACCATGATCCGCACCGGCTATGTGACAGAAGCCCATGTGATTGAGTTGGCGGAGAAAGCCGGGTTCTCCCTGCTGGACCGGTCTGAAATCAATGCCAACAAGAAGGATACCACTGACCACCCTGCCGGGGTCTGGACGTTGCCGCCCAGTTTGCGCCATTGCAGCAGTCTGGCGGAGGAACAGCAGGCTCCCTGCCTTCAGAAGTACCGGGCCATCGGTGAATCTGACCGGATGACCCTGAAGTTCGTCAAGCCCAAATGAAGTTCGTCAGGCCCAAATAAGGGTGGGCGCTATTTTCCCTGCAGTTTTTCCGCTTCCAGTACAGAAACCTTAACGCCGATCACCAGTACGCCGATGGTCTCGTCATTGTATTCCATCGGCACGGAAATCTGCACGGCGTTGGCTTTGGTGCTTTCATCAAACTCCACCGGGCCGATAAAGATTTTACCCTTGCCGCCGTTGAAACTGGCGGTGAATTTCTCCTCGTCGCCCTGCCAATAGTCGCTGGTGGCCGGATAGGCGGCTACATTGGCGCCCTGGTTATCGGTCAGGAAGGCCTCGCTGTAAACGTCCGCCTGCTGAATGATGATGTTCTTGAGGAAGTTGCCGGCTTTGTTTTCCTGCAGTTCCTTAATTAACGGAGAGGTACCGGCCTTCCACTCCGCATCGATTTTCTTGATCTCGTCCAGGCTTTGTTCCATGCGGTTTTGGTCGCGAATGGACTCCAGCAACATACCGTTTTTGGTGAGAAACTTGAGGCCTTCAATGCGGGGTGCGAGGATGGTGGACAGGTCCTCCTGGCTGAGTTCAGCAAACGTCAGCGGGGAAACAAGTAGCAGTGCAATGAGTAAGAAACGCATGGTGGCTCCTTCCGTGGTTTATATCATTATTTTGTATTCATTATTGAGAATAGGCCAAACTGGCGTAAAAGGAAGGTGGCGTAAAAGTAAGATGGCTTAAGATTGCTGCCCGGCGCGAAACTTGGCAGGGGTTTGCTTGGCCCAGCGTTGAAAGGCGTGGATAAAGGCGGCGGCTTCGGTGTACCCCAGTTGGGTGGCGATGGCATCAATGGACAGATTGGAGTGCAACAACAGGTGCTTTGCTTTGTTGAAGCGCACTTCATCCAGCAGGGACCGATAGGAAAGGCCGGCATCACTGAGTTTGCGGCGAAAGCTGCGCTCGGCCATGCCGAAGGTGGCAGCGACTTCCTGTATCGAGGGATAGTGCTCCACAAACAGCTGCAGGTAATCCCTTACTTCTTCTGCAATGGACTGGGTGTTGCTGTCCAGGGTCAACAGCATGCTGTCGCACTGTTTTTGATAAAGGCTGAAGGCCATTTTGTTGCCCGCCGGGAATGGGGTGGCCAGATATTCCGTCAGGATTCCTATTTCCACCGACGTGCTGCCGAACTCAACCGGGCACTGATAGCGTTCTTCGTAGGGGCGCACATCCTCCGGTTTGGCATAGGGCAGGCGCACATAACTGGGACTGAAATTCACTCCGATGCTTTTCTGCAAATCGTTGATCAGCTGAAAGGTACCGGAGACGTCCCGGTCGATCAGAAAGCGGTGACAGGCCTTGGGCAGGGTGGCGGGTTTCAGGCGTAAAATGGATTCCTTTTCTCTGGCCTCAAACTGCAACTCCCCGAACAGGTAGGTAAGCGCCTGATAGTGGACTCCGGTGTTGAAGGCTTCCCAGGCATTGTTGCAGGTCATCAGCAGCATGATCAGGGGGCCATAGCCTGCCAGGCTCATGGTTTGGCCGATTTTCAGGCCCACCAGCGGATCGGCTACGCTGGGCAGGACATCGCAATAGATGCGCAGCTCCAGGGCCCGCTCGATAAAACCGTCCGGGGACAGGTGCGCCACGTTCAGTCCGTAGTGTTGCTCCAGTTTGGACAGATCCCCGCCCTGTGCTTCAAGTGCCTGTAGGGTATAGATAAATCCAAGAATGGCGCGCTTACTCATGGCAGGCTTTCTGCTCCTCGGCCGAAAATATCAAGCTTGGGTAATTTCCCGCAATCAGTCAATGATTTGCAGCTGCAGACTTGGGCTATAGTTAGCAGTAACAGGGATGTTGCAAGGTAAAAGCGGTGCAGAATCAGGACTCCACGGCCAAGCCACGCTGGATGCCGCTGCAAGGTCTGCGGCTGGGACGTCGCTTGGTTCGCATTCATGCCATTCTACTGGTGATGACCTGTCTGCTGCTGGTGGGCCTGGGGTTCTACGCAGACCATATCAATGCCCACGAATTTGACCGTCAGGTGCAGGAAACGGTCAGTCTGGATCTCACCGCCATCCGCGCCCGGCTGGAAGGGCAGCTCAATACCGAGATCAGCGCCATGCAGGGGCTGGTAACGGCCCTCACTGTCCATCCGGACATGGACCAGACGCTGTTCGAGCGTTTTGCCCAACCGATACTGGACAATGCGAAGCTGATCCGTCATGTCAGCGCCGCCCGGGATATGGTGGTTAATCTCGTCTACCCCTTGACCGATAACTCGGCGCTGTTGGGAATGAACCTGGCGGAGAGCCCATTGCGTCAGGCCGCCATGCAGCGGTTGCTGCACACCGGTAAGCCGGTGGTGGCGGGACCATTGCCCTTGCGACGGGGTGGTAATGGTTTGGTGGTCAGGTTCCCGGTCTACATTCCGGACCCGTCCGGAACAGCGGAATTTTGGGGGCTGGTGTCCGGTGTCATCGACACCGATCGGTTTTTTGAGGAAGCGGGATTGTTGGCGCCGGGCCTGGCACTGGACATTGCGATCCAAGGGCAGGATGCTTTGGGCGGTGATGGACCGGTGTTTTTTGGCGACGCGACTGTACTGGGGCAGCGCCCTCTGCAAGCCACCATTGTACTGCCCACCGGGAGCTGGAATCTCTATGCCATACCCAGGGGTGGATGGCCGTCCCGGGCCGGGCAGGCAGTGTGGTTATGGGGTGCAATGGGGGTGGTCGCCATCGCCCTGTTGATCCCCATCTGGATGTTGTTGCGCACCCAGCGACTGCAATCCTACCAGGCGAACCTGTTGGAGGGACTGTTCAAGCTTTCCCCTTTGGGAATCGCCTTGGTGGATGTGGAAAGCGGGATGCTGCTGGATGTCAATCCTTCCTTGACCGGTATGCTGGGCTACGATCGGGCTACCCTGTTGCAAAAAGCCGCTGAAGAGATTTTGCCGCAGGGGATCAACCGCATTGGGCAGTTGGAGGGAGGCCCTGTCCTGGCCTCCGAGAGAACGTTGGAGCGGGCGGACGGCACCAGATTGCCGGTGCGGGTTAACGGTATGATGGTGGTGGGTAAAGGGGGCAGGCCCCGATTCTGGTCCATCTTTGAAGACATCAGCGAAAGCAAGCGGCGCGAGCAGGAGCAGGAAAACAACCTGCGTTACAACCGGGCACTGGCCGAGCTGACGGTGAATCCTTCCGTCCTGGATGGCCAGCTCGATCTGGTGAAGCAGGAACTGGTGATTCGCATGGCCCTGGCGCTGGATGTGGCGCGGGCCAGCATATGGCTGCATGCCGAAAATGGTCGGGAATTACATTGCATCGCCTTGTTTGAGCGCAAAACGGAAACCTGTACCGAAGGGTTTGTCCTTAAGCAGAGTGAGTATCCCCGTTACTTTGAGGCCATGTTGCAGAACGCTCATGTGTCTGTCTTCGATGCCCAGAGTGACCCCCGTACCAGCGAGTTTGCCGAGGGCTATCTCAAGCCATTGGGCATCACCTCCATGTTGGATGCCGTGATTCCCGGAGGCAGTGGTGTGGTGGGGGTGATCTGCGCTGAGCACATCGGTCCCAGGCGGAACTGGACGCAGCCGGAAGAAGCCTTCGTAATTTCATTGGCGACCTTGGTGGGTGGTGTTTATGCCTCCCATGAGCGCAAGCAGACAGAACGCCGGTTGGTGCAGGCCACCAGGGATGCGGAAATGGCAGCCCGGGCCAAGAGTGATTTTCTTGCGACCATGAGCCATGAGATTCGTACTCCCATGAACGGGGTGCTGGGCATGCTCAATCTGCTGCCGGAACAGGAACTTAATCCGGACCAACGGCGGAAAGTGGATATTGCCAAGAAGAGTGCCACGAACCTGCTCAGCCTTCTGGATGACATTCTGGATTTCTCCAAAGTGGAAGCCGGCAAACTGGATCTGGTGCAAGTGGATTTTGATTTGCGTGCGTTGTTGGATGATCTGGCGGCAAGCTTTGCGTTACGTGCCCAGTCGAAGGGATTGGAACTGGTGATGGACCTGTCCGGTGTCGACGTATCCAGCGTGCACGGAGACCCGGATCGGTTGCGGCAGATATTCAGTAACCTCATGTCCAATGCCGTGAAGTTTACGGATCGGGGCGAGGTAGTGGTGCGCTGCCGCCTGGAACCGGAACCCAAGGGCTACCGTTTGCTGGCCAAGGTGTTGGACAGCGGTATCGGAATTCCAAAAGCAAAGCAGGACAAATTATTCAGCCCCTTTGTACAGGTGGATGCGTCCACTACCCGAAAATACGGTGGCACCGGATTGGGATTGGCAATCTGCCGTAAGTTATGTGAGTTGATGGGTGGGCAGATCAATGTCACTAGTGCGGAGGGCCACGGTACCGCTTTCAGCTTTGCGGTATATTTGAAACAGAGCGAGCACTTCGAATCGGTGGCTCCGGAATTGCCTGCAAAGGGCTTCAGGCTATTGCTGGTCGATCAGCAGGCGCGCTCACGGGAAACCCTGGCCAAGCAGTTTAACGCCTGGGGCATTGAGGTGGAGGACGTTGACAGTAGTCGTAATGCGCTGTTGCGCCTGGGCCGGGCCGATTTTGATCTGGTGATGGTGGATGTGGCTGACCCGGACTACGAGGTATTCGCCCGTCGCTTACCGGCGGAATTTAATGGCTTGCTGTGTCTGATGACTCGCTTTGATTCCCAGCTGGATGCGGCGGCATTGTCCGCCGCAGGATACCAGGCGTACCTGCATAAGCCCACTTCCACCCGCCAGTTACTGCAAGCGATCACGCTGGCACAGTTACCCCGTGCTGGGGAAAACGAGGCCCGACTGCTGCTGGGGCAGGAATCGAATGGCCGTGGAGCGGCGGGCGAGGTGCTGCTCTGGCCGCAGGGCTCCCGAGTGTTGCTGGTGGAAGATAACAGGATTAATCAGGAAGTGGCGACCCTGATGTTGAACGCAATGGGATTGCCGGTGGATGTGGCGGAAAACGGTCTGCGTGCCCTCGAGCAGTTGTCTCATGGTGCTGCGGCTTACAACCTGATTTTGATGGATTGCCAGATGCCTGAAATGGACGGTTACCAGGCTACCCGTTGCATCCGTGCCGGCGAGGCAGGGAATGCTTATCGTGATATCC
Source organism: Pseudomonadales bacterium (assembly GCA_002708905.1). GTDB lineage: Bacteria > Pseudomonadota > Gammaproteobacteria > Pseudomonadales > Ketobacteraceae > Ketobacter. The sequence continues at coordinate 131,273 of PAPM01000030.1, read as the reverse complement.
CGATCATTGCGCTCACCGCCAATGCCTTGAAAGGGGATCGGCAGCGTTGTTTGGAGGCAGGGATGCTGGATTATCTGACCAAACCTATTGAAGAATCCAGGTTGCGGGAGCTGCTCGCGCGTTATCTGAATCCAACCTGCTCAGCGGCTGAAGTCTCCGGCGAGGTCATACCCCGTGCCGAGACTGAGTGGGATCAGGCGGCGGCGTTGAAGATGGTGCGGGGACGGCAGGATCGCCTCAGTGATCTGTTGCGGATCTTTTTTGATTCCATGCCGGAGCGCCATCAGCGGCTGGATAATGCCCTGATCTGCCAGGATCTGGAGGAAGTCCGGAAAGTGGCTCATTCCATCAAGGGCAGTGCCGGCCAGCTCCATGCGCACAGTCTGCAGGACCAGGCCCAGGCCCTTGAACTGGCTGCCCGTGAAGGGGATTGGCAGCGGGTGGAAGGTGTGCTGCCACCCTTCTATGAAGCGGAAACCCGGTTTCTGCAGCAGATCAAAAATTATATTGATTAAATATTATCCAACCATTCCATTGATTTGTGTCAAATAATGGCCCCCTTTCCCACTCCTTGGCCGAAAATATTAATTCATGAGGGGTTTACATCCTGTTCACTCCGCCGATACCCCGACTATAGTGACTTCACTGACCGCATAACGGCACAGCAAAAAACTGATAACAAAACCACAGAGGTGAAGTATGACAAGTCGGGCCCCAATCAATCCCAACACCAAACAGGTGGACGTCGTTATCGCCGGAGCCGGCTTCGGTGGCCTGGCTATGGCCATCAAGCTCAAGGAAGCCGGTAATGAGAATTTCGTGATTCTGGAAAAGGGCGATGACGTGGGGGGCACCTGGCGCGACAACAGCTACCCCGGTTGCGCCTGTGACGTGCAGTCCCATATGTATTCCTATTCCTTTGCCCCCAAAAATGACTGGTCCAAACGTTATGCGCCCTGGAATGAAATTCAGCAGTACATCCTGGATACTACCGAGCAGTTCGGTGTGCGCCCCTTCTGCCGCTTTGGCGTGGAAGTGAATTCCGCCGTATTTGATGAAGAGAATGCCACCTGGACCATTGGTACGGCCAACGGCGACACCTACGTATGTAACCATTTCGTGTTGGCTTCCGGGCCTTTGCATGTGCCGCAGATTCCCAACATCAAAGGCCTGGATAAATTCAAAGGCAAGCTGTTCCATTCAGCACAGTGGGATCATGATTACGACCTGAAAGGCAAGAATGTGGTCTCTATCGGCACCGGAGGCAGCGCCATTCAGTATTGCCCGGAAATTGCGCCGGATGTGAAACAACTGTACGTCATGCAGCGTTCGCCCGCCTGGGTCATTCCCCGCGACGAGCGCAAGTATCTGGGGCTGGAAAAATCCCTGTTCAAGAACGTTCCCGGCGCCCGCCTGTTGCATCGCTATCGTTTGTACTGGACCAACGAATCCCGCGTCTGGCCCATCTTCAACCCCATGCTGGCCAAGGGGCTCAGCAACCTGGCGAAAGCCTTTATCAAGCTGCAGGTGAAAGATCCTGAGGTGGCGAAAAAGCTGACTCCGGATTATGTGCTGGGTTGCAAACGCATCCTGATTTCCAACAAGTATTTCCCCATGTTCAATCGCGACAACGTGGAACTGGTGACCGACGGCATCAAGGAAATCAAAGAGCACAGTGTGATCACGGCGGACGGCAAAGAGCGCCCGGCGGATTGTATTATCCTGGGCACCGGTTTTATTACCGACCCCCGTATCTATATGAAGAATTTCCCGGTGGTGGGCCTGGGTGGTCGCAGTCTGGCTGAAGACTGGAAGGAAAATGTAGAGTGCTATTACGGTACCGCCGCGTCCGGCTATCCCAACCTCTGGCAGTTGGTGGGGCCCAACTCCGGCCTGGGCCATAATTCCATTATCTTCATGATTGAAGCCCAGGTGCATTACATCCTGGAAAGCATGAAGTTGCTGAAGAAAAAAGGCGCCGACTACATGGATGTGAAGCCCAGCGTGCAGACCAAATTCAACGATGAGCTACAGGAGAAGATCAAAACCACTGTGTGGGGTACCGGCTGTCAGAGCTGGTACCAGGATGCCGGCGGCCGCAATTTCGCTATCTGGCCCAAGTCCACCTGGAAGTTCTGGCTGGAAACCTTCCGGGTGAAGGCGACGGATTATCGTTTCTATGCCAGGAAAACGGTGAAAGGAAAATCCAAGACCAAGGCAGCTGCCTGAGGTCGTCCGAGTCTTATTGAGTTTTCAATCCTTGCAGCCTCCTTTTCCGAGCCTCCCCTTCCGGGAGGCTTTTTTCAGGGAGGCTTTTTTTGGCCGGATATAACCATTAATAAATTGATAAATGACAAGCAGTTACAATTTTTCACCCTGCTCAACACAATATCGCTATAGTATCTTGAGTTACAGATATGGCTTAGGCAGTACGGATTGCTGTCAGTGACGCCTGCTCGGAAAAACAACCATAATAAGAACGTCGGGGAACATCATGTCGTTGAGGAATCAGACTGCAGCTGCTCTGGGGATGGCTGCACTGCTTGTGTTGGGATCATTGTCCGGATGTAAATCCACTACCTCCAACAATGTTGAGATGAAATTGAATGTGGCGGGAACGGATGTTGCCGTCGACAGCGCCACCACCAACTCGACTACGGCCGGTAATTTTTATACCAACGGTTTTCCCACGGATCTGCGTTTGAATGCGGACGGCAGTATCAATATCAATGACTTTCCCCGTCGTTTTCACCTGCTGACCAACACCTACGTAAACGGCATCAAGAAGTACATCAATATCGGTGGTTTTCACACGGTGTCGCCGATTTATATTCCCTTTACCGGTGCTATCGATGTAGCAGCGTTACCGGAGTGGGATCTGGATTACGCCACGGCCGAGTCGCCCATTCAGGTGGTGGACGTGGATCCGGATTCCCCGGAATATGGACGCCGTTTTCCGTTGGATGTCACCATGACGGAAAAAGCAGACTCCTATCGCCCGGTGAACCTGCTGCAGATTATTCCCACTTTTGGTATTAACCTGCGTCCCAATACCACCTATGCGGCGTTTGTTACCGACCAGGTGCCGTTGCCGGAAGGCAACACCCTGGAGCAAAACGAGCAATTAGCCGGTTTATTGAATCCCGCCGAAGCCACCGTACCCTTGTCGAGCCGGGCACTGGAGGTATATGCACCCTTGCGGGATTACCTGCTGCAACAGGGCATCACCGGCAGCAGCATCATGGGCGCCACCGTGTGGACCACCGGTGATCCTACAGTGAAGATCCGGCAGGGAGCGGAATACGCGGCCTCATTGCCACTGGCACCGGCCAGCAATCTGCAATTATTGGAAGACTATCCTGAATACTGTGTGATTGAAGGCTATGTGGATGTTCCCGGCTTTCAACGGGGCGCCATCCCTTATGTGTTGGGTGGGGGCCAGGTGGAGTGGGATGACAACGGCCATCCGGTGCAGCAATACACGCGCAACGCCAAATTTGTGGTGACTATTCCCAAAACCCAACCCATGCCGGCAGAAGGCTTCCCGCTGCTGTTTTATCATCACGGCGCCGGGGGCAATGCCGATCAGGTGTTTACCCGAGGCAAATACCTGCGCACAGACGTTGATATCATTCTTCCTTACAAGGTACTCGAACGTGGTGCCGGCCCCTCACAAGTGGCTGCACAACGGGGCTGGGCCAGCACTGGCTTTGCCGGTCATATGTCACTGGACCATCTAGGATTGGTGCTGGGTTATGGCATGTTCGGTTACAACGTTTTTAATCCGGTGGCCCTGCACAATAACTATTACCAGATGGTGTGGGAGCGTACCTATTTTCGCCGCGTGCTGAATCAACTGGAAATCGATCCCGGCCTGTGTCCGGATGCCGATGCCGGCGGTGCCGCCGCATTCAGAATCAACCCGGACATGCAGATGCTGATGGGGCAATCATTGGGCAACTGGACTTCAAGCCTGCAACTGGCCGCAGATCCGGATCCCTTTGAAGGGGTTCTGTTCACCGGTATGTCCGGCACCTGGATCAAACTGTTTACCAACAGCACCATGTTCCGTACAGCCATGTCCGCCGGGGTGGTGAACCTGTTGCCGGGGCAACAATTGGATGACGCCCATCCGTTCCTGATGTTAATGGAGTGGCTGATGGGTGGCGCCGATGTGGTGCCTCATATGGAAAACATCCTGCGTTACCCATTGAAAGCAGCGCCTCACATACTGGCGATTTCCGGTATCGATGACAGCGGCAGTGGCGAGCATGTACAGCGCACGCATATGCTGGCGGTGGGTGAGGATCTGGCGGGGCCCGATCTGGGGGATAGCTACGACACCACCCTCTTCCCGCATCTGGAAATTGGTGGTGCGCAACAGCTGCCCTACCCGGTGGTCAATAATGTGGAGGTGCCGGGCCAAGGGCCACGCACAGCGGTGATTGTACGTTACGAGAATGACGTACGGCCGGATCACAACGGCCACCACGTCACCTTCGACCTCGAAGCCACCAAACACCAGTATGGTTGTTTTATGGAACACCTGGCGCAAGGCCGCGCGCCGATTGTTGGCGAAGGCTGGCTGCAGGGTGGGCCTTGTTTGTAAAACCGATTTGAATGTGTGTTGAGCGGGTGTGCGACAATTTGTCACATCCCGCTCACCATGCGACCTCCCTATAATCCCCAATGAGTGTCAGGCACAGGGACGTGCCGCAATATAAAAGCTGTTTGGGGATACCTTGTCTATGTTTCGCAATCTTGTGTTTTTGCCGGGGGCCTTATTGTTGGCCGCCTGTGGTGGCAGCAGTTCCAGCTCCGATGCCGATTCCGAACGCACCGCCAACCTGACGCCTGTCACTGTGGAATTCGAAGCCACGGTAAATGACTCAACACTGGCCTGTAATGTCGATTACGCCAATGTGGGTGCGGCGGCAACGACAATTCAAATCAAGGACTTTCGACTGTTTGTTCATGGAATCGAATTCATCACCGTGGACCAACAGAGCGTTGCGTTGAAGCTGGACTCCAATGTCTGGCAGGCACAAGGTGTCGCGCTGCTGGATTTTGAGGACGCCACCGGAGCCTGTACCGGAACGGCAGAAACCCATACTGTGTTGACCGGTACGATTCCGGCTGATGCGGCAGACATCGCGGGTATTCGATTTACCGTGGGTATTCCGGAGAATCTGAATCACCTGGAGCAAGCCGCGGTCAGTCCGTTTAACGTCACCGGTATGAACTGGGGTTGGACCAATGGGTTTAAGTTTATCCGTTTCGATATTGAAAACTGGAACGTGCATGTGGGCGCCACCGGTTGTGTTGCGGATAGCAATGGCGATGTGAGTTGTAGTAACCCGAACCGCCCCCAAATTCAGTTCGATAATTTTGATTACCAAACTCAGCGCATACGTATTGATTACGCCGCCCTGGTACAGGACAGTGACCTCAGCACAGACAGCGGTGGTGCGGTTGGTTGTATGTCGGGTGGAACAGATCCGGAGTGCAACGGTGTGTTCACCCAGTTGGGATTGAATCTGGCCAGTGGTGACAACGATCCCGGATTAGTGCAGACGGTCTTTTCTGTAGCCAACTGACAGGGTCTGCAATGAGAGGACTATTCAGTGCTTTGACCCTAGGTATGGTATTGGGTCTGGCGGGCTGCGGCGGCAGCAGTACCACGCTGGACGATGGCGGGGCGAATCAGACAAGTTTTGCCTGGTGGTTGCGGGATGGCATTCCCTTACCGCTGGAGCCTGCTGCCAATCCCATGACAGAAGCCAAGTTTCAGCTGGGTCGACACTTGTTTTATGACGTCCGGTTATCAGGCAATGGCACCCAGTCCTGCGCGACCTGCCACCATCAGGATAAAGCCTTCACCGACGGCCTGGTGGTGGCGATTGGTTCCACCGGTGACCAGCATCCCCGTAATTCCCAGACGCTGACGAATGTGGCTTACAACGCCACCTATACCTGGGCCAATCCAGCATTGATCAGTATTGAAGCCCAGATGCAGACGCCGCTGTTTTCCGAGCATCCAGTTGAGCAGGGCATTGATGAAAGCAACCAGGATGAAGTGCTGCAACGGATTCTGGATGAGCCTTTGTATGCGTCGTTGTTTGCCGCAGCGTTTCCGAATCAGGGTAGCCCGGTTACCTTTCCCAATATCATTGCTGCTGTGGCCAGTTTTGTGCGTGGCCTGACCTCCTTCAACAGCCCCTTTGATGCATTCCAACTCGGCGACCGTTCCGCCCTGTCGGCTTCCGCGCAACGGGGTCAGGCTCTGTTCTTCAGTGAAGCGCTGGAATGTTTCCATTGTCACGGCGGCTACAATTTTTCTGACTCCACTCTGGATCGTGCTATTGCTTTTGTGGAGCGCCCTTTCCACAACACCGGCTTGTATAACATCGGCGGCACTGGAGCGTTTCCGGTAGACAATCAAGGCCTGTTTGCGGCCACCGGTGATCCTTCTGACATGGGTAAGTTCCGCGCGCCAACGTTACGCAATATCGAGTTGACCGCGCCCTATATGCACGACGGCAGCATTGCCACACTCGCAGACGTGGTGGACTTCTACGCGGCCGGAGGACGCAATATAGAAACCGGACCCTACGCCGGAGATGGACGCCTCAACCCGTTCAAAGACAGCTTTGTAAACGGTTTCGAACTCACAGCTGAGGAAAAGTCGGATCTGATTGCATTTTTGCAAAGCCTGACGGATCAGGAGTTTGTCACCGCCAGCCGCTTCAGTAATCCCTGGGAGTAATCATGAATCGAGTCTATCCTCTCCATTCGATTGGCTTTGGAGTCAGCCTGCTGCTGTGCGGCCAATTTGCTTACGCTCATGGCGAGGTCGAAACGCAGATCGGTACCCAGGTTTCGGCTGCGGTGAGTGCCACCTGGCGTGATGACGGAATGCTGTTGCAGGATGGCCGCTGGCAGATACCCGGTGTGTTAATGGGGGGAGAAGCCTACCCAGTGGAGGAAGGTACCACTGTTGACGAGGCTCGCATCAGTGTTCAGCATCGAACTGCCGATGGTGTATTCGGCATGCTGCAGGTTTCCAGTCACGATGGCGTTTCCGACGCGGAAATTCACCACGCCTATGGCGGTGTGGAATTCGACACCGGACCCATGTTCATCACGGTCAGTGCAGGGCGCATGGCTGCCGCCATGACACCGGCCAATGGGGAACACAGCAGCGATCGTTTGTTCAGTGAAACGCCCCTGCCCATGGACGCCTTTCTGGGCCGGCAACTGAATGACGATGGTGTGCGTTTAACGCTGTCCGCTGGTCCATTCCAGCTGGGTCTGGAAAGTTGGCAGGGCGATGGGTTTCCCGCCAATGGCGCCGGGGATGAAAGTGGCGACGTCTATTTGCATTATCTGGAGCGTTGGCATGCTCTTGCATTGCATGCAGGTATGTGGTGGTTGCAGGCGGATGCGGAAGACCGCGCCGATACCCGCTACACCGCATCCGGCCACAGTCATGGGAGCATTACCAGTGATGCTCCCGAATACTGGTTTGATGGTCGTACCGAGATAAGCGGGGTGTTTATCCGGCTCAATGGGGACTTCAGCCGGAACTGGCAATGGAGTGTGGAAGCGCAGTATTTCCAGGTCGATATTGATGGTGTTATTTGGGATAACACCCGGCAGGTGCAATGGATTGCAGATAACAATGGTGGTTGGCTACAGGCCAGCGTCGGTTATGGCGATCACCAGGTGGGCGTGCGTTGGGAGCGGCTGGCGTTGGCAAACAATATTACCGGAGCAGCGGCTCACAACATGGCCGAACTCACCGGACTGTATAACCTTAAGCACGATCCTGAGCGCACCGGCCTGCTTTATCGTTGGCAACTGCGCCCGGACTTTGCGTTGCGGTTTGAAGCGATAGAGGATGCTATCCAATCGGATTCTGTGCAGCGCTTTGCATTGGGGATGATATGGTCGGTGGACCTGATAGCGTTGTGACCGCGCAGACATGCTGAGGTGAGTTGGTGTAATATCCAAGTTTGGAACGGAAAAAAACAGATGAATACGGTTGCAATATTCGTGGACGTACAAAATGTGTATTACACCACAAGACAGAAGTACGCACGCAACTTTGATTACAACAAATTTTGGTCTTTGGTCACCGCCAACAGAGAAGTTGTAACGGCCTGCGCTTACGCGATTGATAAAGGCGACAGGAAACAGAGAGAGTTTCAAAACATTCTGAGAGCCATTGGTTTTGAAGTGAAATTGAGGCCGTATATCGCAAGGTCCGATGGATCGGCGAAAGGCGACTGGGATGTGGGTATTACCATAGATGCCCTGGAGCGTACCAGTGGAGCAGATATCGTAGTTTTAGTTTCGGGGGATGGTGATTTTGACCTGCTGGTCGATAATTTACGTAACGTTAAGGGAAAGCTCGTTGAAGTATATGGTGTGCCCGAGCTTACCGCGACGTCATTAATCAATACTGCAAGCAAGTTTATTCCAATCAGGCAGGACCTACTGCTCAGTTAAGCTCTGTCCTGGCAAACCTTTTGCAACTTTTATAGCGACGCATCGGCTTTGTAGTAAGCCAACGCAGGACTAACTCCCTGATAAATCAGTGTTAACGAGGAGTCTCGGTATGATCGCATTATTTCTGATGACATGGTGTCGTGTCTGTTTTGTCGGTTTTGCGACAAGTGTAGAGGACATACAGCAATGAGCTTGCGACATGTACACAATGGTGACGCCGTGTATGCCGCTGTGCAGATAGTGAATGACGGTTCTGTTCCTCACGCAGATGAGAACGAGATTTTCGCCGAAGTGGGGACCATGGGTATGTTAATTAATGTTGGTCACTTCGAGGAGAACCCGGATGAAGAGGTTTTCCTGGTCAGTTTCCAATTACCCAATGGGGAACTGGGGCCACCGGTCACCTGCCTTGAGCATGAGTTAAGTGCTGAGCCACTTGTACCTTTTCAGTAACTGATGAGCGATCCCAAGCAGCAAATCGTTATTGACTATCATGACCGTACCAAGCACCGCATGGACGGTTATGCCAAGGGGCCGGACACCCTGGATTGGGACGCGCAACCGGACCCGTTCCGGCGTTTTGACGGCGCTGAGCAGATTGATTTGCCTTTGCTGGCAGATCGGTTGGTGATACCTTTCTCTGCCCTTAGCAGCGATCAACCCGCTGCGGCTCAGTCAATGGATTTATCCAGTGTGGCAACATTACTGGAGATATCCGTGGCCTTGTCCGCCTGGAAACAATATGGCACGGCCCGCTGGTCGCTGCGGGTTAATCCATCCAGCGGCAACCTGCACCCTACTGAAACTTATCTTATTGCTATTGCTGTGGAAGGGTTGTCGGACGGGCTGTACCACTACCGGGCTGACGCCCATGCGCTGGAGCTGCGTTGTCGTTTCAGCGAAGCTGCCCTGTCTGAACTGGAATTGTCTCAGCCCCAGTTATACATCGGCTTCAGCTCCGTGCATTGGCGCGAGGCCTGGAAATATGGCGAACGCGCTTTCCGTTACTGCCAACACGATGTGGGGCATGCCATGGCCGCCATCAGTTATGGTGCCGCCACCCTGGGCTGGAACATCTCGCCTCAGCTGATGTGGGGTGACGATGGGCTGGCAACGCTGTTGGGTTTGGATCGGCAAAGGGATTTCGGCAATGCCGAGCGGGAACATCCGGATTTGTTGCTGAAGATTTTGCCTGGCGGGCAATCTTGCGATGGTGTCGGCCCTGCCTCGTTGCTTACCCTTGCGCAATCCGGTCAGTGGTTTGGCAAGGCCAACGTGTTGGACCCCAAGCATCTATACCACTGGCCGGTGATCGACGAGGTGACAGAAGCCAGTCAGCGCCCGGAAAACGCAGCGTCGCCGGCGGTTGCAGCAGTTGATACCAGCATCATTATTCCCACCGAGTGTTCAGAAACAGCAGGCAAATTGTTGCGCCGCCGTCGTTCGGCGCAATCATTTGATGGTGTCACGGTCATGTCCCGGCAACACTTTTCCCGTTGTCTGGATCAGTTGCAGCCGAGAACGCAATATGCTCCCTGGAATACGGTGAACTGGCATCCACGTATTCATCTGGTGTTGTTTATTCATCGGGTGGAAGGCATTGCACCGGGATTGTATGCCTTGCCCCGCAGCGAGCACGGTCAGGCGCTGATGCGGGATAACATGCGGCCGGAGTTCCAATGGCAGCCGGTTGCTGGCATTCCGGATTCGATTCCTTTGCAGCAACTGATTCTGGCCAAAGCTGAACGTACCATCGCCAAATTGAGCTGCCAGCAAGCGATAGCGGCTGAGAGTTGTTTCAGTCTGGCGATGTTGGCGGAGTTCGAGCCGACTCTTCAAAACGCGCCCTGGCGCTACCGTGAATTGTTTTGGGAGGCAGGTGCCGTTGGGCAGACCCTGTATCTGGAAGCAGAGGCCGCCGGTCTGCGGGGAACGGGGATTGGTTGTTATTTTGATGATCCGGTTCACCAGCTGCTGGGGTTGACCGACAATACGCTGCAAAGCGTTTATCACTTCACTGTTGGTGGTCCGTTGGTGGATCATCGCATCACCACCTTACCGCCCTATTCCGGCAAAGGGTAATATTGCACATTTATTATTCCGAACTTATGGGTTTTTCCATGGCCAAGTACTGAATATACTGGAGCAATCGTTTTTATGGGAATGATTGGGGCATATACCATGCGTGTATATCTGAAAGTAATCTTGGGTTTCCTGATGTTATCTACCGTAACGCTCAGCCAGGCACTAGAGTACTTTGAACCCTTGCCTATAGTACCAATTTATCGTTTAGAGCCTGTTTATCCCACCGGCAGAGCTGGTTTTGCCATGGTTAGTGTGAATGACACGACAGGGGAAGAAACACTGCAAATGGCCAATTTGACGAGCCTGTCGCCATTACAGGCGGAAATGGTGAATTATTCAATGGCTACTTACGATGGGTATTCAGAAAGCATCGTTTCTCTAATTCCCTCACCGGATAATCGATTGTTGGCAGTCTACAGCTTTCAATTCAGTTCCACTTTTTTTGATCACAACGTCCGTTTGTATCGAATGTCTGATGGGGCGCTCATCAGTGGAGGCTTCGTAAACGAGCATGGCTTCAGTGTATTGAATAAGGATCTTTGGCCATCGCAAATTATGGAGGACTGTTTAGAGCTTGAACGAAGTTTCGGTGTGCCGGAAGCCACCTTGGAACAAATGGATTATAGCTTGGATGTGGACGACGCGGGTGAAGGCTATTCACCTATTATTCGTTGGCATGACAACAATACGCTAAGCGTAACCATCGAGCCGGAGGTGGAGGTTTTTTATAACAGTAGTGGCGGATTTCCAGTATGTAATGGTATTGAAGCCTTTACGCTGTATCTTGATGTAACGGAAATGGCTGCCACCCGGGATCATTTTGGTGATTTGGAAGACGGAGCTGGTACTCCCTGGATTTATAATCTCGCGCCGGTGAACACATCAGTAAAAGAGAACATTACACTGAATGGGCAAGAGATCGATTTTAGATATCGACTCTATTGGAATGGCTCCTTTTTCAATGTGTATTTCCCCCGCAGCACCAATCGCGTAAAAGGTAACATACCACGCCTGTTCAGACTGGTGCCCAACTGAATACTCAGGGCAGAGTCATCGCAATCATCTGATTGACCTGAACATCGCCCAATGCCACGTAGGCGATGATCATCATCCACATTAAAGCGGGCTTCAGAAAAGTGTGAGCTGCTTTGACTCGCATGGTGGTCTCCCGATTCTCACGAGCAGTGATGTTTGTTAACCGCACTGCAAGCCCCATGCCCTTAGTCGAGATTTATTCCCATTTCGGATTCTTTCCCTTATCAATCAACAAATTAATTTCCTGTAAGCGGACGTCTGAGCAGTTCGTTACAGGATGAGTCGATGAAGATTGTCGGAAACCCCACAGCAGACTGGGGGTAAATTCTGAAATCCCCACCATTCCTGTCGCAGAACCTGCAATCCAAAATGCTTTGTCGCAATGTCGACATAACACCAAGCCATTCAAACCCTTTAAAAACAATGCGTTATCTTGTGGTATGTCCGTTGCACCTGGTCTTGCTGCGGTTGCCATTGTCAGCAATTACTAGAGGTCGCGCTATGAAAGCTAAGGATATTGCAGAACTGTTGGATGAGCCCGCTTGCGAGCACAACAAAAAGGAAAAGTCCGGTTGTGCCAAACCCAAGCCTGGCTCCACCGCCGGTGGGTGCGCGTTTGACGGCGCCCAGATTGCTCTGCTCCCCATCGCTGATGTGGCTCATATTGTTCACGGGCCCATCGCCTGTGCCGGCAGCTCCTGGGATAACCGGGGCACCCGTTCCAGTGGGCCTGACCTCTATCGAATCGGTATGACCACCGATCTCACTGAACAGGATGTGGTTATGGGGCGTGCGGAAAAACGTCTCTACCACTCCATCAAGCAAGCCATTGAAGATTATCAGCCACCGGCGGTGTTTGTGTACAACACCTGCGTTCCGGCTTTGATCGGTGACGACATTGATGCCGTCTGCAAAGCGGCGCAGGAAAAATGGAATGTACCTGTGGTGCCCATTGATGCTGCAGGTTTCTACGGTACCAAGAATTTAGGTAACCGGATTGCCGGCGATGCCATGGTGCGATATGTGATTGGCACCCGGGACAAGGACCCTGTACCCAAGTCGGCGGAGCGTGAAGGTATCAAAGTGCATGACATCAACCTCATCGGTGAATACAACATCGCCGGTGAATTCTGGCATGTGTTACCGCTATTTGATGAGTTGGGCATTCGGGTGCTGTGCACTCTGTCTGGTGACGCCCGCTTCCGTGAAGTACAAACCATGCATCAGGCGGAAGCCAACATGATGGTGTGTTCCAAAGCCATGCTGAACGTGGCGCGTAAGATGGAAGAGCGCTACAAGATTCCCTGGTTTGAGGGCAGCTTCTACGGCATTACCGATACCTCTCACGCACTGCGGGAAGTTGCTCGCCTGATTGGTGACGATGATCTGACTCGGCGCACAGAAGCCCTGATCGAACGTGAAGAAAAACGGGTGCGAGCGGCCTTGGAACCCTGGCGTGAGCGTTTGAACGGCAAGCGCGTATTGCTCTATACCGGCGGCGTGAAATCCTGGTCCGTGATTTCTGCCTTGCAGGATCTGGGTATGAAAGTGGTTGCCACCGGTACCAAAAAATCCACTGAAGAAGACAAAGCCCGTATCCGTGAGTTGATGGGGGATGACGTCAAAATGCTGGATGAAGGCAACCCCAAAGTGTTGCTGGACACCGTTGCGGAATACAAAGCGGATATTTTGATTGCGGGCGGTCGCAACATGTACACCGCTCTCAAAGCAAAAATTCCTTTCCTGGATATCAACCAGGAACGTGAGTTCGGTTATGCCGGGTATCAGGGCATGCTGGAGTTGGTGCGGCAGCTGACACTCACGCTGGAAAGTCCGGTGTGGGCTGCGGTACGACGTCCAGCACCTTGGGCTACCACTGCAGGTGAATTGCTGACGGTGAACGGATAAGAGCGGGAGTCGACAATGCCAGAGATTATCAAGCGTAAAAAACCTTTGTCCGTCAGCCCTTTGAAAACCAGTCAGACTGTGGGTGGCGCACTTGCGTTCCTGGGTATTGCCCGTTCCATGCCATTGATGCACGGCTCCCAGGGTTGCACAGCCTTTGCCAAGGTGTTTTTCGTGCGCCATTTCCGCGAGCCGGTGCCATTGCAGACTACCGCGATGGATCAGGTCAGCTCGGTAATGGGTGCCGATGGCAACGTTACCGAAGCGCTGAAAACCATTTGTGAAAAAAGTAATCCATCCATCATTGGACTGGTCACCACGGGTCTGGCTGAGACCCAGGGTGCGGATATCAAACGGGGTGTTTGGGATTTTCGTCAGAAGTATCCGCAATACGAAAAAACTGCGGTTGTAGCGGTGAATACCCCGGATTTCTCCGGCAGTTTCGAAAGCGGCTTTGCGCTGGCGGTGAAAGGCATTATCGATGAACTGGTGCCCGAGGATAAAACCCGTAAGGGCCTGCGTCAGCGCCAGGTGAATGTACTGTGCGGAGCCAATCTGACACCGGGGGATCTGGAGTTTGTGGCTGAAAGCATCGAAAGCTTCGGCTTGCGGCCGCTGATGATTCCGGACCTGTCCGGTTCCCTGGATGGTCATTTGGATGATAGCCCGCACAATCCACTGACCACTGGGGGCGTGTCGGTTGACGACATTGCTACTGCCTGCGAAAGCATCGCCACATTGGCGGTGGGTGAGAGTTTGTTTAGTTCGGCGGAGTTGCTGCGCAAGAAGTGCGATATTCCGGCGTTTCGTTTCGGCCATTTAATGGGGCTGGATGAAGTGGATGACTGGTTTGCAACCTTGGCCAATCTTAGTAATAACCCGGTGCCGGAGCGGTGGCAGCGTCAGCGCAAGCAGTTGCAGGATGCCATGTTGGATACTCATTTCATGCTCGGGCATTCCCGCGTTGCCATTGCGGCGGACCCGGATATGTTGGCGGGATATGACCGATTATTGAAAGGCATGGGTGCTGATACCGTGGCGGCGGTGGTGCCGGCCAAGGGCGTGGCACTGAACGATCTGGACATCGAACAGGTTTATATCGGTGATCTGGAAGATCTGGAAAAAGTTGCGACTGAAAAGCAGGCCCAACTGGTGCTGGGTAATAGCCACGCGGTAGAAAGTGCCCGTCGTCTTGGCGTTCCAATTTTACGAGTGGGCTTCCCCCAATACGATCTGGTGGGTGGCTTCCAGCGCTGCTGGTTTGGTTACCGTGGTACCGCGCAGGCGCTGTTCGATTTGGCCAATCTGGTGATGGCACATCATCAGGAGACCGCACCCTACTATTCCATTTACGCACAGAAACAGGATTCACCGCAGTACATAGAAAACCGGCAGCAACTGTGGAGTCACTAGCATGGCGGGGCCGACACGGCAGTTAAGGGTACTGGATGACAGCCAGAGTGCAACGCTGATGAAAGTCGCGTTTGCCTCTTCCGATCGCAAAGTGGTGGACCAGCATTTTGGCTCGGCCTGTTCCTTTGTGATCTATGGCGTGGATGTGGACCAGGTGCAATTACTCACTGTGAGTGAGTTTGCCGAGATCTCGCCGGATGACACGGAAGATAAGTTGGCTGGAAAACTGGCGCTATTGGACGGGTGTATTGCTGTTTATTGTCGGGCCTGTGGTGCATCTGCTGTGCGGCAGCTGCTGGAGATGGGAGTACAGCCGGTGAAGGTCACCGAAGGCGCTCAGATTGAGAGTTTGCTAGAGAGCCTGCAGCAGGAGCTGAGAGAGGGGCCCTCCAGTTGGCTGGCAAAAGCCATTCAACGTGGTCGCATGATGGCAGACGGAAAATTCGACGCCATGGATGCGGAAGGTTGGCTTGAATAAAACGAAATTGAAATATCCAAACTGGCAACATCTTAAATAGGGCAACATCTTAAATAGGGCAACATCTTAAATAGGGCAACATCTTAAATAGAGAGGCACACCATGACTGAAGCCGTAGTAGTTGAAGACTCGAATCCACTCCTGACCCACCCTTTTGTGAAGCAGGTGGTGACCCAGCTGCGTGCGCTGGACAGTTATGGTACTTACGATACCTGGAGTGACGCTAAAGTACTGGATCCCTTGATCCTGACCAAGGAACGGCGCCGTGAAATTCCAGTGGTGGGTGACCCTGATGAAACCACTATTTCACGCTTGAAAGCCTATTACAACGCCATCGCTTCCACCATTGAGGTTGAATGCGGTTTGATGGCTGTACCCATGGTGAACTTGACTCACGAAGGCTTTGGCCGCGCGATAGTGGTAGTTGGAAAATTGATCGTGGTTGATAAAACGCTGAGGGATGTTCACCGTTTTGGTTTTGACTCGCTGGATAAGCTGATTGCTGAAGTGGAAAAGGTGACTAGCAAAGCCATCACTTTGGTGAATGATCACCGGGATGTTGCCAAGTTGTAGTTGTAGAACTGTAGTTGCAAAGCTTAAACGTTGACAATGGCTTTATTATTGCCAATGAGAAGGGGAGAAATCCAATGACTGATGATGAATTGAAAGCGCTGAAAAAAGAAGTCAGCAGCAAAAAAAGGGTCGCCACTGACTGGGCTTCCAAAATTCACGATGTGGTGGAAGACAGCCTGTGGAGCGACTATCAAAATCTGCCGGAACTGGCCGCTCAGGCGGTCGCTGCCTGTGAAGATTGGGCCAGTGCCAAAGCCCGTTACGAAGCAGCGGAAAAAGGCTGAGACTGAATCAGTAACCATGTAGTAAATCAACCGGCACCTGTGAGAGGGGTGTGGAGAGAGGTGTGTCATGACAGATGGTGTAATAGTCGGCCGTACCCGTGGCGGTGAGGAATGGGTGCCGGAGTTCGTAACCGAGCTGAATGCGTCAACCTGCATTGGATGTGGGCGTTGCTATAAAGTCTGCCCACGGGATGTTTTCGAGTTAGTGGAACGCGGTGAGGAAATCGACGAAGACGACGATTTCTATGATGAAGATGATGAGATGATGGTCATGAGCATCAAAGACGCTATGGATTGCATTGGTTGCAAATCCTGTGCGGCAGTATGCCCCAAGAATTGCCACACTCACGAATCACTAGCGGGGTAAATTGTCATGCCACGTCCAGAATATCATGTATTCATATGCGGTCAGCAACGTCCTGCAGGTCATCCTCGCAGTAGCTGTACTGAGAAAGGCGCCGATAAGTTAATGCCGGCGTTTTCTCAGGGCATTATTGCGCGCAACCTGTTTAACAAGGTTTCCCTGGTGCCAACGGCATGTTTGGGGCCCTGTCAGGCCGGTGCCAATGTGTTGGTATTCCCGGGTGCTCATTTGTACATGAACGTACAGCCGGAAGATGTGGATCAAATAATTGACCAGCATCTTGTGGGGGGTGAAGTTGTCACCGAAAAGCTTGCCCCGGAACAGGTGTGGGGTTAGTCGCTCATGGCAACTGAGCTTGATAGCCGAGAGCAATCTGCTCTTTCCAGTCTGGCACAGATCCAGGCGGCCTTGGTGGCGGAGCTGGAGCGTGCCGGGCTGGGGCATCTACAGGATCGTATACCGGATCAACTCACCAGCCATGAAATGCAAACCGATCCGTTTGACGGCAGTCAGACGTTTTCGGGAGAATGGCGCAGTTCATCCGGTACCAAGCTGGGAAGCGTACTGATCCATCAGGGTGGCCAGGTGTTTGCCGAGTTCGATGTGCTGGTGCCCCACCCGACAGACGAACGTTG
This sequence comes from Pseudomonadales bacterium, assembly GCA_002708905.1. Classification (GTDB taxonomy): domain Bacteria; phylum Pseudomonadota; class Gammaproteobacteria; order Pseudomonadales; family Ketobacteraceae; genus Ketobacter. The sequence continues at coordinate 113,990 of PAPM01000030.1, read as the reverse complement.
GTTTGTTGAAGGTGTGACAACCTGGGGCACCCAGGAACGACTTAAGTCCGAGTTGAAATTGCTGCCAGCCCTGGGTGCATAAAATGCCGTCCATCGTGGATGCCAATCAGCTGTATCGTCTGATTATGGATCGGGCGCAAAGCCGTTCAGCGGTATTGCAGCACATGGCGTTGGGGTTAAGTTGGTCCCGGGCTGCCGTGAAAATCGAGGATGGTTCAAGCGGATATGGAATCTGCTTTAGCCCAACGGAATCGCCCCGTAATTTACCCTGGCCCGGAAGTCTATCCGGGCGTAATACAGCAGAGCTGGTACCCTGGTTGTCCAGCTGGAACAGCAGTGAAGCTGTGGTGGGCACAGCAGTGGTTAACGCGCTCATCAATCACAATTCTCCTTTGCTTAATAAGGCACAGGCGCTGAGTTTTTCTCCAGCGCCTCATCTTTCTGTCTTTGAACATTTCAAGCCGGAATTAAGCGGCGCCAAAGTAGCCATTATCGGCCGTTATCCGGGATTGGATCGCTATCGAGACCATTTTGATTTCAGTTGTATTGAACGGCGTCCGGGGGCAGGTGACCTACCGGATGCGGCGGCCAACTGGGTATTGCCCCAGGCGGATTGGGTGTTTATCACTGCCAGTAGTATTGCCAACAAAACCCTCCCCCATTTGTTGAGTCTGAGCCAACGGGCAACAGTGGTATTGATGGGGCCGAGCCTGCCCTGGTTATCGGAGTGGGGGGATTTTGGTGTTGACTATCTTGCCGGCGTTCGCATTAACCAGCCTGATTTATTGCTGCAAATTCTGATGGAAGGGGGCGGTACCAACATCTTTGTTGACTCTGTCTCCTACCAATTGTTGCCTCTCTGACAATTGTTTCTTCGCTACAAAGCTGCGGCCTGTCGTGATTGCGACAAAGCCAGGCTGCCGTGGAGTTTCCGACAGCCAAATTCTTATTTCAAAAATCATTAACTGCATGAAAAACAAGGAAAAATCCTGTTGGCAAAACCAGTGGCACATGGCTTGCAAAATCTCTCTGGTACCTTATGTATCGATTCCCTAACGCTTTAGCTACCGGAGAAACTGCCATGATACACCTCACCGACAACGCCGTATCTGCTGTTAGACGCTTCATTGATTCTGCCGAAAAACCCATCGCTGGCTTGCGTATCAAAGTTGAGAGTGGGGGCTGCTCAGGACTCCAGTATGGCATGCGCCTTGAGGAAGCTGCAGCGCAAGATGATGAAGTGGTGGAATTCCCCGGTGTGAAAGTGTTGGTAGATCCCAGCAGTGCACCTCTTCTTCTGGGCGTTACGGTGGACTTCCTGGATGGTTTGGAAGGCAGCGGATTCAAATTTGAAAATCCAAACGCAGCGGGCGCCTGCGGCTGTGGCAAATCATTCAGCGGTTAAGTAGCTGCTAAGTACGTAAGTGTCGATACCCGACCCCGACTAAACGAATCGCACCAGGAGAGCTGAGACCATGTGGGATTACTCAGAAAAAGTTAAAGAACATTTCTACAACCCGAAGAATGCCGGCGCAGTAGCAGACGCTAATGGTGTGGGCGATGTAGGTTCCATCAGTTGCGGCGACGCTCTGCGATTGACTCTGAAAGTGGAGCCGGAAACGGAAATTATTCTGGACGCCGGCTTCCAAACCTTCGGCTGTGGTTCTGCGATTGCTTCTTCTTCTGCCCTGACAGAAATGGTGAAAGGCAAAACGTTGGATGAAGCGCTGCAAATTTCCAATCAGGATATTGCGGATTTTCTGGATGGCCTGCCCCCTGAAAAAATGCACTGCTCTGTGATGGGGCGTGAAGCTCTGCAAGCCGCCGTTGCCAACTACCGTGGTGAAGAGTGGAGCGACGATCACGAAGAGGGTGCACTGGTCTGTAAGTGTTTTGCCATCGACGAAGTCATGGTGCGCGACACCATCAAGGCCAACAACCTGAGCAGCGTGGAAGAAGTAACTAACTACACCAAAGCCGGTGGTGGTTGTTCTTCCTGCCATGAAGCCATTGAAAACCTGTTGACTGAAGAAATGGCGGCCCGCGGTGAAACCTTCGTACCTGCTGCCTCCGGCAAGAAGAAAGCGAAAAAGGTTGAGAAGAAGAAACCTGATCTGGTGGAAATCGAAGTGCCTGGCGCCGTACCTGCTGCAGCCCCAGCCGCTGCGAAAGGCGGCCTGACCCTGGTTCAGCGCATCCGCAAAATTGAAGAAGTGCTGGAAGCCATGCGTCCTGCCCTGCGCGCTGACAACGGTGATGTTGAGCTAGTGGATGTGGACGGCAAGACCGTATACGTCAACCTGGTGGGTGCCTGTAGCGGTTGTCAGATGGCGGCGATGACTCTGGGTGGTATTCAACAGAAACTGATTGAAGCCATGGGTGAATTCATCAAGGTTATCCCAGCCAGCGAACGTCCTGCTGCTTAAGAAGAGAGGAGAGAGTCATGAGCGATATCTATCTGGATAACAATGCGACCACCATGGTGGACCCGGCAATTGTCGATGCCATGCTGCCTTTCTTCACTGAGCAGTTCGGTAATCCTTCTTCTTTGCACAGCTTTGGTAACAAAGTGGGCATGGCGCTGAAAAAAGCCCGTGGCCAGGTGCAGAAAATTTTGGGTGCCGAGCATGATTCAGAAATCATTTTCACCTCCTGCGGATCTGAGTCAGACTCCACTGCAATTCTGTCTGCCCTGAAGGCGAATCCGGAGCGTAAGGAAATCATTACCACAGTGGTGGAGCACCCTGCGGTTCTGAACCTGTGCGAGTACCTGGAAACAGAAGGCTACATCGTCCACAAATTAAAAGTGGACAGCAAAGGTCGTCTGGATCTGGACGAATACGCCAAGTTGTTGACTGATGAAGTGGCTGTGGTCAGCGTGATGTGGGCCAACAACGAAACCGGTACTATTTTCCCGGTGGAGAAGATGGCTGAGATGGCGGACGAAGCCGGCATCCTGTTCCACACCGATGCCGTGCAGGCTGTGGGCAAGATCCCCATGAATCTGCAGGACACCGCGATTCATATGTTGTCGCTGTCCGGTCACAAACTGCATGCACCGAAAGGTGTGGGGGTGTTGTACCTGAAGCGCGGTACCCGTTTTCGTCCCTTGCTGCGTGGTGGTCATCAAGAGCGCGGCCGTCGAGCCGGTACTGAAAACGCTGCCAGCATCGTTGGTCTGGGTCTGGCCTGCGAACAAGCCATGGAGCATATGGAGTTCGAGAACGTGCAGGTAAAAGCCATGCGTGATCGTCTCCAGGAAGGCATTCTGGCTGCAGTGCCCAATGCGTTTCCTACTGGCGACGTAGACAACCGCCTGCCCAACACCCTGAACATTGCCTTCGAATACATCGAAGGGGAAGCCATCCTGTTGTTGATGAACAAAATGGGTATTGCTGCATCCAGTGGTTCTGCCTGCACCTCCGGATCACTGGAACCTTCCCATGTAATGAAAGCCATGGGTATTCCCTATACCGCTGCTCACGGCACAGTGCGGTTTTCTCTGTCACGCTACAACACCATGGACGAAGTTGAACGGGTCATCGAAGCCGTGCCACCCATCGTGGCCAAGCTGCGTAAGTTGTCTCCCTACTGGGGCGAAAATGGCCCGGTAGAGAACCCCGAACAGGCGTTTGCACCTGTATACGCCTAACGGCAATGTAGAGAGGTAGTTGTTATGAGCCTTCATCAACCTCGAGTCATGATCAACGACACCACCCTGCGGGATGGTGAGCAAAGCGCCGGAGTCGCCTTTACGGCGGAGGAAAAACTGGCCATTGCCCAGCAGTTATCCAACATTGGTGTCGGTGAGCTTGAAATCGGAATTCCTGCCATGGGTGAGGAAGAACGAGAGGTGATGCAGGCCATAGCCGATCTCCGATTGCCGTCCAAGTTGATGGCCTGGTGCCGGATGTTTGATGCAGATCTGCTAGCGGTGCAGAGCGTCGGTGTGGATATTGTGGATTTATCCATACCGGTATCGGATCAGCAGATTCTGAACAAACTGCGTCGGGACCGGGGCTGGGTCATCACCCAAATACAGCGTTTGGTTCGTACCGCGCTGGACATGGGATTCGATGTCTGCGTGGGATGCGAGGATTCATCCCGCGCAGACATGGATTTCTTAAAGCGGGTGGCAGAAGTCTCCCAGAAGGCAGGTGCCCGCCGCATCCGTTATGCCGATACGGTTGGCATCATGGAACCCTTTTCGGTCATGCAGAAGATCCAACAGCTGCGGGCCAGTACCGATCTGGAAATCGAAATGCATGCCCACGACGACTACGGTTTGGCTACCGCCAATACCCTGGCGGCGGTGCTGGGTGGTGCAACCCATATCAACACCACTGTCAATGGCTTGGGTGAGCGCGCCGGTAACGCCGCATTGGAAGAATGTGTGCTGGGCCTGAAAAACCTGCACGGCATCGATACCGGTGTGGACAGCCTGGGTGTGCCCGCACTGTCCAGTCTGGTGGAACAGGCCTCCGGCCGTTTGGTGGGTTGGCAGAAAAGTATTGTGGGACAAGGTGTCTTTACCCACGAAGCGGGTATCCACGTGGATGGCCTGATGAAAGATTCACGCAATTACCAAGGCCTGGACCCCAGTGAAGTGGGTCGGGAACACAGCATGGTGCTGGGCAAGCATTCCGGCAAGCATATGCTGATAAAAGCGTACCAGGATCTGGGAGTAGAACTGGCGGATTGGCAGGTACCCATCCTGCTGCAACAGGTTCGCCAGGAAGTCACCCGTACCAAGCGCAGCCCACAGCCAAAAGATTTGTTATTGCTGTATGTGTCCATCGTCAACAATGGCGCGCTGAAGGGTAAAAACCAGCCGAGTCAACTTGGAGCAGAGTCATGCCAAACCATGCCAGCCATAGCAGTAGTGCAGTAATCAATGCTCAGCCCAGAAAAAGTTTATTCCGTCAGTTGAAAGATGACATTGCCAGTGTCTTTCAACGGGATCCTGCGGCGCGCAATGTGTTTGAAGTGTTGACCACCTATCCCGGTGTACACGCGGTGATGTTGCATCGTATCGCCAGCCGGCTGTGGTTGAAAGGCTGGCGTTATCCAGCCCGTTTGTTGTCGTTTATCGGTCGTTTCATCAGTAATGTGGATATTCATCCCGGTGCCCAAATCGGCGAACGCTTTTTCATCGACCATGGTGCTTGCGTGGTGGTGGGCGAAACCGCCATTGTCGGCAACGACGTCACTCTTTACCACGGCGTTACTCTTGGGGGTACCAGCTGGAATAAAGGTAAGCGCCATCCTACCCTGGGTAACGGCGTTATGGTTGGCTGTGGTGCCAAAATCCTCGGCAATATCACCGTGGGTGACAACTGTCGAGTGGGTGCCAACTCGGTGGTGGTGGAAGATGTGCCCAACGGCTGCACGGTAGTGGGTATCCCCGGCAAGATCGTGAAGTTGCGCGAAGTGGGACAGCTGAATCCCTATGGCATCGACCTTGATCATCATTTGATCCCGGACCCGGTTGGCAAAGCCATTGCATGTTTACTGGAACGGATCGACGCCCTGGAAGGGCAGTTGAATACCGGACTGGCTGCCACGGGATACGCAGATTGCGATGTTGATAATCAGGTGTGCAAGGATGATTGTCCTGGCGGCAAAGTGGAACGAGCACTTAAGCGGGTTTAAAGGACGAAGACTATGGATTTACAGGATTTTGAAGGGCAAAAACTCTATTTCGATGAAGAGATGCCCCAGGATGTTGCAGAGCTGATTCAATCTGCCTCCGAACAATACTCGGATGGTGGAGCTGAAGCCTGCTTACTGAAAGCGTATGACATCGCCCCTCTCAATTTATCGGTACTGGTTGCGCTTTATCGCTTCTATTACTACCAACATCGATACGAAGAAGCATTGAAGATCGCTTACGAAGCCATGGCTGCTGTGGCTGGCGAAATCGGTTTCCCCGTGCACTGGCGCGAAGTGGAGTTTTCCGATCTTGCCAACGGGGTTATGCAGTCTTTCACCGTGGTCAGGTTTTATTTGCTGGCTTTGAAAGGAGCAGGTTACCTGAATCTGCGCATGGGGAATATTCAGGAAGGGGTTGCCATGCTCAACAAGGTGATCGCCCTGGATAACAACGACCGACTCGGCGCACGGGTTTTACTGCAGGCGATGGGGCCTGCTGTTGTAACTCGCGCCGGTTCTGCTACCGAATAAACGCAGCGCTACCACTCAATCAATGAGGTAAATGACATGAGTACTGAAACCAAATACCAAGAGGGTGAACTGGAAGACCTGATGGAGGAATTGAGTTCCGCAGAGGATTTTCTGGTGTTCTTCGAAATACCCTTTGACCCCAGTGTAGTTCATGTCAACCGCCTCCACATCATGCAGCGGTTCCATGACTACCTGAACCAGAATCACGAGATGGTTGAACAATACGAAGGCAATGACGACGCCATGGCAGCCTTGTACAAGGCATTGCTGACCCAGGCATACCAGGACTTTGTTGAATCCGATGCCCTGACGGAAAAGGTATTCAAGGTATTCAAGATGCAGGGGCCGCAGACTACATTCGTTTCGGTGGATGCATTGCTGAAATAAATCGACAAGCCACTCAGTCATCAGAAGTCGAGGTGATCCATGAAGCCTGCATATGATTACGGCAGCGAGGTCAGATTAACGCGTAATGTGCGGAATGACGGTACCTATCCGGGCAAAGAAGTCGGGGAAATGCTGATTCGGCGTGGTTCCGTCGGCGTGGTCTACGATGTGGGAACCTATCTGCAGGATCAACTGATCTATCGTGTGAACTTTCTTGAAGCTGGAATGACAGTGGGTTGCCGTGAGGAAGAATTGATTCTGGCTGAGGATGAATGGATTCCCAACCGATTTGAATTTCGGGAAAAGGTAGTCACCAAAGTCACTTTGCAAAGCGAGGGTCAGGTGATAGCCCCCAAAGGCACTGTCGGAGAAGTGCAAAAAGTAGTGCGGGAACCAGGGACCATGTATTACCTAATCAAATTCTCTGGTGACGATGAGCTCTACGAGATTCCCGAGCTGGCGTTGGCCGGGGAAGATGACGAACAGGAATGTGGCAATGCAAGCTGAAATGGCACGGGCAGATACCATCAATTACCGCTTGTTGCGTATTGCCAGCGAACGCTTCGGTACCAACCCCGACGGTATGAGCCAGCAGCAGGCGCAGGAAGCCACTGATATTGCGCGCCGTGAGATGTTCATGGAACAGGCCATTCTGGCACAACCGGAAGCTCGCCAGGTGGCGGTGCCACAGGTTGAGCTGGATTCGGCTATCCAGATGATCCGCAAGCGCTACGAATCCGATGATGACTTCGATGAAGCACTGGCGGCCAATGGGCTGGATCAGGAAACCCTGCGTAATTCCGTGGAGCGGGAGCTGCGGGTCGAGGCGGTTATGAATTACATCAGCAGTTCAGTGGAAACCGTGGATGAAACGGAAGCCCGCCTGTTTTACTACCTGCATCCGGAAAAATTTGAGAAAGAAGAAACCCGCGTCGTGCGTCATATTCTCATTACCATCAACCATGAGTTTAAGGAAAACACCGAAGCTGCTGCCCGCGATAGAATTGAAACCATTCGCAGCCGGGTGCAGAAACATCCCCATCGTTTCGAACAACAGGCTTTGCAGCATTCTGAATGCCCCTCTGCCTTGCAGGGTGGACTGATTGGAGAAGTCAAAAAAGGTACTTTGTATCCGGAACTGGATGAAGTGCTGTTTCAGATGAAAGCCGGCCAGCTAAGCGAAGTGATTCAAACAGATAACGGTTTTCACATCTTGCTGTGTGAGACCATTAAACCAGCCAGCAAAGCCTCGTTATCGGATGTACTGCCTGCGTTGCAGGAGCAGTTGACGCAGCGCCAGAGAGTGCGTGAGCAGAAACGCTGGCTCAAGCAAGTGCTGAGTGTTCCTCAGAAAGCTTCTGCGGAATAACCCGGCCCGGAATTGGAGAATGCAGTCATGGCAGAAAATACGCCTATTGAATCGGTGGTGCCCACCTGTTCATTTTGTGGGGTGGAAAAAAGCGCAGAGGTGCCGCTCATTGCCGGCAACGATGGGCATATCTGCGAGCAGTGCGTAAAACTGGCCTTTCAGGTGGTCAGTAGTTGGGGGCGCAAGGCCGTTGCCGTAGAGCCGGAGCTGAAAACACCGGCTGCGATCAAGAACTTTCTCGACGAGTACATCATTGGCCAGGATGAGGCCAAGAAAACACTTTCCGTTGCCGTCTATAACCACTACCTGCGGTTAATGAACCAGGGCACCAGTGCCAGCATTGCACAATTGGATGCGGAGCAGGTGGAGTTGGAGAAATCCAATGTTCTGATGGCGGGACCATCCGGTACCGGTAAAACCTTATTGGTTAAAACCCTGGCGCGCATTATCGGTGTACCCTTTGTGGTGGGCGATGCCACGTCACTGACCCAGGCGGGTTATGTGGGGGATGATGTGGAGAGCTTGCTGAAGCGATTGCTGGAAGCGGCCCAGGGGGATGTGCAACAGGCACAATGGGGCATCGTTTATATCGATGAAATCGACAAGCTTGCCAAACGCGGTTCCGGCGGTGGAGCAGTGCGTGACATTTCCGGTGAAGGGGTGCAGCAGGCCCTGTTGAAAATGGTGGAAGGGACTGAGGTCCACCTCCCCAAGTCCGGCCGCCGGGATGGCAGCAGTGAAGAAGTCATACTCAACACGCAAAATATCCTGTTCATTGTCGGTGGTGCTTTCCCCGGTTTGACCGAAGTGATCGGCAAGCGGTTGCGTCCACCCAATACCGGTATCGGTTTCAATGCAGCGATCAAGCAGGATGATGAACTGTCCAATGATGAATTGTTGGCCGGTCTGCAACCGGATGATCTGCAGCAGTTCGGCTTGATACCGGAGTTTATCGGCCGTTTCCCCATTATCACTTTCCTGCATGAATTGGATGTGGCCAGTCTCAAGCGGATTCTGTTGGAACCACGCAATGCGTTGACCAAGCAATATCGACAGCTGTTTATGTTCCAGAATGTGGATCTGGAATTTACAGAATCCTCCCTGGATTACATTGCCGGGCAGGCGGTGAAGCGGGGCACCGGCGCCCGTGGTTTGCGTGCCATGCTGGAATCCCTGTTGCGATCCACCATGTTTGATCTGCCGACCCGGCAAGGGCTGGAGAAATGTATTATTACGGTGGACGGGGAAGGTGAACTGGATGACCAGGAGTTGGTGGTGAAAGAGATCATCGGAGAGGTTACTTTAAATCGAGAGGCCGCCAAGGAAGCCGTGCCGGCTGCCTGAGCCGCAATCGGTCACGCACGGTACACGATAAAAAAAGGAGATAATCGAATGATTATCTCCTTTTTGCTTCAGTGTTTTGAGTTCGTAAACCTAACTGGTTACAACATGTCTTACAACGGCAGATCGAAATCCGGAGCGATGATGTTCAACCAGGCATCCAGACGGGCTTCCGTCAGGCCGGACTGATTATCCAGATCCAGAGCCAGGCCCAGGAACTTGCCATCCACTACCGCTTCAGAATGTTCGAACTCATAACCTTCAACAGGCCAGGCACCCACCACTTTCGCGCCACGCTCGGTCACAAACTCATACAGCTCCTTGATGGCGTCAACGAATTCATCGGGATAACCCACCTGGTCGCCCAACCCATAGATGGCAACAGTTTTGCCGGTCATGTCGGCATCTTCCAGCTTGGGTAGGAACTCTTCCCAGCTTTCTTCTTCACAGTCAGAAGACAGTCCGGGTAATTCACCTTCACCCATGGTGGGTGAACCAATAATGAGGAAGTCGTAGCTCAGGAATTCTTCCGCTTCTACACGGTTCACATTCACCGGTTTTGCCATCACTTCATCATCAAATTTTTTCTTGATCATTTTGGCAACCTTGCGGGATTTACCGGTAGTGGTGCCAAAGAAAAGTCCGACTCGGGCCATAATACGACTCCTAATACTTGCTTGAACTGGGAACGCCTGGCCTGTGCGGCCTTAAGTTGGGCGCGGTGTTGGGAGTGCCCCCCTGATCTTTAACTGCAGATGATGTGCCAGCTGGTTGTGGCAAGGCTAGTGTGTCTAAGTTTATGATAAATGGGAAATTTACAGATGTTTGTCAGGATAAGGGAAGAGCGCTTGTTGTTATTCCGACAATGCCACAAAACCCCAATCAGGGGGATTGTGGTAAATGCGACAGAAACCAGCGGGGTGTTGCGGTGGGCTGGAATCAATGTCGTGAAGTAGACAATCTGCATCAGGTTTATGGGCCAGCAGAGGCGTGATCTGGTATCCTGCGGGCTGGTTTCCACATCTGGTTTTGTCTTCCGAATGAGTTCAGCGCACCACATTCTGCAGCACGTTTTTGGCTACGATGCCTTTCGTGGCCAGCAACAATCCATCATCGATACCCTGATCGCAGGCAACGATGCCCTGGTCATCATGCCCACCGGTGGAGGTAAATCCCTCTGTTATCAAATCCCGGCCCTGGCCCGAGCAGGCTGCGGTGTTGTCATTTCGCCGTTGATTGCACTGATGCAGGATCAGGTGGACGCCCTGAAAGCGGCGGGGGTTAAGGCCGGCTTCCTGAATTCATCCCTGGCGCCCGATCAGGCGGCGGAAATCGAGCAACAGCTGCTGGAGGGTGAGCTGGAACTGCTGTACATCGCGCCGGAACGATTGATTCAGCCCCGTTGCCTTAATCTGCTGCAACGGGCGCAGCTCTCCCTGTTTGCCATTGACGAAGCCCATTGTGTGTCCCAGTGGGGACACGATTTCCGCGCCGACTACCTGCAGTTGAGCCTGCTACATGAACAGTTTCCCCAGGTGCCCAGAGTCGCGCTCACTGCAACGGCGGATGAGCGTACCCGTCAGGAAATTGCCCAGCGTCTGAATTTACAGCGGGCAGAGCATTTCATCAGTGGCTTTGACCGCCCCAATATCCAATACCGGATTCAGCTAAAAGACAAACCCCGCCAGCAACTGTTGCAGTTCTTGCGGGATGAACAATCCGGCAACGCCGGTGTGGTGTATTGTCTTTCGCGCAACAAAGTAGAGAAAACCGCCGAGTGGCTGTGCGAAGAAGGCTTCAATGCCTTGCCCTATCACGCGGGATTGCCTGCCCAGACGCGTCAACACAACCAGCAACGTTTTCTGCGGGAAGACGGCATTATCATGGTGGCCACCATTGCTTTCGGGATGGGAATCGACAAACCGGATGTGCGCTTTGTGGCCCACCTGGATCTGCCGAAAAGTGTGGAAGCCTATTATCAGGAAACCGGGCGCGCCGGGCGCGATGGGGAACCGGCCACCGCATTGCTGCTGTATGGCCTGGAAGACGTGGTTAAATTGGGGCAGATGGCGGCCACTTCCGAGGGCAATGAGCAGTTCAAACGACTGGAACGACAACGGCTGGATGCCATGCTCGGGCTGTGTGAGATCACCAGTTGCCGCCGCCAGACCCTGCTGCGTTACTTCGGCGAAACCCTGGATGAACCCTGTGGAAATTGCGACTGTTGCCTGCAACCGCCGGTCACCTGGGATGGCTCTGAAGCGGCCCGCAAATTATTGTCCTGCGTGTATCGCACCGGTCAGCGCTTCGGCGCCAACCATGTCATTGATGTGCTGCGGGGCAGCGCCGGTGAGAAAATTATTCAGTTCCGTCACGACCAGCTTTCGACCTACGGCATCGGCCGTGATTTCAGTAACAACGAATGGCGTGCGGTGGTGCGGCAACTGGTGGCGCGTGGCTATCTGCAGGTGGATGCCGATGCTTATGGCGCACTGAAGCTTACCGAGCGTTGTCGCCCCCTGTTGAGAGGGGAGGAATCCATTCAATTGCGTAAAGCCCCGGTTAAAACCGCAGGCATGGCCCAGCGTTCCCGCACTGTGGAAATTGATGAACAGGATCAGCCGCTGTGGAATGCGCTGCGGGCCTGTCGCAAGAGACTGGCAGAAGAGCATGGTGTGCCACCCTACGTGGTGTTCCACGATGCCACATTGCGGGAAATGGTTCAGCAGCGACCGATGACCGAGCGCACCTTCCTCAAATTGTCCGGTGTGGGGGACAGCAAGCTGGAACGTTTCGGTGAAGCCTTCCTCGATGTGATTCGCAATCACGAATACCCCGCCTGATCGGATTTTGCAGCGTTGGACGAATGGCCGCGATAACCTTATGCTGTAATAGCAGGGCTCAAACAAAATGGATTTTCAGCGTAGGCCATAACAATAATGATGGATGGATATCAGCGCGCTTTTATAACGTTTACGCTTTTGCTGCCTTCGCTGGCGGTCGCAGACCAGAATGGTGACTTGTTCAGCTACTCACTGGAGCAGCTGATGGAGGTGGAAGTCACCGATGTGCTTACCAAGGCAGACAAGCGCGACAGCCTGTCGCAACATATCCCCTTTTCCCTGTCCATTCTCGAACCCAACAATTTTTATTCGCCCTTATTGAGCTCTCTGGGCCAGGTAGACCATCGGGTTTCCGGATTGGTTATTACCGAATACAACCAGGTAACCCCACAGTTTTTCATACGCGGTGTCGGCTCTAATGCGTCCGGCTCCGGTGATGACCCCTCGGTTGCTTATTTGGTGGATGGTATGAATGTGTCCCGCCCCGGGTTTCATCGGCAGCAGCTGTTCGACGTCAAACAGATCGAAGTCATGAAAGGCCCACAAGGCACCCTGTATGGAAAAGGTGTCATCGGTGGCGCTGTCAACGTCGTACTGAATAAGCCGGAGGCGAAGGATTATTCCCAGTTATCCCTGGGGATCAATGATCGTGGCTGGGACGCGCACCTTATCAGTAACCGGCGTATCAATGAGCATGTCAACAACCGCGTCAGCATCGCCTATTCCAGCAGTAAAGGATACCTTGAGAATCAAGTGACGGGTGCGGAGTTGAGTGACACGGAAGACTTCACGCTGCGTGAACAAATGGCGTGGCGAGCCGGAGATCATCAGTTGGAGTGGATGCTGGAGTACGGCCACAGCAGTAGCCTTGAACCGGCGCGCATGTATGTGGGTGACATACCCTATGCTGCCTTCGGTGGGGTAGGGCTGACGCCTTACGCCAATGATTGGGATCAGGTAGCCATTCCCTGGGACGGCAGCAGTGCGCGGGAATACTATACCTCATCCCTTCGCTATCAATGGGATGTCGATTACGGCACCTGGGTGTCTCACACCTTCTTCACCAGTGGTGATTACGAATTCGAGTTGCCCGTCATGCCCATCGATTTCAACCCATCCAACAATGCCGGTGAGGAGGACAGCTGGCAGCTCAGCCAGGAACTGCGGTTGCAGGTCGAGTGGCGGGAGTGGAGTTGGAACGCGGGTTTGTTCCTGTCGCGGGAAGGTATCAAACGCGATGAGCTGGCGGACTTTGTCGGGCTGGTGTCCCTGTTGGGCGCCGCACCCTTGCTGACCCCGGATACCCCCGGTACCACGTTTTATGATTCGACCAATGATGTCCTGAATGCCGCATTATTCGCCCGGGGGCGCTGGCATTTTGCAGCAGATTGGCGTGCCAGCCTGGGGTTACGGCGGGACTATGTTAAGAAGGACTTCAGGCTTTCGGTCACCGGTGGAGATCCACTGGATATAGGGCTTCTGAACAGTGCGGACTTTCTCATTGATACCAGTGAGAGCTGGCAGGAATGGTCCTATTCCCTGTCGCTGGACTATCACATGACCGAGCAACTGATGTGGTACGCGCTGGTGTCCTCAGGTTTCAAGGCAGGCAATTTCAATAGCCTGGCAACCTCTCCCCAATCCGCGTTGGCCAGCAGCAGGCCGGAATCGGCGGTCAACACGGAGTTGGGGTGGAAGGGCTTTTTCCGGGAACGGGCTTTGCAGTTTAACGGTGCCGTATTCCATATGGACTACGAGGACCTGCAGGTCTTTGCCGGAGTCGAATCCGAAGCCAATGCGCCGCAGGCAGACATTGCCGGGATGGAGTTGGAGGTGAGGTTCAGGTTGCGTCAGGGGTTGGAGTTGTCCGGCAACTACACCTATCTCGATACCGAGTTTGAGCATTTCCTGTCGCCGGGCAGCGGAGAGGATCTGGCCGGGAAACGTTTGCTGCGGGCGCCCAGTCATGCCCTGGTGCTGCGACTGAACTACTCCTGGCAGGACCAGCGGCACACGCGCTATTGGGTGGAATGGGATGGCAGCTACACCTCCAAATTCTACAGTGATCCGCAGAATGTCCCAGGCAGTCGAATTCCGGGTTACAGCGTGTCTGATGTGGCCTTGTACCTGCAGCCGGCCGGGGCACAAGGGGTCATGGCCCTCTGGGTGCGCAACCTGTTTGATGAGCACTACCCGCTGCATGCCTTTGGTCAGGAAGTTTTCCTGTACACCCCGCGAGGGTCTGCCTGGAACCTCGCTGCACCCAGAACCCTCGGGTTATCCTTCAGTTGGGACCTGTAAGCCACTGATGCTAAGGATTCAGATGCCGGATTGGCATTTGAGTTTGCCGCCCGCCTTCCTTTAAGCGACAATAGCGCCCCCCAAATCGGTACCGTAAACTAAATTATTTAGGAGCATCCCCAATGCCCACCCGCAGTGAACTCGCTAATGCCATCCGAGCTCTCTCCATGGACGCTGTTCAGAAAGCCAAATCCGGACATCCCGGTGCCCCCATGGGCATGGCTGACATTGCCCAGGTAGTGTGGGGTGATTATCTGAAGCACAATCCGACCAACCCAAATTGGGTGGATCGTGACCGCTTTGTGCTGTCCAACGGCCATGGCTCCATGCTGATTTATTCACTGCTGCACCTGACCGGCTACGACGTTTCCATCGATGACCTGAAGAACTTCCGTCAACTGCATTCCAAGACCCCGGGTCACCCTGAATACGGCTACACCCCGGGTGTGGAAACCACCACCGGCCCCCTGGGGCAGGGCATTGCCAATGCGGTGGGCATGGCCATTGCCGAAAAGGTGCTGGCGGCCCAGTTCAACAGGGGTGCTTATAATATCGTGGATCACAATACCTACGTATTCATGGGGGATGGCTGCATGATGGAAGGTATTTCCCATGAAGTCTGTTCATTGGCCGGTACCCTGGGGCTGGGCAAACTGATTGTGTTCTATGACGACAACGGCATTTCCATCGACGGTGAGGTAGAAGGCTGGTTCACCGACGATACCCCCAAGCGTTTCGAGTCCTACGGCTGGCATGTAATTCCCAATGTGAATGGCCACAATACCGAAGAGCTGATCGCTGCGGTGGAAATGGCCAAGGCCAACCCGGACCGCCCCACCCTGATCTGCTGTAAGACCGTCATCGGTTACGGCTCACCCAACAAGCAGGGTAAGGAAGAGTGTCACGGTGCACCGTTGGGTGACGATGAAATCGCCCTCACCCGGGAACAGCTGGGTTGGAATCACGGACCTTTTGAAATTCCGCAAGACATCTACGCCGGTTGGGATGCGAAGGAGAAGGGCGCGAAAGCCGAAGCGGACTGGCAGCGCCTGTTCGACAACTACCGCAGTGAATATCCTGAACTGGCCGCCGAATTTGAGCGCCGCATGAAAGGCGAACTGCCCGCTGACTGGGAAGAAAAGTCCACGGATTACGTGCGGCAGATCCAGAAGGCGCATGAGAAAATCGCCAGTCGTAAAGCATCCCAGCACTGCCTGAATGCCTTCGGTCACATGTTGCCGGAACTGCTGGGTGGTTCCGCCGACCTGGCGGGTTCCAACCTGACCCTGTTCAAGGATGCCAAAGGCGTCAGCGCAGAAGAAGCCGGTGGTAACTACCTGTACTGGGGTGTGCGTGAATTCGGTATGACCGCCGCCATCAACGGTATTGCACTGCACGGTGGTTTCATCAGCTACGGCGCCACCTTCCTCATCTTTATGGAATACGCCCGCAACGCCATGCGCATGGCGGCGTTGATGAAACAGCAGAATATCCAGGTTTATACCCACGATTCCATCGGTTTGGGGGAAGACGGCCCCACTCACCAACCCATTGAGCAGCTCACCAACCTGCGCACCACGCCCAACATGTCGGTATGGCGCCCCTGTGATGCAGCGGAATCCGCCGTGGCCTGGAAAGCCGCCATTGAGCGTCGTGACGGTCCTTCTGCGTTGGTGTTCTCCCGTCAGAACCTGGCACCCATGGAGCGCAGTGATGAGCAACTGGCCAACGCAGCCAAGGGCGGTTACGTGTTGAAAGCCGTATCCAGTCCGGATGCCATCATTATTGCCACCGGCTCCGAGGTGGAGCTGGCCATGCAGGCGGCTGAGGCAATGGCTGCGAAAGGCAAACAGGTGTCCGTGGTGTCCATGCCCAGTGTGGATGTGTTCCTGAAGCAGGACGCGGCCTATCGCGAATCCGTATTGCCTGCCTCCGTGCGCGCCCGCGTCGCGGTGGAAGCCGGTATGAAGGATTACTGGTACAAATTCGTGGGCCTGGACGGCGCCGTTGTGGGTATGGAGACCTTTGGTGAATCCGCTCCCGCCGGTGAACTGTTCAAACAGTTTGGTTTCACTGTGGACAATGTCGTCGCCACTGTGGAATCCGTTATTGGTTAATATGCCGATTCGGGTCGCCATCAACGGCTACGGCCGTATCGGTCGCAACATGCTGCGGGCCCTTTATGAGAACCTGCAGCAGGGTTGTAACCGCCATGTCCAGTTGGTGGCGATCAATGATCTGGGCACCCCTGAATCCCTGTTGCATCTGACCCGTTACGACACCACCCATGGTCGCTTTCACACACCGGTCACCCTGACCCAGGATAATGTGTTGCAGGTGAATGGTGATTCCATTGTGCTGTTACAGGTGGAAGACCCGGCTCAATGTCCCTGGAGGGAATTGGATATCGACGTGGTGCTGGAATGCACCGGCGTGTTCCGGGCACGGGAGGATGCGAGCCGGCATTTGCAGGCCGGCGCCAGGCGCGTCATCATCGGTGCGGTTGCCTTCGATGAGGTGGATGCCACCATCGTTTATGGGGTTAATCATTCGCAGCTCAGGCCGGAAGATAAAGTTATTTCCAATGCCTCCTGTACCACCCACTGCATAGCGCCGTTGTTGCAGGTGATGGATGAGCGCTTCGGGGTGAAACAGGCTTTCATGACGGAGATTCACTCTTACACCAGCGACCAGGTGTTGTTGGATCATGTGCATCGGGATTTACGGCGGGCACGGGCGGGTGCGCAAAACCTGATCCCGACCACCAGTAGCAGTATCGGTGCCGTGCAGAAAGTGTTGCCGCAATTGGAAGGCAAAATTTCGGGTTACTCCATGCGGGTACCGACGTTGAATGTCGCTGCAGTAGACTTAACCTTGATGCTGAATTCTGCGGTGGAGAATGTAGACCAGATTCATCAGGCAATGGAGCAGGCCAGCGACGGTCGGCTCAGCGGAATATTGGGGTATTGCCGCGAACCGCTGGTGAGTGTGGATTTTTTGAATCGCACCGAGTCTGCTATTTACGATGAAACCCAGACCATTGTCACCGACGGCATGATCAAGATCGTTGCCTGGTATGACAATGAGACGGGGTATGCCCATCGGTTGTTGGATTTGGTGGAGATGTTGAAAAAATGATTTGCTTAAAGTAAGGGAAGTATTTGGGGATTGCATGATCAAAAACAATATAGCGGTGAGCGCACTGGCCGCGGTGTTGGTGGCCTGCGGTGGCGGTTCCGGTTCTGATTCGGAAGATACGGCGCGCCAGCGAAATCTGGTGGGTACCTGGATTCAAGCCAGCGATCATTATTACACGGCAACCGGTGAAACGTTTGAGCTGCACCGCCAGACCATCATCGTCACGGATGAAGGGAATTTCCTGGAATTTACCGACTGTATCGCTGGAACTTCACTGATGGCCAGGGTCGATAACGATTTTGTGGAATTCTACTCCGCGGGCGTTACCAATTTGCGTATCATTGACGACAGTACGCTTCGTGCTGCGCTCAGTTTTGGCTCCACGCAAACCGATGTCGAGCTGAAAAAAATCAGCAGCGATACCAGCATCGAATTAGCCGATGTCGCCTTGATAGAGCCCGCTACCGTTTCAAACTGGGATCAGGTGTGTGTCGAAACCATTCTCGATCAATTTTCCGATGACGAAGTCAAACTCAAAGCGGTGAACGAAACCTATGGTCTTGCGGTAGCGCTCAACCTGGTATTGGATGGCGACATTACTGCGACCACCTATGACTTTTCCACTGGAACCAACGATGCCACCGGAAGCATTGCGTCACCATTGTTAAACGCCAACGTATTTGATCCCACCGGCACCATTACTGTGGTCGATGGTGCCACCACAGACTTTGCAGTGGATCTGGCGTTCGAAAATAGTGTTGATAACAGCCTGATCCCGGTTGTAGGCACAATTGAATTCGATCCAACCTGGTTTTCTTACGACTAACTGAACTGGAGACAGAATATGCCCGTAATCAAAATGACCGACCTGGACCTATCAGGCAAACGTGTACTGATTCGCGCGGATCTAAACGTGCCCGTCAAGAATGGTGAAGTCACCAGCGATGTGCGTATCCGCGCTTCTCTGCCTTCAGTAGAACAGGCGTTAAAGCAGGGCGCCTCTGTCATTCTGATGTCGCATTTGGGACGCCCTGTAGAAGGTGGTTCGGCTGAAGAAAACGCGCCTTATACCATGGCACCCGTAGCTAAGCGCCTGTCTGAGTTGCTGGGTTTTGAGGTGCCGGTGGCTGCGGACTGGCAGAACGGTGTAAAGGTTGAACCTGGCAAACTGGTGTTGCTGGAAAATGTTCGCTTCAACCAGGGTGAAAAGAAAGACGGCGAGGAACTGGCGAAAGCGTATGCCTCGCTGTGTGATGTGTTTGTGATGGATGCCTTTGGCACCGCGCACCGTGCCCAGGCTTCCACCCATGGTGTGGGCAAATTTGCCCCGGTGGCCTGTGCGGGCATTTTGCTGGCGGATGAGCTGGATGCCCTGGAAAAGGCACTGGCAGCACCGGCGCGCCCCATGTTGGCCATTGTGGCGGGCTCCAAAGTGTCCACCAAGCTGGACGTATTGAATGCACTGTCAGAGAAATGTGATCAGTTGATCGTGGGTGGCGGCATAGCCAACACCTTTTTGGCAGCGGCCGGCTATAACGTGGGCAAATCCTTGTGCGAGCACGATCTGATTGATACTGCCAAGGCCATTGCGGCCAAAGTGGAAGTACCCTTGCCCACCGACGTGGTGGTGGCGGAAGTGACTGGCCCTATTGATGATTTCATGGATTTTGTCACCAATGCCAAAGCCGTGGTGAAGCCGGTGGCGGAAGTGGGTGACAACGACATGATTCTGGACGTTGGCCCGGAGACTGCAAAGTTATTTGCCGATATCGTCCTCGCAGCCAAAACCGTTTTGTGGAACGGCCCTGTGGGTGTATTCGAGGTGGATCAGTTCGGTGAAGGCACCAAGGTACTGGCCCATGCCATTGCAGACAGTGCGGCTTTCTCGATTGCCGGTGGGGGTGATACCCTGGCAGCGGTAGACAAATACGGTGTAGCCGATAAAGTATCCTATATCTCCACCGGCGGCGGTGCCTTCCTGGAATATGTAGAAGGTAAAGTATTGCCAGCGGTGGCCATGCTGCATGAGCGTGGCAAATAATCGAGGCAGATAACGGAATATAGCACTGAGCCTGACAGAGTGGGGATGACTGGAGTTTCAGGACGTCAGTGGCCAGGGAAGGCCACTGTCGAGAGCACAGGGATGTGCTTGTAGCGATCCTGAAACTCCAGTCATCTCCACGACGCTCGATGTGTATAGCATAATCCCGACATTAACGAACTAAAACGAGGCACTGGAACAATGGCTCTCATCAGTATGCGACAACTGCTGGATCACGCCGCCGAAAACGGTTATGGCGTGCCCGCGTTCAACGTAAACAACCTGGAACAAATGCGCGCCATCATGGAAGCGGCGGATAAGACCGATAGCCCGGTGATCGTGCAGGCTTCCGCCGGTGCGCGCAAATACGCCGGTGCTCCCTTCCTGCGTCACCTGATTTTGGCGGCAGTGGAAGAATTCCCCCATATCCCCGTGGTCATGCACCAGGATCATGGTACCAGCCCGGCCATCTGCCAGCGCTCCATCCAGCTGGGCTTCAGCTCGGTGATGATGGACGGATCCCTGGGTGTGGACGGTAAAACCCCAACCGATTACGACTACAACGTCAGCGTGACCAAAACCGTGGTGGACATGGCCCACGCCTGCGGCGTATCCGTAGAAGGTGAAATCGGTTGCCTGGGTTCCCTGGAAACCGGTATGGCCGGAGAAGAGGACGGCGTGGGTGCAGAAGGCGTGCTGGATCACTCCCAGCTGCTGACTGATCCCGAAGAAGCCGCCCAGTTTGTGAAGGATACCGGCGTAGACGCCCTGGCCATTGCTATCGGCACCTCCCATGGCGCTTACAAGTTCACCCGTCCCCCAACAGGCGACATCCTGGCGATCGGTCGCATCAAGGAAATACACCAGCGTATCCCCAACACCCACCTGGTTATGCATGGTTCTTCGTCTGTGCCCCAGGACTGGCTGGCGGTGATCAATGAATACGGTGGTGACATCGGTGAAACCTATGGTGTGCCGGTGGAAGAAATCGTCGAAGCCATCAAATACGGTGTGCGTAAAGTGAACATCGACACGGACCTGCGCCTGGCCTCAACCGGTGCGATTCGTCGCTTTATGGCCAATAACCGCTCTGAGTTCGATCCCCGCAAGTACCTGAAAGAGACCGTAACCGCCATGCGCGATATCTGCATTGATCGTTACGAAGCCTTTGGTACGGCAGGTAATGCCAGCAAAATCAATCCCGTTTCCCTGGAAGCCATGTTCCAGCGTTATGAAAAAGGCGAGCTGAACCAGGAAGTTAAATAAACCGTCTTGTAGCCTGGGCACCCGCTGTGGTGCTCAGGCCTCTCGCTTCTGCTCCTTTCTTCTCTGTCCCTGAGTGCCCCTTTAAAACGCCCTTTTCACCCCAGCAGCAAGCGACTAAGATGATTGGATGATGTGGACACGTTGACGGCATGATGCCTGTCTGTGCCATAGATCGGGAATATGCCTTCGAAAGGAATTCGAAACATGGGGACAATAAAAAAGCGCGTAGCGCACTATTTGCAGAACGGCGATTTTGAAGAAGCATTTGTGGGAATCTGGTTGCTGCTTCGTGATAAACGGGAGCTTACCCGTTACAAAAATAAAAGCATGTTTCAGCGGCCGTTGTATGAAACCGCTTCTGAAGATACGTACCATGATTCCAGCCTGGTGGACAATCTGAGAGATGCGTCATTTAAATATCAAGGTCACACGCTGTTCGAATATCTTGATCACAATCCCTTTGAGTTACTCTGGCTGTTGGACTTTTTTCTGCACAGCCGGAGACGGGCGATAGCCAATCCCACCCAGCGTATCCGCTTTGAGCTAGCGCCGGACTCTGTCGAGGAAATCTACCTGATTCCCCGCAATCCCCTCAAAACCATGGCACGGACTTCACACTACCAGGTTACGGATTATTGGAAATGTCATCCCTGTCATACGGTGTTTCCCGCGAATATTGGTGGCATGAGTGTTCACATTGACCCGATTAACCACCGGGCCCGGGATGCGCTGAGAAAACTGAAAAGCATTGAGGAGCTGCGCATTTACGTAAACGACCTGGATGACAAGGTTTATCCGATCCTGGATGGTGGTATTGCCAAAGGTTTGTCGGATGTCGCTGCCAGGCAGCAGGCGGTTAAACAACATTTACAGCAGGCCGCAGAACAGGGTTGCCATATGGTGGTATTCCCGGAGCTGTCCGTTAACGAAGACGTACGCAAAGAAATCGTGCAATGGCTAAGAGACAACGAGTATCAGCACAATATTATATGGGTGGTTGCCGGCAGTTTTCATGAGCCGCTCAGCGAGGATACCAGCCGTTGGATCAATCGTTCCTATTCCTACGGCCACAGCGGTGTGTTGATGCACAAGCACACCAAGTTTTCGCAACATGGTTCCCTGCTGGGTTTTGTGGAAGATATCAAGGAGTGGGTGGACATCTGGGTTTTGAACACCCCTCTTGGGCTGGCCGGTACACCCATCTGCCTGGACTTTTGTCAGGGGAATTATTGTTCAAATGTTGATAGCTACCTGCTTGAGCAGCTGGTGCTGGAGTTGTGTTTCGTACCGGCAATGGATAAGTCCAAATCGGCCTTCAAACGAAAAGCCGAGCACTTGCATCGGTTTGGGGGCACCCGCAGCGCAGTGGCTATCCAGCGCCCACCTGAAGTAAAAACCTCATTAAAATCAAAGCCTAGAAGAAAGAAGCCACTGTCATTTGTGCATCCTTAATACAAGTTTGGTTAGGTTTTTTTACAAAAATTAACGCCGTAATACACTGGTGAAGCTCGGTAAAAGGCTATACTTTCACGATTAGTTCATTGTTTGTATAATGATTGTGAACTATTGCCTTAACAGGATCATGCCGACTCAGTAAGGTGGTAGTGTGATGCAGTCATCATTGAATTGGATTCAGAATTGTTTTGGGAGCAAAACATGTCTGCAGGTGCCGCTGGCAGTAAATCAGGCTTCAGTGCCGAAAAGCTCTATTCTCTTTTTCGCAAACAATCCCCCGATGTAGTGGATAACGTCGCACTCACCGATATTGAAGATATGTTTTCGATGCCGGGTTTTAAAGTGGATGATCAGCTGTGTCAGGGGCTGGATGTCTATTATCGCGCCGAAACCAGGCGCCTGATCCGGTCGCCGGATAACGAAGTCGAGTTGCGTGCTTTCCTGGATCATATTGAGCATCAGGACGCGATCGATGAATTTAGCCGCATACAAACTCCCCAGGGCATGAATTACGGTGCCAAATGGCGCTGCATGGGGGAGTTGGTGGAAGACCAAATGGAAGTCTTTGAAAGTATTTGTGCGGTAAAGCTGATGCGTCGTCGTCATGTACCGGAGATTCTCAGTTATCTGGCCCGTCACCTTGATAGCGAGGTCAAACAAAAGGACATTTGCGCTTCATTGAAGATTTCCAAAACCCATCTGAGTGGTCTGTTGGGCCCCATGCTGGAGATTGGCTGGATTCAGCGCACTCGTGTCGGGGGGAGTAATCATGTTTCCATTACCCACAAGGGCAGCGCTGAATATCGTCGTTACGTGGATGCTGTGCAGAAACTGCATACGGTGATGGATGCCCATGTGCCGGTGGTGCCACCGCAAATGGAATCGAGTCAAAGTGTCGAGCATTTGGCCACTTAGTGGTTTGGTGTTTAATGGGTTACAATGAAGGGACAGTCCTCGGCCGGATTGGTTTGCGAATTGGTTAGGAAGAGCCCTTGAATTTCATACCCGTAGAACTACGTCAAAAATTGCCGACGTTTTCTTTGGAAACCAGGCAACCCGTCCCTGAGCCGGTCCAGGCTTACCGGCGTTATTACGGCCTGGATTTCGAAAAACGGTTCAACGATCTCAAGGTCTACATGGGTAAAACTCATGTGGCAGGGTTTGATATTGTGGTGCAGGCATTTGTTCCGCTCTCATCCAAGGGAACAGTGTTCGTTGTGCACGGTTATTATGATCACGTGGGTATTTACGATCACCTCATTAAGGCACTGTTGCGCAATCGCTACGCAGTGATCGCGTTTGATCTGCCGGGGCACGGCTTATCTTCGGGGTCCCGTGCGGCTATCTCCTCCTTCCGTCAATACGGGCCTGTTTTGAAACAGGTGCTGCAGCTGGCAAGAGACTATGCGCCGCAACCCTGGCATGTGGTGGCACAAAGCACCGGTGGTGCCATTGTGTCGGAATATCTGTTGCAGTTCAGTGGGCTGGAAGAACGCATTCCGTTTTCCGGGGTGGTGTATTATGCGCCCCTGATCCGTCCCGTTCACTGGTTCTTCAACAAACGCCTGCATTCGGTGATCAGCCCTTTTCGCAATTTTGTAACCCGCAAGTTTTCCGATAACACCAATGATCCTGAATTTTCCCGTTTTATCCGGGAAAAAGATCCGCTGCAACCCAAATACCTTTCAGCCAAATGGGTGGGGGCACTCAAGCAGTGGATACCCTATATCGAGCGTCACCCGCCGGTTGATTTTCCGCTGCTGATCTTTCAGGGCAAAAGCGACCAGACGGTGGATTGGCAGTCCAACATTCCGCAATACCAAAGAGTGTTCCGGGGTACTGACGTGGTGTTTATGCCGAACGTACGACACCATGTGGTGAATGAGTTGGAACTGTACCGCCGGGATGTGTTTTCCCGCACGGTCAAGTACCTGGATTCCTTTGCGTCTCAGGCTCAACTGGCAATCAAATAGAGTCCGGCGGGTTCTTCAATTTTATCTTTGTTGTTCTCCACCCGATAGGCGATCGCCCTTGGTTGCACCACGCTGCTGAACGGGCTCTTCACTGCGTTGGCGCCCCGTTCCAGTATGTGGGTGTAGATCTGGGTGGTTTTCAAATCCTTGTGGCCCAATTGTTCCTGCACCGTGCGAATATCATAGCCCCGCTCCAGCAAGTGGGTGGCAAAGGAATGGCGTAGGGTATGACAGGTGGCGGGCTTCTGGATGTCCGCCGCCTGCACGGCCTGTTTAACGGCACGTTGCAGCTGTTGTTCGCTGATGTGATGACGACGCTTGATGCCGCTGCGTGGGTCCACGGATTCGGCTGCTGCCGGGAACACGTATTGCCACATCCACTCCCGGCAGGCATTGGGATATTTGCGCGCCAGCGCATAAGGCAGGTACACCTGGCCGGCACCCCGGTTCAAATCCCGCAGATGCTGGTTACGTACGTGGGCCAAGTGAATGCGAAGATGAGGTAACAATTGTTCATCCAGGGTCACCACCCGGTCCTTGGCACCTTTGCCATCCCGGACCACGATGGCGCAACGGGTCAGATCGATGTCCTTAACCCGTAATCTAACGCATTCCATCAGGCGCAGCCCTGATCCGTACAGCAGTCCGGCCATCAACCAGTCCCGGCCTTCCAGCTGACTGAACAGGCGCTGCACTTCATCCTGGGTAAGTACCACCGGTAGCCGCCGGTTCTGCTTGGCCCGGGTGAACTCGATGTGCTCGGGGAAAGGTTTGTTCAAAACGTGTTTGAACAGAAATAGCAGGGCATTCAGGGCCTGATTCTGGGTGGAAGGACTGACCTGCTCACTTACCGCCAGGTGGGACAGGAAGGCATTGACGTGGCTTTCGTTAAACTGCTGCGGATTGCGGGCACCGTGGAAAAAAATAAAGCGTCGCACCCAATAGCAGTAGGCGTCTTCTGTGCGAATACTATAGTGCCGTACGCGCACGGCGTCCCTGACCTGGTCCAGAATCCTCATGGCGTGCTTCCTGCAAACTGAAATGGATCTGTATATATTTACAGTATTGGTTCAGTGAGTCAAGCAGTGGATGAGGTGATCACATGACCTTTTGCTGTTTGGATAAATAGTGTTTAACCGATGAAGGCAGCATGGACATCACCTGGGTCAGCCCCTGATTCACCCGCCCGGGAACATGGACCGGTTTGCCTTCCATCACCGCATCAAAACCCTCCTGGGCCACTTCCTCAGCGGTCATCCACAGGAAACGGGGTAACTTGCTAACCTGGCCGCGGGTGCCCATCACATCGTGAAACTCGCTGAAGGTAAAGCCCGGGCAGAGGGCTGTGCAATGTACCCCATGGGGGTGCAGTTCCAGATCAATGGCCTGGCTGAAATCCACAATGAAGGACTTGGCGGCGCCGTACAAATTACCTTTTAATTGGGGGGACCAGGCGGCGACGGACGCCAGGTTGATAATGCGGCCGTAGCCCCGCTCTTTCATAGCTGGTGCAAACAGATGGCAGAGCTGCACCACGCTGATATTCAGTACCTGCAGGAAATCCATGTGGGCCTGCCAGGGCGCTTCCAGGAACTCGTTGTGCAGGGCGTAGCCGGCATTATTCACCAGCGCATCGATACTGAGGTGTTGCTGTTGGCACCAATCGAAGATGCGTTGCGGGGCCGCGGGATCCGCCAGATTCTCGATCAGCACATAGGCCATCTGGCCGTACTGTTTCTTGATGGCTTCAGCCACTTCATTGAGCTTTTCCTCCCGGCGCGCCACCAGCACCACGTCGAAGTCATTTTGCGCAAATACATGGGCCAAAGCCTTACCAATACCGGCGGACGCACCGGTGATCAATACGGTTCTGGGGTGTTCAGCATCATTGCTCATGGGGGAGCTCCTTGCAGGTTGAAAACAGATAATCGGGTCTGGCTCACTATGCTACAGAATTTGCCGGCGGTTAAACAGGGTCGAGAACAAGCACTAGGATCTTTAACTTATTCGCGTTAGCCTTACGGGCATCACGATGAACAAACTGCAATACATGAGGCTCAAGCATGGCATACGATAACCAAAATATTTTTGCCAAAATCCTGCGGGAGGAGATCCCCTGCATCAAAGTTTATGAAGATGAACTGACCCTGGCGTTTATGGATATTATGCCCCAGGCGGATGGACACACCCTGGTGATTCCCAAAGTGGAAGCGGAGACCCTGTTCGAGTTGCCGGCTACCCATTACGAGGCCTGTTTCACCACCATGCAGAAAGTGGGTAATGCCCTGAAGAAAGCCTTCTCCACCGAAGGCATCATGATGTTCCAGCTCAGTGGTTCCGACGCCGGGCAGACGGTGCCCCATTTGCACTTCCACCTGGTGCCCACTTCCATTCACACCCTGCGGACCCGCAAGCATGCAGCGGAAATGGCAGACCAGGCGGTATTGCAGGGTTTTGCCGAACGCATCATCGCAGCCCTGGATTAACTGGCCAGTAACTCTTCCTGCCGGTACTGGGTGGGGGAGCGCCCGGTCCAGCGCTTGAAGGCCCGGGTGAAGTTGGCCTGTTCTGAAAAGCCCAGCAGGTAGGCTATTTCACTGATAGACAGTTTCTCGTCGCGAATATATTGATCGGCGAGTTTCTGTCTGGCGGTCTGCAGCAGTCCCTGAAAGTTAACCCCTTCCTCCAATAATCGCCGCTGCATGGTGCGGGAACTCAATCCCAGTTCAGAGGCAATATCGGTTTCTTTCACGTTGCCGGAAGGCAACTGTTCCAGAATCGCCAATTGTACTTTGGCGGACAGCTTGTCCTGCTGCAGGTCAGCCATATGTTTGAGAAGGATCTGTTCGTGGGCCTGGGTCAGCTCGTCGTTACCACTGGTCAGCTTGCGCTCTATATCCTGCCGGTCGAACACCAATTCAATGTAATCCTTGTCGTAGTGAATCGGGCAACGGGCAACCTGTTCCAGCAGAATAGCGCCGCCATTGGGTGGGTGGGGGCAGGTGATTTCCATTGGGCTGAAGCTTTCCCCCAGCAGTTGGCGACACATTTTCAGGATGGCGACGATTCCAGCATCGGTGGATGCTTCAGCACCTTTGTATTGCGCCTGCGGCAGGCGCGCTTCGTCACGGCTGATGCGAAACCGATAACGCACCTGCTCTGAGATCAAACTGTATTCCAGACCATCGTTGAGAAAAGCACCATAACGTGCCATCCGGTGCAGCGCTTCGCCCAACGAATTGCTTGCCAGCCAGGCAAAGCCCAGGGCGTGAAAGGTGGTGGCATTCCACCGTTGTCCGGTACTGACGCCAAAACCGTCATCGCCGCAGGCCCGTTGAGCCAGGTTCCATAGTTGGATCATATTGGCTACCGGAAAGCGGGCCACCGCATTACCCAGTTTCGACGGGTTCAGTCCCGCCTCGCGAAAAATCCCGTTGGCATCCAGCTGGCGGGCATTTAGCTCTTCCCACACCAAACGTGCCCAGGAACTGAGGGTGGAAGCTGGCACTGCAGATAACTCCTTGTGTTTTTTTGCCTAGGATAAACCCTTGGCGGGAAATGACAAATGCTTTACCAGACCTTGGCGGGGCGGGACCAGTGGAGAGGGACTTGTTTTCGTAATCTGAACTCAGCAAAACACAACGAGGAACTGGTTATGAAAACCACAACGCGAACCCCTTTTTATCAGCATACCCTGTCCGGCCCGGTGCACTTTGTGGGGCGCGGTCTGCATAACGGAAAGCCCGTCAGCATGACGCTGCTGCCGGCGGAAACGGATACCGGTTATGTGTTTGAACGACTGGATGCGGAACCAGGTCAGCAATTGGTCCCTGCCCGCTGGCATGCGGTGACGGACACGCGGCTCAGCACTACGATCAGTAATGGCTATGGTGTTTCAGTCAGTACCATCGAACACCTGACGGCCGCACTGACCGCCTGTGGTGTGGATAACTGTCGGATTCTGCTGGATGGACCGGAAGTGCCAATCATGGATGGCAGTGCCAAGGCGTTTATGGAGCGCATCCAGGCAGAAGGTTTGCTGGTACAGCAGCGGGAACGCAAAGCGCTGGTGGTGACCAATCCGGTGTGGGTATACGAGCGCAATCGCTATGCCGGATTTCTGCCCTGCCCTCGACCCTGGTTTGATGTCACCATTGAATTTGAATCGGCGGCCATCGGCAAACAGAACTATTCCATGCCCCTGACGGAACATATGTTCGACAGCAATATTGCCGAGGCCCGTACTTTTGGTTTTGAAGACCAGTTAGCAACGTTACAGGCCTTGGGGTTGGCTCAGGGTGGGTCACTGCGCAATGCCATCCTGGTGGATGGCGACCGGGTGGTGAACGAAGACGGGCTGCGCTATGAAGATGAGTTTGTGCGGCATAAACTGCTGGATGCGGTGGGCGATCTGTCTCTGGCGGGCGTGCCCATCTACGGACGCTTCGTCGGGCACTGCAGTGGTCATCATTTGAATAACCGCCTGTTGCGTTCCCTGATGCACAACGTTAGTTACTGGAGACTGACGACGGTGCGGGAGGCCACTGAACAGTGGGGTTGCATGATCGACGATTCCACTTACGAGGAAATGCTGGAATCCATCTGAAACAGAAAGGAGTTTGAGCCGGGCGTTTAGTGCCCGGCTTTTTATGTCTGCGACGGAACGATCCCAGGCTATACTTTTCAGGTCAAGCCTGAAAATTGTGTGCTTGGTCATTAAATCTTTCTACCTGAATCCTCTGCCACTGAGAACAGATTAATGCTCGATTTCATTCGCGGTGTCATCCGTTTTATAAAAACTACGATTGCGGTACTGATTTTAGCCGTGTTGGCTGTTGGTTATGGCTATAAATGGTGGCTGCAACATAAGGAAGAACAGCAAGCAGAAAACCGGGTAGAACTGATCGAATCTGCTATTGAAGATTCCAAGAGCCACAATCACGATAAAGCCGCATTGCTGCAGGCCAATATCCAATATTGTGAAAACCTGCAGAAAACGGTAAGAGAACTGGTGGGTGGAAGCGATGCGACACTTTGTGAGAACACAGCGCAGGTGTTGTTTGATGCAACACAACACAAAGGCATTAATCTGGCGGCGTACGGAGAGTTGGCAGCCTCACTGTGTAAGAACGAAGATGAACAAGATGCCGAGTATTGTGAAGAAGAGAAAGAACGTTCCCGCCAGTATATTACGCTGGATGGAATGGCTTTGGCGCTATGTGACTATGACAGCGCCTGGATTGAGCTGGATGAAGTTTTTGGCTGGACCATAACCAAACGCGGACGCGACGTTTATCGTAATAGTGGTGTATATGTTGATTGTGACCAAAAAGCAATTGATGAATACGATTACGAAGGGTTTTTCCCAAATCCGCTATTGGTAGAACCTGAATCGCCGCAGTGGCTGCAAGCGTTGTGGGAGGCCTTGCATCAAAATGATAGCGAGACCATTGGCGCCATTGCATCTGCCCATGAATTTGGTCGGAACAGCCGCGAAGATAAATGGATGTTATATGCATTGGCAACCAATGACAGTGCTATTGAGCACTTGCAGAAAGCCCTTGCCAAGATTCATTCAGTCAATTTTGACTTCGACTATTATGAACAGCCTCTGGGGGCGGCCATTGAGTCCCCCAGTCCAAAGTCTGCATTGGCGTTGATTGACGCGGGAGCCGAAGTGTTGCGGCCCGGTGGCTATGGTATTGCGCCCATTGCGATGGCCGCGAGCCGGGGCCAGTATGAGGTGGTGGAACGTTTGTTGTCCCATGGTGCTGATGCTGATGGAGTCAAAGGCTCGGAGACGGGTGATTTTGGAGAACCCTTGCGCTGGGCGGCATGGGGCGGACATCAGGATGTGGTCGACCTTCTGTTGCGCCATGGTGCTCAATTAAAGCCGGACAACAGGGAAGCCTATCCCCAGTGGGAGCCGAATCGTTTGCTGGCCAGCGCGGCGCACGGCGGTAACCTTGTTGTGGTCAGGATGTTGCTGAAGCGTGGTGAGCCCATGCCGGAGCCGACGCTGCAAACCTTTGAGAACATTTTGGAGGGTGGTAACCCTGAGGTGTTGGCATACCTGTTCGAGCAGGGACTGCTGATGCCGGAACAGCGTTATCACCGTCACATCGTTAGCAACCTGGGCCGTTTGGTAAATGATAAAAGTAAAAGCGTGGCAGGTGATGCTATCCA
Source organism: Pseudomonadales bacterium (assembly GCA_002708905.1). Taxonomy (GTDB): domain Bacteria; phylum Pseudomonadota; class Gammaproteobacteria; order Pseudomonadales; family Ketobacteraceae; genus Ketobacter. The sequence continues at coordinate 83,507 of PAPM01000030.1, read as the reverse complement.
GTTTCTGGAGCAGTTTATCTCACACAAACTGGACTTTTCACATATATACAAAGGTGGTTCCAGTATGGGGCATCATGCCATAAAAAGTTACTCAGACAACAATGTTTTGCCCTCGGCTGACATAGAGAATGGAAGAAACAAGGATCGCTATGCCATGATGTTGGTTGAAGCGGTATTGAATGCCGGTGTCGATATCAATCATCCTGATCAGAATGGTGAAACCCTGTTGATGATTGCTGCATCCCGTTCCAAATCCCGGTTTGTGGAGTATCTGCTTGCGCAAGGGGCGAACCCCTCATTGAAAAATAATAAAGGTGAGACGGCACTGGATCAGGCTATAAAGGATGGCAGGCGATTAACCCGGATTTGGGATAAGAATCTGGCTTTGAAAGCGGCCTATACGGATACGATCAGAATGTTAGGCGGGGATCCGGCGGTATTGGATAAGCCTGTAACCAAGAAGAACCCTTAACGCATTGTCATGCAACTGCGTTAAGGGTTTTCTCAGGTGGTTATTCAGGCTGCGCTGCGGACGGGTTCTACTGCGCTCGTGACCGGTTGGCTCGCGTACTGGGTATAAACCGTCGGACTCCACAAGCGGGCGATCAGACTCTTCAGTGAAAATAGACACAACAGGCTGAGCAGTACCATCATGATCCAATGCTCGAAGTACCACAATCCCGCAGCACCAATCAGAAAGCCGAGTGTGCCTGGCATGGCGGATTTTAAACGGCTGTAGTGAGTGACGGTTTTTTCCAACTGCTGGAATGGTGTAACCCGCTTGACCAGCGCTTCCATGGCGTGGGTTTTCACCGTGGGATTCAAGAACTCAAGGTTTATGGACTTGGTTTTGATTTCCTTGGCGCCTGGCTCACTCACTTCAAAATGGACATCATAGGTGTCTTCATAATGGCTTGAGGAAACGCTCTGAACCTTGTCCAGAGGAATTACATCCAGTTTGACCCCTTTGCCTTTGATGGTAAGTATTTGTGCAAGCGGAACATCATTCTGATAAGCCTTCTGTACTTTGCCAGTCAGTGATGAATCAAACTTGAACCGGACCAGTTCGTTTTCAACAATGGCGATGAGCTGGTTGTCGTCAACATCCAGCCAGCTTTGTTCCGTGTAGAAACCTTCCGGCATGTAACCATCGGGTTCGCGGCCGAAGACGGGCAGCAAAACAAACGACAGTGCCACCGCGCCGATTGCCGAGAAAATTGCCGCCTGGATGCTGCGTCCCAGAGGACTGGTGGTGGCATCGGACACTACGTCGCTTTTGAGCTCTATCTTGTCATGTTGTGGGCCTATGGCCATCATGTCTACCTGAGAGCCATCTTCCCACTTTTCGTATTGAGAGGAAGAGATTTCCCGCGTTTCGACAATGGGCTGTCCATTAAAGGTGTAGGAAAAGTCGGCGTAGTAATTGGTGCGCGAGCGGCGTTTGCCTTTGAAATTTCGATAGGTTTCTTCTTCGTAGGTTAAGTTACTGATTTGTGCCTGAAAGTTGATGGTGCCCGGGTCTTTTAGCGCCGCTTTCGCGGTGCGTTGCCCGGGGCCTTCGACAAACCAGGCGACGGTGCTGATCGCAACCACCATGAAACCCAGCAATATTTTTATGTAACGCTTGCGGCGTTGCCCTGGAGTGGAGAATTTTGCCATGGTGCTATCCCTTATTAGAATTTTAAATCACGCGTAGCCCTGCCCAGGAGTGGCGCAGAGGCCAGCGACTAGCGTTTCGTGTATCAGGATAAAAATGAGAATACAGATTAAGTATAGTCAGTATTTTTTTTCGTCAAGAGAGCTGGGGGAAAGTGAGAACTTGTCCGCATTTATCTCACATTGAGGATCTCATAGCAGGTTTGCTTGTCCGTAATTTTCACCACAACCTCATCACCGGCCACGCTGTTGAGTAACGCCTTGCCTAAAGGGGCTGCAGTCGTAATGATGACAATATCGCAATCATTAAAGCGCACCTTGACGCCGCCGGCCGCCGGCCCCAGGAAAAACCTGTGCTCGCATTCGTTCTCGTCCAGCAGGGTAACCAGCGCGCCAACACTCACTTTGTCGTTTCCGGAAAGAGTTTTTGGTTGCAGGGCCTCGAATGCCGCTAAATCCGCTTTGCATTCCGCCAACCGGCGTGCCTGCCCCTGGGTTAAATAAGAGGCTTCCAATCCAAGCGTATCGTATTTGTTCTCGGCGATGTTTTCTTCATGGGTGGCTGCTTCATAGGCACGGTCAACTGCGGCCTGGGCATTGTCCACCAGTTCTTTCAGGGCGGTCAGGATAACGGCGTGGAGTTGGTGTTTGTGTATTGTGGTTGGCATGAGTTAACGAACGTAACCTATGATAGCAATAAAATGAGACGCGGAACCCACCAGCACAAAGAAATGCCAGATGCCATGGGCATGGTTCAGCTTGTTCATTTTATCCAGCACATAAAACACAATGCCCGCTGTATAGGCGATTCCGCCGGTGAACAACCAGAAGAACCCGTCCTCCGGTAATGCCGCCTTGATGTTGTCGATATCGAGCGTGCAGGCCCAACCCATGGCAATATAAATCACCATCTGCCCGACTTTCACTGCTTTGCCTTCTAACAGCACTTCGGTCAGGATGCCGATCACCGCCAGCCCCCACACCAGCCCCAGTATCCAAAAGCCTTTGCCTTCCCGGGTGCTCACCAGCATAAACGGGGTGTAGGAGCCGGCGATCAATATATAAATCGAAACATGATCCAATACTTTGAAAACGCGTTTCAGATGGGGAGGGTGAAAACTGTGGTAAAGGGTGGACATGGTATAGAGCAGCACCATGCTGACGCCGAACACGCTGAAGCCGGTGATCATCCAGGGGTCACCGCTTTGGATGCTGACGGTTAACAGAGCACCCAGGGCCACCAGTGCGAGCGTTGCGCCCACCAGGTGGCTGATACTGTTTAATCGTTCCCCGTAATACATGCCTTTATCCTAACTAAAAAAGGGCATGTTACGTGGTTAAGCGGTTGTAACCAAGTACTGGATGATGATGCCTGGTAAGGATGGGGTCAGGCGTGGATAATCTGATCCGGATTGACCGCTGTGGTTTTGTCTTTAATACGGTTCCACACTTTTTCGTGGAAGTAGTACGCCACGGTGTTGCACATGGGTTCAACCAGGGCCAAAGCACCACCCACGGCGATATCTCCGGTCATGACGTAGCCTACGGTGAAGGCCACACCCATGTGAATTACGGCGAAGCTGATAGTCTTGATCATGGCGCACCCTCCTCAGGTCATAGTGAAAACATTATCAAGTTCGTTGAGGTAATAATTGCAAATGATTATCATTAAGTAAAATAAATCATATTGCATGATGCGATAGATAAAAGCTATCGAAGGGGCAGCCCCTAGGGCAAGGGGTCGAGGTCGGCCTCGGTAGTATGACTGGGGGCCATCTCCAGCGGGCACACCGGTGTGATCTGATCAAAGCTTTTCAGGTAATGCTTCTGCACCCGTTTCATATCCACCATGGATAGTCCGTTGGAAAAGCCGAACCACACATACAGCCCGTTCAGATCCCGGAACATATCCGGCAAATAACGGGGGGGTTCCACAATGCCTTCCAGGTAGGCTTCATACAACACAGGGATATCTTCCAGCGTGATCTTGCCCACAAACAGCATGGGGATCAGCTCCGGCAGTCCGGCACCGATGGCACTGCGGATAAAGTTCACGTTCTCCACGAAGCCTTTGACATAGGACAGGTCCTTGGTGAAGACGGAGCGTCCGCCGACCATGCCACCGCGGAAAACCCGCTGGGTCGTGGTGTAGGCATCGGCATCCGGCAGCCCCCGATCCCGCAGGTGATGAAAAGTCTCCACAAAATCCGCGCCCTGTTCCGCCACATGGATAGCACTGACCCGGTCACTGACCCGGCGGGCGCGGAAGGGAAAACTGCTGAAGGTGAGGGTTTCCATCAGCAGGGCCAGGCCTTCCTGAATGGCAGCAATGCGGGGTGAACCCACGCTCAACCAACTGGCATAGGGTTGGCGGCGACCGTTCAGTGTGGTGCCCACATGGACCCAGCCTTCATGCACTTCCAACACCCTCAAGTCCCGTTCAGAGAAACGGGAGCGGGAGTTCATCTTGATGCTGTCGCCTCCGGCGGCGGCATCGGACACGATACCGTCGGACAGAATGACTTTCAGTTCGCCTTTGGTGAAATAACGATTCAGACGCTTTTGTAAAATGGCCACAGACTCGGTGGCATCGTATTGTTTGGGTTGGGCGAAAGCAATGTGCTGGGCCGCCGGTTGTGAGAAGATGGAGCAAAGCTGTTCCCCCACTTCCAGCAGGGAGCGCTTGTCACCGAACAGATGATCCTGGGCCGAACCATACAGCTCGGTGCTGAAACGGCCAAAGTCCTTTTTGCCCCGGGCCTTTAACAGTTCAATTACCTTGATGTACTGTTCCGTGGTGGTAATGAGCAATTTGCCGAGGGGGTCCTGCTTACCCAATTTGCGTTTTATCTGCTTTTTCAGGGCGCGGAACTCTTCCTGCTTGGCGTCCGGATCGAAGTTCAGGGATAGAGTTTGGTAATATTCGGCATCGGCTCCCGGTAACCAGCGCATGTCCGACTCAAAAAATTGCTGGCGCCATTGAGTGGGCCACTTGATGCTGTCCAGAATACGGATGGGCGTCTGTACCGTAATCAATTGGTCAGACAACGTCTTTAAATTGTCGAGATAAATCTGGCGTTGGCTCATGATGTCCACATAGGGTATTAATAGCCCTGAATGTAGGACGGGCTGCGTCCGCTGGCAATGATTATTTACGTAACGATTTGTTGGAGTGAGCGTGAATCATAAAGGGGATTCGGTCAGTCTGAGGCAGGCCTTCTGGTACTGGTTGAAGCTGGGGTTTATCAGCTTTGGTGGGCCGGCCGGCCAGATCAGTATGATGCATCAGGAGCTGGTGGATAAACGGCGCTGGATATCGGAGCGGCGTTTCCTGCATGCGTTGAACTATTGCATGGTGTTACCAGGGCCGGAGGCGCAGCAACTGGCCACCTACATCGGTTGGCTGATGCATGGGGTCAGAGGCGGCATCGTGGCGGGTGGTTTGTTTGTGCTGCCGTCACTACTGCTGTTGATGCTGTTGAGTTGGATCTATCTGAGCTTCGGGCACCTGCCGCTGGTGGCCGGTATTCTCTACGGTATCAAACCGGCGGTTACGGCCATCGTGCTATTGGCGGCCTGGCGCATTGGTTCCCGGGCGTTAAAACACTGGTTTCTGTGGGGGATTGCGGCGTTGTCTTTCCTTGCCATGGCGGTATTCAATGTGCCTTTTCCAGCGATTTTGTTGGGTGCTGCGTTACTGGGTTGGGTCGGCATGCGTTGGTTGCCCCATATTTTTCAGGCGTCACATTCCCTTGCAGTGAAAAGTGATGGTGTGGTGGATGCGTTGATCGGTGATCACAGCCCGGTTCCGGAGCATGCGCGTTTTTCCCGGCGTCGCCTGATGCTAACCGTGATGGTGGGGTTGGCGTTGTGGTGGCTGGTGATGGGCTTATTGTGGTCAACAGTGGGGCCCAAACATGACTTGAGTTTGATGGGGTGGTTCTTTACCAAGGCCGCGTTACTGACTTTTGGGGGTGCCTATGCGGTATTACCCTACGTTGTGCAGGGGGGCGTAGAAAATTACGGTTGGCTTTCTGCCACTCAGATGATGGATGGTTTGGCATTGGGAGAAACCACGCCGGGGCCGTTGATTATGGTGGTGGCTTATGTTGGGTTTGTCGGGGGCTGGACCAAAGAAGTGCTAGGGCCTGATGCGTTGGCGTTAGGTGGTATGCTGGCAGCAACAGTGGTGACCTTCTTTACCTTTCTGCCGTCTTTTCTCTTTATTCTGTTGGGCGGTCCTTTGGTGGAAGCCAGCCGTAATCAACTGAAACTCACCGCACCGCTAACCGGTATTACCGCCGCGGTGGTGGGAGTGATTCTGAACCTGGCCTTGTTCTTTGGTGAGCATGTGTTGTTCCCCAATGGCATCGGCGCCGGGCCATTATTTGGGTTGGATATACCTTCGCTGGGCTGGGGAATCATCTGTGTTGCCATGCTGCACCAACTGCAATGGAGCATCCTGCGGGTGATTGCGTTGAGTGCGGCGGCCGGCTTTCTGTATACGCTAATAGTTGCTGCGTAACGCGGATTTTCTAACATCAGGTGACGCGAAAGAATCAAAGTTGTTTACTGTTCCGGATTTGAGCTTTCGGGTCTTGGGCGCCAAGGCTGAAGGTGTTTTGCGAGTGACTTTGCGACTTTGCTGAAGAGATTAAGAGCGGAACGGACTGGAACTGAAGGTTCCCGGCCGCTTTCGCCGGGAACCGGAACTACCTTAGAACGCCGCCAGTCCATTCAATCCTGTCGCCAATCCGGTGGCCCCCGGCAGGGCTACCAGATAGCGATTGCCCAACACAAGGAATGCAGCAATGCTGCCGTCCGCAGCACTCAGGGTGTAGAGGAATTTTCCGTTATCGGAAAGTGCCATATCGATTGGAGCGCTACCTTCACCGGTGAAGCCGGCAACACCGTCTTCTGTGGTCAGCTTCAACGTGCCGTTGCGCTTTACTTTAAATGCCGAGATGGAAGAAGAGCCGGCGTTGGTGGTGAACGCGGTACGACCGTTGGCGGACATGACCACCCAACAGGCTGTGGTTTCGGTGGTCGGTACGGCAGACGCCAATACACTCAGGGAACCGTTGTCGTTCACCCGATAGGATGAGAGGCTGCTGGCATCCGCGGCACCACCATTGGCTTCACTGACGATGGCATGGCCGTAGCGATCAAAGGCAAAGCCAAATGGCGTTGTACCTGCGGACTCGTTCACAATGGCCTCGCCAGGAATACCTTCATCGCTTACAGCAAAGCTGGTAATCAGATTGGTGGCTTTTTCCGTGACCAGCAAGCCGTCACCCCAGGGGGTAAAACTGATCTGCGCTGCACCAACACCGCTGCCACTAAGGCTGCGTACCGAGTTTTCAATCAGTTCCAGTGAGCCGTCGTGCATCAACTTGAAGCCGGCGATGGAGTCGCTGCCGGCGTTCAGCACGAACACCTTGTTTTTGTGCTGGGTGACGCTGACCGGTCTTTCCCCGGCGCTATCTACGGTGGTGAGTAATGTGATGCTGTGATCGCTCACCTTGAACAGAGACAGGCTGTTGCTGCCGGCGTTGACCACAAACAGCCAATGTCCGTTTTTGCTGATGACCACGGCGCCTTGATTACCCAGCCCGGAGCCGGTGCCGTTACCGCCAGTGTCATAGCTGCCGTCGGGAATCAGACCCTGATAGGGGTGATGGGTAAACATGAGGACTTCATTGCCCTCAGGGGAGTTGGTCATGGTGAAGACTTTGCTGGGTGAAAAATGGCCTGCCCAGGCGGGAAGGGATACGCTGCCGAGCAATATCATGGCTGACAGACAACGGGTTAACATTTTGTTAATCATGGTTCTGGTCCTGAAATGAGATGAATAGGTTACTTCTGCTTGGGTAATGGAGCCACTAGGGCTTCAACGCATGACCAGTGTGATCTTTCGAGGGCACGTAATCCTCACGAAAGTATTGAGAAAGTGTCACGGAGCTTGGACTGGTAGGGAATCGGGTAGCGCGTTGGGGGGTGCCCTAAGTAAAAGAAATTGTAGAGTAAAAAGGCCCACAGAAAGCGGACCTTTTTTATTGGCGTATATGCCATGAAACACGAGATTCCGTTCTATAAACAGCGGCGTATTCTCAGTGTGGGCGAAATGCTCAATCAGCAAACATATTATTTCGGCGGAGGATATCTTGTATCTCCCACTATTTGCTCGAGATCCATGTTGATCCAGTTGAAGTCCTCTGCTTCCCTGGATTTTCGGCCAAAGTATTCACTATGGCAATACAGGCCCTTTACCGGCTTGTAGCGAAGGTTGGGGGCGGCGTATTTGGAAAAACGCCCAACTATTGGGCTTGACATGCCACAATCAATACAGTCAAATCCCATGGCTTCAGAAAAGAGGGCTTTCAACGCCATGTCGCTGAACTGAAAGAAATTCCATGGTCTTTCGTGGGAAGAAAAGGAAAAGTGCGTTTCAACGAAGACGCATCCACCCAGCTTTAGCAATTTCTTTATTTCGCCTGCCACAATCCAAGGCATCGCAAAGTGTTCGAAGCAAGCGCTGGAATAAATTAGATCAAATTTTACGTCTTCTTGAAAATAGCTCGACAGCTTATGAGCATCGCCTACAACGTCTACATTGTTGCCTGGGTAGTAGTCAAATCCAACATATTCAGCATTAGAGAATCTTTCCCGCGCATTTGATGAGCCTGTTACCTCTCTGCTGCCAACCTCAAGAATCTTCATTCCAGGTTTATTGTAAATTCCGTAAAGATATTCCTGCCAATCTTTGTGGCCGACATGCTTTGGCTCTGTGACATCTTTAGAAAGAAACTTGCGGTCATAAGCTGAAGAAAACACGACTCCCATGTATTGGGAGAAGTTAAATAATGCTTTTGATATCTTGCTCATAGATTATTTCGCTGTGTTAATACAATACCCGACACCGAATGGTTCCTTCCACTTCTTTCAATTTCTCCAGCGCCAATTCACTGTGCGCTTTATCGATATCAATCACCACGTAACCGATCTTGTTATTGGTCTGCAAATACTGACCGCAGATATTGATGTTGTTGTCAGAGAACAGGCGGTTGATGTTGGACAGTACGCCGGGTACGTTGTGGTGGATGTGCAGAATACGGTGCACGTTGTCGTGAACGGGCAGCGCCACTTCCGGGAAGTTCACCGCTGAAATGGTGGAACCGTTGTCGCTGTACTTGATGAACTTCTCGGATACTTCGCCACCGATGTTGACCTGGGCTTCCAGGGTACTGCCGCCGATGTGCGGCGTCAGGATCACGTTATCGAATTCACGCAGGGGTGAAACGAATTCTTCATCGTTGCCGCGGGGTTCAACCGGGAACACGTCGATGGCGGCGCCCAGGATTTTCTTTTCGCTCAGGGTTTGCGCCAGGGCATCAATGTCCACCACGGTGCCGCGGGAAGCGTTGATCAGGATGCTGGTGGGCTTCATCTTCGCCAGCTGGTCCTTGCCGAACATATATTTGGTGGCGGCGGTTTCCGGCACGTGCAGAGTGACGATGTCAGACTGTTCCAGCAGTTCGTCCAGGGTGTTCACCTGGGAGGCATTGCCCAACGGCAGTTTGGTCACCACGTCATAGAACTTCACTTTCATACCCAGGTTTTCGGCGATGACGCTCAACTGGGAACCGATGTTGCCGTAGCCAATAATGCCCAGTGTCTTACCGCGGATTTCAAAGCTGTTGGTGGCGGTCTTCTGCCAGCCACCCCGGTGACAGACAGCGTTTTTCTCAGGAATGCCGCGCAGCAACAGGATGGCTTCCGCCAGCACCAGTTCCGCTACCGAACGGGTGTTGGAGAAAGGCGCGTTGAATACGGGGATACCTCGGGCCAGGGCGGCCCCCAGGTCCACCTGGTTGGTCCCGATACAGAAACAGCCCACGGCGATCAGCTTCTGGGCCGCTTCGAAGATCTCTTCGGTGAGCTGGGTGCGGGAACGGATGCCGACAAAGTGAGCGTCAGCAATCTTCTCTTTCAGCTGGTCGTCAGGGAGGGAGGTTTTCAGGTACTCGATGTTGCTGTACCCGGCCCGCTCGAAGTTATCAACGGCTGATTGGTGGACGCCTTCCAACAACAGAATGCGGATTTTGCTTTTATCCAGAGAAGTCGTGCTCATGCTGTTTACTCGTATCAAATGGGGGTAGCTTTGAGGGCGGCTATGGTATCATATCGCATCGAAAACGCAGTCCCGCACCGTGAAAAGATCCGTGAAAATCTCACATGGTGACGTGAAATTCCCTAATGTCGCTCTGCCGGATTGCCTGTCCATGGGGCTTATGACTATCTAGTCGCCTCTGATTTCTGAATAACCAGCTGTATTTAAAGAGAAAACCATGACCGACACCAACCAGATTATTGCCGGATTAAGCCAACTTGTGGATGAGGGACGTTTACTGACCGACGCCGACAGCCTCAAGCATTACGGTTGTGACTGGACCAGGAAGTACGAGCCGGCGCCCCTGGCCATTGTTATGCCGAAAACGGTCGAGCAGGTGCAGGCCATTGTGCGTTTTGCCAATGAACACAAGCTGGGCCTGGTGCCTTCCGGTGGCCGAACGGGCTTGAGCGCGGCGGCAGTGGCGGCCAATGGTGAAGTGGTGGTGGCCTTTGATTTGATGAATAAAATCAATGATTTTAATCCGGTAGATCGCACCGTGCAGTGCCAGGCCGGTGTGGTCACTGAGCAGCTGCAGCAGTTTGCGGAAGAAAACAATCTTTACTATCCGGTGGACTTTGCCTCCGCTGGTTCCAGCCAGTTGGGGGGCAATATCTCCACTAATGCCGGCGGCATCAAGGTCATTCGCTATGGTATGACCCGGGACTGGGTGAAGGGCCTGAAAGTGGTGACCGGGAAAGGAGACCTGCTGGATCTGAACGTGGGCCTGGACAAAAACGCCACCGGCTACGACTTCCGCCATCTGTTTATCGGCGCCGAAGGCACTTTGGGCTTTATCGTCGAGGCTACCATGAAGCTGGCCCGCTCGCCCAAGAATCTAACCGTATTAGTGCTGGGTGTGCCGGAATTCCGCGCCATTATGAAAGTTCTGGAGACGTTCCAGAGCCAGATCGACCTGACCGCGTTCGAGTTTTTCTCCGACAAAGCCGTGCAACTGGTGACCGAGCATCAGGATGTGCCCCGTCCGTTTGAGGCCGCCACACCCTATTACGCGCTGCTGGAATTCGAGGCTCCCACTGAAGACGTGTTGGAGCAGGCCATGAACCTGTTCGAGAAATGCGTGGAGGAAGGCTGGGTACTGGATGGCGTGATCAGCCAGAGCGAAACCCAGGCCGCCAACCTGTGGCGCTTGCGGGAAGGTATCAGCGAAACCATTGCTCCGTTTACCCCCTACAAGAATGATGTTTCCGTCGTGGTATCGAAAGTGCCGGATTTCCTCGAGGAAATCGACCACATCGTCAGCAGCCAGTATCCGGATTTTGAAATTGTTTGGTTCGGACATATCGGCGACGGCAACCTGCACCTGAATATTCTGAAGCCCCAGGCCCTGAGCCAGGAAGAATTTTTCCAGCGTTGCGAACAGGTGAATACCCAGGTGTTCGAGACCGTGCAGAAATACAACGGCAGTGTGTCTGCCGAGCATGGGGTGGGCATGACTAAAAAGCCTTATCTGCAATACACGCGCAGTGCGGCCGAGATTGATTACATGCGTGCGGTGAAGCTTACCTTCGATCCCAACAACGTTATGAACCCCGGTAAAGTGTTTGATCTGTAATAGGCGTTCACCATGATTAAACATATCGTAATGTGGAAGTTGCTGGACCAGGCGGAAGGCACCAGCAAAGCGGAAAACGCGCAGCTGGCGAAAACTAAACTGGAAGCGCTCAATTGTAAGGTGCCGGGCTTGTTGAAGCTGGAAGTGGGTATCGATTTTTCCTGCTCGGATACGTCTATGGATTTGATCTTGTATTCAGAATTTGAAGATCGCGCCGCGCTGGAGCGTTATCAACAGCATCCTGAACATGTGGCGGTCTTTCCGTTTATGAAAGCGATCCGCAGCGAGCGTCGGGTTGTCGATTACGAAATTGATTGAACGGATAAAATAAGCGAGCAGTACATGGCATATCAGCACAGTTTAGATGGTGAAACTCTGGGTCTGCCTGTAGGCAAAGTGGTGTGTGTGGGCCGCAACTATGCGGAGCACGCCAAGGAATTGAATAATCCTGTGCCTACTTCTCCAATTTTATTTATCAAGCCGGCAACAGCGATTGTACCTTTCACCGGTGAGATCCTGATTCCCAAAGAGCAGGGCTCCTGTCATCACGAACTGGAAATGTCGGTGCTGATTGGCAAAACGCTGACTAACGCGACTGAGCAAGAAGTGAAGGACGCTATTCTCGGGTTCGGCCTTGGGTTGGATCTGACGTTGCGGGACCTGCAGTCGAGGTTAAAAGAAAAGAGCCATCCCTGGGAAATCGCCAAAAGTTTTGATGGTGCCTGCCCCTTATCCGGGTTTGTTCCTGCCAGTGTGGTTACCGACCCGATGGACATGCCGTTACAGCTCAGTGTTAATGGCGCTGTACGTCAGCAGGGTACCACGGCGGATATGATTACGCCCTTATATTCCCTGATCAGCTATATGAGCCGTCACTTTACTTTGCAGCTCGGTGACGTGGTGATGACGGGTACCCCGGCCGGGGTCGCGGCGTTGCAGGAAGGTGACCAACTGGAAGCAACGTTGGGTGACGTGCTCAGCTGCGCCGCCAGGGTGGTTTGATTGAGGACAGCTGTCTGATATTCGCTATTCTTAACTCTTCACTATCATAACAACAAGGACATAAGCGATGAGTAATGCCTACCAAACGCCGGATGCAGACGTAACGCAAACAGAGATTGAACATCAATATATGGGTTTCTGGATGCGGGTGTTGGCTTCCATTCTGGACAACATCTGGATTGGTGTCCTGCTTTTTATTCTCATGTTTGTTTTACTGCTGGTGATGCCGATGGATGAAGAAAGCAGCCAGTACCTGATGACCAACCTGGGCATGCAGTTAGCTATCCCTGCTGTGTTGATTGTGGCTTTGTGGATCCGGTTTGCGTCCACTCCCGGCAAGATGGCGTTCAAAGGCAAGATTGTGGATGCCGATACCTTCGAGCCGGTGTCCAACGGGCGCTTGGTGCTGCGTTATATTGGGTACTTCGTGTCGGTCCTGCCGTTGGGGCTTGGCTTTCTGTGGGTGGCATGGGATAAGCGCAAGCAGGGGTTTCACGACAAGATCGCCGGAACCGTGGTCATCGTCGAACGTTGATTTGACTTCCAATACCCTGCTCACTGGCGTGTTTGGTCAAGCGAATTTGCGGGGGCTGGGTATACTGGATTCCAGACTGCATCCAATTTGATTGCAGGGGGAATCCTGATGTACAAGCCAACAACCAGAAAGGCGGCAGCAGACAGCCTGTCGGCGCTCATTGAGGCTCTGCTACCTGCCGGCCGAATTCTGCCGGGGCCGGATGCCATGGTATTGGCGCAGCAGGTGCAATCCTATCTGCAATCTGTCCCGGGGCTATGGATTGCGTTCAGCGCTGCCCTCAAAACCCTGGATGCCCGTTTCCGGCTTTCCCATCAGCGCCGTTTCAGCTCTGCTCCATTATCATTGCGCCGCGATTTTTTGCAGCGACAACAGGGCCTCAGTGCCCGCCTGATTCAGATTCTGAGCCTGCCGGTGCGGGCCGGGTATCTTTTGAATGAGGATACCCAACGGCTGGCGGGCGCCCGTAATATCCTGGTGCCCCAGGACCTTGAACCACAACGCTGGCAACAACAGGTTACTCCGGTTTCCCAGCTGGATGGTTTTACCGAGCTGGAGGCGGATGTGGTCGTTATCGGCACGGGTGCCGGTGGTGCGGCTGCGGCCTATGAGCTGGCCAGCAAAGGCTTGGCGGTGGTGATGGTGGAAGAAGGGCAATACCACGACCGGCGGGACTTTAACGGTCGCTTGACCGAAGTTATTCCCAAGCTGTATCGGGCCAGTGGTGCCACGGTGGCATTGGGAAATGGGGTGATTCCGATTCCAGTGGGGCGTTCTGTGGGCGGTACCACAACGATTAATTCCGGTACCTGTCTGCGTACGCCGGATGCCGTTCTCAATGAGTGGTGCAAGGCGGGGTTGGATGGCTTTGAGCCCCATAATATGGAGCCCTGGTTCCAGCAGGTGGAAGCCATGTTGCAGGTGCAGGGTGCCGATCCTGCCTACGTGGGGGAAATCGGCCGGGTGATCGCCACAGGCGCCGGTCGTGTTGGTTTGCAACAGCACCATCCCCTGCAGCGGAATGCCAACGGTTGTGACGGGCAGGGACTGTGTCAGTTTGGTTGTCCCACGGACGCCAAGCAGTCCACCAATGTCAGCTATGTGCCGCGGGCTTTGGAGCGGGGTGCATTCCTGTTTACCGGCCTCAAGGCCGACCGTATCTTGCATGAAGGGCGGCAAGTTACCGGGCTGGAGGCCAGCGGGCGCCACGAGGGTATGGTGAAACGACTGCGGCTCAGGGCGCGCCATGTGGTGGTGGCGGCAGGCACTTTGTTCACGCCGCTGTTTTTGCGCCGTAATGGTGTACGCAACCGTTGGCTGGGGCGCAACCTGTCGATTCATCCCTGCGGTGCGGTGACCGGTTATTACCCTGATCGCCAGTTCGATCATGCCCATCGCATTCCCCAGGGCTATGGCGTGTCGGATCTGGCGGAACAGGGCATACTGTTTGAAGGCGGCACCCCACCGTTTGCCGCTCACGGACTGCTCAATCCATTTCTCGGCGAGGAATACCTGGACTTCCTGGAGCAGTGGCAACACACCGGGTATTTTGGCTTTATGATTAAGGACAGTAGCCGGGGCCGGGTGAGCGCAGGGCCTCATCCGGATATTCCCTTGATTCGCTATGTTATGAACCGGGATGATCAGGCCCGGTTCCATCGGGGCTTGCTGATGCTCGCGAAGATGCATTTGCGTGCCGGGGCAGAATACGTGCACCTGCCGGGGTATCGTGCATGGCCCAGAATTTACAATGAGAAAGAACTACATAAACTGTTCGAGCGACCGCCCAAACCCTGGCAGTTAACCATTACCGCCTATCATCCACTGGGTACTGCCCGTATTGCCGCTGGTCGGGAACTGGGTGTGTGTGATGTAGATCATCGAGTTTTTGGCTGGACTGGGTTATATGTAATGGATGGCAGTTCGGTACCGACATCACTGGGGGCTAATCCCCAGGTGACAATTATGGCGATGGCTCTGAGGGCCGCCAGCCGCTTATCTGACTTGATATAAGGGACTCCATGCTGACATTAAAATTAAAAGAAACCATGAAAGGTTGGTTGGAACTGAATGCCACCCATCAAAAGGAACCCTTTGAGTTTTCCATTGATGTGACTTTTATGCATCGCCTGAAACCCTGGAAACCTCAACCGTTTCTTGGGGCGTTGACGTTATCCAAACGCAAACTGACCACCGAAACCCATGGCTATTTGACCCTGAAACCGGGGGGGCCCCGTTACGAGTTGTGGTTTGATTTGCCGGGAGTGGGCCAGGTGGAGGCCAAGGGTGAAAAATCCTATGACCTGATGAACCTGAAGGAGTCGCTCACCATGTGCCCGTTGACGCTGTACCAGAACGGTGAGGCCATTGGTTACATTGAAGTGGCTTACGAAGATTCCATTGTGACGTTTCCATTAAAAGCGTTACGCCTCACCCGTTACGCTACTGTTTAATTTGCCATAAGGAACATTAAAGACCATGGACAGCTTCACTGACGCGGCCAAGTTGGATCCCTATGTGGAACAGCGGCGCGCCATGAATGAGTGCCGCTATCTGCATCATGCAGAAGGGCATTATGAAAGTTATTTTTTGCGGGCCAATCATCCCACTCGGCCGTTGGCGTTCTGGTTTCGTTACACCATTTTTGCTCCCAAAGGTCATCCCGAGAACAACAAAGGTGAGTTGTGGGCCATCGTATTTGATGCCGATACCAAACGCATTGTGGTCGCGAAAGAAGAATATCCTTTGGCCCAGTGTCAGTTCGATAACGGCCAGCTTAATGTGCGGATGAAGCAGTCCCGCTTGCGTCCAGGCGTGGCCATTGGTGAAGCCAAACAAGGCCGAAATCGAATCGAATGGGATCTTGCTTATCAGGCCGGTGATGAGCCGGTATATCTGCTGCCGGAATCCCTATATGACGCACCGCTGCCGAAAGCCAAGGCGTTGGTGGCCAATCCCAATGCTGTGTTCAAGGGCACCATTCTGGTTAATGGCGAGATCATTGTGGTGGACAACTGGGTGGGCAGTGAAAATCACAATTGGGGCAGTAAGCATACAGATGAATATGCCTGGGGCCAGGTGGCCGGTTTTGATAATGATGAAAGCGCGTTTTTGGAATGCGCAACCGCGCGCCTCCATATTGGTCCGCTCAAAACACCCCGCATGACCACCTTGGTGTGCCGGGTGGAAGGGCAAACCTATGCGATGAACAACCTGCTGCGTGCGGTATTTGCGAAAGGGCGCTATGAGTACTTTAACTGGGAGTTTGAAACCAGTAACGAACAGGCCCGTATTCGCGGGGTTATTTCAGCGCCCAAGGATCAGTTTGTTGGACTCACCTACCATAATCCGCCGGGTGGTACCCATACCTGCCTGAACAGCAAGGTTGCCCAGTGTCGCTTGACGATCAAGCCCAAGGGCAAAGCGGAAATTTCCCTCTACACCGCCCACCGGGCGGCGTTCGAAATTCTCACCGACGACCGCCATCATGGTGTGCCGGTTGTAGCCTGACAGTAACTGAACCGTTTTAGAGAAAGCGGTTCAGTTGTTCTCCTACTACAGAATCCTGCTGTCGAATCTGGTAAACCGCCGAGCCAAACCATTGATCGGTTTTGACCGGGCCCAACACTTCGCAGCAGGCCACGTAAATCACCGTGAAGAAATCCTGCAGCGCTTTGTCGTCAAAGCGGGCGAGATACTGCGGGTTATCCGATAACAGGTACTGTGCCAGCGAGTCGTAACTGCCGTTCATAAAGCGCTTGCCCAATTGCTTGGCCAGTTGTTCATGCAGTTGCTTGCGTTGTCCCGCAGATGCCTTGCGCATCAGCTCCGAGATCAACTTGTGCAGCGCCAACTGTGACTCGGTAGGCTTCAGGTCGAATACGTCACTGGCGGATTTGGCCCGGGCCCGTAGCAACAACGGCATAGGATCCGGCGCGAGATCGTGTGAGCGCCGCACCAACACTTCCATCAGGCGACGGCGGATATGTTTGGTATCCATTTTCTGGTCGAACAAATGACCGATGCGGGTCAGGTATTCGTGAATGGCGATGGACGGTTTGCCCTTGTGGTGTTCCTCGAACACCATCAGGGCTTCAATGATCTGCTCCTCGTTCAGCCACTCCTGGAGCACGGTATAGATGGCGCGACGTTGCAATACGTGTTGCTGATCCATGATGTTCTCTCCTAGCCTGCCAAGGGTTTGTGCAAGGGTATGCGATCAAATTCCGGATAGCCCCGCTCCGCGTGTTCGCTGTAATCCAGGCCCCGCTGTTGATCCAGGTTGGATGCCCGCAGGCCGATCAGTTTTTCCAGCAACCAGTAAGCCAAAAACGCCGTGGGGAAAGCCCACAGGAAAGCCACTGCACAACCGATCGCCTGCACCCAGAGTTGCTGCAGATTGAACAGATCCCCTTCCATAAAGAAACCTGCTGCCAACGTACCCCATACACCGGCGAAACCGTGTACCGGAATAGCACCCACAGCATCGTCCAGCTGTAATAGCTCCAGAATGTAACTGCCGATGATCACCACAACGCCACCCACAAGCCCGGTAATCACGGCATAGGTGGGGGACATGCTGGCGCAACCGGCAGTGATGGCCACCAGACCGCCCAGGCTTCCGTTGATCGTGTGCGTCAACAGCACAGGCTTGCGTAACAGGGTTTGCGCCAGGAAGGTACCCACCGCACCGGCACAGGCGGCCAGGTGCGTGTTGAGGGCTATCTTGCCCAGACTGCTGTCTGCCTGCAGGGTGCTGCCGGCGTTGAAGCCGAACCATCCCAGCCAGAGGATAAAGCCACCCAATGCCACATTGTTCAGGTTATGACCCGGGATGAGGCGGGCAACACCGGTCTCTGGATCAAAGCGACCCAGGCGCGGGCCCACCACCATGATGCCCGCCAGGGCGCACCAGGCTCCCACTGAATGCACAACGGTGGAGCCGGCAAAATCGATAAAGCCCAGCTCGGAAAGCCAGCCTTTACCGCCAAAGAAGCCGCCCCATACCCAACTGCCGAATACCGGGTAAATAAAGCCGGTAATGATAATGGCGCCCACCAGATAGCCTGAATAGCGGGTGCGTTCTGCCATGGCACCGCTGGCAATGGTGGTGGCGGTGGCGGCGAACATGATCTGGAACAGCAGGAAGGTGTAGGACCACTCGTCACTGAATTGGGGCAGCCAGTGGCTGGCGCCGAAGAAGCCGGTTTCATTCAGGCCAAACATAATGCCGAAGCCGAAGGCCCAGAACACCATGCTGCCCAGGCACACGTCCATGTAGTTTTTCATCACCACATTGACGGCGTTTTTACTGCGGGACATACCGCTTTCCAGCAGGGCGAATCCGGTTTGCATGAAGAACACCAGGGCGGCAGCCACCACCAGCCATACGGTATTCACCGGTTCATCCCCTACAGCAGCCCAGGAATCCACGGGTATTGCTGCGAGCGGGAGCAATGCGAGTCGTTTCATTGGGGAAACCTCAGTTCAAATGTGGAATAAAAATGCGAGAGCTTATTACTGAGCGCGATTTGTACAGCAATCTTTGTGCCAGTGGATTTTTTAACCCGGTAAAGCGGGAGAATTGACTTGAATTATTTGATTTTGCTGATGATCTGAGAAAGAAAGGTGCACAAAACTCTGAGTTGCACCAATTCTAAGCCATTGATGTTGGCGTATAGTCTCATTTTCTGTGGTAGTTTTAGCCATGCCGGCTGGATGGTTAGGCCATCCTTTCGATGTTCAGCCTGTGTTACCTTCACGCCACCGATTTATGTTGTAGGGGGGAAACATGAAAAAGCGAATGAATGTGCAGAAAGAAATCGAGCGGCTGGATCCCAAAGCAGACTGCCAGCGCATTGTCTTCTTAACGGCTTATCTTGAGTTCCCCTGGGATATGACCCGCGCGCTGGAGTTGGCATTGTTCCGTACCTTTGCGGTGCCTTCCATTGCCACCCTGCTGGATAAAACCGGTGAATTTCGCAACGCCACCCAGCGTCGCTACGACGATACCTCCATCGTTATCAATGAAATCATGATCAATGGCTACGATTCCGAACGGGGTGGTACCTTCATCAAACGCATGAATCGTATGCATGGCCAATATGAAATCAGCAACGATGATTTTCTCTATACTCTGTCCACGTTCATTTACGAACCCATTCGCTGGATCAACAAATTCGGTTGGCGCAAGCTGTATCACAATGAATGCCTGGCTTTGTATTATTTCTGGCGTGAAGTGGGTGAGCGCATGCGCATCAAGGACATTCCCGACACCTATGAAGCCTTCGAACAGTGGAGCCTGGACTATGAGAACAAGATGTTCGCCAATGCGGAAGCCACCCAGCGCGTAGCCAACTGTACCCGGGACTTGCTGTTGAGTTTTTATTTGCCCAAGGCATTGTGGAAAAGTGCCGAGCCCGCCGTGTATGCCTTGATGGATGAGCCGTTGCTGAAAGCCATGAATTATCCCATCCCCAGTGATGCCACACGACATCGGGTGGAAGGGGCTTTAAGAGTGCGGGCGAAGTTTATGCGTCTGTTGCCCAAGCACAAGAATCCGCAGATGATGACGTTCCAGCAATATGAAACCCACCCGGACGGCTACACCGTCGAAGATATCGGGCCGAAGTCATTGCGGGATAAGTGGGCGAGCTGATGTAATGATGACTGTGTTGGAATGAGATGTCGTTCCAGCATAGCCCAGTTTACATCTTTTCACTTTCTGGCACTGGCGACAAATCAACAATTGCGGCACTTCATGTTCGTGGTCGCAGGTGATATCGGACACAGTTGTTGTATTGCCTTATTCCGGCTCAATGAACTCCCCTGGAATTAACACATCACCTTGCATCAGAATGCGTGCCGAGCCTGAGCACCTACACGTAAGGTACCCGAAGGATGACCAAAGCAAACTGATTCCCGTGCACCGCCCCCGGCTGCCAGATTCACCAAGGTGCCGGGAATGGCTGCGGCAGTGCAACAAAGGCAATCTTGGGTGTAGCCAATTTCGTAGGCGTTAACAAATACGGTGGGAATACCTGCACTGATCAGGAAGGCCTTGAAGGTGACACCGTCCCCTTCAAAGTCGCCGGTTTCCTGTACCTGTCCGTCACTGATGGGGACATGGGCGAGCTGATATTGGCCTGCCAGATACGCACCACACATACGCACCACAAATACGCCGTTCTCCGGCACGCGAGCTTGCGGACAGAATCACGCACCTGCTGGTGCCGCCACGCATATAGGTGGCAGGAATTCTGATTTGAGGTGTAAATGTCATGGCAGTTTATTTGGGCATTGCCAACAAAGCGTTCTGCTCTTCAAAATATTTCATGTTCTTCTCAATATCATAGGCTTGCTCAGTCAGAGACAGAGGATCCCATTCACTGCGTTCCATCGTAAAAAAGTCACCACCGTAGACGTGAATCGCGCTGGTAAAGGCCGTAGTCGGATTGGTCACGGAGTGGATGATGTTTTTGCCCAGCGCTATGGCTTCTCCGGCGCCAATGGATTTTGCTCCGGCTGCTTCAATCCGGCCCTCTTCAGAATTGTCGCTTTCAGAATCCAGGCGCCGCCAAAAGATGTTGTCTTCCCGCCCGCTGTAGACGCCGATAACTGCCCACATACGATGGTTGTGAGGCAGCAACGTCATTTTTGGCGCCCATACCACGTTGATAATAGTCAGCGAATCCGAGACATAGAGTTTCTCCACGGCTGAGCGTTCGGGTGTTCCCAGTTCTTCAAAAACCGACTCCGGTGTTGCAATGGCATTAAGGAGCAACTGCCTCACAATTTCCGGTGGCTTTTCTTCCTTGAGGGCGGATTTGCAATCGTTGATAAAACTTTCCAGTTTGAATGCCATGGTGCGGGTTCCTAGCCTTTTAGTCTGCCTGGTAGCGTATTTATTCAGTTTGATGTGTTCAGGATAAGCCAGCTTTTTGCAGCGCCGACAAATAGCCTTCAATCTGTTCGGAACGTTTCAGGTAAAACAGTTTTTCGGCGACGAACGGCAGGGTAAATTCCGGTAACTGCTTTTGTAATTGTTGTAGTTGAACTTGGGCCTCGCCCAGCCGATCCAGCTCCACCAATGCCACCACTTTATGGGACAGGGTCCAATACTGGCAGTTGGGAATCTGGCTGGCTCGCTCTGTCCATTGCAGGGCTTGTTGGAAATCCCCCATAAACAGTAACGCCAAGGCACCGTAAGTGAGAAACGCCCACAGTTGCGGATCATTGGGGCTTAACGCGATGGCACGATTGAAACATTCCATGGCCTCTTCGTACCGACCTTCATAGGCCAGCGAATCCCCCAAGCCGCAATGGGCCGCTGCGAAGGTGGGGTTGAGTTCAATCGCCATCTGGTTGCCGGTGATGGCGCTGTCGTATTCCCTGCGTGCCAGCAGCACCCGAGCTTTTAGCGCATAGAAAGTTGCGTTTTGCGGATCCAGGTTCAGGGCCCGTTCGCTGGCGGCGAGAGCCGCGTCCAACATGTCCTGGGTGGGTTTTACGTCCCAGTACACCATGCCCAGTATCACCGCGTAGGACCACCAGGCGAAGGCGTCGCCGAAGTGCGGGTCCAGTTCCTGGCTGCGTTTCAACAGCCGTTGCGCTTCCAGGTTGTCGTCTCCGGTGAACTTGAAGAAATGATGGGTGCCCAGGTGATAGCAATCCCAGGCCTCTAAATTGGCCGGTCGGTTCTGTACTACCTTATGGCGTTCGGCGTAGCCGATTTCCGGTTCCAGTCGTGCCACCAGGGTTTCGGTGATTTCATCCTGCAGGGCGAAGATGTCTTCGATTTCCCGATCATAACGGTCCGCCCACAGTTGATGGCCGCTGTGGGCGTCCATCAGGTGCGTGGTGACCCGCACCCGATTGCCAGCCTGCTGCACGCTGCCTTCCACCAGGTAATCCGTATTCAGTTGCTGCGCCAGTTGCGCTAGGCTCAGGTTCTGTCCCCGCACACCGAAAGTGGTGTTACGGGCCACCACATTAATCCAGCGGTGTCTGGCCAGATGGGCAATGATGTCGCCGCTGATGCCGTCCGCCAGATAATCCTGCTGCGGTTGATGGCTCAGGTTGGCGAACGGCAGCACAGCGATAGTGGGTTTGTTATTGCGGGCAGGTGGAGCGTCTTTCGGTTCGGATTCATTGCCCTCCGGCTCCTCGTCGCAATGAACCGGAGCCACAAACCGAAATCCCTTACGGTGTACGGTTTTGATCACCGACTGGGTGCGACCGTCATCCCCCAGCAATTGCCGCAGGCTTTTGATGCGGCTGCTGAGAGCGGCTTCGGACACAATGCGGCCTTTCCAGATGCTGTCGTAAATCTCTTCCTTGCTCACCATGCGCTCCCGCTGCTCCAGCAACAGGATCAGCAGTTCGATTACCTGCGGTTCTGCCGCAATGCGTTCGTCACCACGATGCAGTTGGAATTGATCGGTGTCCAGCAAGAAGTCCAAAAAGAGATAGCGCATGTGTTTTGGCCGTTTATTAAACAGATTTCCGCAATCTTCAGGGTTTCTCCAGAATTAAACCAGATCTCCTGCAAGCACCAAGGGACGTGCTTCCGTAACCTGTTCATCGTGGAAGACACAATTACATCGAACAAACAACGAGGAAGCAACCATGTCAGAGCAAATGCCGACCCAAACAACAGAAAAGTACCTGATCAACTGCCAGGACGGATTCAATAACCTGGAGCGCGCCACTATTGCCTTCATCCTGGCGGTCAGCGCGTCCAAGCAGGCCGAAGTGGCGATGTTCATCACCGCCGAGGCGGCCGCTCTCTGCGTGCAGGGGGCTATCCAGGGTAATGGCGTAACTACAGATCCAGTAGTAGCCGAGGGCTATGAGTCGCTGGCATCATTGTTTGCCGCGTTTGTGGAGAACGGCGGCAAGATCTGGTTATGCCCAGCCTGCGCCAAGGCCAAGAATATTAACGAAGGGGATCTGGCTGCCGGTGTGGAAATCGCCGGAGCGCCCCGCACCATGGCGTTTTTGCAGAGCGGTGCCCAGCTTCTCGCTTGAGGACTGGAAGGAAAGCGGAAACAAAAAGCGATTAAGGAAACAGGGAACAGACAGATGAGTGATCAGGCCTATTGCGGCCCCTTGAGCCCGGCTTTACAGCGATTGGGGCAGTATCTGGACCGCTTCAATGAGGGCGAACAGGGCGATGCCGGGATGCGTCGCCTCCAGTGGCGGGCAGCTTTGCAACGCTCGTTGCCGCAGTCGGGTATCGGCCTGGATAAGGTGCTGCAGGAACTGGGTGAGCAGGTGATACCCAATGGCTCTGCGGTGCCGCTGCCGGGTTTTACCTCTTTTATCACCACTGGAGCCACTAATATGGGCGTGCTGGCGTCATTGGCGGCCATGGTGGCGTCGCCCCAGCGCATCGGTCTAACGGCGTTTCAGCAATTGGAGGAGCTGTCCCTCAACTGGTTGGTGGAGCTGTTTCACTTGCCGGCTGAAATGAAAGGGGTCTACAGCAGCGGCGGTTCAACCGCCAACCTGCTGGCATTAGGTGCTGCCCGGCAGCGGGCGTTTGAGCTGCGTGGTCATGACTGTGGACGTGATGGTGTGCCGCCCGGGGGCCGCATTTTTGCCACGGCGGCCAGTCATCGCACCATTCACCGCGCGGCGGCCGTTCTTGGGATGGGGCGGGAGTCTGTGTTGACTGTAAAAACGGATCAGACAGGGCGCATGTGTCCCCGGGATCTTGCACTGCACATTGAGCGTGTTTTGCAAGCCGATCTGATACCGGTAGCCATCGTCGCCAATGCCGGTAGCACCTCGACCGGGGCCATTGATCCGCTGCAGGCAATCGCCCAAGTGGCTGATCGTTTTGACCTCTGGCTGCATGTGGACGGTGCCTATGGCCTGCCGGGTATTCTGGATGAGCGGGTTCGGCCACTCTATACCGGAATTGATAGGGCCGATTCCGTGGTGGTGGATTCCCACAAATGGTTGGGCGCGCCGGTCGGCATTGGTGCGACACTGGTGAAAGATCGCAGTCTGTTGTTGCGGGCCTTTACCCAGGGTGCGTCCGACTACCTTGAAGGCTCCTTTGCGGAAGGCCTGGATAGCTTGCCTGATTCTGCCGACGGCTTCGTACACTCGTTGGATTCCATGGGTATTCCCTACAGTGACTTTGGAGTGGAGTTGTCGTCTCCGGCCCGGGGTGCGGTGGTATGGGCATTGCTGCGGGAAATCGGTGCCGCAGGCATGGCAGCACGTATTCGCCGCCACAATGATATGGCCCGCAGTTTGGCTGAACAGGTTGAGGCCCACCCCCGCCTGGAGCTGTTACAGGCACCGACCTTATCCATCTGTTGTTTTCGCTATCGGGTGGAAGCTTGTGATGATCTGAACGCATTAAATCGACAGTTGCACCGGCGGCTGATTCATCGGGGTAAAAACCTCCCCAGCACAGCAATGATCGACGGCCAGTTGGCGATTCGTCCCTGTTTTATCGGGGCGCGTACCGATTGGGTGCAGGTGGATGATCTGTTGCAGGATGTGGTGAGCACCGGTGATGCATTGTGGGCAGAGCTCGTTGCTGCCCAAACAAAATAAGTACCAATCAAAGGAAACTGAACATGGCAAGACGCTTCCAGAATATTCTCGAAACCATCGGCAATACACCCGTGGTGCGTATCAATCATCTGGCGCCGAAAGGGGTGAACCTGTACGTCAAGGTGGAATCTTTCAATCCCATGGGATCGGTAAAAGACCGGCTTGCCCTTGGTGTAATTGAAGCGGCGGAACGTCGTGGTGAACTCAAGCCGGGGCAAACCGTAGTGGAAGCCACCAGTGGTAATACCGGTATCGGACTGGCCATGGTTTGCGCCCAGAAAGGCTACCCCCTGGTGGTGACCATGGCGGAAAATTTCAGTGTGGAACGCCGCCGTCTGATGCGCTTTCTCGGCGCAAAAGTGGTGCTGACACCGGCCTCGGAAAAAGGCAGCGGCATGGTGAACAAGGCCAAAGAGTTGGCGGAAAAACATGGCTGGTGGCAGTCCCGTCAGTTTGAGAATCCGGATAATGCTGATATTCACGCGCGCACCACTGCGGTGGAAATTCTCGAGGATTTTTCGGATGTGAGTTTGGATTATTGGGTGACCGGCTTCGGTACGTCGGGCACCTTGAGTGGTGTTTCAAAAGTGCTGCGGGAAAAGAGCCCCAACACGCGCATTGTGGTTTGTGAACCGGATAACTCTCCCATTCTGGGAAGTGGCGAAGCACAACCGCAACACCAGAGTCATCCCCGCTTTCGTCCGCATTTGATGCAGGGCTGGTCGCCGGACTTTATTCCGGCCTTGGCACAGGAAGTGACGCAGGATCATCGCATCGATCAGTTTGTGGGGGTGCCCGGTCAGGACGCGCTGCATTGGTCACGACAACTGGCCCGTAGAGAAGGCATCCTGGTGGGCATTACGGCCGGCGCTACCTTTGCCGGTGCGTTGCAAGTTGCCGAGCAAGCAGAACCCGGCAGCAATATCCTCTGTATGTTGCCGGACACCGGCGAGCGCTACATGAGTACGCCTTTGTTCGACGATGTATCTGCCGAAATGAATGAAGGCGAACTGGCCATCTCCCGCTCCACCGATGGTTATCGTTTTGATGGTGGTGCCAGTGCCGCACAACCTATGCAGACGCCGGAAGTGGATGAGGGTACCGCCAAGTGGTTGCAATCCGTTATTAAGGATAGTGAACAACCGGTGGTGATGTTCGCCTTGGAGTGGTGTGAATTCTGCTGGTCAGTGCGCAAACTGTTTGATCGCCTGGGTGTGCCGTATCGTAGTGTGGATGTGGATTCGGTGGAATTCCAGGAAGGCAATCGGGGCGGTATTATTCGGGAATGGTTGCGACGCCAAACCGGCTCAGTCACTTTACCGCAGGTATTTGTGGGTGGTGAATACCGGGGTGGTTGTACGGATGTGTTTGATGCCTATACAGCGGGTGATTTTGCCCGTTATCTAAATGCGGTTGGAGTTGATCCCAATCAAGTGGAAGGTTTGGATCCTTATTCATTATTGCCGGGCTGGTTGCACCCCCGTTAACCCTAATCGGTACAAGGCACAATGAAGTCCACATGGCAGACTCGTTGTGCCTTTTCCTCAGTCGGTTCGATCCTGCAGCCGAATGTGTTCCAGTTTCTCTCTCAATTCCTGCGCTGCCATATCAATAAAGGCCCGCACCTTGGCCGGCATATTGCGGCCCTGGGGATGCACAATACTCACCGGGATGGCGGCACCTTCGTAGGCTTCCAAAATTGGTTGTAACTTGCCGGCGGTAACCTGGGGCGCGGCCTGATAGGAGAGTACCCGGGTGATGCCGTGACCGGCTACAGCAGCGGCGATCACCGAGTCGTTGGTGGTACTGCTGAATACGGGTGTGGTACGCAAATGAATTTCCCTGCCATTGTCGTAAAAGCGCCACAGGGGCCCCCGATTGCCGGCAGTGGATGCGATCAGTCGATGCTGGTATAGATCTTCCGGCACCTCCGGTTTTCCATGGCTACGCAGATACTCCGGCGAGGCGTAGGTTTTCAGGGCAACGGTTCCCAATGGGATGGCACGCAACAGGGAGGAATCCGGCAGCTCGCCAATGCGAATCCCCAAATCGATGCCTTCTTCCATCAGATCGGTCACCCGGTCCACAAACATGGCAGACACCGTCACCCGTTCGTAGCGCTGCTGGAAAGCGGTAATCACTGGTGTCACATGCAGGCAACCGAACATGGCCGGGGCGGTCACCACCAGATGGCCGGATGGGTCCCCATGGGCGCCGGTAATGGACTCCTCGCTGCTGACCACATCGGCCACAATGCGCCGGGCATCCTGCAGATACTGCTGGCCGGCTTCAGTGAGCCGCACCTGTCGGGTGGTGCGGAGCAACAGGGCAACCCCAAGGTGTTGTTCCAGCTCCGCAATGGTTCGGGTGACGGAGGGGGGCGACATGGACAGCCGACGGGCCGCCGCCGCGAATCCCTGTTCCTCGGCAACCGTGATAAAAGCTGTCATCGCCTTTAACTTGTCCATCTATTGTTCCGTTTTATGAAATAGTTAATTGTTGTTCGTGAGTATTCTTGTTGCAAGTGAAAGTTGCGATGATGAGTACGCATTGATGATAGGTACGCATTGATGATGGTTAAGCATTGAGTCTGGAACCACCGCACTGAGGGAGAAGTTCATGGGACATCGATTTGCCGACCTGTTGTTTTCGCCGCCCGTGAAAGCGGTACAGGAAGAGCAGGACAGCCGCCGAATCTACCAGCGTTGGGAAGGCGGCGCAGACAGTCATCAGCAGCTGACGGAACGGGAAGCCCAGTTCATTCAGGCGCGGGACAGCTTCTATCTCGCCAGCGTCAGTCCCGATGGCTGGCCTTACATCCAGCACCGCGGTGGTCCCAAGGGATTCCTAAAAGTGTTGGACGCCGAGCACCTGGGTTTTGCCGATTACAAAGGCAACCGGCAATACATCACCACCGGGAATCTGCGCGTGAACAGCAGAGTTGCCCTGTTCTTGATGGACTATCCCAACCAACGCCGATTGAAAATGCTGGGTTATACCACCGAAATTGATGCGAACGCAGACCAGCTTGCGGCACTGAGTGATCCCGAATACCCGGCCATTCCGGAGCGGGGCTTCATTATCAAAGTGGCGGCTTTCGACTGGAATTGTTCCCAGCATATAACCCCACGCTACGATCAAACCACAGTAGATGCAATAATCAGGGAGATAGTATGAGCACACTCAACATTCACCATTTGGGGTTGGCGGTAAAGGATCTGGAATCCACCGTTGCTTTTTTTACTGAAGTCCTCGGCTTCAAAGTGGCACAGGAAAAACCCGATTACCCGGCCAAGTTTGTCAGCAACGGTCACGCCTTTATTACACTATGGCAGACCGAACCGGGGGCAGCCGAATTCAATCGCCGCAGCGCAATCGGATTGCATCACTTTGCTTTGCGGGTGGATGCGGAAGCAACGCTGGATGAGCTTTATGAAAAAGCGCTGGCGTTTCCTGGGGTGGCATCTGATTTCAAACCGGAGCCATTGGGGAATTCCGGCGCCAGGCATGCCATGTTGTTTGAACCCGGCGGCATTCGAATTGAACTGATCTGGGCGGGTAGCTGAAAGTATGCCCGGCGGACGTAGCAGAGCGCCGGGCCTGTTGTTACTTCTCGATGGTTTCCACGCCGTTTTCTGTGCCCAGTAACAGCACGTCGGCGGAACGTGCCGCAAACAAACCATTGGTAACCACACCGACGATATTGTTCAGCTGCTGTTCCAGGTGAATGGGCTGGGCGATTTGCATATTGTGAACGTCCAGGATGATGTTGCCGTTGTCAGTCACAAAGCCGTCCCGATACACCGGGTCACCGCCGAGTTTGACAATCTCCCGGGCCACATGACTGCGGGCCATGGGGATGACCTCCACCGGCAGGGGGAATGCACCCAGTACCGGCACTTTCTTGCTGCCGTCCGCGATGCAGACAAACTTCTGCGCCACCGCCGCGATGATCTTTTCCCGGGTTAGAGCACCACCGCCGCCCTTGATCAGGCACAGGTTGGGGTCGGCTTCGTCGGCGCCGTCCACATACACGGGAATATCGTCCACGGTGTTCAGGTCATACACAGGAATGCCGTGACTTTCCAAACGCTTTCGGGTGGCTTCGGAACTGGCCACGGTGCCTTCGATCCGGCCTTTCATTTCTGCCAGATAATCGATGAAGTAGTTGGCGGTGGAGCCGGTTCCCACACCCACAATGGTGCCTTCTTCCACATATTGGATGGCTGCCCTGGCCACGGCCTGTTTCAGTTCATCTTGCGTCATGTCGCTGTCCCGCTGGAAAAATTTGGGGGAATTATAGGGGTTCAGGGGACGAACAGATAGTGTATGCTTGCTCCGAAACACGCCAATAACAGTTAGGAATCTCCAAAGCACATGCCCATCCGCACCATCAAGAAGATTCTGCAGGCCCGCGTTTACGACGTGGCTGTGGAGACCCCGGTGGATCGAGCCCGGTCCCTGTCCCGCCGCCTTAACAACCACGTATTGTTAAAGCGTGAGGACCTGCAGCCGGTGTTCTCCTTCAAGATTCGGGGCGCCTACAACAAGATTGTAAACCTCAGCTCTGAGGAAAAGGCGCGGGGTGTCATCTGCGCATCCGCCGGCAACCATGCCCAGGGTGTGGCGCTGGCGGCCGCCCGCCTGGGCATCAAGTCAGTGATCGTGATGCCGCGCACCACGCCTGAGATCAAGGTGAATTCCGTGCGCACCCTGGGGGGCAAGGTGGTGCTGCACGGAGACGCCTATGACCAGGCCAAGGAGAAAGCCGACAAGCTGATGGAGAAGCACGGCTACACCTTCGTGCATCCCTTTGATGATCTGGATGTGATTGCCGGCCAGGGCACCGTGGGCATGGAAATCCTGCGCCAGCACACCGGGCCGATGGAAGCCGTGTTTGTGCCCGTGGGCGGAGGCGGCCTGATCGCCGGGGTCTCGGCCTACATCAAATACCTGCGCCCTGAGATCAAGGTAATCGGGGTGGAACCGGTAGATTCCAATTGTTTGCAGGCAGCGATGGCGGCCGGGCGGCGGGTAGTGTTGCCGGAAGTGGGCCTGTTTGCCGATGGGGTGGCGGTGAAGCAGGTCGGCAAGGAGACGTTCCGCCTGGCCCACAAATACGTGGACGAGGTGATCACCGTCACCACCGATGAGATGTGTGCGGCGATCAAGGACCTGTTTGACGACACCCGCTCCATTAATGAACCTGCCGGTGCGCTTGCGGTGGCCGGGCTGAAAAAATACGTAGAGCGGGAAGGCTGCAAGGACGCCACCCTGATGGCAGTCTGCAGTGGCGCCAATGTGAATTTTGACCGCCTGCGCCACGTGGCGGAACGGGCCGAAATTGGTGAACAACGGGAGGCTGTGTTGGCGGTGACCATCCCGGAACAGCCCGGCAGCTTCCGCCGTTTTTGCAAGACCCTGGGGCGGCGCTCCATCACCGAATTCAATTATCGCTACGCCTCCGCAGAGGCGGCTCACGTCTATGTCGGAGTGCAGACGGCCGGACCCAAAGAGCGCCAGGCCATCTGCGAGAGCCTGATCGCCAAGGGTTACCAGGTACAGGATTTATCCCAGAATGAGATGGCCAAATTGCATATCCGCCATATGGTGGGGGGGCATGGGCCGCGCATCACCGGATCGGAGCAGGAAATGCTGTATCGCTTTGAATTTCCTGAGCGTCCCGGTGCGCTGATGGAATTTCTGAGCAAATTGGGTCAGAACTGGAATATCAGCCTGTTTCACTATCGCAACCATGGGGCTGCCTTTGGTCGCATTCTGGTGGGGATGCAGGTGGCCGAGAACGAGCGCCTCAAGCTCAAGCGTTATGTGCAGGAGCTTGGGTACCGCCATTGGGATGAAAACGACAACCCGGCCTACCAATTATTTTTGAAGTAAGTCATTGTTTTTGAAATTGCGTCTTTTCATGTGCCGGGAGCCGTGATAGCTTTTGTTACGTTTTCGGAAGTTCAGGAAAACAAGGACCTGCAAACGGTCCCAATTATAAAAAATCGCTCAAACTGTTCGAATTGTGAGCTACTGCTCACTTGCCAGCTGGCTGTCCATAAGGCCTGGGCTATAGTTATTTTGAAAAGCGGTTGTATATACACGACGTTGACCGAGTTTTGATCAAGGTGAACGCTTCTTCCCGATCTTCACACCACAACAATTACGGGAAGGGAACCATCGGAGAGTGATGGCGTGTTTTTTAACGAGGCAAGGTAAAAATGAAGAAGAAACCCGATTTGTTGGTAGTATTGATGCTGGTATTGGGTTTAGGTGTGCTCGCAAGCTCCTATACCCAGGGTCAACCGGATCCTGAAATGGTGGCCAGTCAGTTCTCTATTCGGTAGGCTGTTTCCCAGCCTACCCTATACCGCCCGTTCAAGGCGCGTATCCTCAGGACGTGTAGGTCGCGTCACCGGTCACTATTTTATTCATCACGATATCCCAACGTTCGCTGGGTAACTCCGTTACTTTCTGGCACTCATGGGCCACCCCGACCATGCGTGGTTTACGTGGGCGACTGCCGTCATTTAGAAACGCAAACGTACGATCATAGAAGCCACCACCCATGCCCATCCGATTGCCTGCCGCATCAAAGCCCACCAGGGGTGTTAAAACCATGTCCAGTGTCCACACCGGGCAGTACGCACTGTGATCACATAGGGGTTCTGGTATGCCGTAGCGGTTTTTCGCCATTGCCTGATTGGGATAGTGGGCCATGAACAGCAGGCGGCCTTTGGAGAATGGATGCAGAATGGGGAGGTACACCTCTTTCCCCAGGCGCCAGGCCAATTCCAGCAAGGGTTGTGGATCAATCTCGCCGTCGTTGGGAATATAGGCCGCAATACGCTGGCCGAATATGAATTCAGGTAACCGGCTCAGCTGGCGACAGAGCCCCATGGAGGCTTGCTTTTGCTGGTGTGGCGTCAGGTTGCGGCGCTTGGCACGCAGGGATTTTCTGAGTTCGTTCTTGGCGGGCGTATTGTTGGGTAGGTCCAAGTTTGGTAATTCCAATAACATGAAGTCCGTTTCGCAAGTTCGGAAAAAGTTTGGAAACAGTATAGCTTGGATAAAGTGCCCCCCGTTCTGCCGTGACTGACGGTAGCCCTTGAACCCAAGGTTCAAGGTGGTGGTTCCTATGATATATCGGGCTTTCCGTCGTGCGGACATGCACTCCCATATCAGAAAGAACCCCCGGGTGAAAAAAGCATCGGCTCAGGGACGTCGGCCAGGTAACACGAACAGCGCAGGGGGCTGAGGTATGAGTATAACGGAATCTGAACGGTTTCTCGATCAACCTATTTTATGCAGGGGTCTTGACTTTACAGATCCAGCTGCCTTGCGGATGCCAGTGCTCGCTCAATCTTGTCGTTGAGCTTGGCCAGTTGCTTTTCGGTAATGCGATCGTAGTTGGCCAGTTCGGACTGTGCTTTTATCAGCTCGTGAGCGATATTGAGGGCGGCCATCACGGCAATACGGTCCACACCGACGATCTTGCCGGAGCGGCGGATTTCACGCATGCGCTCGTCCAGCAGGCGCGCAGAGCTTTTCAGCTCCTCCACCTCGGCCGGCGGACAGCTGACGCCGTATTCCCGGTCGAGAATGTTGACGTGCAGTGTTTCGATGTCGCTCATGAGTCCTGCTCCAGTGCCTTAAGGCGAGAAATCATTGCTTCCACTTTGGCCCGAGCCATGTCGTTCTTTTTCATCAGATTGGCGCGTTCTTCTGCCAGTTGGGATTCCCTGGCCTGCAGGGAACGGTTGTGGCGCTTGTATTCGTCACAGAGTTCTATGAACTCATCAACGCGGGACTCGAGATTTTTGAATAGCTGCTCAATCTTATTCATTCGGGTTCGGTCGCAATTTTTGTTGTCTATGGTACATGAAGTACCGGGTCCACACTATGACGCTTTTCGCGTTCAGCACCTGCTTACACATTAAGCTTAGCCTGAATCCCGGCTTTGCTACACCCGGCAGCGTGTTACAATGGGCGTAAGTGTTCAAAATCGGAAAAGACCCATGTCCCTGCAAGCTGAAGACGTATTGGATTTTTACGAACTGGAAGCGGAATTACGCAAGATTGACGCCATGGCCAGTCCTTCGGAGGCCCACGGCATCCTTTGTGGCCAGCTCAGTGGTGGCGTCAAGGGGGAGGCTTGGCTTAAGGATTATCTTTCCAATCTGGGCGCAAAGGGCGAGCCCTGGGATAACACCCGGGAGTGGTTCTGCCAACTGCACAAATTCACTTTGGATGAGCTGGCGGATGACCAGTTTAATTTCATGCCCCTGTTGCCGGATGACGAAGATCCTCTGGATACCCGCCTGGGTTCCCTGGCGGAGTGGTGCTCCGGTTTCCTGGCCGGTTTTGGTTCGGCCGGTTCCCGCAAGCCGGAAGAGTTTACCGAGGATGCCCTGACCGCGTTGCGGGATATACAACAGATCAGCCAGGTGGATACCGAAATCGATGAGGAAGAAGACGGGGAAGCCGCCTATTTTGAAGTGCTGGAATATGTGCGCATGGCGGCCCTGATGATTTTTACCGAATTCGCCATGGACCGCGACAACATCGTGCCTCCCGGTGCCACCATCCACTGAGCGTGGCGATAGCAGAAACAGCAGAGATAGTAGAGAGAGCGCCGTTGAATGAGCATTACCAAAAAAGAATTTGCTGAACGTCGATCCCAATTGATGGCAATGATGGAGCCCAATTCCATTGCCATCGTCCCCGCCGCCCCCATGCGCACCCGCAGCCGCGATACCGAATACCCCTACCGTCAGGACAGTGATTTTTTCTATCTCTCCGGCTTTGGTGAACCGGAAGCGGTACTGGTGTTGGTGCCGGGCCGGGAACACGGCGAGTTCGTCATGTTCTGCCGGGAGCGGGACCGGGATATGGAAATCTGGAACGGTTATCGGGCCGGGCCGGAAGGGGTGGTGAAACAGTATGGCGCCGACGATGCCTTTCCCATAGGTGATATTGATGAAATCCTGCCGGGCCTGCTGGAAGGCACCGACCGGGTTTATTACGCCATGGGCAAGGACAAGGATTTCGACCGCCAGGTGATGGAATGGGTCAACACCATCCGCGCCAAAGTGCGTGCCGGGGCCCATCCTCCCGGTGAATTCATCGCCCTGGATCACTTGCTCCACGACATGCGTTTGTACAAGAGCAAAGCGGAAATCCGTCTGATGCAGAAGGCGGCGGACATGAGTGCTGATGCCCACGTGCGGGCCATGGAAAAATGTCATCCCGGCAAAATGGAGTTTCAGCTGGAAGCGGAGTTTCTCCATGAATTCGGCCGCCAGGGCAGCCGCTTCCCAGCCTATTCCAGCATTGTGGGCGGTGGCGCCAACGGCTGTATCCTGCATTACATCGACAACAACGCGGAACTGAAAAGCGGCGACCTGGTGTTGATTGACGCCGGTGCTGAGTATCAACACTATGCCGCCGACATCACCCGCACTTTCCCGGTGAACGGTAAATTTTCCCCGGCCCAGCGTGCTTTGTACGACGTGGTGTTGAAGGCGCAGCTGGCGGCCATCAAACAGGTTAAACCGGGCAATCACTGGAACCAGCCCCATGAAGCGGCAGTGAAAGAACTCACCAAAGGTCTGGTGAAGCTGGGGCTGCTGCAAGGCAAAGTGGATGAGTTGATTGAGAAGGAAGAATACCGCCGTTTCTACATGCACCGCACCGGTCATTGGCTGGGTATGGATGTGCACGACGTGGGCGACTACAAGGTGGGGGATGCCTGGCGCGAACTGGAGCCCGGTATGGTGCTGACGGTGGAACCCGGTTTGTATGTGGCACCGGACGACGACACCGTGGATGTCCAATGGCGGGGTATCGGTATTCGCATTGAAGACGACGTGTTGGTGACGGAAAAAGGCCGTAAGATTCTGACCAGCAAAGTACCGAAAGATCCGGATGAAATCGAGGCACTGATGGCGAAAGCCCGCAAGCAGCATAGCAAACACCCAGCTAAGCACCCTGCCAAACAGCCTAAACGAGTGGCCTGATGGACGTAGTGATTATGGGGGGTGGCCTGGTGGGTGCCTCCCTGGCGGCCTGCCTGGCCCGCGATCCCAACCTTACCATTGCGGTGGTGGAAAAGTTTGTTCCGCCACAAGCCGATGACCCTTCCGCACCTTTGCATCCCAGTTACGATGCCCGCAATACCGCCTTGTCCAACGGCACCTGTCATGTGTTCGATCAGCTGGGTCTGTGGCAGTCCATGCGCGAATACGCGGTGCCCATCCAAACCATCGACATCACCAACCAGGGCAGTTTTGGCCGGGCGGTGATTCGTGCCGAAGAGGAGCGGGTACGGGCATTGGGTTACGTGATTGAAAACCGCTATATGGGCAAGTTTCTGATGGCCCATCTGCAGCAATGCCCCAATGTGCAGTTACTGGCACCTGCGGAGATCGGTGGCCTGCATTATGAAGGGGACGAGATTGTGGCCTCGGTGGAGATCGATGGCCGCTGGGATATGATCAAAACCCCGTTGGTGGTGATCGCCGATGGCGCCCAGTCCCAAGGGCGGGAGCTGTTGGGTATTGGTGCGGACGTTACCGGCTATGATCAGGTGGCTATCGTCACCGCGGTAACCCCGGACTGCCCCCACAATAATCTGGCTCTGGAACGTTTTACGTCGACCGGGCCATTGGCGGTGCTGCCGCAGACGGACAATCGCTGGGGCCTCACCTGGTGCCTGGATCAAGTCCGGGCCGACGAGCTGATGGCGGCGGATGATGAGTCGTTTATGCGGGCACTGGAGCAGGCTGCAGGTTCCACCATCGGCAACCTCACCAAGGTGGGAAAACGCTTTACCTATCCGTTGGCGCTCACCCTGGCCAAAGAACAGGTGCGCCCCAATGTGGTGGTGCTGGGCAATGCTGCCCACGGTTTGCATCCTGTGGCCGGGCAAGGTTTGAATATGGCCATGCGGGATGTGGCGGTGCTGGTACAGACCTTGTTTGAAGCCAAAGCCAACGGAATCTCCTGGGGTGATTTCAAACTTCTCCATGGCTACCTGCAGCAGCGGGAGCAGGACCAGTTCAACACTATCCAGTTTTCCGACAAGCTCACCAAGTTGTTCAGTAACCGCAATCCGCTGCTGAGCCTGGCGCGCAACAGTGGTTTGTTGCTGTTTGATACCTTGCAGGGCACCAAGCGTTTTGTGGCCCGCCATGCCATGGGGCGTTCGGTCTCCACCACATTACCGGAGGTGGTTGCATGACCTCTTCTTCCTCGCCGGATCTGCTGATCGTGGGTGCCGGTATGGCCGGGCTGACCCTGGCTGCCGCCCTCGCTGATCAGCCGGTTTCCATCGTAGTGATCGATCCGCACCTGCCTGCAGGCCCGGAACAGTGGCCCGCTACCTTTGATCCCCGGGTCAGTGCCCTGACCCAGGCGTCGGAAAACATGCTGCGCCGTTTGGGTGCCTGGGATGCCATGGCCGCGCAACGGGTGGCCCCTTTCGCCCATATGGACGTATGGGATGGGGACGGCACCGGTAATATTCAGTTCCACGCCAGCGAGGCCGGTGCTGAACACCTGGGCCATATTGTGGAAAACCGCATCACCACCCATGCCCTGTATCAACGGGTCGCAGCTGCCAGCAATGTGGAAATTCGTTGTCTGGGCTTGGAAAAAATTCTCGATAACGAGCAGGGAGGTTGGCGGGTGGTGCTGTCGGACGGCAGTGAAGTGGAACCCACCCTGTTGATCGGTGCCGATGGCGCCCGTTCCCGGGTGCGGGATCAGTTGGGCTTCCGCTGTCGTACCTGGGCCTATGGTCAGAGTGCCATTGTCACTACGGTGAAAACCGATAAGCCCCACGGCGACACAGCCCGCCAGGTGTTCCTGGAAAGCGGGCCCTTGGCGTTCCTGCCATTGCGCGAACACAGCCGGCAAAGTCAATCCACCTTGTGTTCCATCGTCTGGTCCCTCAACGACGATCAACTGAAACCGGTCATGGCGTTGTCCGATGAGGCATTCTGCGAGCGGCTGGGTAACGTCTTCGAACACCGGTTGGGCAAGGTGTTGGCAACCGATCAACGCTTTGCTTTTCCGTTGGTGCAGAACCATGCGGTGGATTACATCCAGTCCGGTGTGGCCCTGATCGGCGATGCGGCCCACACCATCCACCCATTGGCAGGGCAGGGAATCAATCTGGGCTTGTTGGATGCGGCCGTGCTGGCGGAAGAAATTCAACGGGCACTGGAGCATGAGTTGCCGCTGGATGATTTCAGCATCCTGCGTCGCTACCAGCGCCGCCGTAAACCCCATAACCTGTTGCTGATGTCCACCATGGAAGCGTTCAAGCGGCTCTTCGGTGTGGATATCCCGCCGCTGCGGGTGGCCCGTAATCTGGGGATGTCTTTCTTCAACCGCCATACCCTGATCAAAGGGCAGATCATGGCCCGCGCCATGGGGATGGAGGGGGATCTGCCGGCGCTGGCGCAACCCGGCTTGGTGGCGGATTTTTAAGGTTTCTTGTAACCTTAGAGTGCGAATGACATAAGTAGCGGATAACAATGCCATTTGATAAATCGAAAGCAGGAGTATGTGCATGGCAAAAGCGTATGTAATACGAAACCAGCTCGGTCAGTATTTAACACGCAAGGGGGAATGGGTGTCCGGTAAGGATGCCTCGGTGTTGTTCAACCAACCCCATTACGATCAAGCGCTGAACCAACTTATCGAAATCAATGCAAAAGACATAGAACTGCGCGGCACCGTACTGGAAGTCGCGCTGGATGACAGCAAGCGTCCAGCCCAGCCGGTGATTCAGGAGTATGGGCCGGATCCGGTTCAGCCCGAATTGCTGGCGGAAGAAGCGGCAGCCGAGGACGGCGTCGCCGCGTAAACCAGCTGGCCCTGGTAAGCCCGGGCCGGGGCCATTAGATGCAAACCAAGCCGTTCCTCAATTGGGGGTGGGATCCAAACACCACCCCGCCCACCCAACTACGCCGAGTCCGCTCCCTCGTCTGTGCCTGCTTCGCTTTATTGATCGTCGCGCTGCCGTTTATGGCTCGCTCCATCCAGTGGGGGCTGCCCACCCGCATTGTCCTGATAGGTGCCGCCATTGTCCTGGCGTTAGTGGCCTTGGGGTTGTTGCGGCGGGGGTGTTTCTCCCTCAGTGTTCATTGCATGGCGACCGGCGTTTTCCTGGCGGGGATCAATCAATACATTACTGTAGGCGGACTGGAATCCGGAGCCGTGACCTGGTGGTTGATCGTGCCTTTGATCGGTGGCTTGTTCAGCGGATTGCGCGCCGGACTGTGCTGGACGATTGTTTGCCTCGCTGCCGGGCTGTTCCTGTTCTATCTGGAAACCCGGGGTGTGCAATTCCCCAACCTGACGCCACCGGAATCCCGCAACGTCCAGCGGGTGTTGATCATGGTGGGGGAGTTCGTGACCTTGGGGGCGGTGATGGTGGCGTATCTGACCCAGATAGAGGGTTCCGAGCGGGTGCTGAAACGGCGTAATGAACAACTGCAGGATCAGGTTACCCGTGCCGAGATTGCCGAAGCGGAAGCGTTGGAAGCGGGCGCTGCGAAGAGCCGCTTTCTGGCCAACATGACCCATGAATTACGCACCCCATTGAACTCCATTCTCGGGTTTACCCACCGGGTCATGGATCAGTTGCAGGGCAAGATCGAACCCCGCCAGTTTGATGCGCTGAAAACCGTGGCGGATAACGGCGACCAGATGCTGAAACTGGTGTCGGATCTGCTGGACCTGTCCCATCTGGATGCCGGCCGTTTGGAGATGAGCCGGGGCTTGATCGATTTGCGGGAAATGCTCAATGTGCTGACGCCCCGCTTGCGGCTTACTGCTGAGCGGTGCGGCCTGACCCTGGAATTCGACTCATTGCCGGAAGCGTTCACCCATGGCGATGTGTCCCAGCTCAAACGGGCCATTGAAACGGTGGTGGGACACGGGTTGCAGTACAGCCCCGAAGGCCTGGTCAAGGTCAGCGTTGAAACCACGGACCGGCAGTGGTGTATGCGGGTGTGCTGCCAGGCGTTGCAGTTCAATGAGGAACACCTGGAGCGGATCTTCGATCGCTATCACCACCTGCACAGCGCCAGTGACCGGCCAATCGTAGTGTCCGGATTGGCCATGGTGCTGGCCCGGGAGCTGGCGGAATTGCATGCCGGATCCCTGATCGTCGAAAATACCCCCGGGGCTGGAGTCTGTTATCGGCTCACATTACCCACCCAGTAGTCTCATCACATTTCGGGTCAGGCTGCATTATACTGAACTGTGGGGAACGAATGAGGTGCGGTATTGGAACGGATGCTGAATCAGTTGTTGAATTGCGGGTGGGATGCCAGCGTGACCGATCCCATTCGTTTGCGACGTATTCGCACCACCGCCGCCGTCTGTTACCTGCTGATCCTGGTGGGTATTCCTTTTCTGATCCGGGCCTATGAGTGGCATATCAGCCTGCGCATGATTACGGTGCCGGCTGCTATTGTGTTGGCGGTGGCTTCGCTTCTGGTGTTGGGCGTTTTCCGGCAGTTTGAAATCAGTACCCAGCTGGTAACCCTGGCTGTGTTTGTGGGGGGAGCCGGAGCTGTACTGACCGGTGGCGGTATCGGCACTTCCAGTCTGGGCTGGTGGATACTGGTGCCTCTGTTGGCAGGATTGCTGCGTGGGCTCGGCAGTAGCCTGGCATGGGGGGCTATTGTGCTGGGCTCCATTTACGGATGCTATCTGGCCCAGGGTTATGGTTTCCACTTTCCTGATATGACGCCCCCCGAACATGTCGTCTCACAACAGTTGCTGCAGGCCCTCGGCATTACCTGCGCAGTGTTGATTCTGGTCAGCAGTTACCTCTCCCAGCTAGGTCAGTCAGAGGCCCGGCTGGCGGAACAGAACCAGAGCCTGCAGGACCAGGTAGCACGGGCGGAGCGCGCCGAGCAGGAGCTGACCCGGGCCCTGCAATCCAAAAACCGGTTTCTCTCCAATATGAGCCATGAGATGAAAACCCCGCTGAATTCCATCGTCGGCTTTTCCCGCCAGCTGGAGAAACGGGCGGGGGACAGCCTGGATCAGCGGGGTCAGGAATCCCTTCAGCAGGTGATTCGCCATTCTGGCAACATGCTGCAACTGGTGAACGATCTGCTGGCATTATCGCATCTGGATAACCACGACCCCGGGCGGGATCAGCGTTTACCCCTGGATTTGACGGAGGTCCTGGTGCGCACTGTCAATGAGGTATCGGCCCTGGCCCGGGAACACGAATTGCGTATTCTGCTGGATGCGCCGGACAGCAATATCGTGCAAGCCAACGGTGAACAGATTCTGCAGGTAATCAGCAGTCTGGTGCGTTATGCCCTGGCTGCCGCCAAAGGCCGGGAAATCCGGATTTCGCTGGGAGAAATGCCTCAGGGAGCCCTGTTGCAGGTGGTGTATGAGGGGGAGTTGTTAGAGCAGGATAAAGCCCGCCTGTTCGACCGCTACAACCATCTGCACAGCCAGTTGCAGCGGGATGTGGGGATGTCGGCCCTGGCGTTGGCATTGGCCCGGGAGCATGTGGAGCGTCATGCCGGGCGTATCAATATCAACTTCGACCCGGAACCCGGTAACGTTTGCTTCAATCTTTTCCTGCCTTATTGATACCCATCAGTAAATCCCACACTTTCTGCAAAATTATTAGTTAAGCTGTTTCATTTGCAAATGATACAAATTATCATTTGATGCCATTGACTCCCAATCTTATGAATTCTGAGGTGTTCTTATGGTAAAGCGCGTTTTCGGCACGGTGCTGCCCTCCATGGCATTGGCAACATCATTGGTATTGGGCTTGAGCGGCTGTAGTGAGCCCGATCAGGAAGCCCAGGTCGAAGACAACACCAAAGCCAAGCCGCAGGCCGGGGAGATTGTGGTGTACTCCTCCCGTAAGGAGCACCTGGTTAAGCCCCTGTTTGATAAATTCACCGCAGAAACCGGCATCAAGATCTCCTACATTACCGACGGTGAAGGCCCGCTGATGGCCCGGCTGGAGGCCGAAGGTGAGCGTACCCCGGCAGACATGCTGATTACGGTGGATGCCGGTAACCTGTGGCAGGCGGCCAATATCGGGCTGTTCCAGCCAGTGCAGTCGGAGGTGCTCGAAGCCAGCGTGCCGGAAAAATTCCAGGATTCGGAAAACCGTTGGTTCGGTTTGTCGGTACGGGCCCGCACCATTGTCTATTCCACCGAGCGGGTGAAGCCGGAAGCGCTCTCCACGTATGAAAATCTGTCCACTGAAGACTGGGACGGACGCCTGTGCTTGCGTACTTCCAAAAAGGTGTATAACCAGTCATTGGTAGCCACCCTGATCGAGCGTCATGGCCCCGAGCGCACCGAACAAATCGTCAAGGGCTGGGTGGATAACCTGGCCACTGACGTGTTTCCCAACGACACCGCCCTGATGGAAGCCATTGTGGCCGGGCAGTGCGATGTGGGGGTGGTCAACACCTACTACTTCGGTCGTCTGCAGAAGGACAACCCGGAGATTCCCCTGGCCCTGTTCTGGCCCAACCAGCAATCCTCCGGCGTGCATGTGAACATCTCCGGCGCCGGGATCACCAAGCACGCGAAACATCCTGCACAGGCCAAGCAATTGCTGGAGTGGTTGGCCCAAGGTGAAGCCCAGGCCATGTTCGGTGGTCTCAATATGGAGTATCCGGTGAACCCGGATGTGCCGGTGGACGAGCTGGTGAAGAGCTGGGGCGAGTTCAAGGCCGATGACCTGAATGTGGAAGTGGCCGGCCGCCGTCAGGTGGAAGCCATCAAACTGATGGACCGGGCTGGTTACCGCTAATTGTCCGTCGCTATCGCCCGTCCCCAGCCCTATTTGCCGAAGGCCCTGCGTCGGGTAGGGCTGCTGCGCAGTTGCGCCCTGGTATTGGCCATGGTGGTGGGGGCGCCCCTGCTGGTGATCGCCCTCAGCTGGGGCAGTGTGGATGCCGAGATCTGGCTGCATCTGGCGCACACCCAATTGTTCCGCCTGCTGGGCAATACTGCCATTCTGGTGATGGGTGTTGCCTGCTCCGTGCTGTTGCTGGGGGTACCCCTGGCCTGGTTTACCGCCACCTGTGAATTCCCCGGGCGTAAGCACTTCGATGTGGCCCTGATGCTGCCGCTGGCGGTGCCCGCCTATGTGATGGCGTTCGTCATGGTGGGGTTACTGGATTACGCCGGACCGGTGCAGTCCCTGATGCGGGAATACATCGGCACCGGCTTGTCCTTCAGTTTCCGGGGCACCACCGCCGTTGTCATCGTCATGTCCCTGGTGCTGTATCCTTATGTCTATATGCTCTCCCGCAACGCCTTTTTGGCCCAGGGGCGCGAGCCGTTGGAAGCGGCACGGGTGTTGGGATTATCGCCATTACAGGGCTTTCTGCAGGTGGCCTTGCCCATGGCCCGTCCGGCCATTGTGGCGGGCGTAGCGTTGGCCTTGATGGAAACCCTGGCGGATTTCGGTGCGGTAGCGGTGTTCAACTACGATACCTTCACCACCGCCATTTACAAAGCCTGGTATGGCTTTTTCAATCTGCAGACGGCCGCGCAACTGGCGTCACTATTGCTGGTGATTGTACTGGCGGGGTTGTATCTGGAACGGCGCGCGCGGGGCTCCGCCAAGTATTACCAAAACAGTCGCCGTCGCACCTCACAGGCCCGCTTTCAGCTCACCGGCCCCAAAGCCTGGCTGGTGTCCGCCTGGTGTGGCTTGGTC
Organism: Pseudomonadales bacterium; assembly: GCA_002708905.1. Classification (GTDB taxonomy): domain Bacteria; phylum Pseudomonadota; class Gammaproteobacteria; order Pseudomonadales; family Ketobacteraceae; genus Ketobacter. The sequence continues at coordinate 41,248 of PAPM01000030.1, read as the reverse complement.
TTCCTGATTGCTTTCCTGATTCCCGTGGGCCAGCTGGTGTATTGGATTGTGGACGGCGCCTGGCGTGATTGGGATACCCGCTATCTGGACCTGGTAGGCCATACCCTCGGTTTGGCGGCCATTGCTGCGGTGATCACAGTGGTGTCCGCGTTTCTGTTGGCACTGTTCAATCGCACCTACAAAGGATCGGTTTCCACCGGCATTGTGCGCCTGGCCACGGTGGGTTATGCCTTGCCGGGCTCGGTGCTGGCGGTGGGCATCATGCTCAGCTTTAACTGGCTGGACGAATGGGCCGCACAACTGCAAACCCTGGTGGGCCTGCCGGTGCAGCCGATTTTTGTGGGAGGCGTGCTGGCCTTGTTGCTGGCTTATACCACCCGCTTCCTGGCGGCGGCCTTTGGTCCGGTGGAAACCAGCCTGGACCGCATCAAACCCTCTATTCCCGAAGCCGCCGCCATTCTGGGCGCGCGCCCGCCGGAGATTGTGCGCCGCATCTATCTGCCCATGCTGGCCCCCGGTCTGCTCACTGCCGCCCTGTTGGTGTTTGTGGATGTGATGAAAGAAATGCCCGCCACCTTGCTGATGCGCCCCTTCGGTTGGGACACGCTAGCGGTGCGCATCTATGAAATGACCTCGGAAGGATTGTGGCAACAGGCCGCGTTGCCCGGCTTGTCCATCGTGCTGGTGGGCCTGTTGCCGGTGATCATCCTGGTACGCCGCTCCGCCCACTAGCGCTTCGGAATAGCCTTCAATAACGCCTTTGCGGTGGCTTCCGAAGAGGCTGGGTTTTGCCCGGTGATGAGCAGGCCGTCCATTACCACGTGGCTCTGCCAGTCCGGCCCCCGTTCGTACTTGCCGCCGTTTTCCTGCAGCATGTCTTCCACCAGAAACGGCACAATGTCGGTCAGTTCCACCGCCGCTTCCTCGCTGTTGGAAAATCCGGTAACCCGTCTGCCTTGCACCAAGGGGTCGCCCGCGGTGGTCTGGGGGTGTTTGAATACCGCAGGGCCATGGCACACGGCGCCCACGGGTTTGTGATTGCCGTAGAAGGCTTCGATTAACGCAATGGAGTCCTTGTCTTCCGCCAGATCCCACAGCGGACCATGGCCACCGGGATAGAAAACGGCGTCGAACTCGTTGTGCTCCATATCGGCCAATCTATGGGTATTGGCCAGCTTCTGTTGCAGTGCCGGGTCGTCGCTAAAGCGCCGGGTGGAATCGGTCTGGGCAGACTCATCCTCACTGCGCGGATCAATGGGTGGCTGCCCGCCTTTGGGGGAGGCCAGGGTGACCTGGGCGCCGGCATCCACGAAGGTGTAATAGGGGGTGGTAAATTCCTCCAACCAGAAGCCGGTGGGGTGACCGGTGTCGCCCAGACTGGCGTGGGAGGTGAGAATCATCAGAATCTTAATGCTTTCCATAGTGTTCTCCTGTAACCATCCTATTAAGTCGTCGAAGTAGTATAACTGGATTGGATGCTGGTCTCAGCTGTGAACACCTAGTGTCCACCCCTGATTGCAGCAGATCCACAAACTGCCGCAATAGTGCGCGCTCCGCCACTGGTCACCCGCCCTTCAGCTGAGTACAATTGCCCCCCTAAAATTGAACCGGTATCTACATCAGCGATTGTTTTGGTACAATCGTGCCAAAAATGGAGAGCGCCCATGGCCAATCGCACAGCCCTTTACGACAGTCACCTGCAAGCCGGTGCCAAAATGGTGGATTTCGGCGGCTGGGATATGCCCATCAATTACGGCTCCCAGATTGAGGAACACAACAAGGTGCGTACCGACGCCGGTATGTTCGATGTGTCCCATATGACCGTGGTGGATGTGCAGGGCGAGGGTAGCAAGGCGTTCCTGCAGTATCTGCTGGCCAATGATGTGGCCAAGCTTAAGACCCCGGGCAAGGCCCTCTACAGCGGTATGCTCAATGTGGACGGCGGCGTCATCGATGACCTTATCGTCTACAACATGCAAGACGGGCACGCGCATGCCTGGTATCGCGTGGTGGTGAACTGCGCCACCCGCGAGAAAGATCTGGCCTGGATGACAACCCAGAGCCACGGCTATAGTGTCACCATTACCGAGCGCCCCGACTTCGCCATGATTGCGGTGCAGGGGCCTAACGCCATTGCTAAAACCTGTGCGGTGTTAGGTGAGCCCAAAGCTTCCGTTATTCAGTCATTGAACGTGTTCCAGGGTCTGCCTGCCGACGACTGGTTTATCGCCCGCACCGGCTACACCGGTGAAGACGGCCTGGAAATCATGGTGCCCAACGAACAGGCGCCAGCCTTCTGGCAGCAACTGATCGACGGTGGTGTTGCCCCCTGTGGTTTGGGTGCCCGCGATACCCTGCGTCTGGAAGCCGGTATGAACCTGTACGGCTCCGATATGGATGACAGCGTATCGCCTCTGGCGGCCGGTATGGGCTGGACCATCGCCTGGTCACCGGAGGATCGTGAATTTATCGGCCGCGATGTGGTGGCGGCAGAAAAAGCCAATGGCCCCGCCATGAAACAGGTGGGCCTGGTATTGGAAACCCGCGGTGTGCTGCGCGGTCACCAGAAAGTAATTGTGGCCAATGTGGGTGAAGGTGAAGTCACCAGTGGTACATTTTCCCCCACCTTGGGATATTCTATAGCATTGGCACGGGTGCCTGCCGCCACGGCGGAGGTCGCTCAGGTGGAAATCCGAGGCAAGCTCCACGACGTGAAAGTGGTGATGCCGCCTTTTGTGCGCAATGGTAAACAGGTTTTTTAATTTCAAGTCTCCATAACCTTTATCAGTTCTGAGGAATCAACATGAGCGAAATACCAACCGAATTGCGTTACCTGTCATCCCACGAGTGGGTAAAGGTCGAAGACGGCGTGGCCACCATCGGCATCACCGCCCACGCCCAGGAAGCCATGGGTGACCTGGTGTATGTGGAAATGCCGGAAGTGGGCACTGAACTGGCCGCTGGAGACGAAGCCGGTGTTGTCGAATCCGTCAAAGCCGCGTCCGATATCTACACCCCGGTATCCGGTGAAGTCATCGAGATCAACGGCGATCTGGAAGAAGCTCCGGAAACCGTTAACTCCGACCCCTATGGCGCGGGCTGGATGTTCAAGGTGCAGATCGCAGACGAGTCTGAGCTGGAAAACACCCTGACTGCTGACGAATATCAGGCGCAAATCGAAGACGAGTAAGCCAACTCGCTGACCTTTTGCCTATGATTAGTCATATGGGATTAGCCCGATTCACCGCAGTCGGGCTTTTGCTTTTTTATCTTCCTGATCCACGGTACCCAAAATGCCCTACATTCCCCACACAGACGACGACGTAAAACGCATGCTCGACACCATTGGTGTCAACAGCATCGACGATCTGTTTGATGAAATTCCCAAGGACATCATCGCCCAGCCCCTGCAACACGTTCCACCCGGTAAAACCGAGATGGAAACCATGCGCATCATGAGCGATCGCGCCGCGCAGGACAGCGGCAATCTGTGTTTTATCGGCGCTGGTGCTTATGAGCATCATATCCCCGCCGCCGTGTGGGAAATCGCCGGGCGTGGGGAATTCCTCACTGCGTACACCCCCTATCAGGCGGAAGCCAGCCAGGGCACGTTGCAGGTGATCTATGAATACCAATCCATGATCGCCCACCTTACCGGCATGGACGTGTCCAACGCTTCCCTGTACGACGGCGGCTCCGGTTTGGCCGAAGCGGTGTTGATGGCGGTGCGTGCCAACCGCAAATCCAAATCCAAAAAAGCATTGGTGCTCACCAGTGTGAATCCACTGTATCGACAGGCGACCACCAACATCGTCGACAACCAGGGGTTGGAATTGGTGGAAGTGGCGTACTGCAGCGTGGAAGGCACCACGCCTGTATCTGCGCTAAAACATTTTGAAGGCCAGGACTTTGCCGCGCTCATCATTCAGCAACCCAACTTCTTCGGTTCGCTGGAAGACGTGGATGCGTTAACGGATTGGGCCCATGCCAACGGCATGTTGGTGATCGCATCGGTGAACCCCACTTCACTGGCGTTGTTGAAACCGCCAGGTGAATGGGGCACAAACGGCGCCGACATCGCCGTGGGTGAAGGCCAGCCCTTGGGTGTGCCGCTGTCTTCCGGTGGCCCGTACTTTGGTTTCATTACCTGCAAACAACAGCACGTACGCCAGATGCCCGGTCGTATCATCGGTCGAACTGTGGATATGGAAGGCCGCCCCGGTTTTGCACTAACCCTGCAGGCCCGCGAGCAACACATTCGCCGTTCCAAGGCGACCTCCAACATCTGTACCAACCAGGGCCTGGCCATGACCGCCGCCACCGTGTACATGAGTTTGTTGGGTGCGGACGGCTTGCAACAGGTGGCGGTAGCCAGTCACAACAACACCGCAAGCCTGCTGGAAAAACTCACCGCGATCGATGGCGTGGAAAAAGTATTTGCTGCGCCCACCTTTCACGAAGTAGTAATTCGCGTGCCCGGCAATGCGGGCGACGTGCTGAAAAAACTGGCGGACAAAGGCATTCAAGGTGGCGTGGACTTAAGCGCTTATTATGCGGAACTGGATGGCTGCATTTTGTTGTGTGTCACCGAAACCAAAATTGAATCGGATCTTAATCGTTATGCTGCTGCGCTGCAGGAGGTGCTGTGATGTTGATTTTTGAAAAGAGCCAAAGCGGCCGTCGCGCCACCTCGCAAGCGCCTAACTCTCAAGGAAAAGCGGTTGAACTGAAAGGCGGTATTCCAGAAGGTTTGCTGCGCAAAGAAAAACCCCTGATGCCGGAAGTGGGTGAAATGCAGGTGGTGCGTCACTACACCAACCTGTCGCGCAAAAATTTCAGCATCGACACCCAGTTCTATCCCCTGGGCAGCTGCACCATGAAATACAATCCCCGCGGCGCCCATCGTGCCGCGATGTTGCCGGGCTTTTTGAGCCGCCATCCACTGGCACCGGAACAACACAGCCAGGGTTATCTGGCGTGCCTGTACGATCTGCAGGAAGTGCTGAAAGACGTGACCGGCATGAAAGGCGTTTCGTTAACACCCATGGCCGGTGCGCAAGGTGAGTTCGCCGGTGTGGCCATGATTCGCGCCTATCACGACGCCCGTCAGGATCACGAACGGACCGAGATCCTGATTCCCGAAGCCGCCCACGGCACCAACCCGGCAACCGCCGTAATGTGTGGCTACAAGGTGCGGGAAATTCCCGTGGATAAAGACGGCGACGTCGATGTGGAAGCACTGAAAGCGGCCGTGGGACCGCATACCGCCGGGTTGATGATGACCAACCCCAGCACCTGCGGTGTGTTCGAACGCAAAATCAAAGAGATCGCCAAAACCGTTCACGAAGCCGGTGGCCTGCTGTATTACGACGGCGCCAACCTCAACGCCATTCTGGGCAAAGTGCGCCCCGGTGATATGGGCTTTGACGTGCTGCACATGAACCTGCACAAAACCTTCGCCACGCCTCACGGTGGTGGTGGCCCCGGTGCCGGCCCGGTGGGTGTGGGCGAACGTCTGCTGCCTTACCTGCCGACGCCCATCGTGGGCAAAGACACCGTAGACGGCAACGATCACTATCGCTGGCTCACCGAAAAAGACATTCCCGGCACCATCGGTCGCCTGTCCACTTATATGGGCAACGCCGGTGTATTGCTGCGTGCCTTCTTCTACGCCAGTGTGCTGGGTAAAGAAGGTCTGCACCGTGTAGGCGAGTTCTCCACCCTGAACGCCAACTACATGATGAAGAAAGCCGAGCAGGCCGGGTTCCAATTGGCCTATCCCAATCGCCGCGCCACGCACGAATTCATCATCACCCTTAGCAAGCAGGCGAAAGAACTGCATGTAACGGCAATGGATTTTGCCAAGCGTATGCTGGATTACGGTTATCATGCGCCGACCACTTACTTCCCCTTGCTGGTGCCGGAATGCTGGTTGATTGAGCCGACTGAAACCGAGTCTCCGGATGAACTGGATGGCTTTATCGAAGCCATGGTGAAAATCCAGAAGGAAGCGGAAGAAACACCGGATCTGGTGAAAGGCGCGCCTTATACGCAGCCGGTGAGAAGGCTGGATGATGTGAAGGCGGCGCGGGAGTTGGATTTGGTTTGGGGCAAATGACAGGTGTAGAGGTATAAATTGCGCAAGCGCTTTGCGTATAATATCCTACTAGGTAGTATTCTTGTGCCCATAAGGTGATTGGTATGGCGATGGTGAAAAAGAGTATTACAGTTACAGATCAACAAGATAGCTGGATTAAGACGCAAATTGAAATGGGGCACTACGGTAATGAAAGTGAAGTGGTGCGTGAATTAATTCGTGAGCGTCAGATGCGAGAGTTGGAATCCAGCAGGGAAATTGAAGCCATTCGCGCAAAATTGATCCAAGCTGAGGCAAATGGATTTACAGACCAAAGCCCGGCCGAAATTTTACAAGAGATTAGAAACGGCTTGGGGCGCGATGCCATATAGGATAAGTAATGAAGCCAAAATGGATTTGGCGCGAATATATTGGTTTGGCGTAGAAGAATTTGGTGAGCAGCAGGCTGAGCGCTATTACCAAGCGATGATGCATCGCTTTGAGCATATTGCAGAAGCTCCCTATTCGGTATCAATCGGTCAGTCACATTCGCGAGGGCTATAGGCGAAGCGTGTGTGGGGTGGACTGCATATATTTTCGTATCAATGGGGACGTGGTTGAGATCATGCGCGTGTTGGGGCGGCAGGATGCGCATGATAGGCTGTAATTCTACGGTGGGTTGAATAGTAAATGGCTTCGTAAATACATGGAAGCACAAGAACGGCGCTAATCATAATTGTGAATATGACTAAAACATTATCCATCTTACTGTTAACCCTGTTACTTGCCTCCTGCGCCACCACACCTAAAGCACCAAGCCTCACCATCACAGCCGCTGACTTCAAGGCATTACCAGGCTGGGGCCAGGATAACCTCGCCTCCTTCACCCAAGCCTTCAACCGCAGTTGCACTCGAATTCAAAAACTCAATCCAGCGCAACCGTTCTCATCAATAGAGCAGGCTGGCAACAACGCACAATGGCAGGCCATCTGCTCGCAATTCGAATCAGTGAAAGCAGATGATCCTGCAGCGCTGAAGCGCTTTTTCGAAACCCACTTCAAGCCCTACCAAATCGCCAACAATGGCGACAGCAAAGGCCTGTTCACCGGTTATTTTGAAGCAAGCCTGAACGGCTCCCGCACACCCAAAGCACCGTACCTCATACCCTTACACCAACGCCCGTATGATCTGATCATGGTGCAACTGGGCGACTTCCGGCCGGAACTGAAAGGTCAGCGCATTGCCGGTCGGGTTATCAACGGCAAACTCACACCCTATGAAACCCGCGAGCAGATCACCACGAATCAATGGCCACACAGCGATAGTGTGCTGCTGTGGGTGGACGATCCGGTGGATGCGTTCTTCACCCAGATTCAAGGCTCCGGTGTAGTGGAGATGGATGATGGCACCGAGGTGCGCATAGGTTATGCCGGTCACAACGGCCACACCTATTACGCCATCGGCAGAGAGCTGATCAAAATGGGCGTGCTGACTAAAGAAACTGTGTCCATGCAGAGCATTCGCCAGTGGCTGGAGCAGAACCCGGATCAGGCCGCTGCGATCATGAATACCAATCAGTCCTATATCTTCTTTCGGGAAATTTCCGGTGCGGGCCCCATCGGTGCCGAGGGTATTGCGCTGACTGCGCAGCGTTCCCTGGCCGTAGATCCATCCTGGTTGCCCTATGGTTTGCCTTTGTGGGTGGATATCGAACCTGTGACTGAGAGCGACCAACCGATCCGCCGTTTGATGATCGCACAGGATACCGGCGGCGCCATTCGCGGCCCGGTACGCGGTGATGTGTTCTGGGGGCATGGCGATCAAGCGGCGATGAAGGCGGGTAAGATGAATTCGGAAGGGCGGTATTGGGCGTTGTTTCCGGTGGGGGGACACAATCCAGGTCAGAGTAAAATGAACCTACATTATTCAGCGTACCACCAGCTTTAAGCAGACATCATCCGAAAGCGGTTCGATAACACGGGAGCCGGAGGATTACCGGGGCAAAAAAAAGCCCGGTGCATGACCGGGCTCTTATCAAAGCAACGTACTTGTTACTTCTGGTCTTACTTGTCAGCCGCTTTCTTGGCTTTCACTTCTTCAATCACCGCTTCAGCAACGTTCTGCGGGCAGGGCAGGTAGTGTGAGAACTCCATGGAGAACTGACCACGGCCTGAAGTGATGGTACGCAGGTGGCCGATGTAGCCGAACATTTCAGCCAGCGGTACGTCAGCCTTGATGCGGACACCGGTGGCGCCTGGTTCCTGGTCCTTGATCATGCCGCGGCGACGGTTCAGGTCACCAATCACGTCACCCACGTTGGCTTCCGGAGTGAACACGTCCACCTTCATGATGGGTTCAAGCAGCTGCACGCCTGCTTTCGGCATGGACTGACGGAACGCACCTTTGGCGGCGATTTCAAACGCTATGGCGGAGGAGTCAACGGCGTGGTAGCCACCGTCGTACAGCTCAATTTCCACGTCCAGCAGGGGGAAGCCAGCCAGCGGGCCTTCTTCCATCATGCTCTTGAAGCCTTTTTCAATGGCCGGGAAGAATTCCTTCGGTACGTTACCGCCTACAACGGTGGAGGTGAAGGTGAAGCCGGAGTTCTGTTCGCCCGGGCGGATGCGGTAGTCGATCTTACCGTACTGGCCTGAACCACCGGACTGCTTCTTGTGGGTGTAGCTGTCTTCAACGGCCTTGGTGATGGATTCGCGATAGGCCACCTGCGGCTTGCCCACATTCAGCTCAACGCCGTAGGTACGCTTCAGAATGTCGATCTTGATATCCAGGTGCAGTTCGCCCATGCCCTTGAGGATGGTTTCACCGGAGTCTTGATCCGTTTCAACCTTGAAGGTAGGGTCTTCCGCAACCAGCTTACCGATGGCGAGGCCCATCTTTTCAACACCGGCTTTGTCCTTGGGAGACACGGCGATGGAAATTACCGGCTCCGGGAACACCATGGCTTCCAGGGTGCAGGGGTGGTTCGGATCACACAGAGTGTGACCGGTCTGCACGTTCTTCATACCGATGATGGCGATGATGTCGCCCGCCTGGGCTTCGGTCAATTCGGTACGCTCGTTGGCGTGCATTTCCACCATGCGTCCAATACGCTCGGTCTTGCCGGTGAAGGAGTTGAGAATGGTGTCACCCTTCTTCAGCTTGCCGGAGTAGATGCGCACGAAGGTCAGTGCGCCGTAACGGTCGTCCATGATCTTGAACGCCAGGGCGCGCAGCGGCTCGTCGGCAGAAACAATCGCCTTCTTGCCGGTGGGCTGACCTTCTTCGTCGGTCAGGTCCTGCGGGTCAACTTCAGTGGGGCTCGGCAGGTAATCCACAACCGCGTCCAGTACCAGCTGGATGCCCTTGTTCTTGAACGCAGAACCACAGTAAGTGGGGAAGAAGTCAAGCTTACGGGTGCCTTCGCGAATGCAGCGCTTGAGGTCTTCAATGGAGGGCTCTTCGCCATCCATGTAAGCCATCATCAGGTCATCGTCCTGCTCAACGGCGGTCTCAACCAGTTCCTCACGGTACTTGGCGGCTTTTTCCTTCAGCTCTTCCGGGATTTCCTCAACCTTGTAGTTTTCCGGCTGGCCGGAATCGTCCCAGATGTAGGCTTTCTGGCTCAGCAGATCAACCACGCCAACGAAGTCGTCTTCGATACCGATAGGCAGGGTCATAACCAGCGGCTTGGCCGCCAGCACTTTCTTGACCTGCTCAACAACGCGATAGAAGTCAGCGCCCATGCGGTCAAGCTTGTTAACGAAAATGATCCGGGATACTTCGGATTCGTTGGCATAGCGCCAGTTGGTTTCGGACTGCGGTTCAACACCGCCGGAGCCACAGAATACGCCAACACCGCCATCCAGAACCTTCAGGGAGCGGTACACCTCGACCGTGAAGTCAACGTGTCCGGGGGTGTCAATGATGTTCAGGCGGTGATTGTTCCAGAAACAGGTGGTGGCGGCGGACTGGATGGTAATGCCGCGCTCGGCTTCCTGCTCCATGAAGTCAGTGGTTGACTCCCCGTCGTGCACTTCGCCAGTTTTGTGGATTTTGCCGGTGAGCTTGAGGATACGCTCTGTGGTGGTGGTTTTGCCGGCGTCTACGTGAGCGAAGATGCCGATGTTGCGATATAGGGCTAGGTCAGTCATGGCTTCAAACTTTCATGGAGGTTAGGGTGGAAAAGCGCGCAATTATACCGATGAGTGCGCCGTTAAGATAGATCTCGCTGAGGTCAATATACTTTTCTTTCGTGAAAGTTCGGCTAAAGGCCTGTAACAATCTGTTAAGCTGTATATACAAACAGTCTTATAACGGATCAACCGCTAATACAGCGCCCTATAGCGCCCCAACCGGCCTGTTTGGAGGTGGATCGCTCCAGACCTGAGCACTTCAGACTCTCTCACATCGGTAATCAATATAACTTAATGAATGGTATGGTTTTTTTGTGGAACCACCGGCGCGGGGGGCATCCTGATGCGTAACCGGGAATTACAGCCACCTTTGATCGAAACGTAATGCCTTGTGGTATATCCATTTCAACTCCTGGTATCTGACTAATGGGGATCGATAATGAGGCTCTAGAATAACTACAGCCGCAGAATAACTGCAGCCGCTTAAAGTTCTGACTCAAAGACGCGCTTCAGGTCTATGCTCGATAAACTTGTTTCCCATCCATCCATGTCTCAAGCACCTTGATGTTTTTGATGGTATCGGTAGGTACTTTGCGTGGATCTTTATCGAGAATGACGAGGTCGGCAAATTTGCCCACCTCGAGACTGCCGATCTCTTTTTCGGAGAAGAGCTGCCAGGCGGCCTCGGATGTGATTGCGCGGATAGCCGATTCGACTGAGATTCTTTCCTGTGGAGCCAGAACGTAGTCCGGTTCCTTCCATGTGCGCCGCGTCACGGCCATTTCGATCATATGAAGGGGCAACGGATCGGTCACCATGAAGTCCGAGTGCAGGGTAAAACTGACCCCCGCTTTCTCAACGGACCGGCAACGGTCGAGCAATTGCGCTTTCTCTGGTCCGAAGACCTCGTCGCGCATTGCGACTCCCCAGTAATGCACGTGTCCGATCAGGAAACTGGCCGAGACACCGAGCTCTTTCATGCGTGTGATCTGGTCATCGTGAAGTATCGAACAGTGCTCGATCCGAGGACGCACCTTTTTCATATCGACGCCTGCGTCACGCAGCGCCGCGCAGGTATTGAGAATGTTGTCGATCGCCGCATCGCCATTGCCATGTATTGCGAGGTGCCAGCCTTTCTTGGCCCGCTCAATTGCCGTAGCTGTCAATTCTTTAGGCGTCATATAGGCGATGCCGCGGTCATCACTGTCCAGGTATGGTTCTCGCTGGAGGCCCGTGTAGCCCTGATTGGAACCATCGGCCACCAGTTTGTAGCCTGCGATACGCGCCAAGGAGTTCCCATCGCCTTGCTTGATATCGGCTTGATCCCACGTCTCAGCGCCGAGGGTATAGAAGGGGTAAGCCCGTATCCGTGCCTTCAGACGGCCACTTGTTGCTGCCGCCGCCATCACTTGGGCATCGGCAGGCGACTGGGAGAGGGCGCCGAGACTTAGCTCGGATACGGTGGTCAAACCGTTTTCAGACCATTTGCCCAGAAGTCCAATCAGACCTTCTATGGGGTCCGCCTTTGCCATGGCGGGATAATTGGACGCAATTTTCAGGAATGCCACATTGTTCTTCATGACGCCCGTTAGCTTGCCGGAGGCGTCCCTAACAAACTCGCCGCCGGGCGGATTCTCGATGTCATGGGGGATCCCGGACACCTCGAAAGCTTTGGAATTCGCGTACGCAATGTGCCCGGATGCATTCATCACGAATATCGGGTGGTCCGTTGAAAGGGCATCAAGCTCCGCGAAAGTTAGGGCATCGAGCCCCTCCTGAACCGCCGGATCGAAGTTCCGGAAAACCAGCCACTCACCCGCCGGCTCCTGTGCCACCCTGGCAGCAATGTGTGCCAGAACCTCATCGACCGTCCCGTATATCGCCATGCCTACATAGTCCATAATGGCATCCACAACAGAACCGGCAACAACGTGGCTATGGGGGTCGATAAACCCCGGTAGTACGGTCCTGCCTTCGAGATCCACAATGGTTGCGGCGCTTCCCGCCGCCTCGCGCACCTCAGCGTCGGTGCCCACGGCAAGGATGCGGTTGCCGCGAATCGCGATCGCCTCGGCCTCTGAGAAATCGTCATCGACCGTTAATACTTTTCCACCAGTAAAGACAGTTGTGTCATGACCAGTCGTCTCGGTGTTTGAGTTGTTGCAACCAGGCAGCATGAGGGCAAGGCTGGCAGCGGCCGCGCTTGCCTTGATGAACCCGCGTCTGCTCATTGCTGAGAAATCAATTCCCCAGTTGCAAGACCACCCAATACCGCTGTCGGCCTTGGCCTTCAGCGTCTTGAACGCGTTATTTTCTGCAATGAACCCATGGAAGCCGCCGCTGCAGCAGGCACAACCGTACTTTTCTTTCGTCATCACGTAGATGTCCTTTTTAAGTTGCATTGCTTATTCCGAGTCATTTTGTGCGGTGTTCTTCAACCGGTTTTTGGCTTCAATCCACTGCGACATATAGCGCGTACTCTTCAAACTGTGGTGACGCAACATCTGGCCGTAGAAGTGGGCATTTCGGTGCTCGTCCAGCATTGCCCTCAACTGGGCAATCCGCTGGTTCAGACGCGGTGCGTGGATGGCAAAGGAAAAACGCTGTTCCAGTAATCGTAAGCCATTCTGGTGCAGGGGCAGCCACTGAGTTTCATCCTGATACAAGCCCACCGCAGCCGACGCAAATGCCTCCGGCGTATCGGCCACCAAAGCACAGGGTGGGACATCATCACCGTACATGCCTTCGGCACCGATGCTGGTGGTGACTGCCGGCGTGCAATTGCGGGCAGCATCAATCAACTTGCCTTTTAGACCAGCACCAAAGCGTAGCGGGGCCAGCATCACCCGTGCCTGCCGCACGACCTCTTGCGCGTAGGGGGCCCAGCCTTTCACCAGAAAACCGCTGCGCTCGCTGTGCAGCTGGGTGGCTTTTTTGGGTGGGTAGGCGCCGTAAATATGCAGCTCTGCCTGTGGCAGTTGCTGGCGGATCAAGGGCCACACAGTCTCTTTCAAATAACGTACCGCATCCCAGTTGGGATCGTGGCGAAAATTACCGATGGAAACAAAATGCGCCCGTTGTGCAAACGGCACGGTGTCTTGTGCAGCCGTCGTCTCTTCCATAAACGGCACATACAGTAACTGAGTGGGCGGCACCTGAAAAAAGCGGGTTAGATAGTCGATTTCGGCTGTGGAAATCATCAGCGAGAGATCGCAACGCAGAATGGCGGCAATCTCGCGCAGGGCCAGTTCGCTGTGACGGAATTCAATGTCAGGAATAAGCGGTATGCTGGATGGCTGCCGTTTCAGTTGGGCTGCGCGGGCATGGCGCAGGCTGTGAAGATCTTCGGTGTCCAGCACACGCAATGCGCGCGGACATTGCTCTTCAACGCGCCAGCCGAATTGTTCTTCCATCATAAAGCGGTCGAACATCACCACATCCGGGTTCAGATCACGGATGAATCCGTCAAAAGAAGCACAGTTCAGCGCCAGTGCCACGGCCTCGATATCCAGCGATGCCAGATCAGAGGCATGGGGGCTGGCCTCCGCAGGCGTTCCATACACCACGCGATAACCATCCTGCTGAAAGGCTCGGATCAGCTGCAGCATGCGACTGCCCGCCGCCGAGGATGCGGGTTCCGGCCAGACATAGCCGATGACGAGTAATACAGGAGATGGGGACATAATTCAGATCAGAGTGAAACGAAACGGCATTATACCGACACATGGTTCCCAACCACTACTTTTGCTATAGTCGCCGCTCTTTTCCTGTTGTAGTAGGTCGCCAGCGTGATTACCACCGCCAATATCACCATGCAGTTCGGCGCTAAGCCCTTGTTTGAAAACGTATCCGTGAAATTCGGCAATGGCAATCGCTATGGCCTGATCGGGGCCAATGGTTGTGGCAAATCGACCTTTATGAAAATTCTGGGCGGTGAACTGGAGCCCAGCGCCGGTAATGTCGCCATCGACGCCAATGAACGCCTGGGCCGGCTGCGTCAGGATCAGTTTGCCTATGAAGACTTCAGCGTCATCGACACGGTGATCATGGGGCACGCCGAGCTGTGGCAGATCAAGCAGGAACGCGATCGTATTTATTCCCTGGCAGAAATGACCGAGGAAGACGGTATCCGCGTGGCGGATCTGGAAGTGGAGTTTGGTGAACTGGATGGTTACACCGCCGAATCCCGTGCCGGAGAATTGTTGCTGGGTTTGGGCATTCCACTTTCACAGCATTTTGGCCCCATGAGCGAAGTGGCGCCCGGCTGGAAATTGCGGGTGTTGCTGGCGCAAGCACTGTTTTCCGATCCGGATATCCTGTTGCTCGATGAACCGACCAACCATCTGGATATCAACACCATTCGCTGGTTGGAAGATTTACTCAAGCAGCGCACCAGCACCATGATCATCATTTCCCACGACCGTCATTTTCTCAACAGCGTGTGCACGCATATGGCGGATCTGGATTACGGTGAACTCAAAATCTATCCCGGCAACTACGATGATTTCATGACTGCGATTACCATGGCGCGGGAACAGATGCAGTCCGATAACGAAAAGAAACTGGCCAAGATTGCCGAACTGCAAACCTTCGTCAGCCGCTTTTCTGCGAATGCGTCCAAGGCCAAACAGGCCACCTCCCGCGCGAAACAGATCGAAAAAATTGAGCTGACGGAAATCAAGCCGTCGAGTCGGGTCAGTCCCTTTATCCGTTTTGACCAGGCCAAGAAGTTACACCGATTGGCGCTGGAGGTAATGGATCTGACCCAGGGTTTTGCCGACAATCTTCTGATCAAACGCTTCAGCATGATGGTGGAAGTGGGTGAGCGTGTCGCCATTATCGGCCCCAATGGTATCGGTAAAACCACTTTGGTCCGTACGCTGATGGGCGAGCTGGCGCCCCAATCCGGCACTGTGAAATGGAGTGAGAACGTCGATATTGGCTATTACAGCCAGGATCACGGTGATGACTTCGAGCAGGATCTTACGCTGTTCGAATGGATGATGCAGTGGAAGCCGGAGCGGGGCGATGAACAACTGATTCGCGGTACTCTGGGCCGTATGCTGTTCTCCCAGGACGATATTGGTAAAAAGGTCCAAAGTCTGTCCGGTGGTGAACAGGGGCGCATGCTGTTCGGCAAGCTGATCTTGCAGCGCCCAAATATTCTGATCATGGACGAACCCACCAACCACCTTGATATGGAATCCATTGAAGCGCTGAACCTGGCGCTGGAAAACTATCCCGGCACCCTGATTTTCGTCAGCCATGACCGTGAATTTGTATCCTCGGTGGCCACCCGCATCATCGATATGGAACAGGATAAAATCACCGATTTCAGCGGCAGTTATGAAGAATATCTGCGCAGTCAGGGTATCTATGAAGTGAGCAAGCCGGGCTGAGAGTTATGACGATCAGAGAGGATTAAAGTCTCGAAGCTAAATAGACAGATCATTAAAAGGTAGTGTGTGGTGAAAAACCCTCATCAAACTTTTACGGGTTGGCTTAAATGTATTTCGATAAGCCTGCATCATTTCAATCAATTCAGACTTATCAAATGAACACTGGGCATTTAAATTCAGACAACGCATACGCCACTGAGAAAAAATTCGCTCGGGTATGTCTTCATCCAGCAGGCAACGAACGTGACAATGACGCGGATCTTTTTCAATGCTCGTGAACACGTTCCTGATTGCTTCTTCTTCACCTTCCAAAACCTGAAAAAAGCTTCCGTCCCAAAACATCAATAAACCGGTTATATCCAAAGCCGTGTTACGAGTAATCGCCTGTTGCTGGATGTTGCGCAGCAATGGCGTAACATCGTCATCAATGGAATAGGCTTTGTCGGCTGACCAAACCAGATCGCTGGTATATGCAATCATATGTATTGGGGGTTTCGATTTCATAGGATAGATATGTAAATTCAATGATTTCTCAAACTAAACTTACAGAATGCTTTAATCAAGGTTAAATCAGCAAAGATTTAGTTAACCGGATGAACGCATTACGGAGGAAAATTATCCACTCCTCCATAGCCCCCTTTCGGCCGGGAGCGGACAATAGATCCAAGACCTGGGCAATCGTCACTAATTCAACACCGAACCCACCACCCGACTCGGCACGTCGCCAAAAAGTCGCTTATATTCGCGACTGAACTGGGAAAGGCTTTGATAACCTACCTCCCAGGCTGCTTCGCTGACACTGAGTTGGCTGTCGCTTAACAGGTGTTGCGCCCGATGCAGGCGGATGGCTTTAATGTATTGCAGTGGCGAGGCATTGGTGACGGCCTTGAAGTGCTGATGCAGACTGCTTTGACTCATGCTGGCAATGTCGGCCAGTGCCTGAATATCCAAAGGCTCGGAAAAGTGGGTCTGGATATGGCGCAGCACGTCGGCGATACGGGCATGGTGACGATCGCGGGTGACAAAGGCCGCCAATTGTTCGCCCTGTGGACTTTGCAGACCGTAGAACAGAATCTCGCGGATGATCATCGGTGTCAGCACCCGGCGCTTGTGATCGTCGGCCAGGCTCGCAACCAGCCGTTCCACTGCGGCCACCATCTCAGCCGCCACCGGGCACACACAGACGCCCCGGCTGGTGCCCCGGTTGGTTTCCTTTGCCGGCTCCAGATCCGGCAACTCCCGCAGCAGCGACAGCACCGTGCCGCTATCAACAGCAAGCTTAATGGCCAGGTAGGGTTCATCCGCCGTGGCGACCGTCACCATGCCTTCCATGGGCAACGGCACAGTCAACGCCAAAAAGCGCCCGGGATCATACTGGAACACCTCATTGCCCAGGAAGCTTTGCTTCTGCCCTTGAATGACAATATAGAAAACCGGCTGGTAGATGATGGCTTTGCGCTCAGTGGGTGTGTCGGAACGGATCAACATCAGGCCCTCGTGCCGGGCATCGTTCTCGCCCTCGTTGGGGGTCAGCTGTCTCAGGGTGTGAATGCATTCAGTGGAAAACATCGTGCTCTTGCCTTGGTGATCATCGTTGCTCCAGTCTAAGCCTTGCGCCGGGGAAGGGAAGGGGCTGACGCCCGTTTCTGGAGGATCAGGCAAAAACTCTACAGCATCCGGATAGCCGACAGTGGCCCCCACTCGCCATACTGTGCCTGTACCTCAACCAAGGGAGATAATCGAATGAAAATGCGAACGCTGGGTAAACAGGGCCTGGAAGTTTCCGCTATCGGGCTCGGTTGCATGGGCATGTCGGATTTCTACGGCGCCAGCGATGATGCCGTCAACAGGCAGGTGTTGGCCGGAGCGCTGGAGCGAGGGGTTACCCTGTGGGACACCGCCGATATGTATGGGCCTTTTACCAATGAGTCCCTGTTGGGCCGATTCTTTAAAGAGAACCCCGGCAGCAGGGAGCGTGTCCAACTGGCCACCAAGTTTGGTAATCGCCGCAACGACAAGGGTGATTTTTTAGGCGTATGCGGTACACCGGAATATGTAAAGTCCGCCTGCGATGCCAGCCTTCAGCGCTTGGGTGTGGAATGCATCGACCTCTACTACCAGCACCGGGTTGATCCACAGGTGCCCATCGAAGAGACCGTCGGCGCGATGGCGGAACTGGTAACCGCAGGAAAAGTCCGATACCTCGGTTTGTCCGAGGCAAGCGCACGCACCCTGCGACGGGCTCACGCCGTCCATCCCATCAGCGCACTGCAGAGTGAATATTCCCTGTGGTCCCGCGAGGTGGAAGCCGAGGTGCTGCCCACCTGTTGGGAACTGGGCATCGGCTTTGTGGCATACAGTCCACTGGGGCGCGGCTTTTTAACCGGCGCCATTCGCCAACGCAGCGATCTGGACCAGAGCGACTGGCGTCTCGCCAACCCACGTTTTTCTGAAGAAAACTTCCATCACAACCTCAAACTGGTTGAGACCGTTCAAGCCATGGCAAATGAGCTTGGTTGCAGCAGTGCCCAGTTGGCGCTGGCCTGGATGCTGGCGCAAAGCCCTCATATTGTGCCGATTCCGGGCACGCGGAATCTGGATCGCCTGGGGGAGAATGCCGCCGCTGCCGAGATTGAGCTTGGGAGCGAACTGATGGCAAAGCTGGATGAGGTGATTGCTTCAGCGTCGATTTATGGCGAACGTTATCCTGAGGGGGCAATGGCTTTGCTGATGGGGGACACGCCGGAAAGGGTAAGTAACGGTTGATGATGCTAACAGAGAGTCTGCTGGCTTCAGTGCAGCGCTTTCCACGCAGTATACTCAGACGGCCTCAGGCCATAACGTGCCAGTACACCCTCATGCAGGCGTCGCAGCTCCTCCACAATCAGAGCTTGGGCATTATCCTGACGTTGCGCTGGAAAGTACGTCGGGGGATATCCGGATATTTCTTTAATAACTCAGAAAGCGATAAACCCTGGCTGGTAGATGACATGGTAGTTGGCGCAGTATAGATGATATATGGCGCTATTGTGGCGCGGTTTCTCTAACTGCGCCACTTTTGCCGTAGTAAAATGGCGCGGTTTGGAGTCATCCTCCTTTTATGCCGGCCTGTTGGCCATCTGGTTTCTGGTGCTCAGCGTGAGAGTAATGCAGGCTCTGGGTGCCACCTTGCTGGTGGGGTGCCTTGTGTTTTGGCGGGTTTGGGATTGTGAATTTTAGGTGATGGTCGCAAATGGCTTGCGGGTTGGCTTTAGCCGTTCTGTGGTAATAAAAATTAAAGTTTTCTTTATCCATTTTGTAGAGGGGGGCGAATGTTCTGCCTGCACCGCTTCTTTGAGAAGCCACTAACAGGAATCCTCCGCCGCTTTCGGCCATAAGCAGACATTCAATGTAGGGTGGAGGGCTTTTACAGTAGTCAGTGTATTGTGTATATGGGCTTCACAGAAACTGATTTGCGAATCAGCTCATCACCAGCTGAGTCAGCTGCGGAACCTCAGTTTTGTTCGGTTTCACCATAAGGTCACAGGTGGGCTCAAAATATCCAGAATGTGATCATGGCCTATTGAGCCCCATAAAATCATGACAGTTATTCTATTGCTGAGTTGAACTAGAACCTGTTTTCTTGTCGTTTGCGCACAGGCATTCATAACGAAACGCCTTACGAGTGATCCGCATTTTACCCTTGCCTGCCGGCTCTTCTGTTCTATTTGGCAATAGCCAGTTGGTGAATTGGGCGCTGTGACCACCTTCCTGCACAGGGATGGTGTTTTCAGGGCACTTAAATTTCTGGCTTGCACGCCCTCCATTATATTCTTGGATTGTTACCACCATGTCGATTGCGGGCATAGTAAATGGGCCAGCACAGACTCTGTGGCCGCTTTTTTGCTTGTTGTTTTCAGGAACATGGATGTTTGACTCAGAGGTGGCTGATGTGTCAAATCTGCGATCAATATCCTTTAGCTTGTCACTCAATTCAGGCATTCCATGGCGAGAAGACGATTGGTAGCCACTCTCGTTTGCTCTTTGTGACGAATAAGCCTGATGGATGACCTGCTGGGTTTGAGCCATATTACGGTCCAGCATTTGGTTCGTTCTCTCGAACGAATTTTGAATGTTATTCATGAAGTCAGCCATCCTCTGCTGCTCTTGTCGCCGCATTTCTGCACGTTCGGCGCGAGCTTCGGCCGCGGTAATGCTACTGAGTTGCCGCAAAGCCGGTGCGTACTGCTGCTTGACTGCATCGTCGGCGGATGCCTCCCCAATGCGGTCATCTACGAGTTCTTTGACGATGCCGCCACTCTTACCAAACAGGTTGGAAAACCAGTCACGTTGCTTGCGGTAGGCTGAATCAAGGCTTGAATAATGGCTTTCAGCGCTCGCCTTCAACGTCTTCCAACCTGAAATACAGGTTTTAGATTGAAAGTACGTATTGTTACTTCCGGTTTCACACCTTTCTCCGAATGCGTTTTCCCTGAGAACTGAATCCACCGCTTTCTTTTCCCTTCCGACCTGAACGACTTCTGCCAACGCGTTGTTCAGATCGGGGCGTGAAGCAATGTATGAGGAAATAGCCTGTTTTTGGGCTTGCTTTCTTTTCCACGCGATTTCCTCGCGATGTTTGCGTTCTGCTTCAGCTCTGGCTTTGTCCTTAGCCTCTTTTGCGAGAGATGTTTTGCGTTTAATATGAGCTGCATAGGCTTGTTCTATTCCATGCTTCTCGGCGAGAAAAAGAAACTGCGAAAATGCTTCCTGGGAAGGAGTTTGGTTTTCCCTTGCCCAAGAATTAGCTGGAATAGAACTCTCATATGGTGTCAATCCTTCAGAATTTCCGATAGAAAGATCAGCGCCATATCTGACAATCAAGGCAATACGCTCAACTTGCATATCAAGCCAATGTTCATCGTCACCTTTGTAATATTGGGGATTGGCCGCGAAGTGCGCAGGGGTTGCTCCTCCAAGCCCCTTGATGTTTGGGTCGGCGCCTGCTTGAAGTAAGGCTTCAGTCGCAGCAAGCTCATAAGTGTCATCATACGGGCCATACCCAGCACCAGCCCAGAAGATGCCTTTGTATACGGCTTCGCGATACATCAGTATGTGTAAGGCAGTTTCATCAAAAGGCGTTCGATAATTTACATCTGCACCTTGAGCGATCATGTCTGGTATACGCTCTGGGTCAAAGAAGGAAGCTGCTAACAAAGGCGTTAACGCCTTCTTTGGAGATATACGATTAATATCGCCAGGCTCAGAGAGCAAGGCGTTAACCTCATGGCGTATTGTTTTCCTATGTTGTTCTTGCAGCTTGTTTAGTCGTTCGACAGCGGTGGAACAACCAGAGATAAAAGCACATAAAGTAACAATCAAGGCAAAAAACCGTGTAAAACTGAATATAGACATCAACTGCTTGCACATCTGAAGGGTTAAGGGGCACACCTCAATATCTCAACTAATAATTGTAGTAGGGCTTTTATGAAGTGCAAAGCGGCTTGGAAATGTACATTTAATGTGATGTATCGGCTGCCAAATATGCTATAAAACGGACTTAAGGGTATGTTGGGTTATAGGATAGCGTGAGCAATTAGAAACCGTCTTTATTCCACTTTTGAATGCTGGGGCGATTGCCACGGACTACCACTTGGTGGGAATTCTTAAAGACGCCGGCTACGGGGAAGTGCTCAAAACTCTATAAGTTCCTTTCTCGTTTTTACTAGCGGTTTAACTATATCCATAAAGGAAACCCCTTGTAGTACACCATGCTGGGTTTCTTTGTCATAAATTTGATTTCGGCGTTTTTGATCCTCATTGATCCGAGAGTACAGGGTTCTGGTGTTGCGCTTCAGCGAGGCACAATCAGTGGCAAGAGGCAGCAATGCCAGACTTTTATCAAGCTGTTGAGCCGACTCGAAAGCAATATTTCTATGCTCTCGCTCATGCTTCATCAAACGGGATGAATATTCCTTGAACACAGTGATAATTCTAGTGCTGCTGCGCTCTTCTATTATTTTGGGTATGACATAAGTTGTCTTTAGTCGGACCTCGGGATTAATCAGCGAGCAGCCAGCAGTATTCTTGTGATTTGAATAACGGTATTGAATCTTAAGTTTTACTGTCGCAGCATGCTTTGAGTTGCCTCGAATGACCGGACTGTTTTCCTTCATGGATAAGGTCAACTCTTTCATCGATTGACCGTAAACATAGTAGTACTCGAAGTCGACTTGTTCGGTTACTTCAGCAGATGAATTAATGCTGATGACAAGTAGTAACAGCGTTTTTAGGTGCTTCATATGTTGGTATTTAATGACAATGCACGTTCGGTTGTGGTCTGCTTTCGGCCAAGAGCGGACATTGATCTATTTTCCAGAACAGGGCGAAAAGCGGAAGTTCGCATTCGTATTCGGAAATACCGCTGTTTCCACAGACGTTCAAAAAACTCCGATTTTGATAAATATCTGCCTTTTTAAGGGTTCATTTGATGAAGTAAAGTAGCTCATTTTGGTGATCTATAGATGCACTTGGATACCGGCCAGTATTTGGATAGGGCCATTCGTCAAATTGCTCGGCAAATTGCCACAGGCCTGCACCTGCAAAGGTATAATTCTTATAGGAACTACCTGCGATCGCGACTATTGAATAATCCTGACCTTTACCCTGACAATCATTCTCAGCATGCCATATCACATTTGATCTGTAGCCAGGGCTTGCCAATGACAAATTCTGAACTACATCTATATTCACGCAGTTTGCATTCTTCAATTTTTGCACTGACAGGAATGTAACTTTTTCCTTTTCATCGACGAACATCATTCCTTCCTGCACACCATCCCGTAATGCCTTCCACTTATCACTACGTAAAACACCCAGGTTTTCAAGATGGACAAAGTCAACTTCCACCACTTCAGCGGTACAGTCTTGATGGTGCGCGAATAGCGTCCAGCCCCCGCCTCTTGTCTCCATGTCGCAATATGCTTTAAACGGAGTAACTTTTCCTCTACCGTCAACATCAATTGTATAAATACCTGTACCCTTTGATTCACCATGGACTAGTATATCATTACAACTAGACCGACAGGTTTTTCCTCGGCGGCAATGGTTCTTGTCAAAGGATTGAGCAGGCCCGAACACATCCTTGATTGTGTTGACTTTGCAGGATTGCCCTCCAATCGATTCTGAATCAGATACACCTGAACTATCACTATCAGCAATCTGGGAAACACCCTCGCCCACCTGACTAATAAATATAATTAGAAGCATGACAAATATTGCCATGGTGGCGAATATTAAATCACTGAAAGACTCGAAAAAACTGGTATTCTGCTTCGGACGTATAAGCTTCATATTGAATATCCTTCATTCCTCATTTTCAGACCACTGAAGACCAATCTTTGAATTCAGTTCTGATTTAATAAATTCAATGGATTCTGTTTTATCGAGCGGTGAGTAATTCACAATAAGCTTCATTTGTGTGAGAATCTGTGCCTGATCTTTGGTGCCGGATCGTCTAGCAATATTAATTTTCTCATCAAATATCTCAGACACATGATCAGGCCAATGTTCAGAATATTTCACCAGCTGAAACAGAATCTCCGAAGTCCTTTCCATTTCCTCGTTAACAATCTGCTTTTGAAATTGAACGCCATCGGATAATAATTCAATTTCACTCTTGAGGCTTTGGTGTGCATCAATATCATTTGTAAGCTTTGTTAATAGAGCTTGATTCCTCTCAACAAGGTCTTGTAGAACTAAACCGTTCGTGACATGTGTTTGACCAATATCCAATTGTGCAAATACCAATTCCTGCTTAGGGGGATCAGGAGTAAACATTTGAAGAACAGTATTAAGAACACCTTCCCGATATGCGAGGTAACCAGAACCTACCAGAACGACAGCTAAAATCAGCCACATGAATGCGATTCCTACTGTCTTTTTGATAGATCGAGCAGAATTGGGTTTGTATTGATCTTTATCCGCTTGCAATCTAACTTTACTTTGGTTCTTTTCCAGGCCTTCCCCACTTAAACCGACTTTGTTGCGCTTTTTGGAATCACCAATATTGTTAAAAGACACTGCTATCGGAATTTTGCATTCAGTACCACATTTTGGGCATTGCATTAACTCCCCCTGCTTTATTCTGGATGCAGCAATGGTTGTTTTGCAGTTGGTGCAGGAAAACTCAATTTGATTTTCCACGCCTGATCCGTTTGTAACTTTATCTATATCTAATTCAGACATATACTTCCCCCAGAACGAAAACAGGATAAAGAACGTTATTCTTATTGATTCGCTGAATGTGCACGCAATACAGGCAAAACGTTAACTTCAGTTAACTCTGCCAGAAGTGCAACGTATTTAGTGATGCCTTCCTCTACAATGCTGGTAAGAATTCGCAAAATAACACCACCAAAAAGCGCCCCAATTAAGGTGGTAAAAAATGCAGTCCCCAAGCCCTTTAATGGACCACCGGACTGAAGCAATTCAGAAACCTGTGGTATCCCTTGCTCAGCGTTGTCAAACAAGTTCGTCAGATCTGTCATCATAAAAATCAGCCCTACAATAGTGCCAATCAAACCCAGTGTAATAAGAATACTGGAAAACAATTCCACTTTCCGATTTCGAGCCAGTAATTTTGAATTCAATATTTCAATTAGCGTGTCCTGATAGATTTCAGAGCTGTAAGTATAAATCTTGTAGAGTGAAGCAATATGCGAACGAAAATAACTTAGATCCCGTTTCTTTTCTGTGTCGTTTAGAAAACTTTCAATATCATCGGTTTCAATCAGCTCCCGCATTTGCCTGGATGCTGCATGAATTTCACGGTGCAGCGATCGCACATCCCTAAAACTTGCATAGAAGGCAATTCCGATGAGCACACCCATAGTCATGTAGATTATATAGGTGGCAAGATTACTTGATCCTACGTACCAGACACATCCGATTAAAGTGGATAATAGTAGCAGCCCTGTAAACCAGGTTAGCCATTCACGAAAAGAGCTGGCTTCTTTGATTTTTCCGGAAAAACTATGTACTGAATGGTCATGTTCGATTGACATATTGCCTTCCTTCAACTAGATATCTAATTGCAGATTCCTGCGGTAATAACGTTTCATAAAAACCAATTATGTACTCTTAATATGAATACATTACTTAATTTTTTTCGGGCACTTCAACGCATTCACTCTAATGATATTGTTAACCACCTCTTAGCTAGCGATTGCCTATAGTGCAAGCTTGAATTTCCTGGCTCATTTTAAAGTACAAGTCAGTGGTCATGGCAACTTCGCTATATTGACTTTTTACTTTCTGGGTGCATTCCACGACATCCTGCATTGGGTTCATTTGAGTTTGGGATGACTTGGACCGGTCGGTTGCAGAATTCGACTGCCCGGATCTTAATGATGACTGTTTCTTATAGGATTCAAGACGCTGTGCCTCGGCAAGCTTGGCTTGGCAATATTGATACAGAGAATGTCTAGAGCCTTGTTTAAATGGTGTTTTGCAGCTTTCTAGTACACAGGCGCTGGAGGGGGCATGAGGAAGAACACATCTCTGTGTTTCGGCTTGAATTTTCCGGTTTTCAACATCTTGCGCAGATGGTTGAGACTGTTGTCCTACCAGTTTGTTGACATGTGCAAAATTCGATTCCAGCCGCTTTGCTTCCGCAAGTTCACTCTGACAAAATCGATACAGTGGGTGACTGCTGCCCTGCTGAAACGGTGTTTTACAGGTTTTCAGCACACATTCGCTGTTGACGGGTTGGGTTAGCACACATTTCCTGGTTTCTACCTGAATTTTTTTCAACTGCAATTCTTTATCTGCTAGTAATTGTTGCTGTTCTATTAACAATCGCTCGAGTTTTGCTTGGTGTTTCTTACAAGTGTTTTTCACTTTTGCAAGATATTCCTTCCCAATTGGAAATCCATTTTGCCCCATGTCATTTGCCTGCCCACAAGTCTTCTGGATACAATTGGCTCTATCTGTATTACTATCTTCAAGACAACTATCTAGATGGGTTTCAAGATCAGAAAGCAATTTGTTTCGACCTTCATAAAATTCAATATAGGCCACCAACGTTCCTTTATTGTTATTGTTAGCATGCCGGTGAATTTTTGCTGGAGTGTCCTCAAATTCATTCGATGCTTTCTGATAACAGGATACAATTTTCTTGGCTTCTTGGTATACAAGATCTACTTCAATAGATGGGTCATAGAGAAAGCCTACATCTGGAGCCAATTTATCGCATTGAGCAATTGACTCATCGTATTTAGCTTGTGTTTGTTGTCGCAATTTTATTCGTTTTTCCGTTTCCTGATATTGTCGTAGCTTTTCTGCCTCAGCGTTTAAAATATACCTACTAACTTCGCTATTGGGATCATATCTCGGGTTTGTTAAACATTCACTTTTAATATCTTGAGGGCAAGACGCATTACGTCGAATACTCTTGTTTTTAACCATACAGTCAGCCAAGTTATTCATTTCGCACATAACATAGTCTTTGTAACGGGTCTCTGAACCACCTGCATGTATGAATTTTTTCAAATAATAGCGGGTTGGGACAGGTTCAGTGATAGACGTCCCAACTCCTTTCCAATACTGCGGATATTGCTGTGTGTATAACGTAGGTCCTAAGTTATAGCATTGACTTAAAGATGGTACAGATCTCCAGAAAAAATCATCTATTGTCGAACCTTTCGTAACTGAGTTTTGTTTATATTCAACATAGGCATTCGATAGACAATCACATTTGTAACTTTTTAAGTTGTCTGCTTTGCAACGCTCTGTTACCTGCATGGCTTCTGCCTGCAATTTGTCCTCAGCCACTTCGCCCTTATTATTCCATTCGGCAGCTTCACTGTTAGCCGCACATAAGACGAAAGTGTTTATCTGGGATTTTTCAGGTTCAGCGGGGCTTGAGTTGGTCATCCTCACAAAACCTCCCGTGCCATACTGATTTCCACTTACATAAACATAATAGTGATTACCAGTTAATTCTTCTTTGGGTACCTGCTTGCTCAGCTCTTCAGAAAAGCGGTCGCTTTGAAATGGAATACAATAATCGGGAGAAAAGTGCTTAAATTTTAATTTTCTTACTGCTATTTCATTGGCCTTGGCAATATTGCTAGCTGCAATTGCCACCAAACAAAAACTAACCGTCAATGCATGGAAAACATATTGTGACCTGATCATTGCTATATCACTCCTCAAGAAAATCTATTGTTCCAAAAGCTGCTTTTGCATTCTATATGCGTTCAGACGGTCCATGCATTTTCTATGCTGTCGACTCCCTGCCCCCAATAATTTCGCAACTTTCGGACAGTTTCTTTCGAAACACTCAAGTGCATTAGCACCTGGCCGACTGCATTCAGAATACAAAACCTTGCTGTACATTCCCGCACAGGATTTATAGATTGAATTATTCGATCCATGCTGTTTTTTGGCATCTGTACAGACTTTTTCATGACATGACAATGAATCTGCAACATTTCGCTTCATTTGACAGGACTTTACCGTGTCATGGGTTACTCTCGATCCTGCTATTTTCTGCGAAGCGGCTGATGATTCGATGGCTTCTGTAGGAGCTTGTGTAATGGCCAGTATTTCTCCGGAATCGGTAATGTATCGGATCTCTTCAATAGTAGGTATCACCACCCCAAAGAGAGTGTATTTTATCTTTTGTTCCCTGAATGTTTTGTCTACTATTTTATGCTGAACAATAGGCTTCAAACTCGTAATGATTGGCGCTGTAACAAAGTCTGCACCATCCAGCAAAGGTTGAACATTAGCTTGTGATATCTTTAGTGGTGTATCGAAATCTGAAGAGTGCGTCAGGGCTATATGGGGCGGTCTAATGAGAATTCCAGCTTGTTCATAGGCTTTGAATAAATTGACATTCAAGTCAGGAACCAAGTAGCCAATAATTTGAGGATGAATGTTATTGCTTAATTGTTGATACCAGCCTTTGTAGTTATCATTCGGTAATGTCCTCTCATTTGAGAGCATTACCCCCCCATCAGTCAGCAACACGTCACCAAACATTTTGGTCACCAAGATCAATTGGCCAAGATTTCGTGTTGAACTGGGTATTTCCTGGTCAACATTGAGTAGCTTGGCGGGTGAAATGGGTTGCCCAAAAGGCCGAGCCATACAATCATCATTCACCAATAGCTTCTGGTTCATATGATTGTATTTGGAATGTTGTATACGGCACGGTTTTTCGTAATTACCAGTTTTGTCAGATTTGGTTTTATAGTAGCTGCCTATGGCTTGATACAGTTCAATTATCCGGGTTTTGGCAGTCTCAATAGACTGTTCACCAAATGGATCTCTGGTTGAATTAATATCATATATTCTAAGGTGGGTTACTAGTGCTGCTTTTCGTGGGAATAGATCTTGTGGATCCGTTATTTCCCCTATAACCAGCTTGATAAAATTTGTTCGTTCTCGATCATCTTTTTTAAATTCATCCCACGAAATTACACTGGATGCCTCACCAGATTTGGCTTTTTCTATCAGCGGTTCCGTTTTTTCCATTTGCTGTAGAATTCGATTTAATTCATCCAGTTTATTCTTAAGTTCCCTTATACCCAACTCTAGGCGTGGTTTCAGATGATCTGGGGTAGACTTGAAATTTGCTTTTGTTTCACTAATCTGTTGTTCTACTTTTTGCTTTTCTTTATGAATATTTGCTTTACCTTTATTGAATTTTTCTTCAATGGTTACCACGTCTATTTTTGTTTTCGTGGTTTCCGCTGTTAGCTCTGATTTGATAAGGTTTTCAGCAAGAATTTCAAGAACATCTCGATTCTCTAGAAGATCGCTTGTGATTATTTCCGAGTAGTAAACATTATATACATCGCTGCTAAATGTATTCTCAGCATGAGCGTTTAGCGCTATAAGCATCGTTTGTGTAAGAAAAACCAATACGATTCCCAAGCTAGCCAATTTCTTATTAAATTTTGACGAAAGTTTCATTACATATACCCCCGTATATCTATGTAACCATTAAATAGTCAAGCTTATTTCTGTCACCCAAATTTCTATTACTTGATGATGAAAATATCAGACCAACAAGCAGTCTATTTGTCGGATCTGCAAATTGGATTGCTTCGAACAGTTTCTTGTTCGATTTGTAGTAAATCTATATGGCCAACTATCTTTTCATAACTGCCGACTCTACACGCATGCAATGAAATCTTAATAGATGACTATTACCTGTGATTTACCAATTCCCATGTGACACGCTAAATTTAGCGCCTCCAAACTGAACCTTTCCTGAATAGGAAAAGCCTACAAAAAATATAAGGTCAAATCCATCTATTTGATTACGATGTATACACAGTTGCTAAATTCTGACATTAATGAGGGGTGGCGGCATTCCTGCTCCATTCAGCCAAAAACGATATAACTGATTGAAGATGCGAAAGTATTTCAAGAAATTATTGTTAGGCCATATTGGCTTGAAGGTCAGTTATTGATCTGATCTAGAACAACCAGACTTCATCTCCATGAAAATGTGACATCCAGGTTTCATGCTTTCTTCATCGACCACTAATATTCAAAATCTTGATGTCTGCCCTAGTGCAGTTCAGCGCCAGTGCCACGGCCTCGATATCAAGCGCTGCAAGATCAGAGGCATGGGGGCTGGCCTCCGCTGGTGAACCGTACACCATGCGATAACCATCTTGCTGAAAGGCTCGGATCAGCTGCAACAGGCGACCAGCGAGCAGGATAACATTGCACGACGCTAATTCCTGGCGGCGACCATGGAAGACAGCCTCCTTAACGGCGCGCCCCGTAGCAGGGCCCACGCAAGGAATGCAGTGGGAAACATCCTAAAGTTTGGCCTGATTCAAAGTTCGTGAACATCTGAAAATGGCTATTGCGACCATCCACTACTGTTGATGTTTCGAGCCGAAAGATAAGATGTCGACGTCCGCAATCAGGTTTTTAGAAGACATTAACGCGATATTTAGTCACGTCTTGGCCCAGGGTCCTTCGACTGATACATGAGCAGACTGCTTTCGGCCAAAAGCGGACATGGAATCAAGCAAACTGCCCCGGGAATTCCCGCCAAATATATTTGAACACCTAAAGTAGGTTATACTAGGTACTTGCCTTAGTGCCCCTCAAAGTGAGGTCAACCACGATTACCTCAACAGAAGCAACACCAGGGAATTGGTGTGAAATACCACCCCAATAGTTAGTTAATGCTTGCTGAAGGTCTGAGACGCCCACTAGCTCGCCATTTACCTCCCACTGACGGTCAGGTTTTGACCCCTGCCAAACCAGAAGAAACACGCCACAACCAGCCGTCACCTCCCTCAGATAGTCACCGGCCAACTGATTACGAAGTCGTTCGCAGAGATCAGGCCCTGACCAACCTTTGTCCAGCAATTTTAACTCGATTGGTACTGGCGATACGACCACAGGATGCTGCAACCAGATATCTGGCCTCTGTTCGTTAGCCAATGGATTTTCTTGAGCACAGCTATAACGCCCTTGCGCATGTACATTTATCCAATGAGCGACAATTTTGCGCATCTCCGTTTCATCGCTGGCTTTTTGATAGGTTGCATACAGGCTATCATTCCCCTTCTCCAGCCAATCTTTGAAATCGTTGAGATGTAACACGCCAAGATCAAACAGCTGCCGGTGAGTAGAAGGATCTCTCTCCATTAATAAGGAGAAATCATAAATCTGCCCATCAGTCCAAGGGGGGTCATCCGCATCTTGTTCCGCACGGCGTCGCGCTTGTTTGATCATGAATGCACGATGATCTTCCACCGGATGGGATCGAGACAACTCTAGGAGAGCACCATAGGTCTCCTTCCCCGGGATCTCTGTCAGAAGGTTGAATAGCTGGCTACGAGCATCTTGAGCATCATCGCGTAAGCCAGGTGAATAAACGCCCCCACCTGCTCGGTCAATATCATCTTCCACCCGGATGTATTGGTGCATCAGAACATAAAGCTCAGTAAGGTAAGGCACAGACTTAAATTTTTGAGCAAATGCCCAACCATCCCGCTCTCTCCTGCCTCCTAGAAGTTGTACAACAAACTGCTGTGCTGCTGTTGTCGCCGCATCAGCTTCCATGCCTGCGAGCCAAGACTCGACAGCCGCAATACCAGTTTCGGGATCAGTATCCACCCATAGGGCGTACCACTTGGTAGAGTCTTCTGCACTACCGCTAGCAGACACTCTTGATTGAGCGAAAGAGGTCAACCATTCGATAGGGACTTGTTCAGTATCCAAGATATGAAAGCAGTCGCGTAACACTTCCCAGTCAGAATCGGGGTTATCTTCAATCCATTGCTGGAGAAGAGGTGTTAGCTGACCGTGGAGCCAGGGCGCATGGTATACAATATCCTGTAGGATATAGTGCATCGGATTATCAACGCGGGTGTTGACCAGCTCCCAATGGAGCTCTTGCCAAACGGCTTTGAGAACCTGCTCTGGGTAAGCCTTGTGCATGGTTTCGAGCCACCTAGGAAACCCGTTGAGTTCTCGAGTCAGATAACGCAACGCCAGAGAAACCTCGGCTTCACTCAGGTTGGAAGGAAAGCTGTCTACCTCATTACTTTCATATTCCAGCCCCAACATAGCAAAGATCAGTGAGTAAGGCGTAGATGACCAATCAGCACCTTCAGACCCAAGTTCAGGCTTGTACAACCGCCAATGTTTGATTGCAGAATCTCGAAACGCACGGGCTACATCTTCACCGAACTCATCAACTAATGAATGCCAATTTGAACCTTTAGCACGAGAGGTTCTCAGCCTCTCGCCATCAAGTTCAAGAAGCAGCCAGTATTGGTTATTTGTCCACTCTCCAGGAGGAAGGTCTGGCGGATTTCGTACTATTTCAGGATTGGCACGTAGCCCTTCGATCCACTGGGCTCTTTTCTGTTTTCTCTCGGACTTTTCCTTCTCACGCTGCCGTTCTCGCTCTAAGTGCTCTTGCTCCCATTTATCATCATCTTCACTTACCGGCGGATTAAGCAACTCTTTCAAATTCGCCGTTAATACCTCATTGCCTGCTACCACTTCCTCAAGTTGACATTGCCATTCAGTCGGCCGATCAGACTGCACATAGATGCGAAAAGCCAATGAAAGTGCAACCAGCTGATCATCTTCAAGCTGCTTAGTTTTGATAAACGCTAAAACGCGGTCAAAACTGTCCGCTTCAAATTTCCAATAGTGTCCGGGCCAAGTCACTTCCCAAGAGTCTGTGAGTCGTTTTTCTTTTTCAACAAGTCTGATTCTCGCTTCTTCAATGCTCCGCCAAAAGTACGCATCGTTGAACTCCGTCCATACAGGTATTAACTCGTGGAGCTTATCCTTGTACTCATTTATTTGATCTCTACCCCAATGGCGAATAGCCGGTATTTTAAGGAGTATCTCAATGACATCTTTGTCAAAGCACACATTGGCACGTTCTGAGATGAGGTGCTCTACAACTTGAATAGCTGGCCCCATCAACCAGCTAAACTCCGTGGAAACACGGCACTCACGGCGCTCGTGATGAGGAGCTCGGCCCAGGAGTTCATTGAGGCCAACACACAACTTCTCCAACAATGGCTCACTTTTTTGTGAGCTGAGCTCTGAGAACTTATCGATGAATGTATGAATGGCTTGATCCAAACCCGATGTTTCGTATTGCTCATAGGGAGGCAATTTATCAAGGGAACACAGCAATAAATCTACAGTTGCTTCGTCAATAACCGCTTCCTCTGCCAACTCGACGAGCAATCTGCGAGGGATGATCTCTGGCTGGGCATTAACAGACTGCCACAGCGATTTCAGCTGTTCCCTTGAGCCAACCGTGGCAACCGCCCGTATAGAAGCTATTCGTGAGTAAATACCTCTGCTTGGGTCTGTACCAATTGAGATTAAAGGCTCAATGCAACTTTCCATATCGCCTTGCCAGACCAGCCTTCCCAGAAAGAAAATCGCGTCGTCGTTGGCATTGTGCTCTGTGATAAGACGAAGAACTTCATCAGATAGGTCTTTCTGGGCAATCCGTGCTATCGCCCCATTATCACGGGCACTACGATCATCTTCGTCAGCAACAATTCGACTGACAATATCGTTGAGAATTTTCTGTCTGATTGGCAGCGGTAGATAAGCGGCATCGCCACCTTCGACAGCGATCTCAGGGTGTATCGAAAGCGCTCGCTCGCGTATGTCCTCATCAAAGAGGATTAGCCAGGGGAGAATCGGACGGAATCTCGGGACAACGACTTGCTCCCCGTATTGCTCCCGAAAAAGAAGTGATTCTATTTTTCGGCGGGAGTTTCCGGTTAGCAATAGGTGGTGGAGCCATTCAGCCGCCAGCAGCTCACGAATATCCCTGTGCCGAAAACGCACCGCGCCAAAAAGGATGTCATTGAAGATGCCTCGTTCAAGCAGCTTTCGCACATCGGTTGGATTTTCCCAGTCAGCCAAGACTGTTTCGGCATAGATGCCTGCTTTCTCGTGAGCGATATCCGGCACCAAAATACCAGCCTCATTGGACAAGGTAACAGCAGCAGCCAATCGACGAGCGCCATCACGTGCCCGTTGTTTATTGAGAGGCTGACGTTCATTACGATCAGGATCGATCTCACTCAGTCGAATGTCCACCATGTGTTGCAATGATTGCAATCGACCACCCAGCTCTCCATCTGACTGCCATTTTGACAACAGTGCTCCAAGGTCAAAAGGCCTGGATGCCATTTCCATCAAGTTAGCACGCTGGATCTCAACGATTAGTTGTTCAATATCAGGGGTAGCCTGGTGTCGGGCGAAGAAACGAATGTCATCAACATCCAATGCTTTCAGCCCGTAAATATTGACCGGACTTTCGTCTTTCTCATCATTTTCCGACGAAGCATCCTCAATCTCTTGTTTCGGCTCTTGTTTCAGTGCTTTAAAAGGTAGATGCCGTTCAATCAACGCTGTATCGCTCTTAAAACGCCATGCGTAGGGTCGACTGGTGATAATAATATGTGCGCGATGCATCGCCGGACGAATACGTTTTGCAAAACGTTTGATCGCTTTTTCAAAGGCTTTCGGATTATCCAGCCTGGCTTCGTCAACAGAGTCCAAGAAAAACCAAGCTTCGTCTACAGACTCAAGCCATTCCTCAAATTGATCTGATGTACCGACTTCAAATGCCTCATCAAAATCCGTATCGATATCCTCAATGCGGATGAAAAAGCTGGCTCGACCTTCCTGATTCCCGAACTGGGCTCGATTTAATGCTTCGTGGGTTTTTCCTGATCCTGCATCAGCGAGCACAATGACTCGATACTCAGATTCCAGGTCAACCCAGGTTTTTGGCTCCTTCTGAGCCCAGTAGGCTTCAAGCCAGCCATCGTCAACTTCGCTATCTTTGTTGGGAGTAACCAGCGAAAATTTTCGCTCCAGTGGTACGTTGGCATCAACCATTTAGTAATCCCCCCACTCAGAACCGACATCAGTTGCGAATAGTTCTCGTCCGAATACATCCCGCTCTCGCGGAAAGGCCTGCATTTCCAGTGGTGCCATTTTAGGGGAAGAGGCTCCGCGCCGAATATAGGCATCGTTTGTTGAAAGTAAGTAGTTAAGTCCGTTGGCTTTTTGAACATCTATGACCAATACAAGGAGTTTATTGTATTCAATGAGCTGGCAGTTGAAGCATTGATTCTTCACCAATGACTCTCTCAGTCTCTTTTCTACATCTTGCAGGTAATGTTCCGCTGCTTCATAGGGGTCGCATTGATAGCCCTTCTGACATTTCTCGTTGATTCCGACGATAAGAGTGTCATCGTCAACACCGATAAACAGCTTGCCACCCTGGTGGTTGGAAAAGGCACAGACTGTTTTGTCGAGCTCCACCGCTTTTGTGTCCGTTTTGACGAGGTCGATATACGTTTTAAATTCGCAGTGCTCGCTTTCACCAGCTGAAATGATGCTTATGAGTTTTTCAAGATCAGCAATGTCTGATTGAGTACCATATCTGTATTCCCACTCGGTTGAAGAGCAGTAGTCGATAATCTCACTGTCCTTTGTCACCAACCATAGCTCCACCTCATTAGCATTCTTCAAGTCGAAGTCAAACTTGTCTTTCGGATTGACGAGATTAACTTGCTCCCCATCAATAGCACCCACCACTGATAACTCGTTAAGCATGTCACTGCGAAATTGAATATCGCCTTCAGACAACGCTAGATGACCCCGCCGGTCTGGAATATAAATGCATAGCTCACCTTTCCTAGAATCCCTTGAACCGTGAAATTCCTCCAGCCCCAGGAAATTTTTGGTCAGCTCGAACGCTGATGGGTAAAATGGCATTTCGTGCGCAACCAATTTGGTTTCGTGGCAATGGGCGTCTGAACATACCCGCGCGGAAAACCGGCGAATGGGGAATTCTTCTTGATGGGCGTGGCTCGGGATTAAACTCTCAGTCCAGTTTGGGTGCAATTCTCGCTTACCGAATTCGGGAAGGCCGGGAATATTTGTGTTGGAATTTTCCCCTACATTATTAATCAATTTTGCCAAGCTCAAACCGGTGATCGGTTGGCAAATAAACTGATACTCAGGGTACTGGTAATGACAAGCTTCGAAATCAGATGAGCGCGAGTAGCCATTCAGTCTGACGACACCCATAAGCATCGACCAAGTGTCATTGAACTTGGTATAGACACCACGGAATACAGCTGATATTTCGTCATCCAGGCTTACAAGCTGAGCTATACGCTCAGTGAGTTTAGGCTCTCTTAAGTTGTTAATTTCCGTTAGAGACATAGATCGACTACTTAGAATATTATTGATTTCAATGTATCGATGGACGTGAATCTGTAACAACACTCGTAATAACAATAACTATGGACATTAATAAAAATCCAACCCATCCAAAAAATGACTGCATTCCAGGGAAAGTTTTCTGAATTAACGTCCGCTATGGGTCGATAACCGACGTTCAAGCGTGTGTAAATCAAACCACACCCCTTACCTTCACACAATCACCGTTCCCCAAAACTAGCCATATAATTCTTAGCCTGAAGATTAACATGACGATCCACCGCACCTTCCAACTGAAACAAACGTGCACTCGTTCTAAAATCAAAGACCCTATACAGACAATACTGCGCCTCGTTGTCTTTTGAATAGGCTAGCTCATTATCCGAAATGTAGAACGGATGATATTTCCCGCCGCTGGTGGTCTTGACTTCAATATACAGTTCTTCTTCCCGTTCCACATTAAAGGACTGTATATCAAAGCCTGCGCCATCACCGTCATCGTTGCTGACCCAGCGAATCTCCTTTGCCAGGTCAGGGCGCCCCGCCTGATGTAGGCGGAAGCGTTCAAAATCCAGAACAAACCGTTCGCCTTGCTCCCCCAGCGAACGGTTATTTCGCTCCCGTTCTGCATAGTTGGCTTTGCGGGCAAGATATTCTCTTGGCGCTTCTTTGATTTGAGGGATACGGTCTGGTAACTCCCGGTCCAATACGCTGTTCCAGTCCACCGCATTTTGCCGGTACTCAACGGCTTTGGAGGCTGCATTCGCGAAAGTGTCCAATGCTTTCAGATCTGCCGCAATATGAGCCAGCACTACATCCTTCAGCATGCGCTGATAGTTAAAGGCCGGTTTATATCCTGAAATGTAGGGCTGCCCCAATTCAATTAGAATGGCGCTGATATTTTGGTGCTTAAATTCAATGGAACCTTCTGAGCGGTTGCGCAGTTTTGTTTGCAAAGCGCGACGGTGTGCGGCTTTGCTATAGTTATTGCCAATGACCTCTTGCTCCAGCATAGCGAAGTAATCCTGCACAATGGCTTCGCATTCCAGCCAATCCCAGGCATCCTTTCCTGTCTGCAACAATTCTCGTCGAGCATCGGCTGCAAGGTTCTGCATGAGGGCTGATTTCAAATACTCACGAGTTATTTGATGACTAATATACTCAAACAACTCGTCGTCCAGGTAGGCATAGGCAATATGCTGTTCGATTACACCTGGGCCAGAGGCCGTGGTGAGGTGTTCAAAGGCATCCTGTTTGCCCGGTTTGAATTTAAAGTGCCAAAAGCCGCTGCTGCGTAAATGAAAAAAGGGAAGGTGTGGATTGTTGCGATCTTTGGGGGTAGCCAATTGCTCAAAATGTTTTGTGAAGGCTGCCCTGAGTGTTTGATTAAAGTAGATCTGGTTGCGCTGGATATGCTGTTGCTCGACCAAGTCCATCAGAGCCAACAGCATTGCAACTTTATGCGGGCTTTTTTCGCTGCCAACACCACCCCGTATGTTCATCCGCAGGCGTGAGAGTTTGTGTTCGTATTCCTGCAAACTCACTCGCGGCCACTCCAATAATCGGCCTTTTCCGGCACTACCCAGCGCACGCCCCCTCTGGGGTCTACCCCGGCTTGGTCAAACCTCGGAATCAGATGAATGTGCACATGGGGAATGGTCTGACCCGCTGCGGGGCCATCGTTTATACCAATATTGTAGGCGGCGGGCGCGTACTCCCGGTCCAGATCGGCCTTGGCAGCATCCAGCAGGTCCAGCAAGTCGTCGCGTTCTTCTTTCGTCAGCTCGAAAAACGAAAGAACATGCCGCTTGGGGACGACGAGCGAATGGCCTTCTGTCACCGGGAACCCGTCACGGATCACAAAGCCATGTTCATTATTTTGCAGAACACGATCATGATGGTGGTTGGCAGCAATCTGGCAGAACGGACAAAATTCTTGTTCATAAGTCATCTAATGTACTCATGAATGGATAAATGTAGGTGGCCAGTATAAAAGCTGGTTAATGTTGCTTCAACATCGCGTTTTATGAGCAGCCACAAGCCAAAGAGACTACTGAAATTGCTGCAGGAGCCACTAATTGATCAACAGGGAACCAATTTCTGCAACAGGAAGCCCTGATTGATCACAGGGAGACCACATTTTCTGGCGGGAAGGCCTGATTGATCAGGGGGACACCACATTTCCCCGGGGGGAGGCATCAATTGATCAGGGGGAGACCAAATTCCCTCGGGGGAAGCCCCGATTGATCACCGGGACACCAATTTTCCCACCAGGAAGCCTATATCACCCCATCGAACCTAATTCCAGTTCAACAACCTAATTCCAGTTCAACAATGTGCCCACCTCTACGTTCACCACGTTCGGCACGTGGCCCGGCTGTAGGGGTTCCAGTTGTAAATGGATGGATGAACCCAACAGCGGTCCACCTCCGGCAGGGCTCGGCGTGCCGGTGGGGCAATTGCTCACTTCGTAGCAGACCCACTTCAAAAATTCAGCGCCCTTGTAATCGGGGTTACCTTTTGCGGCTAGAAACTTGGGGCACCAGCTTGCTGCGATGGCGGTGATTTCGATGGCAGCACTGTGGGAGGAAGAGCGCAGGCCCTGTAGCCAGGGTTCTACTTTGTGGTTTTGAAAGTCCTGGTTCATTTCCTGGGGTGCCCACATGATGCCGGCGGCCGCTTCATCACCGAAGCGGGGAGGCCATAAATGGGCCAGTTCCCAGTCGTCGGACAGGCCCAGTTCACCACGCTGAAAATACCGGCTTTTGCCCTGAAAGTTTTTGCGCTTGCTCATGGGGGGGAGCAGATGCCCTTTGATCACGTAAATATTTCGCTCATCATTTTTGTTGCTGGCGCGGCGTTCAATATAGGTGATACCACCTGTTCCTGCTGTGTCAGCGGTGGAATCCGCCGGGCCAAATCCCTTGATGATTGCCATGTTTGCTCTCCTTGATATTGATCACTTATGCACTGACCCACTTTTCACTTTCTTTCCACAGCCTCTCCGCCAACCCCTCATCCAACGCCAACGGCGAAGGCTCCGTCACCTTACACTCGTCGTAATACAGTCCACTCTGCCCGGCCACCTCATCCGCCATGGCGCAATACAGTGAGGTCTTGGCACCTTCCTCGGTGCTGATCATAAAAAGTTTGATCAGCTTATCCAGCGGCCAGGGAATCGCGCGCCACACATCCGATGCCACCAC
This sequence comes from Pseudomonadales bacterium, assembly GCA_002708905.1. Lineage (GTDB taxonomy): Bacteria > Pseudomonadota > Gammaproteobacteria > Pseudomonadales > Ketobacteraceae > Ketobacter. The sequence goes on along the minus strand of PAPM01000030.1, from coordinate 2,682 downwards.
GCCGGGGTGCAATGCATAGGTGGTCACTCCGGTGCCTTGCAGGCGCTTTGCCAGGGCTTTCGCAAACAACACATTGGCCAGCTTGGCCAGGCCGTATTCCTTTAACCCGTCCAGGGTCTTGGTGGGCGCCCGGACGTCACTCAAATCAAATTTCTTGGGTCGTTTGTGAATCTTGCTGGATACCACCACAATCCGGGCCGGGGCGGACTGCTTGAGTTTGTCCAGCAGCAGGGTGGTCAGTAAAAAATGACCCACATGGCACACGCCGAAGGTGACTTCAAAGCCGGATTCGGTCATGCCTTTGGCGCCTGCCAGTCCGGCATTGTTCACCAGCAGGTGCAGGGGCAGGTTCTTTTCCAGAAACAGCTCAGCGCACTTTCTCACTGAATCGAATGAGCCCAGATCCAGGGGCAGGAACTCGGCCTTGGCTTGATCTTTGTCTTGAATCAGACCGTTGATTTCATCCAGCACCGGCTGGGTTTTGTCCCGCGAGCGGCAGGCCAGGAACACATGGGCACCTTCCCGTGCCAGTTCTTTTGCGGTTTCCCGCCCGATTCCGGTGTTGGCGCCGGTGACGATGGCGACTTTGCCTGTCATTTTGCCCATTATGACTCCCCCTGGTGGATGATGGCCCGTTTAGCATACCTTCATAGGGTGTCTAAGAGGGATGCCTAACCAATACCAACATAAAAATGGCAGTCATGTATACAGCTTATATCCAAATAAGCTTCCTGCTAAAGTGGTGTCCGGTTTGACGAGTACCAATGAGCAACAGGATAACAACAATGGCCGAAACTGAGATGAAAGATTCCGAAACCCGCTCCAGCTTTATGGAAGACCTGAAAGAAACCCTGCGCCGGGGTGCCACGGTGGATGGTTACGACTACAACGTGAAGAAGCGCTATTACGAACCGGCCCCGGAGCAAACCCAGGGTGAGGCCTTTACTCAGGTGGTGGAGAGTCGTCGCTCGGTGCGCAAGTTTACCGATAAGCCGATTCCCCGCACGGTATTGGATGCGTGCATCGACCTGGCCCTGATCGCCCCCAGTTCCTGCAACTTGCAGCCCTGGGAATTCCATGTGGTGCAATCGCCGGACAAGAAAGCCAAGCTGGTGGAAGCCTGTATGAGCCAGAATGCGGCGACCACGGCAGCGGAGTTGATCGTGGTGGTGGCGCGCACCAATAACTGGAGGAAGATCGCCAAGCTCAATATCGATCAGTGGCCGCAGCCGAAGATTCCCAAGCACTGGAAGGATTTCTACAGCAAGGGCGTGGCCTTTACCTATTGGCAGGGGCCGTTGCATGCGGTGGGTTATGCCAAGAAGGCGTTGTCGAATGTTGCCGGCCTGTTCCGCCCCATGCCCCGCGGGCCCTTCACCAAATCCGATATGCGGGTGTGGGCCATCAAGAGCACCGCACTGGCGGCGGAAAATCTAATGCTGGCGTTTCGTGCCCACGGTTTTGATTCCTGCCCCATGGAAGGTATGGACGAGCAGCGTGTGCGCAAACTGTTAAAGCTGCCCCGCGACGCGGAAGTGGTGATGGTGGTGGGTGCCGGGGAACGGGCGAAAGATGGGGTGTATTTTCCAAGAGTGAAGTTCGATCGGGAGAATTTTGTTCGGTACGTTTAAGGCGTAGTTGAGGTACGAGCCGGTCAGACCAGCGCGACCATTCAGGGGCGCACTTTGGTCTGACCGGTTGCCGGTACTGGAACGGCAATGTTAGAAGCGCAGGTTCAGCCCCAAACTCAAATAACTCACGTCCTGCTCAATGATGGTGTATTCCGCTTCCAACTGAGCCACATCACCCAGGTTGAAACCAAAGCCGGCACCCACCGACAGGCCAGTGTCGCTTTCGCTGGCGCTAGCGTAGTAACCATCCGCTTTAACGTCTTCTTTCAGGATGCCGCCTTTCACTTTAAAAAACACGGTACCCTCTGAACGATAGGCAAAGTACAGGGCAGTGGTTTCAATGTCACCTTCTGCGCCGTAGTAGCCGTATTGACTTGCAGTGAACGTATCGGATTTATTGTGCTCAAACTCAATGGCAGGCCCTTTACCCAGGTTGTATCCCAGGATAAACCCCTTAGCCGTCGGATTGTTGGTATCGACTTCTTCTACATCAACGCGGAAGCTGCCGCCTTTAACCCCAATATAAACACCCGGCTCCTGTGCGTATACAGAACCACATGCGCCCATCAAAATGGCCGCAGACAAGGCGATTTTTTTCATGAAAAGAACTCCAATTATTTTTAATGTAATGCACCCTGTCGACAAACGGATGTTCGATCAGGGTGTTTGAATTCTAACCTACCAGAACAGCCATGCATACAGGGTAATGATGAGGATGCAGCTCAGGTTGATCCACAGGCCGGCTTTCATCATGTCGGTCTGCAGGATGTAGCCTGAGCCGAACACGATGGCGTTGGGTGGAGTGGCCACCGGCAGCATAAAGGCGCAGGAGGCGGAAACCGCGATGATGGCCGACAGCATCACCGGGGACACACCCAGGCTTTCGGCAATGGCGGCAAACACAGGCACCAGCAGGGCGGCGCTGGCGGTGTTGCTGGCAAACTCCGTGAGAAACACCACAAAGGTGACGATGGCCAGCAGGGCCACCAGCACGCTGGCCTGATGCAGGAAGTCGCCGATGGAATGGGCCAGGAACACGCTGGTGCCGGTG
>PAPM01000029.1 GCA_002708905.1 Pseudomonadales bacterium | reverse complement strand
CGGGTGCAGCGCAATATCCGCGCCATTGAACCCCATGACTCGGTGCAACGATACACCGAGTTGGGAGTGGAGTGCATTCAGGGTTATGCCCGCCTGAAAAGCCCGTGGGAAGTGGAGGTGAACGGCAAGAATCTCACCGCCCGCAGCATTGTGATCGCCACCGGTGCGCGGCCGGCTATTCCCCCCATTCCCGGTTTGGCCAATACCGGCTTTTTAACTTCGGATACGGTTTGGGATCTGCGGGAAAAGCCCAAGCGGCTGGCGGTGCTGGGCGGTGGTCCCATCGGTTGTGAGTTGTCCCAGGCGTTCAGTCGCCTGGGTTTAGAAGTGACCCAGATTGAAATGTTGCCCCGTATCATGATGCGGGAGGATGAAGAAGTGTCCGCCCTGGTCACCGCGAACTTCACCCAGGAAGGTATCAATGTGCTCACCAATCACAAGGTGGTGGGGGTGGACCGTTATGCCCGCGACAAAGTGGTGATTTGCGAACACAAGGGCAAGAAAGTGGCGGTACATTGCGACGAAATCCTGGTGGCGGTGGGTCGCACGGCCAACACCGATGGACTGGGCCTGGAAGAGTTGGGTATTGCATTGAACCCCAATCGCACAATCAAAACCGATGCCTATTTACGGGTGCCGAACTACAAACACATTCTCGCGTGTGGTGATGTGGCCGGCCCTTATCAGTTCACCCATACTGCGGCCCATCAAGCCTGGTATGCCTCGGTGAACGGATTGTTCGGACACCTTAAGAAATTCAAGGCCGATTATTCTGTGATTCCCTGGGCCACCTTTACCCAACCGGAAGTGGCCCGGGTCGGCTTGAATGAGCTGGAAGCGCGGGAGAAAAACATTCCCTACGAAGTGGCCTGTTACGGCATCGACGACCTGGATCGCGCCATCACCGACGAAGAGGCCTATGGTTTTGTCAAAGTGCTCACCCCGCCCGGTAAGGACAAAATTCTCGGGGTTACCATCGTTGGTCAACACGCCGGTGATCTGATCGCGGAATATGTGCTGGCCATGAAACATGGATTGGGCTTGAACAAAATTCTCGGCACCATTCATATTTATCCCACTATGAACGAAGCCAACAAATACGCCGCCGGAGAATGGAAGAAAGCCCATAAACCGGAATGGTTGTTGCGCTGGGTTGAGAAGTACCAGAACTGGCGGCGAGGTTGATTCTGCTACCAATGATTTAATCGAAACTGATCACGTCCCGATTGCCATACAGTTGATGCAGAGTGATGCGGCTGGCCTGGTCCTGGCTTTTGCGGATGTGATTGGTCATTTCAGCCTGGGCTTCGGCCAGTTCTCCGGCCATCAACAATTGGCAAATGCGATAGTGTTCTTCATAGGTGTCGGTGACACTCTTGCTGTTGGGCCAGCCTAAGCGTCGCATGGCACGGATGTGATCGTTCACGTCGGCCAGGTATTGAATCAGCACCTTGTTGCGGGATAATTTGGCCAGTTCCAGATGGAAATTTTCTTCCGCTTCTTTCAAGGCATCATTGATTTCCAATCCGAAATGCAGTTTCTCCGGATTCCACAATTCCCCCAGTTCCGCCAGGGCGCGGTGATCGGTTTGTTTGGAAATCTCATCCAGCGCCTGATTTTCCAGCGCGACCCGCACATCGTAATACTGGCTGATCTCCAGCATGTCGATGTTGCGGATAAAACATCCCTGTTTGGATTTGATGGTGAGGAAGCCTTCGCTCTCCAACCGTTGCAGGGCGGCCCGTATGGGGGTGCGGCTCACGGAAAAATAATCCGCCAACTGTGATTCCGTCACCCGGGACCCGGGCGCTACCCGCAGGGCGATAATCATTTCCCTGAGTGTGCTGTAGATTTCCTGGGGGTTGGGCTTTTGATCCATGGTCTCACTGCTCATGAATGGGTTCCGCACACGCACCAGCAAACATGCTATTGCCCATTTTTGAGGCACATTCCCTGATCCAATAGCCCTGTTTTGCTGTTACTGCTGTTGTCATAACCTATTGAAAACTAAATCCTAATAAAAATAAACCGTAGCACTGGTGCTGTCTGGTATGTGCTTTGCTTTCTGTTGTATACAACGATAAGAACAACAAAGTGCACCAAATAAATGGTAACACAGGCCGATCAGGAGCTTAAGTCATGCATACAGTTCGTTTCGAATTAGGAAAGGGGTTTCACCTAAAGCAAGTCTTTCTTCAAATGGCAGTGATGGCCGGGGCATTGTTGTATGGGGCAACCGCCAACGCTGGGGCAGCACAATGGAGTTCCACCAATATTCAGTATCTCTATGGTGATTCGTATGAGGCGATCTTTTTCGACCCGGTTGCCGGCAAGCTTGATTCCGAGGAGGTATCGGCTTCGATCATTACGTTAGAGCATGTTAATGGCTGGAAATACGGGGATAACTTTTTCTTCGTGGACATCACCAATCCGGACCGCAGCGGCCAGGAACTGGACACCAGTTTTTATGGCGAAATTTCGCCTCGGCTGAGCTTCGGCAAGATGACCGGGAAAGATCTCAGCATGGGGATCATCAAGGATGTGCTGATCACCACCACCATGGAAGTGGGGCAGGGTTTCCATAATTACCTGTACGGTTTAGCAGTGGATCTGGACCTGCCCGGCGTACCGGTTTTTCAGATTAATTATTACGTGCGTAATGAAGCCAATACGGAAACCGGTAGCCAGATTACTTTGGTATGGCTGAAACCCTTTAGTATCGGTTCTCTCGACTTCGCTTTTGAAGGCTTTCTGGATTACGCCTATGGCCTGGACCCTTCGGAGGACAACCTCATAACCGCCCCCCGCCTGCTGTTGGATCTGGGTAAAACCTGGGGCGCACCCGGGGTGCTGCAGGCCGGTGTGGAATATCAGATCTGGCGCAACAAGTACGGTATTGACGGCATCGACGAAGACGTGGCCCAGGCCATGGTTAAGTGGATCTGGTAAGTGGTGGATCAGGTAACGGACAGAGGTGTTCCATGGCGACTATGGTAAAAGCAGAGCCGGAACCGATCGAGCTGGACTGGCGCAGCACAGCACTCATCATCATTGATATGCAGCGGGACTTTATCGAGCCCGGTGGTTTTGGTAGCAGCCTGGGCAATGATGTGAGCAAGTTACGCCGGGCCATTGAACCCTGCCAGGCGTTGCTGACGGCAGCACGACGCCTGGGCATGATGGTGATCCATACCCGCGAGGGTCACCGGGCGGACTTGTCGGACGCCCATCCCGCCAAAGTATTGAGGGGCAAGCCCTCCACCCGCATTGGTGCCGAAGGGCCAATGGGGCGAATTTTAATCCGGGGCGAGCCGGGTCACGACATCATTCCCGAACTCTATCCCATTGCCGGGGAAATGGTGATCGATAAACCCGGCAAAGGAGCGTTCTATCAGACCGATCTGGAATTGATCCTCACGACTGGAGGCATCTCCACCTTGTTGGTGTGTGGAGTGACCACGGAAGTCTGTGTTCACACCACCATTCGGGAAGGCAACGATCGGGGTTATCGCTGCGTTGCAGTGTCTGATTGCTGCGCTTCCTACTTCGACGAATTTCACGAAACGGGTTTACGCATGATTAAAGCGCAGGGGGGCATTTTCGGTTGGGTAACCGATTCTGTTGCCATCATTGAGGCTGAGCAATTGGAGGAAAGAACATGAGCGAGTTTAAACCGACACTGTGGCGACCCGGGGATTGGAATGCGTTGTTTGGCTTCGGCACCAACATCCTGGTGAATATGCTGGTATTAACCGGGTTACTGCGATTTGTTTTGCAGATGCCCGATGAATTGGTGTTCGGGCGGATTCTGCCTGCGACCGGTTTGATGCTGTTTCTGAGTACCACCTATTACGCCTGGCTGGCCCATCGGCTGGCGAAGAAAACCGGCCGCAATGATGTGTGTGCGCTGCCATCCGGCATCAGTGTGCCCCACATGTTCGTGGTGGTGTTTGTGATTATGCTGCCGATCTCCGGCACCACCGGCGATCCGGTCAAAGGCTGGGAAGCCGGTTTGACCTGGGTATTCGTGCAGAGTTTTGTGCTGATGATTGGCGCTTTTATCGCGCCGGTGATCCGCAAAATCACGCCCCGGGCCGCGTTGCTGGGAACACTGGCAGGGGTTTCCATTGCGTTCATTTCATTGCGCCCGGCGCTGGAAATGTTTATGACACCGGTGATCGGCATCACTTGCTTCGCCATTATTCTGTTGTCCTGGTTTGGTGGCGTGCGTTACTTCAAAGGCATCCCCGCCGGCTTGGTCGCCATTGCCGTGGGTACCGCCATTGCCTGGATCTCTACCGCCGCGGGTTTGAATTGGGGTGGCATGAGCGTGGACAAACTGGGGGCGGCATTCAGTAACTTCGGTTTCAGCGTACCTATTCCGGCAGTGGGCCATGTGTTCAGCGGCTTTGAATTTATCGGCATTATTCTGGTCACCGCCATTCCCTTTGGTATCTACGATCTGGTGGAAGCCATGGACAATGTGGAAAGCGCTTCCGCTGCCGGTGATGATTTCCCGACCACCAAGGTGTTGACCGCCGACGGTGCGGTGAGCCTGGTGGGCTGCCTGATGGGCAATCCATTCATTAATGCGGTCTACATCGGCCATCCCGGTTGGAAAGCCATGGGCGGTGGCCTGGGTTATTCCGCTGCCACGGGCATTACCATTCTGGTGCTGGCCTGGTTGGGCATTCTCTCTATTATTTCCGCGTTGATCCCCGTGGTGGCCATTGCCCCGATTCTGCTTTATATCGGCATGCTGATTGGTTCCCAGGCGTTCCAGGAATCCCCCAAATCCCATGCCCCTGCCATTGTGTTGGCGTTGATGCCGCATCTCGCAGCCTGGGGTAAATTAATGATCGACAACGCTTTGGGTGCGGCCGGTACCAACGCGGCCACCGTGGGTTATGAGGCGATGGGACAGGTAGGTATCCTGTATGAAGGTCTGGCGGTGCTGGGCGGTGGTGCGATTCTGGGCGGTCTGGTGCTGGGTGCTATTGCGGCCTTTGTCATCGAGCGGGATTTCCTGAAAGCGGCAGCGTTCTCCCTGGCTGGATGTTTGTTGACGTTCTTCGGCTTTATGCACGGCGAGTCCATTGGTATTGGTGAAAGCCCAATGGTGTCTGCGGCTTATCTGGTGGTGACAGTATGGCTGTTGGGTTGTTATCGCTTTGCCGATGCCTCTGCTCCGGTGGCGGATATTCATGACACGACAGAAGTCTCTACCTGAGCGCTGTCCTGATAACCGTCCTGGAAATGCCCGTTATCAAAACTATCTAACAGATCAGGAGCGTTGCGATGAGTGAAAAAACGGTGGCCGCCAATCCTTATCCCTGGCCTTACAACGGTGATTTGCGACCGGACAACACGGCGCTGATCATCATTGATATGCAAACGGATTTTTGCGGTGAAGGCGGATACGTGGACAGCATGGGTTATGACCTGTCTTTGACCCGTGCTCCCATCGAACCGATCGGCCAGGTGTTGGCGGCGTTCCGTGCCGGTGGTTACCACATTATCCATACCCGGGAAGGGCATCGACCGGATCTCAGTGATTTGCCTGCCAACAAACGTTGGCGTTCCCAGCGTATCGGTGCGGGTATTGGTGACCCCGGTCCCTGTGGTCGTATTCTGGTACGGGGCGAACCGGGCTGGGACATTATTCCGGAGCTCTACCCCCAGGAAGGTGAGCCCATCATTGATAAACCCGGTAAGGGCTCCTTCTGCGCCACCGATCTGGAACTGATTCTGCACACCTGGGGTATCCAGAATATCGTCCTCACCGGTATTACCACCGATGTCTGTGTGCACACCACCATGCGCGAAGCCAACGACCGCGGCTTTGAATGCCTGATGCTGGAAGATTGTTGTGGCGCTACGGATTACAACAACCATCTGGCGGCCATTGAAATGATCAAAATGCAGGGTGGTGTGTTTGGTGCTACCAGCACCTCGGCAGCATTGCTGGAAGTGATCGGCTAAACTGAATGGAAACAGAATCCGGGAGCCGTCAATGGATGATTTTGATAAGTCGCTGGTCGTGAATGTGATGTTGGAACAGGATGCTCTGCTGGAACGGTATGAATGGGAACCGCTGGCGGAAGGTGTGTACATCGCCACATTATACACCACCGGTGAAGAGGGGCCGCGCTCGGCGCTGTTGCATTACTTGCCTGGAGCATGCGTCGCCAAACATCTCCATCGCGGCTTTGAACATATCCTGATTTTACACGGCAGCCAGCAGGACGGTGATGCGACTTATCGGGTGGGGGATCTGGTTATCCATAAACCCGGTACTCACCATGCAATCGTGTCACCGCAAGGCTGTATTGCGTTGGGAGTCTGGGAAAAGCCGGTGGCTTTTCAAGGGTGAACCCGGAGCAGGTGCCCATAAATAAAGAGGTAAAAAAGGAGAGGACTTGAGCGTCCTCTCCAGCAACAGCCGCACTGATTTTCAAAAAAATCACAGGGTGGATTATGCGGTCTGTTTAAACTGCGTAATGCCGGCCTCTTTTGGCAGAACTTCTTTTACCGTTACCCAAACGCCATCTTTGGGCTCGGTTTGTCCACCTACCAAACGCGGGGTGGGCAGGGCATCGGTGTGAACATAATCTTCCTTCGATTCAAAGGTCACCCGTCGTACAATCTCCGCCAGAATGATGCGCAATTGCTGCCGGGCCTGGGCCATGCCGGCGCAGGCACGACGGCCACCGCCGAAGGGGAAGAATTCCCAGGGCTTGGGTTTGCAACTGCCATCCAGCCAACGTTCCGGGCGATACTCATGAGCGTCTTCCCCATAAATATCCTTGCGTCGTTGCGTCAGGTACATGCACGGCGAAATACAGGTGCCTTTGGGCATCAGCCACTTGCCCAGTTGGGTGTCTTCCGTCAGCCAGCGCACGGTGGCCGGCGCCGAAGGTGACAGCCGCTGAGATTCGTTCAAGCAGGCAGTAATGTAAGGTAATTCGCTGATGATCAGCGGATCATAGACCCCTTCCTTGGCCACCGACTCGGCAATTTCTGCACGCACTTTTTCCATGACGCGAGGGTTCTTCAGCAACCAGATCAACATCCAGGAGGAGGTGGCGGCGCTGGTTTCGTGCCCTGCCACCATCATGGCGATACACTCGGAGATGACTTTTTCCATTTCCAGGAATTCGCCATCGTCGTATTTGGCCCGGGCGAAGACCGACAGCATGTGGACTTCGTTTTCATCCATACGTGCACGAATGTTTTCCGCATCTTCACGGATCATCTGTGCCAGCTGAACCTTGTAATCCAAAGGTTGTTTCCAGGGCAGCAGGCCTTTCTTCAGGTTACCCATTTTGCCTTCTACGGTACGCTGGCGATATTTTTTGTTGAGCTTGGCGCGGAATTTACGGGCGCCATACAACTGGCCGATGGTGAACATGGTGTCGTTGGTGGAGGTGGTGAGCCAGCCCAGGATCAGTTCCTTGTAACGTTCCTTGCGCTCACCCTCACGCAGACCGAACAGGGTGTAGCAGATGATGTCCAGGGTCATGTCACCGACGATGCGGGGAAAATTGAATTCCTCGCCGACAGTCCAGGAATCAATGTGCTCACTGATGATGTCGTGCATGACACCGGCACGGTTTTTCAGTTGCGCTGTCGCCAGGGATGGAATAATGCGCTTGCGGGAATCCTGGTGCTTTTTGAAATTTTCGAACAGCACGCACTCTTCACCCACGTCGATGGGAATCTGCACGGAAAAGGGATCATATTGCTCAGGCTTCAAGGCGAAGGTGTCGCGCACCACTTCCGGATCACCGGTCCACACCATGGGGCCTTGTCCCGGCAGGGTCAGGGTGAAGGAATCGCCGTATTCTTCCTGGAAGCGATCCAGGTTATTCCAGATATCAATGCCGAGACTCATTGCGTGCTTGATCTTGCCGCCCTTGGGAATCGGGGGGAGCTTGGGTTCCTTGTTCATAGCCGTCATTGCCGCTTCTCTTGCTGTTTTTGTTGTCGGATGGGTGTAATGTCGAATTAAGTATACGGTGTATACTTTAGAGGGTTTGTGGTGCCAGATCAAGCGATGATTAAAAAGCGCTAAATATCAATAGCATATGGGGTGTACGCTGTATAACCGTTAGGGCTGGCATGTCACTGCATGGACTGATATTTTGATGTGCACAGACATTTCATGGATGAGATCAAAATGCCGATAGTGACCTTGCCTTCCGGTGTGGTGAGCTACACCGAAATGGGCCATGGAGCCCCGATTCTGTTGTTACATGCCAATCCCGGTGACCAGCGGGATTTTGCTGCGGTTATGGAGCCTCTGTCCCGCCATGGGCGGGTGCTCGCACTGGACTGGCCGGGTAATGGACAGTCACCGGCTTTAGCCGATCCAGAAAAGGCCACTGTGGCCGTTATTTATCGGGTGCTGGAAGAGTTTGTCACTACCCTGGGATTGAAGGATCTGCTGCTCATCGGTAACTCCCTGGGCGGGAATGCGGCCGTCAGGCTTGCCGCTCACCATCCGCAATGGGTTAGTGGACTGGTGCTGGTGGCGCCGGGTGGCTTCACACCGCAGAATGCGTTGTCCCGAGCCTTTTGTCGTTGGCAGGGCAGTCGTTTCTCATTGTCACCCTACCGTTTTGCCCGTTTTTATCTTAAGCGCAAAACCGCGATTACGAGCGCGATGCTGGACCGCGCCCGGGGTGCGCAATCCGAGCCGGATGCGCTGGCGATGAACCGGGCCCTGTGGCGTAGTTTTGGTCGGCCTGAAAACGATCTCAGCGCTTTGGCTGACCAGGTTCTGGCGCCCTGTCTGTTGCTTTTCGGCCAATACGATCCGGTGATTAAAGCCTACAAGGACGGCGATCAGGCGTTACGGTTTTTACCTCATGCGCGGCGTGAAGTTTTGTCCTGCGGCCATGCCGCCTTCGCCGAAGTGCCGGAGCAATTTTTGCAATCCGTTTATGACTTCCTCCCGCAACTGAAGCGTACTTCACGTCGGGCAACGGAGAGCGTTACAATGGGTGCGTTGGATTGACAGCACAACGGGGAAGATCATGAAGTATCAGGGTGGGTGTCACTGCGGTGCCGTTCGATTTGAAGTTGAAGCGCCGGACCACATTGTGAGTCAGGACTGTAATTGCTCGGTCTGCGCCAAAGCGGGCTTTTTGCATTTAATTGTGCCCAAGTCGAAATTCACCCTGCTCACCGGCAAAGACAATCTAACCACTTATACCTTCAATACCGGTGTGGCTAAGCACCTTTTTTGTAAAACCTGCGGGGTAAAATCCTTTTATATTCCCCGCTCAAATCCTGATGGCGTGGATGTCAATGTGCGTTGCCTGGATACCAGGCCGCAGCAGCTGACCATTGAACCCTTTGATGGTCAAAACTGGGAGCAAGGCGCTCACACTCTGGCTCATTTGAGTCAGGAATAATTCGGGTGAAACAGATTACTAACGGAGACAAAAGATGGCTAAGAAAGTAGCGGTTATTCTTTCGGGTTGCGGCGTTTTTGACGGCGCTGAAATTTATGAGGCGACTCTGGTGCAGCTACGCCTGGACGAGGCAGGTGTTGAGTTTCAATGCATGGCTCCGAACGTGAGTCAGATGCATGTGTTGAACCATATCACCGGGGAGGAAATGCAGGAGTCCCGCAACGTGTTGGTTGAATCGGCCCGTCTGTGCCGTGGCAATATCATTGATCTGGCCGGTGCCAAAGCGGAAGACTATGATGCCGTTATTGTGCCCGGTGGCTTTGGTGTGGCCAAGAACCTGTCCAGTTTTGCCGTGGATGGTACCGGCATGAGCGTGAACGAAGATCTGGTGCGTTTTGTTCAGGCCATGAATCAGCAGGGCAAACCGGTGGGACTGGTGTGCATTGCCCCGGCACTGGCACCGAAACTGTTTGGCGAAGGGGTCAAGTGCACCCTGGGTAACAATGATGATGATGCAGCCAAGGCGGTGGTTGCCATGGGCGGGGCTCATGAGCAATGTGCGGTGGATGAAATCAGCATTGATGAAGAACGTAAGTTGGTGACCACGCCGGCCTACATGTTGGCAGGGCGCATCAGCGAAGCGTCCGCTGGCATCACCAAGCTGGTGGCAGCAGTTCTGGCCCGGGCCTGACCGGATTGGAGCTAGTGAGTTGGGCTGTTGCGGTGTGAGATCTGTCTGCGCAGCACTGCCAGCGCCAACAGGCCATTCAGTACGGCGGAGGCACCATAGGGCGCCATTTCATCGAATTCGTAGAGCATGGCCCCAAACGTGGGGCCCAGTATAAATCCCAGGGCCGGTGCTCCGGCAATCACGCCGGCCACGGCGCCTTGCTCTTCTGCTGAAACCGAGAGCGAGGCGCTGGCGGAAAATCCCGGCATGGCCAGTCCGAACCCGAAGCCGATAAACGAAAACGCAATCAGCGCATCCCGTTCCATTTGCAATTGCAGCAACACCAGATAACCCACCAGCATGAGCGGCAACCCGATCAGCAACAGCGTATTGGAGGCCAGTCGCAATTTCGCCACGACAGCGAACTGCCCGATGAGAGCGAATACCGCAGAGAAGATAAAGGCATGTGCCACTATGGTGGCGGTTTCCTGTGGGCTGATCTGCAGGCGGTCCTGCACCAGATAGCCCACCGTTTGCTGGCTCATGGCATAGCTCATGAACATCAGCACCCCGATCAACAGTATGTCGGCGTAGCGGGAATCGAAATAGGACTTCACCGTGTTGAGGATTTCCCGCCCGATATGCACATTCGCTCGATTGGAACTGGGCAGCCCCGGCAGGGCTTTCCACACCACCAGGGCCGTCAGCAGGGTCATGGCACTGGCCGCCAGCAGCGGCGCCAGCAGGTGCAGCAGTATCAGAGGGGCAGCCACGGCCGGGCCCAAAATCGTACCCAGACTGTGCGCCGAGCCCAGCAGCCCCATGCCCTTAACCCGTTGTTCCGGGGTGGTAATGTCCGCCATATAGGCGGTGGCAGCCGGGGTCGTTGCCCCCATCAACACGGATTGCAGCATACGGGCCAGACACAACGAGAGGAACAACAAGGTGCCCTGCATCCAGAGTTGCAGACCCGCAAAAAACACGGCGGAAAACAGCAGGGTGCCAAGGCAATAGCCGATCAACCCCACCAGGATCACCCGGCGTCGTCCGGATACGCTGCTGACACGCCCCCATACCCCGCTGCTTAGGGCGTAAATCACGGAGGAGAAAGAGAGTATCAGACCGCCATGAACTTCCTGCAGTCCCACGCTTCGAATCAGCGGGGCCAGTACCGCGAAAACGATGAACTGCCCCATCCCGATACTGATGATGCAGGTCATAAGGATAAATTGTGTGATTCGAAGTTGGGACATCAATAGGACTCATGAATCGGCCGGGCTTTTTAACCGGGCCCATTCTAGTTTGGCGCGCCCTGAGGGGGTATGACGAAAATCGCCAAAAGTAGGGCAACCATGAATAATCAAGATCATCAAGTGGCTATCCTAATTTGCTTAAGGCGTTGTTTTTGTAACACCTTTTAACATTGGGACGGGATAAAAGCGGGCAAGAATTTGCGTGAAAATTTGTAGCGCCGCAGGGCGATTTCCATTTCCTGAGCTAAAGTTAAGGGAGACGCAGTACGAGCTATTTCCGCCTAGATGAACAAAAAAGTGACCCGCTCGCGGGAGACCATTAAAGTCCCGACCGATCAGCTTAAGCTGGGTATGCATGTATCCAGGCTGGATCGACCGTGGCTGGATACACCGTTTTTGTTTCAGGGGTTTCCGGTTCATGATGAAGACGACCTGACCGCCCTGAAGAACATCTGTGAATTCGTTTATATTGATGTGCTGAAAACCAGTGTTGCACCGGAAGTCCGGTCGTCGATGGTGGGCCGTAACAGGCCCAAGCATTACAGCATCACCACACCCGTCGAAAAAGAAATCCGCCAGGCCAGCGAGCACTACCACAAGAGTTTCAGTGAGGTAGAGCGCATTCTGGACACCGCCTATAAAGGCGACCGTATCGAAACAGAAGAAATCCGTCGTCACATCAAGGAGTGTGTCGATTCCATCGAGCGCAATCCATCGGCCATGATGTGGTTAACTCGCATTAAAAACGTGGATAAGTACACGGCGGAGCATTGCCTCAATGTGGGCATCCTGGCGATTGCGCTGGGGCGTCACGTGGGGGTAGGGCGTAAGCACATGGAGCTGTTGGGACTGTGCGGCATGCTCCACGACGTCGGCAAGATGAAGGTGGATCAGGAAATCCTCAACAAACCGTCGCGCCTGACCGCGGAAGAGTTTGAACACATGAAACAGCATGTGGTGTTCGGCCGGGAAATCCTGATACAGGATGACACGCTGCCGGATGAGGTCATCGGTGCGGCCTACAATCATCATGAACGGCAGGACGGCAAGGGTTACCCTCTGAGAATGGACGCCAGCACACTGAATTTCTACACCAAGGTGGTGACCATTGTGGATGCATACGATGCCATTACCAGCCAGCGTTGTTACAGTAAGGGCAATACGTCCGCCACCGCGCTCAAAATTCTCTACGATCACAGTGGAACCCAGTTCGACCCCAAACTGGTGGTTAAATTCATCGAGTGTATCGGTATCTATCCGCCGGGAGCTCTGGTGGAGATGTCCTCCGGTGAGGTGGGCGTCGTGCTGTCGGTAGAGCCGGAAAACCGGTTGTTGCCGAAGGTGGCGTTGTTGCTGGATGAGAACAAAAAACCGACTCAGCAGCGGATTGTGGATCTCAAACAGCAGCGGGATCTGGGTTCAGAGAAGCAACACCGAATCAAGACTGTGCTGATGGATGGTTCCTATGGCATCGATCTGGCCGAGTTCACCGCGGCAAATATCAATCTTGGGGAAGCGGCCGCGTTCTTTGCCAATAAGGATTAATCAGTTAGTGACTGTTCCAGGGTCTGCAGCTCCTCGGATGCTTCCAACCACTCCACTTCTGTCTCTTCCAGCTCGGCACTGATTGTTCCCTGGCGCTTCAGCAAATCGGTTAGCCTGTCCTTGTTGGCTGGATCATAGAGGTTTTCTGCGCTGAGCTCTGTTTCGATCTGGCTCTTGCGGGATTCCAGGTCGGCCAGTGTCTGTTCCAGTTTCTTTATTCGGTTCTTGAGCGGTCGCAGTTGGTTGCGAATGTCCGCCGCCTTCTGCCGTTCTGCCTTTTTGTCCCGTTTGTCCTCTTTATCGCCGCTATCATCAGTTTTACCGGACTCTGCCTGACGGTAGTCCAGCAACCATTGGGCATAATCATCCAGGTCCCCGCTGAACGGCTCCACTTTGTTGTGGGCCACCAGAAACAGTTCATCGGTGGTGGAACGCAGCAGATGGCGATCATGGGATACCAGTACCAATCCACCTTCATAATCCTGCAGGGCCAGGGTCAGTGCCAGCCGCATCTCCAGATCCAGGTGGTTGGTGGGTTCGTCCAGCAGCAGTAGATTGGGTTTGTGCCAGATGATCAGTGCCAAAGCAAGGCGTGCTTTTTCGCCGCCGGAAAAGCGCCCGATATTATCCTGCACGGCATCGCCATGAAAACCAAAGCTGCCCAGATACTTGCGCAGGGTCAGTTCATCCGTTTTTGGCGCTTCTCGTTGCAGTGTCAGCAGTGGCGTTGCGCTGACATCCAGTTGGTCCAGCTGATGTTGTGCAAAGTAACCAATCTGGGTGTGCTCCCCCAGCTGTTTATCGCCAGACACCATGTCGAGGGTGCCGGCCAGGGTTTTGATCAGGGTGGATTTGCCCGCACCGTTGGGGCCGATCAAGCCAATACGATTGGCGGGGCCCAGTTGCAGGGAGACCCCGTGCAAGACCGCATTTCCCTGGTAACCGAGCTCACCGGCTTTGATGTCCAGTAGCGGGTCCGACATCTTGCTGGCCGCAGGAATGGAAAAGTGAAAGGGCGAGTCCACGTGGGCGGGTGCAATTTTTTCCATCCGCTCCAGAGCCTTGACCCGGCTTTGGGCTTGTTTGGCCTTGGTGGCCTTTGCCTTGAAGCGGGTAATGAACGTTTGCAGGTGAGCAATTTCCCGTTGTTGTTTCTCAAAAGCGGACTGCTGGTTGGCCATGCGGGCGGCTCGCTGAATCTCGAAGCTGGAGTAATTGCCACTGTAATAATTCAGGCTTTGGTGTTCGATGTGCAAAACATGCTGGGTTATTTCGTCAATGAATTCACGGTCGTGGGAAATCAGGATAAGGGTTCCCGGATAGGCTTTAAGCCAGGTTTCCAACCACAGAATCGCATCCAGGTCCAAGTGGTTGGTGGGTTCGTCCAGCAACATGATATCCGATGGACACATCAGGGTTTGCGCCAGATTCAGTCGCATGCGCCAACCGCCGGAGAAAGATTTGACGGTGTCTTTGAACTGGTGCTGCTGAAAGCCGAGACCCGTAAGTAACTTTGCCGCCCGGGATTCTGCGCTGTAGGCGTCGACGTCATCCAGCTGCTGATGACAGGCTGCGATAGTGTGGGCATCATTCGCGGCTTCTGCCTGCCGGAGTTTGGCTTGCAGTGTACGCAGGGGGTGATCCCCATCCATTACATAATCAATAGCCGATCGATCCAATGCTTCTACTTCCTGTGCCATATGGGCAATACGGCTCCCGTTGGCAATATTGACGCTGCCGGCGTCCGGCGTTGCTTTACCCAGGAGCATGGAAAATAACGAAGACTTGCCGCAGCCGTTGTGGCCCACCAAGGCAATGTGCCAGCCGGGATAAGCGGTGAAGGTGGCGTCTTTCAGCAGGCATTTGCTGCCTCTATAAAGCGTAACGGATTGCAGTTGGATCATGTTAACTGGCCGGTCTGATGGGGAGGGCAGGATACCCAATTCGTGGGTATGAAAAAAGGGCTGATCCCATTGGGAGTCAGCCCTTTTTTCTTTAACGCTTAAGTAGCTTAGGCGTCGCTATCCGGATTGAAGATGCTGCGATCCGGAGCGGTGGGTGCTTCCACCGGCTTCAGCTCGAACGGCTTTTCTTCCGCTTTCGGTGGCTCTGGTTCTACCGGCTTGGGAGCCGGTGCCGGCGCTGGTTTCGGCGCAGGTGCAGGAGCCGGTTTTGCTGCGACGGGCGCGGGCGCTTTAGGCGCAGCTGGCTTGGGTGTTTCTGCTTGGGGGGCAGCTGGCTTGGGCGCCGCTGGTTTCGCTGCAGGTTTAGGTGCTGCGGCCTTGGGGGCTTCTACCTTGGGTGCTGCCGGCGCTTTTGGTGCTGCCGCCTTTTTGGCTGGTGCTTTCTTGGCAGGAGCGGCTTTCTTTGGTGCGGCTTTCTTGGTCGCGGCGGCTTTGGCCGGAGCAGCCTTCTTGGGAGCGGCCTTCTTCGGCGCTGCTGCTTTCTTTACCGGAGCTTTTTTTGCTGCGGCTTTCTTGGCAGGTGCCTTCTTCGCTGCGGTTTTCTTCACCGCGGCCTTCTTAGGCGCTGCGGTCTTTTTGGCGGGTGCTGTTTTTGCGGGAGCCTTCTTAGCGGCCTTCTTGGGAGCAGCTTTCTTAACGGCCTTCTTTGCAGGTGCCTTTTTTGCTGCGGCTTTCTTTACAGACGCTTTTTTGGCAGAGGCTTTCTTCGCGGCAGCGGCCTTCTTCTTGGCAGCTGCTTTTGCCTTGGCCTCAGCCTTTTTCTTGGCAGCGGCTTCTTTTTGGGCCAGCGCTTTGGCCTTGGCAGCAGCCTTTTGCGCTTCGGCTTTGGCTTCAGCGGCCAGTTGCTTGGTGACAGCGGCAACCGCTTTCTTCACCTTCGCAGCGTTGGCAGCTTCTTTCTTGGCAGCTGCTTGGGCTGTTTGAGCAGAGGCCAGGGTCGCTTTGGTTTCAGCCAGCTTGGCTTTGGCTTTGTCCGCCGTTTTGGCCGTGGCCTTTTTTGCAGCCGCCTGGGCTTTGTCCATTGCTTTCTTGGCAGTAACAACGGCTTTGGTGGTTTGGTCTACGGCTTTTTTACGAGCCGCGTCCAGTTGCGCTTCCAGTTTTGCGATCTCGGCTGACAGGTCAGCTACCGGATCTTTTTTTGCTTTTGCGGCGGATCGTTTCGCCGTGGTTTTTTTTGCTGCCATAATCAAAGTTCCTCAGCTGTGATTTTGGTGACGCGGTCGCTTGCAATTATACGGGTTGTCTAAACAATATCTACCTTTCATGTGATAGCACATGCGCTATAGAACGCAAAATATTTCGCCCTTATGGTTCAGATGAAGGGGCTTTCTGTTACCATCGGGTGCGACCCCAAACGATAACAATACTATCCGGAGAGAATGTGGGGCTTGGTTGTTGAATTCTGCGGGCTAAGAGCCCTGGTTTTTCGATAAGTGTGCGGCCGATTTCCGGGTGTTCATTGGAGACAGGAGAAAGCATGAAGAAATACGTAATCGTAGCGACTGCCGTGGCAGCCTTGGTGGCCTGTAAGGGTGAGGCCGGAAGTGAGGAAAAGGCTGCAGCGAAAGAGCCTGCGGCAACGCTGCAAACCGAAAATCAGAAGGCCAGTTATGCCATTGGTCTGAAATTTGGTGAAGGAATGGGGCGGGATCTCAAGACCGAACTGGATATTGATGCCTTCTATCAGGGTTTTGATGACGGCTTCAATGGTAAAGAATCGAAGATGACCCAGGAAGAAATGGTGGCTGCCATGAATGCTCTGCAGGCGCGCAAAATGGAGGAGCAGCAAGCTGCCCAGACCAAGGCGCTGGAAGAGAACAAGCTGGCCGGAGAAACCTTCCTGAGTGAGAACAAAGCCCGTGAAGGCGTGATTGTTACCGAAAGCGGCCTGCAGTATGAAGTGATCACCAAAGGTGAGGGCGATACCCCGGATGAGAACGATAAGGTGAACGTCCACTATCATGGCACCCTGCCGGACGGAACCGTTTTCGACAGCTCAGTGGAGCGTGGTGAACCTATCACTTTCCCGGTGAACGGCGTGATCAAGGGTTGGACCGAGGCGCTGCAACTGATGCAAGTGGGTGATAAGTGGAAACTGTTTATCCCGTCTGACCTGGCTTACGGCGCCCGTGGTGCCGGTCCCAAAATCGGACCCAACCAGGTGCTGGTATTTGAAGTTGAGCTGCTGGGTGTGGAAAAAGTCGAGTAATTTAGGCCAATCTGAGCGAAAAAAAGGGGTGACCGGCAATCGGCACCCCTTTTTTTTGACATTAGTCACTCTACGGGAATAAGTTCTTTTTATTATTGGGTTGCAACCGGAAGGCAATTGGGGGTGCCAAATGCTGGGCACAATTCGCAAATGGGTGGGTTTGCTGTTACAACCGTCCAAACGCTGGTCAATTTTGACGCTGTTGGTGACGGGAATCGTTGTCGGCGCAGTGGGTGTGGTGGGCTTCAATTTCAGTTTGCAGGCCACCAATACGGAAACGTTCTGCACCAGTTGCCATGAGATGTATGCCCAACCCTATCAGACGGTACAGCAGACCACCCACTACAATAACGCATCGGGCGTTCGTCCCACCTGCTCGGATTGCCACGTTCCCCATGAATTTATTCCCAAGATGATTCGTAAAGTTGAAGCGGCCCGGGAGGTGTGGGGCAGCATCACCGGCATGATCGATACGCCGGAGAAGTACATGGCCCATCTGGATGAAATGAAGATGCGGGAAATTAACCGTATGCGAAGCAATGACTCTGCCGGCTGTCGCAGTTGTCATGATGTCGAGCGCATGGATTTCGCTGCACAGTCAGAGAAAGCACGGTTCTACCATGGTGCGATGGAGGAGCAGGGTAAAACCTGTATCGACTGTCATCAGGGGATTGCCCATCAGTATCCGGGCATGGAGGCAGTGTCCGCGGTGGAACAGGCTGAAGGGCAGTAACGGGTCCAAATTTTAGGAGAGAGGGGTATGGCTGCAATTGGGAAACATTGGCTACTGCTGCTGTTGCTGGTCGGGCTGCCGTCGGTGGTGTGGGCAACGTCGGATACAGCGGATGCAGTATGCAACAGCTGCCATAAACTGGGTGAGGATTCACCGGTTCACGCCATGATGAACAGTGTTCACGGCAAACTGGACCCTGCTACACCCATGGGTCAGGAAGGTTGTGCCCAATGTCATGGTAACAGCCAAAAGCATGTTCAATCACCTACCCGTAACAAGCCTGATGTGAGCTTCGGGCCGACATGGAGCGACACTGTGTCACTCCAGAATCAGGCTTGCCTCAGTTGCCATGAAAAAGACGCCACCCCCCATTGGAACAACAGTCTTCACGCGCAGGAAAACCTGTCCTGCGTAACCTGTCATGATCTGCACACTACCAACACAGCAATGACTGTAGCCAGTCAGATGGAAACCTGTACTCAATGCCATAAGGTGCAAAAAGACGGTATGCATCATCTGGGCAAGGATCTGGAGAAGGGGGTGGGCTGTGCCAGCTGTCATGATCCCCATGCCAATCCAAAGCCGATCGTTACTTTATTGGCCAATCGCTCCGAAGGTTGTCGTTCCTGCCATGACCTCAAAGCCATGCAGTCCAGTGCTGAGGTATCTGAGAAAGCCAAGACTTACCACAAGGCGATGGCCAGCCTGGATCGTACCTGCATCGACTGCCATCGCTCGGTGGCCCATGTTGCGCTGGACCAGATCGAACCGCCGGTGGTGGGCAGGACTGATCAGATCACCCTGTTTGCGCCGGGCAAAGCCAACTTTGACTGGATTCGCACGGATCACCCTGGTGCCCAGCCGTTTCGTCAGGGGCGCAACTGCACCCAATGTCACGCCGGTGAACAGGCTGAGATGGGCAAAAAGCTAGTGCCTGATCGGGCACAATCCAGTATCGATGCGCGCCTGCAATTAACCGTGGTGAATAACCAGTTGCAGGTAACAGTGCGTTGGCAAGGTACGGCGGAAGATGGCGGTGTGGCGTTGATGCTGGATGACGGTAGTGATGAGCAGTTCCGTCGCGCTGGTTGCTGGGCTGCCTGCCACAATGATCTGCCGGGTCAGGATAAAAATCACGGCAAAGCCATCACCAAATATCTGGGAGCATCTCTGAAGCAGCAACGCAGTGTGGGGCGTTATGCGGTGTATCACGATGATGCAACGTTGAAATCCATGTTGGAACAGGGCCATTTTGTCGAGCTGTGGCGAGCCGAATTGAACGACGGCAAGCTGGCGGAAACGAGCAGTTATCATATTCTATCGGCCCGCGATGCAGATGCTTCAGCCGTAGTCAAAGCCTCCGCCCAATATCAGAAAGGCCAATGGACGGTGACCTTCACCAAGCCACTAGCGGGTGAAGGTAAAGTCATCCGATCTGGTCAGGAATATACCTTTGGCATTGCCATTCATGGCGCCGGCCAGGAAAAATCCGGCCACTGGGTTTCCCTGCCTATGACCTTCGGCCTGAACGTCCAGGACGTGGACTTTCCGGTTAAGGTGAAATAAGCATGATGATGGCGCTGACACGCAGTCTGTTGTGCATGTTGCTGATGCTGCCGTTAGCTCTGTGGGCTCAGGCCGAGCAAGAGCAGGGCTGCCTGCAGTGCCATACCTTGCAGGTCAGTCCTGCGGTGCATGGCATCTTTGCCAATCACCACGGCGCCGGGAAAAATGGGGCTACTAACAACGAGAGCAGCGCGTTTTGCAGCGGTTGCCATGGTGCCAGTGAGCAACACAGATCCGATCCACTCAAGCAGCTTCCGGATATTCGCTTTGGGGATCAAGCATCTTCACCAGAACAGCAGAATGCGGCCTGCCTGGGTTGCCATAAAGGTCAGGAACGTATGGCCTGGGTGGGCAGCCTGCATCAGCAGGAGGACTTGTCCTGTGCCGGATGCCATAGCCTGCACAGCGCCCAAGACCAGGTACTCAGTAATGGACAACAGGCGGATACCTGTTTTGGCTGTCACCGCGATGTGCAGGCCAAGAGTCATCTGCCCTCTACTCATCCGGTGGTGGCGGGGCAGGTCAGTTGCAGTGATTGCCACAATCCCCATGGCAGCCCTACGCCAAGCAGTCTGACTGGGGTAACTTTGAACGACACCTGTTTCAGTTGCCACGCGGAGAAGCGGGGACCTTTCCTGTTCGAGCATGCCCCGGCGGCAGAGGACTGTGGGTTGTGCCATGACCCCCATGGCTCAGTGAATCGTGATCTGCTCACCAGTCGTACCCCCTTCCTGTGTCAGCAGTGTCATTCAGCGGCTTTCCATCCCAGTCAGTTGATGGACGGCAGTGGCCTGCCATCCGGTAGCAGCAACATGAATTTGTTGGGGAAAAACTGCCTCAACTGTCATTCCCAGGTTCACGGCAGCAACCACCCTTCCGGTGGTCGGCTGACTCGGTAAGGGAGGGGATGATATGAGGATGCTGCGGCAGGTATTGGTTCTGGGATTGTGCACCGGCTCTCCTTTGATTTTCGCCCAGGAAGAGGAAGATCCCTTTGCATTCTTTCTGGCAGAGCCACTGCCCCGTGAAACCATTGAAACCCTGGAGTACGACGGTTACGTTGAACCCTCCTTCTTTTATATCAGTACCGACAACCAACAATACGGCCGCTATAACGCCATGGAAGAAGAAGGCTGGTACTTCAATCTGGATCTGGATTATCTGCGTCGGGATGAGGAAGACCCCAAGCGCTATTTCGGTTTTTATGGCCGCGACCTGGGATTGAAGACCCGGCAATTCAATCTGTTCCAGGGTGCAAGCGACGACTACCGCATTCAATTTGATTACCAACAGCTGTATCAATACAACGGCTTATCCTATTCCCCGTTTGTAGGAATTGACGGCCCTGCCCTGACATTACCCGCCGGGTGGGTGGCCGGTGCCACGACGGATGCCATGACCGCGCTCGACCCGGTGGACAATCTGGAGCTCAAAAAACAGCGGGATCGCATCAGCTTCAGTTTCCGCAAGCGTTTTGATGAAATGTGGTCGTTTGAAACCGCGTTCCGCAACGAAGAGAAAACCGGTCTGCAAACCATGGGTGGCGCATTCTATCTGGATGCATCCAACCCCCATGCGGCATTGCTGCCACAATCGCTGGACTACACCACGCGGGAGCTGGACCTGGCAGCGCATATGACCGCAGAGCGAGGTAACCTGGAACTACGTTACCTCTATTCCCGCTTTGAAAACAGTGACAGCGGCTTGGTGTGGCAAAACCCTTATGATGCCAACTATGGGCCTGCCGTTGATTACCCGGCCGGTTATGGCCAGATGGCGTTGGCGCCGGATAACCAGATGCATCAGTGGCGGGCTTCAGGTAATTACCGATTGTCCGATAAATGGTTTGTCCAGGGTGGTCTGTCTTACAGCATGGCGCTACAGGATGATGACTTCCTGGCCTACACCATGAATGATGCGCTATTGGTGCCGGTGGCATTGCCGCGGAACAGTCTTGATGGTGAAGTGAATACCACCACCCTGCATACCTTGATTCGTTATCTTGCTTCCGCGCGATTGACCTTGCAGGCGGAATACCGTTACGAAGATCGTGATAACCAAACACCACGGGATGGCTATTTGTATGTCAGGGGTGACAGCGGTGATCAGCCTTCCGGTGAATACACCGTATACAATCGCCCCACCAGTCATACTAAAAATACGTTTGGCGTTGAAGGACAATACCGTTTTCCCAATCGCACCCGGATGACCCTGGGTTATGAGGTTGAGCAAATCGATCGTTACAACGCTGCGGTGGAATCTACCCAGGAGGATCGTTTCACCCTCAAATTGAGGAATGGCTCGTTGCAGGGACTGGGCGTTGGTTTTTCCATTGCCTTCCACGATCGGGCGGCCGATACCTATCACTGGGATCAATCCTACTATGCGCTGCTGGATACCGACCTGATCAACCAGACACCCGCCAGCCAACGCTACAACAATCATCCATTGCTCAGTCAATATTACCTGGCCAACCGTCAGCGCATGGAAACCAAACTGAATCTGGCTCTCGGAGGTAGTGGTCGCTGGCAACACAACCTGGATATTCTGTGGCGGGATGACGACTACGACGAAACCGAGCTGGGCCTGCAGTGGGAACAGCATACCAATATGACCTTCTCTTCCACCTACCTCCCAAGGGAGGCAATCTCCGTCACCGGTTACTACACGCTGGATTATCTGGAGGCGGAACAGCGTGGTCGCGCCTTCCGGGGCGGCCAGGAAAAGAACGCCTTTGTGGTGATTCCACCCTATCCCCAGGCCAGTGACCCTGATCGGGATTGGATGGTTAGCCCCACCGATACCGTGCACTCACTGGGCGTGGCGGCTAATTGGCAAGTGCAAAAAGATGTGTTGGATCTGGCGCTGGACTACCGCTTCACCCATGGCACCGGAGAAGAGAACCTGTACAGTACTGGCGCCTCCGGTATCAGCAGTGAAGATCTTCCGGATAACAAAATTCGCCAGCATCACCTTACATTGAGCGGCGAGTATCAGGTAAACCAGGATCTGCGGATGGGTGTGAACTACCAATACTTCCGCTATGAAGAAACAAACTGGGCCGTGGACGACCTGCAGGTGAACACCCTTGATAAGGTGTTGTGGACCGGTAGTGCTGCAGCCAACGAAACCGTGAATGCAATCGGCGTCACGGTGCATTACAACCTGCCATGAGATGGGCGAGGTGCAGATTATGAGATGGCAGACGATGAAAGCGTTAAATCCGCTACTGCTTACCCTGGCATTGTTATTGTCGGCCTGTGGTGGCGGAGGGGGGGATCGTGCCCCCGGTGTTGATAGTGGCCCCAGGGAGCCCGGTCAGCCCATCGACCCTAATCCTCCGGTTTTGCCCGCAGACAGGATTGCCGCTGCTGATCTTACCGCCAGTGATGCGGTGGTGGCGGTCATGAATTCGGTAAGTGTGAATTCTCCGCCTACTTTGGAATTTGTGCTCACCGCCAACGGAGTGCAAACGGTCGCTGGGTTGACCACCGCCAATGCCCGTTTCAGTCTGGCCAGGCTGGTGGCCAATGCGGGGGATGCTGCCGGTGAGCATTGGGAGTCCTACATCGAACGGAATGAAGACCCGGTTTGCCGTAGCGCGGCGGATGTGAGTAGTAGCCAGAACGATTGCACCACGTTTACCTCAGAAACCGACCCTGCCAATATTCTTGATTCTGATCTGAAAGTCAGTGATCCATTGGCAATCGGAAAGGTCACGCAGGTTCAGGCCACCACCGAAAACAATGGCACGTTGACGGCGTTGGAGGATGGTGTCTGGCGTTATGTATTCAGTATGGATATAGGCGATCCCACCACGCTCAATGAAGTCCATCGGGCGTGTATCCAGTTTTCCCTGAATGCTGCGGTGGATAACCTTTGTGTTGATTTTATCCCGGCATTGCTGGCCGATAGTGCTACGGCGGCGCTCGGCAGTTCCCTGTCCCCGTTGTTCTACGATACCAACAGCGCCCGTATGATTGCCACGGAAGCCACCTGCAATTCGTGCCACGACAAACTGGCCATTCACGGTGGTGGGCGCACTCAATTGAACTACTGTGTGACCTGCCATAACCCCAACACCACCGACGCCAACAGCACCAATGTATTGGATTTGGCAACCATGGTGCACAAGATTCACAACGGACGAAACCTGCCGTCCGGTGCCTATACCATTTGGGGTTATCGTAACAGCGCCCACGATTACAGCGGCACCACCTACCCGCAATCGGTAATGAACTGTACCCGTTGTCATGCAGGGGAGGAGGATGTGGCGTTTGCCCAGGCCCAGGGCTTACCGGCACCGGAGGCGGAGTTGACCGCAGAGGGGCATAGCTGGGTCACTAATCCTACTTTGCTGGCGTGCAGTTCCTGTCACGAGCAACTACTGGATGGTATCAAGCTGGATGGTGGTTCTCTCAGCCGTGATCATTCCACCTTCACCAATGAAACCAATTGTGCCGGTTGCCATCGGGAATCGGATAACCCAGAGAATCCCCGGGGTTTGCAAGCCAATCAGGCCCATCGAGATCTATTGACAGAAGAGGCGCGTAGCCTGACTTTGGTGATCGAAAGCGTCAGCCAGGCAGCAGTGGGTGAAACGCCGTTGCTGGATATCAGTGTGCGAGATACTGACGGCATTGCACTGAACCTGAAAGACACCGCTGAGTTCTGCGCCAGTGCGGTGTTTGATGTTCGCATTCCCTGGGACGGCGCAACGGAATTCCTGAATCAGGATGACTCTGATGTAGGTGCTACTTCTCCCCGCATTCGGCAGGCGGTGACACCGGCGGATTTAACCCTGGTGAGCGACAACGTATTCCGCATTGACACCTCACTGTTTGGCAATACGGCCACCATACCAGCGGGTGTGGAAAGCATCGCGGTCATGATCGATACGCGCTATCCCGGTACTGATGATCTTGGTACTGCCTGTGCCGGGGACATGATTTATTTGGACAGTGTGGTGCAGTTCGTAGCGACCGATGGTGGCACCGCGACAGAGCGCAGGGAAATTGTGAGCGTGGATAACTGCAACCAATGCCATGGACGCTATATCAGCGATACTCACCCTTCCCGCGGGGTTAATAATCCCCTGGTGTGTACGTCTTGTCACAATCCCAATCGGGGTACCACCGGTAGCAGCCATGACCTGAGTGTGACAGTGCATGCGGTGCATGCCAGCGCAATGCGTGAAACCCCATTCAAAGGCACCTGGGATAGTGAACGTCTGCATTTCCCCGGTGACCTCAGTGACTGTGGTATCTGTCATGAGGGCGACAGTTACGGTTTGCCGTTACCACTCACCCGGGAGGCCGTGTTGTCCGATCGGACGGCGGGCACCTTCACCACACCGGTGGCGGCTGTGTGCAGCTCCTGTCATGACACGGCGCTGGCCAAAGCCCATATGGTGAGTCAGGGTGCCGCGCAATTTGACGTGGTGGATCGCCCGGATATGAGCGCTACGCCGGAAACCTGTTCCATTTGCCATGGTGCCGGAGCCAGCGCGGATGTGGAAAGGGTGCACAACCGATGAATGGGGGGGATCGTATGGCCCAGTGGCTGAAAGTATCCCTGTGCCTGCTGACGTTGGTGCTGGTGTCCTGTGGCGGCGGGGGTGGATCATCCACTGCCACCAGCGGAACCGCCGCTCCCGGCAGCGCCGGGTTGACGTTGCCCAATACGGCCACTCCAGTGCTGTATGCGCAGAGTCCCACCCTGTTGCCAATTATTACCCAGGCCCGTTTGGGTTCCGGCGGTGTGCTGGTGATGGATTTTCAGTTAACCGATGAGAACTACAACGCCATCCTGGATTTAACCGCTGCGGATTTTCGGGTCAGCGTAGCCAAATTACAGGGTACACCTATCGGTAATCTCACCGGCAGCTGGCAATCCTATATCAACCGTATTGAGCAACCGGGTGTTGGTCCCGGGCTGGAAGCGAAACTGCAAGCCACCGCGGAACGGGCCACCAGCGGCACCTTCACCAATAACGGGGATGGCACTTATCGCTATGTGACCGCTGCCAGCCTGACCAATCCTGCTGCCGATATCCTGGCCCAGGCACTCAGTGAAGGTTTGAATCTCAATTTTGAAGCGGGGCGAACCCATCGTGTCGCCATGCAGTTTGCCAATGGCCAGGTGCCGGCGAATCCTGTTTATGACTGGATACCCGTATCCGGACGCACCACGGATATTCTGCATTACGATGTGGCCGCCACGGAAAACTGCAACAGCTGCCACAGCGAGTTGGCGCTGCACGGCGGTGGACGCACGGAGGTGCAGTATTGCGTCACCTGCCACAACCCCGGCAGCACCGACGCCAACAGCGGTAACAGCGTGGATTTCAAAGTCATGGTCCACAAGATCCACATGGGTGCGAACTTACCCTCCGTGGTGGCAGGGGGCAGTTACGTCATTTACGGTTTTAACGATACCCCCCATGATTACTCTGCTTTGCACTTTCCCCGGGATATCCGCGATTGCCATGTCTGTCACGCCGGATCGGCCACCGGTACGGATAGCCAGACCCTCACCCATCAGGGGGATAACTGGAACGAGTATGCCAGCCGGGCCGCCTGTGGTTCCTGTCACGATGATCTGGATTTTTCATTGCACTACGGTGGTCAGGACAGCGATGAAAACTGCATGAGCTGCCACTCGGTTTCTGGCGTGGCGGGAAGCATTGCCCGCAGTCATGTAGATCCCATTCAGCAGGCGCGAACTGCCTTTGAAGGCCGCATTCTGGGGGTGGAAAACACGGCGCCGGGTGACTTCCCAACGGTCCGTTTCAGCATCGTGAATCCGCTGCAGGGTGATGCGCCCTACGACGTATTAAATGATCTGCCGTTTACCCAGTCGGGAGCCAGCATCTCCCTGAAGTTGGCCTGGTCTACCACTGACTACACCAATACCGGAAGTAATTCCGGCGTTGCCAACACGGCATCGGTAAACGCCTTTAGCGGCGCCGTGGATAATGGCGATGGCAGCTTCAGTGTCACTTTTACCACGGCGATTCCTGATGGCAGTCTTGCCCCCAACGTCGCCGCCAGCGGCAGTGGTTCGGTGGTGCTGGAAGGTCGACTGGCGGTGGACGTGGGCACCGTTGCCAATCCCAATATCCAGCGCATTCCACTCACCAACGTGGTGGCGCCCTTTGCCATTACCGACAGTAATGCGTCTTCCCGGCGTCAGGTGGTGGAGCTGGATAATTGCCTGGCCTGCCACGGAACCCTGTCCTTGCACGGGGGTAATCGCACAGACAATATCGACAGTTGTGTGACCTGCCATAACCCCCGCAATACGGATCGTGCGCGACGCACTGCACCGCCCTACAGCGATGGTAAAACGGAAGAGTCGGTGGATTTCAAAACCATGATCCACGCGATTCATGCAGCGGCTTACCGAACCAATCCCATCGTGGTGGTGGGCTTTGGCGGCACTGAACACGTTTTCGATGACAGCCTCGTGCATTTCCCGGGTGAACTCAATAACTGCAATGCCTGTCATATAAACAACAGCTACGGCTTACCGTTGGCAGCTGGCGTGCTGGCGACCACCATTGATTCCGGAGCGGATGCGGCGGATCGGTCGGACGACACTCTGGTGTCGCCCCAGGCAGCGGTGTGTTCCTCCTGCCATGATGACGCTGTTGCCCAAAGCCATATGGAAAGCAATGGTGCCGACTTTGCAACCAATGAGGCGGACATAGGCAATGTGTTGGAACAATGTGAGCTGTGTCACGGAGCAGGGCGCACCTACAGCGTGGAAAGCGTGCACGGATTGTGATTTTTTTCGTCTTTTGTGCAACTTGTTCGATAAGCCGGACGTATTCTATTAAGCTTGGTAAAGCATTAACAATTATTACAAAAGCCTTTGATTAAGGAGTAATCACCATGATGCGTCCACTTTACGGATTCATGGCCCTGGTGCTGGCAGCATTGCTTGCCGCCTGTAGCAGCTCACCCACCATTGAAAGTGACATGGGTATTAGCGGGGCACCCGACTGGGTGAATGAGGGTACCCAGGCGGTGGACAATGACGATGGCCGCTTTGTTTTTGGCGTAGCCTTTGCCCCGCCCTTGAATGATGAATCCCTGCAGACCTCCACTGCAGATAGCCGGGCCCGGGCCGAAGTGGCCAAAATGGTCTCCACCTATATCGATCACACCCTGAGTGATTACGCCGCCAGTACCGGTGACAATGCCACCAGCAGCATCCAGCAGACCCTGAACAGCAGCACCCAGACCGTATTGAACGGCGCCAAAATCAAGGGTCACTGGAAAGACAAGAAAACCGGCAATATCTATTCCTTTGCGGAAATGGATATGAAAGCCCTGGACGACGCCATCACCACGGCGGGCAAGTTGTCCCAGAATTTCAAAGATTATTATCAGCAGAAAGCCAACGCCAACTTTGATCGTTTTATGAAGGATAGCCAGTAATGAAACATTGGATTCTTGTATTCGCCGCCCTGTTTCTTGCCGCCTGTGCCACTTCGGTGGAACGGGTTGCACCGGATAGCACCATTGACCTGAGTGGCGCCTGGAACGATACCGATTCCCGTCTGGTGGCAGAAGAAATGATCCAGGATGCGCTGTCGCGACCCTGGGCCGGAGAGTTTACTGGCCGTACCGGTAAGCGCCCGGTGGTCATCGTGGGCACCGTACGTAACCTCAGCCACGAGCATATCAATGTGAAAACGTTTGTGGCCGACATGGAGCGGGCGCTGATCAATTCCGGTCGCGTGGACTTCGTGGCATCCCGGGATGATCGCGGTGAGATTCGTGATGAGCGAGTGGATCAGGATCTGAACGCCCGCGAAGATACCCGCAATGCAGCGGGTCAGGAACTGGGTGCTGATTTCATGATGCAGGGCCAGATCAACACCATTATCGATGTTGAGGGCAAGGAGCAGGTGCGCTATTACCAGGTGGATCTCACCCTGATCAGCATGGCGGATAACCGTAAAGTCTGGCTCGGTCAGAAGAAAATCAAAAAATACGTGAAGAACGCCAAACTACGCTACTGATAAGCATCGATGACGTTGCGATCCCTGGCGCTGACACTGCTGTGCAGCGCCGTTTTGTTGTTGCAGGGCTGCAGTGCCTGGCAGGTAAACCAGGCGGCGGCTTCGCTGACGGTGGCGGGTCCCCAGGCCACACTGAATCGCCTGGAACAGATCGAACCGGCAGGCAGAGATGAAGCACAGTACCTGTTAAATACCGGCGTGCTGAAACTCTATCTGGGTGATTGGCGGGGCAGCCGCCAGGATCTGGAACAGGCCAAATCCATCATGCAGTCCATGCAGGCAGTGAGTGTAACTGAGAACTTTGCCGCATTGACCGCCAACGAAACCCTGCGCACCTACAATGGAACACCTACCGATCAGGTACTGGTGCATGTAATGTTAGCCATCAGTTATTTGATGACCGGTGACCTGGATGGCGCCCGGGTGGAAATGCTGCAGGCCAATATCACCATGAAGCAGCTGGCGGACGATGACAGTACTATGGGTCAGCTGGCCAGCGCCCGTTTCATTGCCGGCTTGGTCTATGAGTTGAACGGCGAATGGGATGATGCCCTGATCAGTTATCGCCGTTGCTATACGATCCTGCAGGCGCGGGGTGAACCGATTCCGGAAGCATTACAGGTAAGCCTGCTGAATCTCACCAAACGTCAGGGTTTTAAAAAAGAGTACCAGGATTTCAGTTCACAGTTCGGCCAGGAAGCCCAGTTGCCGGGCAAGGACGAAGGTGAATGGTTCCTGATTTATTTTGATGGCGTGGTAAGCAGCAAAACAGAAAATCGTATTTCGGTGTTTGATGCGGAAGTGGATACCATGGTCAGTGTGGTCATGCCGCACTATCGTCCTTCCACCTATCAGCCCAGACGACTAACCCTGGTAGGTGCGGAACGGCAACAAAGTGGAATTCTGGAAAATCTGGAAGTGCGGGCACGGGAAGATCTGGATGCTGAATCTGCCAAGATCCTGGCCGCCGCCACCGTGAGAGCCGTCGCCAAATACAAGATGGTACAGGAAGCTCAGAGCAAGAATGATTTTTCCGGCATTCTGATGAACATCGCTACGGTGGTGTCAGAGCAGGCCGATGTGCGCAGTTGGAATATGTTACCCGCCAGTTTGCAGATCGCCCGCATCAAAAGCCCGCTGCCGGCCTCGGTGAGCCTGGCAGAGAAGGCAAGGAGTTTGCCGCCCCTTGAGCAATTCAGTAACCGACGCAGTGCTGTGATCCTGGCGAACAGTTTGCTCGATCGAATTTATGTCTGGCCGCCACTGCCGGAGCGCGAATCCCAAGCGGAGCCTGCTTCAGGTGAGCAGGGATTGCAGGAACAACAATCAGAACAAGGAGAAGCCAATGCCACGCAATGAACATTTCAAACAAATTGGTCGGGTTTGGTTGCTGTTGTCGATGCTGGCTGCTGTGGCTTCCTGTAGCAGCACAGGTGGTAAACCAGAGTGGGTGGATCAACCGGAATCCGCTTATCCAGCGACTACCCATTTGACCGCCGTGGGCTCAGCGGACGACCGCAATACAGCGGCTGATCGGGCTACGGCCAACCTGGCCAAGATATTTGAGGTGGCGGTGATGGATTCCAGCATGGATTTCAGCAGTGCGACCGTGAGCAGTGCGCAGGGTCAGCAGGTGGTGACCAACGAGCAGGAAATCACCCGCACGGTGAGCACCGAAGCTCGTCAGGTGTTAAGTGGTGCCCAGGTGGTGGAATATTGGGAGTCCGAACAGGGTCGGGTATCCGCTCTTGCCATCCTGGCCAAGCAACCGGCGGCCACCCGTTTCCAGCAGACCATCATGTCCCTGGATCGGGAAGTGAAAGACCTGATCGGCTTCGCCAGCAATCAGGCGGAAAGCCCGGTGACGGCACTCAATGCCCTCAAGCGGGCCCGCCTGGCGCAGATTAAGAGAGATCAGGCCAACCAGAACCTGATGATTGTGGCGGACGGCCGTGGCATCAGCAGCCCATATGATGCGGCTGCAGTGGAGACACTGATCCGCAATGCCCTCACTTCAATCAACGTTCAGGTGATGGCGGAAGACCCATCCTTGAAGGCAGAAATTCAACAGGCCCTGGCGACACTGGGTGTGCCTATTGTTGAGCAGTCCAACCTGCAGTTGAGAGGGGACATCGACGTGGCGCCGGTGGAAGAAAAGCAGGGCTGGTTCTGGTTGCGTGGCTCCTACGAGCTGATTTTCCAGGATGGCACCAAGGTTCTGGCCAAGCAGCGCTGGCCGGTGAAGGTGTCTTCCACTGAAGCCAATCTGTTGCCCCAGCGGCTGCGGGATGAAGTCAACAGCAAGCTGCCCAATTA
The DNA here is from genome assembly GCA_002708905.1 of Pseudomonadales bacterium. GTDB lineage: Bacteria > Pseudomonadota > Gammaproteobacteria > Pseudomonadales > Ketobacteraceae > Ketobacter. Next base: position 136,754 of record PAPM01000029.1, on the reverse strand, counting down.
TGTCTTCGAATTGCTTTCCAGTGATCGCTGATGCAAATTATCCAGCGGCTCAGTGTGCTGAGATAGCTCGTTCCACCACATTCAGTCGGCATTGGTTTTTATACTCGTCAATGTCCGATTGAATGGTGTAAACCACATCAGGTTGGGTGGTGAGTACCAGGCTGCCCCGTTCCAGAATGTCATCTTCGAATCTCAGGTTTCCCCGTAGCCGCCAATAACAGGTGCCTTCCAGCTGGTGCACTCCCGGTGCCACCAACAGGTACTCATAGCGGGAGAGGGGTGTTATCGCCGTTCCGTCCAGTGTATCCAGTGTAAAACCGGTATAGAGGGTGCCGCCTTCATAGGGCATCGCACTGCTGGTCGTAAATCCCAGCACAATGGCGGATTGGCCTGCCAGATTCGGGGGTAACTGAGGGCCGGTGGCGCAGGCAATCAGGCCCACCAAACTAACCATCGCGATGAATTGAGCTAATATTGATCTCATATTGAGAGATATGCTGAATATCTCACAGCTTTGGAGAAATGGGTTTATGACGCTGCGGTTGCTGTTTAATGTTTGCCTGCTATTGATTGTGGTGAATCAGGCGCACGCTGGCAAGCTTTACAAAATAGTGGATGCAGAGGGAAACGTTACCTTCAGCCAGTTTCCCCCTGCCCCGCAGCCTGAAGCAGACCAGCAGGGTGTGACGGTGAATGAAATGAGCGTCAGCGGGGAAAGCGCCTCGCAGGTGAGGCTGGTCGGCAACAACCAATATTGCGGTGAAATAAGATTGCCTTCACTGAACCCCAAGGAACCGGAAGGCTATCTCGAGCTGGACGAGTTGCGACAGGCCTGGCAGAACGAGATGGAGGGGGACACCGATCTCAACAATGTTCGCTTTCGGATGTATATGGGGCGCTACAATCTCTCCCGGGACCCCTCTGAGGCCGGCCAACGGAAGCGTGATCTCCAGTGCGCCATTGAATGGGTGGACAAGCAGCAGGGCGATGTGGCGAAAGTGCGTAATTCCCTGAATCAGGAAGCCGCCAAACTGAACCAGCAAATTGTGCGGCTGAAAGCAAAACGGGATAAGCAATGCGGCAGTGAGCCCTACCGAGACCCCCATCAGCCCGCCAGTACGGCGCTGTGGGAGCGTTGGAGTGACTGCTACTACCAGTACCAGGATGAACTCTATGAGCTGGAGTACAAAGTCAGTGAGATTCCGGGGCAGTAGGGCGCATCAGCGTTATGGCCCCTTTGGTATCGCCGGCCACCCAGGCGTGGCGGGTGGCGCTGCTTACCAGGACCCCGTGCTCAAACCAACGTAAGTGGAAGGCAGGAAACTCAAACTCCCGCTGGTCCACCTGTTCCCAGGGTTCCTGTGGCGAACGCCGCTTATAGACGATTAACCCCGCGCTGCGATCCGCCACCCACAGGGTATTACCTTTGATTACCGCATCCATAATGAAATCCATCGCAGAGATGGATTCGGTTTCCATCCAGCGGAAATCCGATGTGCGTTGCTTAATGGACAGCCCTTCACGGCCATTGGCAATCAACAGATAGGGCTCTTCGCGATACATGTTGTTGGCGAAGCCGCTGAATCTGAAATTGAAGGCATGCACTAATGTTCCATTGCTTTTGATGTTGTAGATATCCAGATTGCTGCGATTGGAACGGTCTGAGTCATAGCGGCTTAACAGGTGCAGAAAGCCCTCCGCCACTTTCACATTAGCCAGGATACGCCCGGACAAGCGCAGCTTGGTGTTGTGGATGATGCGAATATTGGGGGGGTAACAAACGTCCCCCACAAACAGTTGGTGTTCAGGGGTAATCCATAACAGTTGCTGACCTATGCTGTAGATACGGGTGCCGGGCTTAATCCAGACGCTGGTTTTTTTCAGCTCTATCGGCTCTTGGTCGGTATCCGCATACCAGATGTAGTTGCCTTTGGTGATGAACAGTACCCGGCCAATGCGCGCCGCTAATCCTTCGGGATAAGAAATTTCCAGTGGGACAAAATGTTCCAGCACAGGTGTGCCGGTAAAGCTCCAGATGCCGATGCCATCGTCGTGGATCAACAACTCCCTGGGTGGTGAAGCTTCGCAGGGCTGGATAGGTTCGGGCTCCGGTTTGGGAGGAGGCGGAGGCAATTTTATCTCTAATTTCGGTTGTTCCTGGGGTGGCTTCCCCCGGGGTTTGACTTTTCCCTGCAGTGCAGAGGCCTGCTCGATTGACAAGAATTCAGCCGACGGTTGGCAGCCTTGGAATAATGTGTCCCCAAGGAACTCGCTCAAGTTGGGAGATCGGCAGAACCAGCTGAACTGTTGGTTTGAATTCATCTCAGGAGTCAGGAAGACCTGGCTGGATGCGCCGGTGTGATCGGTAATTGAGAGGAAGAGCCGATGGTCTTTCATAATGACGACTGCTTTCACCGCCCCGAATTGTGACGTCTCCGGCTTGGGCAGGCGGGCTTCCTGATTGTTGCGGGGAAAGCGGCCGTTCATCTGATAGGCAATAATATATTCCTGGCGGATTTTATCCAGGGTGGTCCGCAGCTCTGCAGTTTGCTCGCGAGCTTGCTGATAGCGGCTATAGGCCATGACAAACAACACCAGCAAGGCAACCAGAACTATGGCGGCTCCGGCTTGTACCGGTTTACTTACTGAGCGCAACAGGCACCACCTTATTGTTCAGCCATTGATAGAGTGCGGTGGTGCCGTTCTTGAAACTGACACCAATATAGTTGTCGGTGAGGGGCTGCAACTGAATGGCAGCAGCCTCAGTAGGAAGGGACTGTATTTCTGTAATGGATTCCTCTGCCACCCGATAGACCCTGAGTCCTGCCAGCCGATCTGCCACCAGTAAATGCTCTCCCTTCATAATCAGGTCACTGGCGAAATCCATGGTGGAAAATCTTTTCAGCAGCCGCGGTATCGTTGGATCAAATACGTCCACAACAGCAATGCCCTGAGCACCGTTCGCCACATAGGCAATGCGGCCGGCAACGGCGATGCCGCGGCTGTTGCCCTCCAATCTAAGGAATCCCAGCGGTCGATTTGAGCGCAGGCTGACAAGCTGTAAGGCTGAATTGGACTGGGTGCGATGGGTTTCCTGCGCAGTGAGATAGATCAGCCCGTTGTCGAGGATAAAATCCTGGATCTGGTTATAGGCTCCAAGCTCCAATAGATAGGTGTCTTTTATAACGGGTAAAGGTTTGCATAGATCGATTCGTGTAATACCGACACCGGAATCAGCCAGCAGTATTTCCTGTTGGCGCCGGATGCGGTGGGGCTGCAACAGGTTGACCTGGGAAGGCTGTCCGGCGGGATGGTCAGCATCGAACCGGGTCAGGCGATCGCCGAGATAAAGATAGGCGGCACCATTAACCGCCCGGTTAGCGGTTGACAGGCTGCTGTCGGGTCGGGGAAAACTGTACTGCCGTTGTGGAGCCGCTTTCAATGACCAGTATTCCACACGGTCTGCAGTGATGTGTAAAAAGTCATTGCGGGCTTCCTGGAAAGGAGCGCAGTCAATCGTCTCGATCGGCGGGGTATCTTTTTCCCGCTGTGCTGCGGTTACTTGTTCAAGGTAGGTGTCGGTGGAGCGGGCCAACTGTTCCTGGCGCGCAAAGTATTCCCGATCAAATGGACTCTCCGAGTCCGAGCAGTTTTCCACTAGCGCTTCTCGCAGTGCCTGGGTGAGGTTGTAGCTCCGGCATTCCCAGTTCAGGCGGTATTTGCCATCCTCACTGGGCGTAAACACCAACTCAACAGGAATGCCCTTGTTTTCCGCCGTGAACTGGGCAAACAGGATGCCGCCGGGCAGGACTTCGATGCGCTTTAGCAGCGGTGCGCGACGGCCAAACTGCTCCGGTTCCGGCTGGCGCAGCTCGATATTGCTGGCAGGAAGCGTTTGATTATCGTAGTAGTACATGGAGATCTGTTGCTTGACATGGCTGATTGAGCTGACGGCATTGTAGGCCGCACTCATCGCCTCTATGGATGCGCTACCGAATTGGCAGCGGCCCAGCAGGACCACCATGATTACGGTCAGAATAACGGCGGAAGAAACATAACGAATCATGTTGGTTGATTAACCCCAAACCCCAGAATGATAGGTAACTCATTGATTCCTTGAGTATAGTTTAAAATCAGCAGATCAGGGGGTGAGACCGGCCGGCCGGACCGTCATTGTTCGCAAAAGAATACATTTGGCGACTCGATTAGCGATTCACCATGGTATAGAATTCGCGCACTCCGCTTTTCCACCTATCAGGAACATGCCATGTCAGCGATTCTGCTCGTCCTGGTGGCCCTGGGATTTCTTTCCATCGTCATCGAAGATATTGTGCACATCGATAAAGCCAAAACCACTTTGTTTTTTGGCTCATTGGTCTGGGTATTGTATTTTGTCGTGCCACCGGGGCATCTGGAATCGGCTGAGCTTATGGAGGCGCTCAACGAGAACCTGCTGGATATTGCCACCCTCTGGTTATTCCTGATGGCCGCCATGACCTTCGTAGCCTATCTATCCAGTAAGGGGCTGATTGACGGACTCGTAAACCGGATGTTGCCGGAAAAATTGAGCGAACGTACGTTGATGATGATTACCGGCCTGTTCGCCTTCATTTTTTCCTCCATGGCGGATAACGTGACCTGTACTCTGGTCTGTATCACGGTGCTGCTGAGTCTAAAACTGCCCACTGACAAATTGATGCGTTATGTGGTGCTGGTGGTGTTTTCCACCAATGCCGGAGGTGCGGCGCTGATCACCGGCGACGTGACCACTCTGATGATTTTCCTGGCCGGCAAGGTCGCCATTCCCAATTTATTGATGCTGGTATTGCCCGCCATGACGGCTGTGTTGGTATTGGCCTGGATGCTGTCGCTTTCGCTTAAATCCGAACTCCGTTTTGAGAAACATGAATACCATTTCAGCCGTGGCGATGTGATGATCGGTGGTCTGTTCTTCCTTACTATCCTGGGCACCATCGGCGGTAACGTGGCGTTTGGCATCCCACCGGTGCTGTCGTTCCTGTTTGGGTTGTCACTGATGTTCATGGTGGTGCAGTTTATGAATCGGGATGAGCCGATTCTGGATTATATTCGTCGTATTGAGTTTGATACCTTGCTGTTCTTTCTCGGCGTGTTGCTGCTGGTGGGCATGCTCAAGGAATTGGGTGTGCTGTCTTACTTCCCCGAGTTGTACCAGTATATGCCGGCTATGGTGGCGAATTTCGTGGTGGGTCTGCTGTCGGCGTTGTTCGATAACGTGCCGTTAACCGCGGCTTTGCTGAAATCCGGCATTGATATGGATCTGCGTGAATGGTTGACGCTGACCTATGCGGTGGGTGTGGGCGGTTCTTTGTTGGCAATCGGTTCCGCTGCCGGAGTGGTGGCGATGAGTAAAGTGGAAGGGCTGACCTTCGGCACTTATCTGCGTTATTCAGGCTACTTGCTGGTGGCTTACAGTGTGGGCTTTGCCGGAGTGGTGGCGGTAGGGAGTTTGCTGTAGGCAGCCCGAATCCCGGTTGTAATTATTGCCACTGGTTCACCAGGCCATTGGAAAACACACTCAGGTATTGATTGGGCTGGGGGCCGAATGCCACATCGTTCACCACCAGTCCGGAGGGGCGCCAGAACAACGGTGCCACTGCCCGCCAGCTTTTCACAGTGGAGCCGTCGCTCACTTTCCACAAAATCATCCGTCGTGCAGTAAATCCGGTCAGCAGAGTTTGGTTGTCTTTGGAAAAGCGGGCTGAAGTGATGGTGGTACGGTTGTGGCCAATGCTGCTGATCTCATTACCGGTTTTTACTTCCCAGATTTTGCCTTTACCGTAATACAAGCTGGCGAACACCAGACTGGCATCGCCACTGATGGCCACTGCACTGACATCATCACCCAGGCGATAGGAGAAGGTCTCTTTGCCCGCCGGTAAATCCCATACTTTCATTATACCGTCTTCTGAGCCGGTCACTCCCACCAGGCCGTTGGCGCTGATGGCAACGGTATTGATGTCGCCGGAGTGGGACAGGCTATTGAGAATGGAGCCGGTGGCGGTATCAATGTACAACGCCGTGTAATCTTCCTGCCCGATAATCGCATAACGTCCGTTGTCCGAGAGTGCCATGGCTAACACGCCACCCTCGGCCGGCCAAAAGCCCGCAGCCCGTCCGCTTTTTACATCCCAGAGTACAAAACGTTTTTGTTCGGCGGTGAGTGCAAACTGACTGTCGGTGGAAAAAGCAGTGGCAACAATTTTTGAAAACTGCCCTGCCGCGTGGTTCCAATTAAAAAGTCGTTCACCGTCTTTGAGGCGCCAGAGACTACCACCATGATCCACCGAGCCGATCAAAGCATATTCTCCATTGGGGCTTAAGGACGCTGAATAAGCGCCCCCCGAGGTGGTTTCCCAATATCGGGTGGGTGTGTCACCACAGGCGATCAACAACAGACTTAATAGACAGGCAAGCAGAGTGCGCATGAATCCGTTTCAGTCAGCAACAGCAAAGGGTTATAAAAACAGTGTAGACAATAATAAAAAAAGAGAGCACGAAGCTCTCTTTTTTTGACGATGTTTTCGATGCCGACGGTATCGAAATCGAAGGCTTTTCGCTTAGGCCACCATGTCACGATGGCAGGTATGGAGGCTGTTGATCAGCTTGTCTTCCAGGTCAAAGCGCTCCACCATTTTTTCACCCAGCTGGTTCAGGTCACGGGCCAGCTTGTCCATATTGCTGTCGCACAGTTCTGCTGAGCTGTATTGGTCATTGAAATCCAGGGCAAGTTCGGTGGAGTGTTGAATCAGGGGGAGGATGCGGTCGATGGTATTCTGGTAATCGTCTTTGAATTGTTCGGCTTCTTTCATCAGCATCTGGTAGATTTCGAAGTGGCCTGCCGATACATAATCAATCAGTACATCGCAGAGGGCCTGCACCCGGATACTGATGGGGGTGTCTTTACTGGAGAACTGCTTCAGTCCATCTACCTTGCAGTACAGGACAATCAGTTCTTGTCGTTCTTTAAGCCAGCGGGAAATCATCCGGTCGATGTTGCCCCATTGTTCTGTGTGGTTTCTTGCTTCGGTCAGCATGTTTCTTTACTCCCCATTTGCATGGTGGTTGTCGTCGGGTAGTGACTGTTTGCACTGTTACCCTTTTACACAACGAAGCGTTAACAAACGCTCCCTATTTTTATTGGGCTTGGATGACCCAACTCTCGATTGGTGTTGCAGCAAATTGTCATTGATTCCACTGGGAAATCATCCGTGAGCAAACAGCTTTATGGCCCCCGGACTATCGAGAATATGCAAATTGAATTACGCGGGCAAGATATTTAGGGCTGCCCAAAATCAACATTATCACGTTGACAAAAGTTGATTTTTGGCTTGGTGGGGATTTGTTCTAATAAAACGGGGTTCAGTAATGATCCGAATAATTTTTATGAAAACTCGATATAAATTTGATGGGGACAAAAGTACGTAAAAACGGTCACTTAACCGTTTTTACGCAGGATTTGAATCAGTGACAGCAGGGCAAATCCGATGAAAACCAGCATGGTTTGGGCGGGAATGGACAACCCTAAAAAGCTCCACTGTATTTCAGCGCACTCTCCGGCGCTGTTGAATATAGTGCGAATGGTTTCGCCGATGGGGAAGGTTTCCAGCATGTACTCCAGCCCGGGGCTGCATTCGGGGACCTGATCCTTGGGCAAGCCCTGTAACCAAAGGTGACGCCAACAGACCGCAATGCCAAAGCCGCTGAACAGTAAGGCGACGCTGCTGTAGATGCGTTGCCCCAGTTGTGCCGGGTTGTGTAAAAAAGCCAGCAGAAACACGGTGCCGATGCTGATCACAATACCGCGGTCAATCAGGCACAGGGGGCAGGCTTCCAGCCCCAGGTGTTTTTGCAGGTAGAAATAGGCAAACGACATGGCAACAATGGCGCCACTGACGCCCAGCGCATTCATGATTCGATAGGATGGAAGTGGATAGGCAGGCAAGGTCTTGGTCTCTTTACTCAGTCCGGTTCAGTTTCATTACGGGGGAGAAAACCCGCCCCGATTATAAACATAACCGAAGGGAAATATGTGACCTTCGACCCGGTGCCTGTCGCTTGGTTCCTTTGGCTCACGAAATGGCGTGTGGACCAAGGGATGCCTGGACTAAGGGAACCGGCGGCTGGTCAGGCGATGGCCTGTTCCTGGGGCTTGAATCCGATCTGGCGGGCCTGGGCGGCGCCGTCGGTCCAGCCGGCTTCCCAGGCGGCGGCAATTACATCGGAATGATAGGGGCAGGATTGCTGTGATTCCCCACTCAATCCGAACATGTAGCCCTGACGATAGGCCTTGTTCAGGGTCTCTATGCTCCAGTTATGCTGGTCGATGTCGTTGATGCTCATGGCTCCGAGCCTCTTATACGCTGTCATCATTTGTTGTTGTTACTGCATGCAGTGCCACCTACATCCTGCACCTAGGATCAAGATTAGCAGTGAATTCTAGGAAGTCACGCTAAGTTCTTGATAATTTGTAACGCAATATCAGCAACAGGCATCCTGAGCGAAGAAATCCCTGAGATATTGCTCAAACGTAATATCGTCTTCCGCCTCGATCCGGCGTTGTGCTTCTATGGAGCGTCGGGCCTCTTTCAGGAAAGCGGCGGCTTCGGTGGAGCCAAGTGGTTGTTTACTAAAGTGTCTTGCAGTGTCCTGGGCGCGGCTCATGGCAAAGTCGAAGAAGGAATCATAATCCGTAAAGATGGTCTCCATGACCTGGGCGGAAGGCGTGAGCTCCGGATGCACCAGTTTTTCCATTTGAGCCTTTACTACATCAGAATGCGCCGTATGGTTGTGAGCCCGGTCCAACAGGTGGGCCACTTTGAGCATTTTTTCCAGATGATCCTGGGCCCATTGTCGGAACGGCGCCTGGATGCACTTGGAGGTGAGCCGTAGATTGGGATCGCGTCCCTGAGTCACAATAGCCTGGAGATTCTCGATGTTGCACTGCTGTTCGTTGCCGGTAATCGCCGGGCTCTCTTCCAGCAGGCAATAGAGGACAAACACGTCCAGAAAGCGGATCTGGGATTCGGTAATGCCGATGGGGCTGAACGGGTCCAGGTCCACACAACGGAGTTCCACGTATTCAACACCGCGGTCCACCAGGGCACAGGTGGGGCGCTCCCCGCTGCGGGTAACCCGCTTGGGGCGAATGCTGCTGTAGAACTCATTTTCGATCTGCAGGATATTGGTGTTCAGCTGCTTGTAGATACCGTTCTGTTCCACGCCGATGGCTTCATAGGGTGCATACGGCGTGCGAATCGCATGCTGCAGGGACTCCACATATTCCGGCAATGAGTTGTAGGAAATATCGAGGCCCGCCTGGGCATCATTGTGGTATCCCAGATCGCTCATGCGCAGGGAGGTCCCATAGGGCATATAGCAGGTATGCTCTTTGTAGGTTTTCAATTGATGGCGGCGTCCCTGCAGGAACGACCCGCACACAGCGGGGGACGCGCCATACAGGTACACCACCAGGCCCACATTGCGCAGGAAGTTCCGAATCAGGCCGAAATAGGATTCAGAAATAAAATCCTGTAATTCCTCACCGCTGTTTTCCAGCTGATGGTAAACAGACCAGAAGTTTTCCGGGATGGAAACGTTGTAATGGATGCCGGCGATGGTCTGCATATAGCGCCCATACCGGTGCCACAGACCATGACGGTAATAATGTTTCATCATCCCAACATTGGAACTGCCGTACTCGGCGATGGGAATGGACAGTTCGTCACCCATCAGGCAGGGCATGCTGTTTACCCACAGCAGCTCGTTATCCAGTTGCTGGTAGGTGAAGCGATGCAGATCGGTGAGAAAGGACAAGGGGCGATTGATGTCCTGAAAAACCGGGGTGATGAATTCCAGCAGGGCTTCGGAATAGTCCGTCGTGATCCATTGATGGGTAAGGGCGGAGCCCAATGATTCGGGGTGCCGGGTTTGAGCCAGCTCTCCCGTGGGGGTGACTCGCAGGCTTTCTTTTTCCAGACCCCGTTGCATATGGGTCAGGCTCTGGTGAAGTTGCACCTCCAGGATGGATTCAAGCCGGCGCAGTAGAGTATTTTTCACGCATAATTCCTGTGCGGTTTTGCGTGATTATGCGTGAATTGTCTATTCAATGAAATGGCCATAATTGCCGGGCGATTTTATTGTCTGATACAAATTCAAGTAATTGACCCAGGCGTGCCTGGCCCCGTATAGTCGCTTCACAAATAACAGGCTTCACAAAAACCATAAACGAGGTATTTCATGGTGCGTCTCCCCTGGTTGGGTCTGGTTACCCTCTGCATGTTGTGTCTGGCAGCCTGTAGTTCGCGTCCGGTGGCACCACCGGAACCGCTGCAGCAGCGGGCGGATTACTTTGAGGAAATCATTACCAACCAGAATGGCCTCAAGCTGTTTGCCCGTAACTGGGAACCGCAGGGCGCGGTCAAAGCCAACGTGATTATTCTTCACGGCACGTCCCTGCACGGAGGCTTGTATGCTGATCCCGCCAAATTCCTGACCGATCATGGTTATCGGGTGTATGCCTTCGACATGCAGGGATGGGGTTACTCTGAAGGTGAGAAAGGTTGTGGCTACGTGGCGGACTTTGATGCCTATGGTCAGGATCTTAAGTTCGTGCTGCAGATGTTGCGTAAGCGTCATCCCGAGACCAAAAATTATGTAATGGGCGAGAGCCTGGGCGGGACGGTCGCCATGTATGGTTCGGTGCGTTTTGAGTTCTTGCTGGATGGTGTTATCACCAGCGGGGTGGGTTACAAGCCCAGTCTGAAGGTACTGGGTATCAGGGCGCCGGAATTTGTTAACGACATTACTTTGAGCTCCGCCAAATGGTTCTGGTCAGGGTTCGACAGCCTTCCGGCGATAGAGTCCGATACCGGCTTGCGCATGGCGGTCGAGGATGAGCAGTTGCAGGAACGGTTAATGGACGATCCCGAAGTCTGCCATGACTGGCTACCCGGGGCCTATTTAAGTACCACGCTGAAAGCGATTGATTTTATCGAACCACGGCTGCGCCATATCACTGTGCCGGTGCTGTTGTTGCATGGTAAGGACGACGTTCTGGTACCCCTTTCTTCGAGTCAGGAAGTGTATGATGAGATCGACAGTGTGCGTAAGCGCATGGTGGTGTACGACAGCCCCCACGCCGTGTTGCTGGAATCAAAATGGAAACTGGCGCTGCAGGATGTGGTGACGTTTTTGGATCAGGTGAACTGATCGTCTGTTTCCTCAATATTGCTGAGCTTGAAAATAAAAAGCCCCGGACTGTTTTCAGACCGGGGCTTTTTATTTCAGGTAGCTGTTAACGCAGCTTCTTGGCGTTGGCAAACAGGTCGGCAAAGGTTCCGGTTTTGCCCGGGGCGTTAGCCGGACCTTTGCTGCTGCGCTGGGGTGCTGCATTAGGTCGGGGCTTGCTCTTGCCGCCGTGCTTGCCTTTCGGGGCGCGGGGACCATCGATCTTCTCACCGGCCGCCTCATCCAGGCGCATGCTGAGGCCGATTCGTTTGCGGGGCAGATCAATCTCCACCACTTTCACCTGCACAATGTCACCGGCTTTTACCACTTCCCTGGGATCAGAGACAAAAGTATTGGAAAGCACAGAGATGTGCACCAATCCATCCTGATGCACGCCGATGTCGACAAAGGCGCCGAAGTTGGTCACGTTGGTCACAACGCCTTCCAGAATCATGCCGGGCTTCAGGTCGTCCATGGTTTCCACTCCTTCCTTGAATTCCGCAGTCTTGAATTCAGGGCGGGGGTCACGGCCGGGTTTTTCCAGTTCGCTGATGATGTCGGTCACAGTGGGCAGACCGAAGTGGTCGTCCACATAATCGTTGGCGGCCAGTTTTTTGAGGAAACTGCTGTCGCCGACGATCTGGCCGATATCACGGCTGTTCTTCTCGGCGATTTTTTTCACCACCGGATAGGCTTCCGGATGCACCGCAGAGCGGTCCAGTGGGTTGGCACCGTTCATGATACGCAGGAAGCCGGCGGCCTGTTCGAAGGTCTTGTCTCCCAGACGCGGTACCTGTTTTAAATCATCCCGTGACTTGAAGGCACCGTTCTGGTTGCGGAAGGAGACGATGTTGCCGGCGATGGTCTTGTTCAAACCGGAAATGCGGGCCAGCAGGGGTTCGGAGGCGGTGTTCACATCCACGCCCACTGCGTTCACACAGTCTTCCACCACCGCATCCAGGCTGCGGGCCATTTTGGTCTGGCTCACGTCATGTTGGTACTGACCCACACCAATGGCCTTGGGTTCGATTTTTACCAGTTCCGCCAGTGGGTCCTGCAGGCGGCGGGCAATGGACACAGCACCCCGGTAGGATACGTCCAGCTTGGGGAATTCCCGGGCGGCAAATTCGGAGGCGGAATACACCGACGCACCGGCTTCGCTCACCATGACCTTTTGCGCTTTCAGATCCGGGTGTTTCTTCAGCATTTCCGCCGCCAGCTTGTCGGTTTCCCGGGAGGCGGTGCCGTTACCGATACTGATTAATTCCACGTTGTATTTTTTACACAGGGCGGCGATCACCGCAATGGATTCATCCCATTGGTTGCGGGGCGCATGGGGGAAGATGGTGCCGTGTTCCACCAGCTGGCCGGTGGCATCGACGATGGCCACTTTTACACCGGTGCGCAGACCCGGGTCCAGGCCCATGGTGGCACGGGGGCCTGCCGGAGCCGCCATCAGCAGATCTTTCAGGTTGTGGGCGAACACCTTGATGGCTTCTTCTTCGGCCCTTTCCCGCAGGTCACCCAGCAGCTCGGTCTCCAGGTGGGTCAGCAATTTGATACGCCAGGTCCAGCGCACCACTTCGCCCAGCCATTTGTCGGCGGCGCGGCCTTCGTCCCGGATTTCCAGATGTTGCGCAATCATATCTTCACAGGGATGGCCAACGGCGCCTTCTTCCTGCTCAATGATAATGCTGGCCTGCAGGATGCCTTCGTTGCGACCACGGAAGATGGCCAGGGCACGGTGGGATGGGGTACTTTTCAGTGGCTCAGAGTGTTCAAAGTAATCGCGGAACTTGGCGCCTTCCTCTTCCTTGCCGTCCACCATTTTTGAGGTGAGGACGCCATTCTGGAACAGGAACTGTCGCAGTTTGGCCAGCAGATCCGCGTCTTCGCTGAACTGCTCCATCAGGATGTACTTGGCACCGTCCAGGGCGGCTTTGACATCGGCCACGCCTTTGTCGGCGTCGATGTATTGCTCGGCTTCCTGTTCCGGATTTAAATTGGGGTCGGCACGCAGCGACAGGGCCAGTGGTTCCAGGCCGGCTTCAATGGCGATTTGGCCCTTGGTGCGGCGCTTGGGTTTGTAGGGCAGGTACAGGTCTTCGAGACGGGTTTTGGTGTCCGCGGCTTTAATGGCGGCTTCCAGTTCCGGCGTTAGTTTATCCTGCTCGGTAATGCTTTTCAGAATGGCCTCACGCCGCTCTTCCATCTCTCTCAGGTAGCGCAGCCGCTCTTCCAAATTACGTAGCTGGGTGTCGTCCAGTCCACCGGTGACTTCTTTCCGATAGCGGGCGATAAAGGGAACGGTGGCGCCTTCGTCCAGCAGTGTGACAGCGGCTTTGACCTGAAGTGGGTTGACGCCAAGCTCGTTGGCAATAATGTCAGCGATGTTGATCATTTTGTAATCTTTCTCGTGGTTACTACCTGCGGTGAAGGCGGGATTATAAACCTATGAATGTGAAATACGATAGGAAGGTAACCACAAGCGTATGAATAGGAAGGTAATTAGGCTTGGCTGGTGGGGGATGTATCGGGCTGCAGCTCGCTGGCTTTCTTGAGGCGGCCCATGACGTTGGCCAGCGCCCGGTCCCACATGGACACGTTTTCCAGCAGCCGTAGCTCGGCGGTACTGGCCATGCGGATCATGCTGTCCAGGTTGGTTTCCAATACTTTGTTGCCGCGGCGGGACACAAAGATGTACAGGTCGGAGCTGGTGTCGCGCCAGGCCAGCTTGCAGCGACGCAGCTTGCCTTCCGGGGTGTGGATTTCAATCCACTGGCCTTCTTTCATGATCAGCAGTTCCTTACGCAGGTTGGCCAGAACCCGGTTCTTCGGATCCAGCAGTTCCTTACGCTGCATCGCACGCAGGCGTTCTTTCTCGGCCTGGCTGCCCTTCGGCTCGGTGATGGTGTGGTCCACCTTGCGGCTGTTGGGCAGTTGCTGATCCGGTGGCGTTTCCAGGATCTGGCCATGAATCTCCCACAGTGCGGAGAGGAATTTATCCACTTCCAGTCCCGGGTGTTTGATGCTTTCCAGGCCGCTGCAGATTTCCTTGAGCAGGCCGGGGATCAGTTTGACCCAACGGGGACGATCGGCGGCGGCGTTGGCCGGCTGGATACTCCAAATCAGGTCGTCAACGGTGCGCAGGCAGTGTTTCCACTCATCGGAATCACGGCCATGACGCATCAGCTTTTGCAGCATTAACACGCGCCAGGGCCCGTCCACCATATCGATCACTACGGAGGGCAGGGTTTTGCCCTGCATGCGGTCGCCGATCAGTTGATTGATGGTGTTGCGGGCCTGTTCCATCTTGGCCTGGCCCTGCGCGGTTTCCAATACCCGCTTCTCGATGGTGCTGGCTTTGCGGGTTTCTTCTTCCAGAAACCGGTTGAAACTCTGTTCCAGTTCGGAGAACAGGAACAGATTGTCTTCATCGAACTCGTTGAGAATACGGGTGACCACGTTACGAATCTCTTCCATCAGCAGATCGCGTTGCAGTACCGATTCTTTTTCCCAGCCAATGGCCGCTTCAGACATCTGCTTCAACAGGCGGCGGGCCGGGTGATGAGCGTTGCTAAACAGGTGCTTGTCCGCCAGGGCAATCTTGATCATGGGGATTTGCAGACGCCCCAATAACAGGGCCACTTCCGGCGGAATATTGTCGTCATCGAGAATGGATTCGAAGATCATGCTGACCAGATTGATAACATCGTCGTCATCCTGGTTCAGCTTGCGGGCACCCTGCTGGCGGACGGTATGGGCCAACTGGTGTTCCAGCAGCAGGCGCACGTCCTGATGATCGTGGTCATTGTTGGCGGGATCTTCGTCGGCCAGGGAATCCCGTTCTGCGGTTTGCAGGCGGTTAAGTACGCCGAACAGGTCCTGGCGTTTGAGCTCCGGGGCATTTTGGCCCTGCTTCACCGCAAACAAACGGTTGTTCAGGCTCTCCCGGTAGAAATTGGCCATGAGGGCCTGCACCTGCTCAAAAGGCACGATGGTTTCGTACTGATTGCGCAGGGCATCCTGCAGCGGCGGCAGCAGGTTCTCTATGGCTTTCTCTGCAGCGGTCTGGCCGGGAGAGGGTTGGGCTTGGTCAGTCAGTGGCGGGGTTGGCTTTTTGGTGGTTTTGCCGTCACCGGCTTCAATGCCTTCCGCTGCCAGGACCTGATCGGCATCCAGCAGTATGGGCCCCAGGTTGTTCACGATCTGACGTTCAAAATGCTTCAGTACGATAAGGCGGACTTTGAGCGGCATTTCCAGTTTTTCGATGGCACAGCTGAAGGCGTTGACCAGGGTGTCGGAACCCAGTGGGTTATTCGCTTCATTGATCCAGTCGGTTTCCAGATAACGGTTCAGGCGGCGACTGAATTGCAGCAGCAACTCCGGGTAAGTGGTTTTGATTTTGTTGCGAATATTGGTGAGCGCAACGTCCACTTCCATGCGTTCCTTATCCACCAGGGTAAGGCCATCGTCGCTTTTGTCAGGCGTCTCATCCTTGCGCTTGTTTTCCAGTAAATCGAAGTGGTAGGCCAGTTCCTTGCGCAACTGGTTGTCCACGTCACGGGCGTGCAGACGCAGTTCGCGCATGGCCTCAAAATACTGGTTTTGCTCATTGTTGGTGGGAGCGTGTTCCGCCAGGCTGAAGAAAGCGTCATCCATCTGGTGGAAAAATTCGGTGAGCAGATCAGACAGGTTCGCCAGCACCCGGCTCTGGATCGTTACCAGAATCGAGCCTTGCTGGTCGCGACTGCGCTGGTTATGCACAGAGAACCCTTTTGTAAAAGTTGACTGATCTGATGGAGACATCGTATCCCTGAACCCCGGTAGGCAGTGTCAGACTCGGGAAAAACTGATTGCACACACAAATGAATCGGTTGATTGTTTCAAAAACAGCGCGTCGTTTCCATGTATATTTGATGCAAAAGTGTTGGAAAAGTGCAACTTCTAACAATGTTAGGTTTGTCGGCGGCCAAATTTTGGCGCCAATAGGCCCTGTTCCCGTCAGTCCTCATGCAAGTCCTCAAAACGGTATTCAGGGCTGTGCCAGAGGCCTGATCCGGCTCGCCAGATCCCGTAATCGCCGCTTGCCACCTTCCAGGTAGGTGATCATGGCGGGTACAAAAAACAGAATCAGGAAGGTGCCGTAGGCCAGGCCGAACACGATGGAAATGGCCATGGGGATCAGGAACTGGGCTTGTAGCGAGGTTTCGAACAGAATCGGCAACAGGCCGGCCACGGTGGTCAGTGAGGTCAACACCACCGCCCGGAAGCGGGCACAGATGGCTTCCACGATGGCGTCGTGCACGTTCATGCCGCGGTCCCGCAGTTGGCCAAAGAAGGTGATCAGGACAATGGAATCGTTGACCACAATGCCGGACAGCCCAAATAACCCCATCAGGGAGAACATGGAGAGATCCTTGCCCATCACCAGGTGCCCGATCAGGGAGCCGGTGAGGCCCAGGGGAATAGCGGTCATGACTGCAATGGGCCAGACATAGGAGGCGAACACCCAACTCAGGACGATGAAGATCAGCGCCAGTCCGATCATCATGCCGATCTTCATTTCGCTGATGGTCTCCTGCTGGTCCTGGGCTTTACCCTCCAGCCCTATCTCTACCCCATAGCGTCTTTTCAGGTCGGGGAACAGTCCGCTGTTCAGGTCGGCAAAAATCTCATTGGCATTGCCGACGCGGTCGTCCAGGTCCGCCGATACGGTTACATTGAGGGCTCCGTTGGTGTGGTTGAGCTTCTCTATGCCCTTGCGGGAGCGAAACTGCACCACTTCACTAAGGGGGACCGTGGTGCCGTTGGCCAGGGTAACCGGGAAATATTCCAGGGTCTGGGTGGTGTTGCGCTCGTTGTCCGGCAGGGTCACCCGCACCTCTATTTCTTCATCATTCTGGTTGAATATCTGCGCCAGGTGGCCGTCAAAGGCCGCCCGCAACTGGCGTCCCAGGGTGGCGGTGTCCAGTCCCAGTTGGCGACCCGTGGGGGTCAGGTCATAGATCAGCTGTTCCTTGCCCCAGGGCAGGTCGTCGTCAATATTGCTTACGCCCTGGTATTGGGCCAGAGCCCGTTGCAGCTCGAGGCTGGCCTCTTTCAACGCGTTGATATCACTGCCGATTAATCGCAGCGCAATGGGCTTGCCGCTGGGTCCCGCTTCCCGCTGGGTCATGGCGAAGCGGTTGATCCCAGGGGGCATTTTGATGTTGTCGCGCCAGCGTTGGATGAATTCCGCATTGCTGATTGGGCGCTGTCCGCTCACCAGGTCGATGCGCACGGCCCCCAGTTCCGGGCTGACTTCGCGCCCGAGGCCAAAGAACGATCGGCCATGGTAGGTCACCACGGCATTGAGGATGTATTGGCCCCGTTCTTCTTCCACCTGCCGTGCGGTGAGTTCCAGGCTGTCTTCCAGATGTTGCAGAAACCGGCTAACGGTGCCGGGGGACGTGCCGAAATGAAACTCCACATTGGCATGGACCTCGTTGCCGTCCACCGCCGGGAAGAAAGTGGTTTTAATGACACCGCTGAACACCAGACTCAGCATCAAGGCAAAGGCGCAGAGTCCGGCCATGATGACGCTGCCCCGGTTACGAATGGCCACATCCACGGCGGGCCGTAAGCGCTGCTCGCGGAATGCCACAAACTTGCGGTCAAAGTTGGCTTTGAAGCCGGTGGTCTTGCTTTCTTTCTGCTTGCGCAGGCTGTGGTTGAGGTGGCCGGGCAGAATCAGGAAGCATTCCACCACCGAGGCAATGATCACACAGATCACCACCACCGGCAGGTCAAAGGCGATTTTGCCCATCACCCCATTGAGCAGGGCAAGTGGTAAAAACGCGGCCATGGTGGTGAGGGACGAGGCCAGTACCGGGGCGAACATGCGGCGGGCACCACCAACGGAGGCGCGCTCGGCGGATTCCCCCATTTCCAGGTGGGTAAGGGTGTCTTCCCCCACCACGATGGCGTCATCCACGATGATGCCCAGGGCCATGATCAGGGCGAACAGACTGATCATGTTGATGGTGCCGCCGGTGAGGTAGAGCACTGCCAGGGTGGCGAGGAATGAGACCGGGATACCCACGGTGACCCAGAACGCGACCCGCACATTCAGAAACAGGAACAGAGTGGCGATCACCAGTATCAGTCCGCTGATACCGTTCTCCAGCAGCAGGTTGATGCGATCCCGCAGGTGTTTCCAGCGTTCGTTGTAGACCTTGATGAAGACCCCTTCCGGTAAGCGTGTCTGCACGTCCTCCAGCCAGTCGGTAAAGATGCGCGCGGTTTTCAGGGTGTCTTCCGACTCCGTGCGCATCATCAGCATCTCAATGGCGGGTTGCCCATCCACGGTAATATAGGGCTCATCTTCCTGGGGGCGGCGTTCCACTTCCGCTATATCACCCACCCGCAGCAGGCGGCCCTGGCTGTCGGTGAACAACGGCATCTGTTCGAAGCCCTGCACCGTGCGTTGCTGGCTCAGGCTGCGCACCTGTTTCGAAACTTCGTTTTTGGCGGCGGTACCCGCCGGCAGGTCGGTACTGTTCTGGCGCACCAGGGTGGCGATGTCATTGAGGGAGAGCCCGGTTTCATGCAAGGTACTGGAAGGTACCTTGATGGCAATTTCTTCGGCAGGCATGCCCACGAAGTTGATCTTGCGAATGCCGCGGGCCATCAGTTCGTCTTCAAACTGGCGGGCCAGTTGGGCCAGCTCCGGCAGGGATTCCGAACCCATGACGACTATGTTGGCGATGGGCTGGAACGCCTCCACCTGTTGAATCACCGGGCGTTCGGCTTCATCCGGCAGATTACGGATCGATTCCACCCGCTGTTTTACCCGGTCCAGTACGTTGCCCACGTCCACCCCTTCCTCCAGTTCCAGGGTGATGCTGCCGCTGCCGGGGCGGGCGGTGGAGGTCATTTTCTTCACTTCCGTGAGGGTTTTCAGTTCCTGTTCCATGGGGATGATGATGGAGCTTTCCACGTCTTCCGCGCTGGCACCGCTCCAGGGCACGCCGATGGTAATGTACTCCAGTTCAAAACTGGGGAAGAACTGGGTGTTGATCTTCTTCAGGGACCACAAGCCTGCCAGGATAAACAGGAACATCAGCAGATTGGAGGCAACCCGGTGGGTGGCGAAGGTGGCCAGAATGCCTTTGCGATCACTCATCTTCCGGCTGCTCACTCACTTCTGTTGGTTCTTCAGCTTGTTCAGTTGCCTGCTCTGCAGAAGCCAGCTTGACCTGCAGGCCGCCCAGGGCGTTGGCCAGCTGGGTGATCAGAATGGGCTCGCCCGGTTCGACATCCGCTTTCATTAACTGCCAGCGTTCCCCGTTTTCCATCAACACCTCACCCAGGCGCTGGATCATGACCGTGTGGAGTGAGCCATCGCGCACGGTGTAGATCCTTTGCTGGCCGTAGATGGCGGTGGGAGGCAGGGCAATGCTGTTGTCGATGGGGGGCATGTGTAGGTAGACCTCGCCGGCACGGCCCAGGGTCAGGTTGCGGTTGGCCTGGCTCAGGGCAAACAGGGCATCCACACCGCCCTGGCCCATAGCAATGGCACCGGCCAACCGTTCCAGTGTCAGGTCCACGTGCTTGTCATTAAGGGCAAAGGTGGCGTCCAGCTCAATGCCCTGTTCCAGGGCTGCTTCCACTTGGTTCAGGTAGCGCGATGGAATCTGGGCGCGCACTTCCACATGGCTGGCATCAAACAGGGAAGCCAGGATGTCCCCGGGGCGCACCCGGTTCCCCGGCGAGGCGTTGAGGGCGGTCACCCGGCCATCGAACGGGGCTGTGATGCGGGTACGGGCCAAGTCAAGTGCCGCTTGGTCCCGCAGGGCCCGGGCTTTGGTCAGCTGCGCCTGCAGGCGCTTTTGGCGGTTGGGGTGGTCGTTCACCGCGTATTCCCGATTGTAGAGGCTGAGGGCCTGGGCGCGGGCCTGTTGCAGGGCTTCGTCCCGGTTGAGGTCTGACCCCACATTGCGTTCCACCAGTTTTTCATAGCGCTCGGCGGATTTCTGGGTTAAGGAGACCAGCTGTTTCTCCACCTCCAGGGCTTTTACGTCCATTTGGTAGCGGGCCTGCTCTGAGGCCAGCTGGGCTTCCAGATCCTCCAGTTCCGCCTGCCGCTGCTCATAGATAAGACGGACATCGCTGTCTTCCAGTTCGACGATAATGTCACCGGCTTTGACCCAGTGACCTTCTTCCACCAATACCTTGGCTACGTAAGCATTGATGGTGCTGGACAAATTGGATTCCCGTGGTGATTCCAGGCGGCCGTACAGGGTAATGGTGGGGCGGTAACTGCCCAGCTCTGCCGGCAGGGTGTTCACCAGGGGCTTTAGATCAATCACCGGCTTTTTGGGCGGCGCGGATGGCTTCAGAATCAGTGCCGCAATGATCAGGAGGGTTGCAGCGAGAATGAGCAGAGGCAGGGGCGTCTTTTGGCGTATTTTGTTAATGGCTGCGCGCAATGTGTTCATCCAGGTTGTCGCGTTATCGGAGTTGTTTTCTGCATAATGTGTGGAAGCTACATTAAGATGCAAGAGGTGATAATGACTAAAATCAGTTCAATTTTAACACCTTAGCGTTTCGATCATGGCTTGTAACAAAATCCGGGCATGACTTTGGTACGGCTTCCGGATACCTTAACCGGTTAAGTACCGCACAGGATTTGAGGCAATCGCGCCCGATTGGTTCCGTAAAACTACTCTAATCAGCAACAGCAATTAACAGGTATTTCCTAATGGTAGACAGTCCCCGCGAGCAGGAACAGCAACAAAAGATTCTGGTAGTGGATGATGATTCCCGCTTACGGGCGTTGTTGCAGCGTTATCTGGAAGAGCAGGGATACCTGGTGAAAGCGGTAGCGGATGCGGAGCAGATGGATCGTGCCTTGTCCCGGGAGATTTATTCCCTGATGGTGCTGGACCTGATGCTGCCCGGTGAGGATGGTATTTCCATCTGTAAGCGGATGCGGGAGTCCGACAACGATATCCCCATTATTATGCTGACTGCCAAAGGCGATGACGCTGATCGCATCAACGGCCTGGAAGCCGGTGCCGATGACTATCTGCCCAAACCGTTCAATCCCCGTGAGCTGTTGGCCCGGGTCAAGGCCGTGCTGCGGCGTCAGGTGAAAGAGCTGCCCGGTGCGCCGTCCCAGCAGGAAACGGTGGTGACCTTCGGACCCTTCTCACTGGATTTGTCCACCCGTACACTCACTAAAGACGGTCAGGTGGTGTCGCTCACTACCGGTGAGTTCGCCGTCATGAAAGCGTTGGTGCAGCATCCCCGGGAACCCCTGACCCGAGACAAGCTGATGAACCTGGCCCGGGGCCGTGAGTGGAGTGCCATGGAGCGCAGTATCGACGTGCAGGTGTCCCGCCTGCGGCGCCTGATCGAAGACGACCCTTCCAATTCCCGTTACATCCAGACGGTTTGGGGAGTGGGTTACGTCTTCGTTCCGGACGGCACCGCCAGCTAAAGCCATCCCCAAACGGTCATATAAATGTCGTAATCTGTTCCTCCGCAACTGTTGGCAGGAGGACGGGCGAGTGATTGCTTCCAATATGGATTTGCTGCTGGATCTGCAGGAACAGCTGATCCGGCTGCGGGAGGATGCCTTGGCTCTGGAACGACTACATGAGGCCGATATCCAGTGTTGTAAACCGGAGTGGCAGGGCAGCGCCCGCAATCTCGTGCATTATCTCAGTGTGCGCCAGCGGGATATCCGCCCGTTACAGCACACACTTTCCCGCTTTGGCTTCTCGTCACTCTCTGCGCTGGAACCGTTCACCCTGGCTCACCTGAATACGGTGATTGCCCTGTTTCAGGCCCTGACCGGAAGACTTTGCGACACGCCGGAACCGCCGGTTGATTATCTGACCGGGCCGCATCTGTTGCAGGAACATGCCCGTCAGTTGTTGGGGGAAATTCCGCGCCAGCCCCTGGCCCATATTATGGTAACCATGCCGTCTGAGGCCGCAACAGAACCGCAGCTCACCCGCGGGCTGCTGCAGGCGGGCATGAACGTGGTCCGCATTAACTGTGCCCACGATCATGCTGAGGCATGGCGGGCCATGGCCAATTACGCCAGGGCGGCAGCAGCGGATCTGGGCATGCCGGTAAAGATCCAGGCGGATCTGGCGGGTCCCAAATTGCGTACCGGTCTGATTCCCAGCAGCGGGCGTCTGCTGAAACTGAAACCCCGGCGCGATCTTTATGGGCTGGTGTTGGAGCCCTGCCGGGTCTGGTTGCATAGCGATGGGGATAGCAGCGCACTGCCGGCGGGATTGCACAAGCCTTTGCAGGTGGTGCGGGAATTCCTGCAGCGCTGTGAGGTGGGGGATCGTATCCAGCTGGTGGATGGCCGCGGCCAGCGTCGCAAGTTGCACATTGTGCAGGTGCAGGCGAACAGTTGCATCGCTGAACTGAAACACACGGCCTATATTACCGATGATACCCGCCTGGACTTGAAGCGGGGTGAGGACACCGTCCTGTCCACCTACCCGATCGGGTTGGAAGACGTGGTGTTGCCTATCCTGTTATTCAAAGGCGATAGGCTGGTGCTCACCCGCGAGCCTTTGCCCGCTGAGCCGGAGCTGCGAGATCAGATGGGGGAGTTGCTGCATCCTGCACGCATCCACTGCACGGTGGAGCAGGCGTTCGATCAGGTGAGGCCGGGGCAACGGGTCTGGTTTGATGACGGCAAAATCGGGGCGGAGGTGGAAGCCTGCGATGGCGTTGAAATGCAGGTGCGGATCACTCTGGCAGACCCCCGAGGCAGCAAGCTCAGACCGGAAAAGGGCATTAATTTCCCGGACACTGCCCTGGAGATACCGGCGCTTACCCATAAAGATTTGTGCGACCTGGAACAGGTGGTGGAGTTTGCCGATATCGTGGCACTGTCATTTGTGCGGCAGTCAGCGGATCTGGAGAGCCTGCATCTGGAACTCGATCGTTTGGGGCGTCCTGACATGGGGGTGGTGCTGAAGATCGAAAACCGGCAGGCGTTTGAGAATCTGCCCCGTATTCTGTTGACCGGATTGCGCCACGGCCGGCCGCTGGGCGTGATGATCGCCCGGGGTGATCTGGCGGTGGAGATGGGCTTTGAGCGTCTCTCGGAGGTGCAGCAGGAAATACTCTGGCTGTGCGAGGCCGCCCATGTGCCGGTGATCTGGGCAACCCAGATTCTGGAGTCCATGGCGAAAAAAGGGGTGCCGTCCCGGGCGGAGGTAACGGACGCGGCCATGGCAGTACTGGCGGAGTGCGTCATGCTCAACAAGGGGCCTTTTATTGTGGAGACGGTGGCCATGTTGCGGGATATCCTCTCGCGCATGGATCAGCATTACCACAAGCGCCGCGCCACACTGCGACCGTTGAACGTGGCGCGGTTATAGCAGCTGGCAAGGGCGCGGCGAAATCAGGATAATAGCCCGTTGGTGTTATTCTGGATCCACTATGAAAATCATTCCGCGCTCTTCTTTCTGGCGCACCATCTGGTTGGTGTGGCTGGTGATTCTGTTAAGTCAGATTTCCACATTACTGTTTGCCGTGTATTACCTCTATCTGCCCGGTGTAAAACAGAACGCCAAGCTGGTGGCCCTGGAAATGGATACCATTCGCTACCTGGTGGATGGCGAGCGCCGTACCGAGTTACTGTTGCGGCTGCAGTCCCAGCATAAAATCGACATTACCTCCGATCCCAACCTGATTCCGCCGGAGAGTGAAGGTCTGTTCGGCCGTCTGTTTGTCGACCCCATGCGCAGTCGCATCGGCGAAGGCAGTGAGGTGCGCCTGGGTCTTGATCCTACCCCGGGCCTCTGGGTCAGCACTCAGCAACTGGGTAATCTGTGGGTGCGGTTCCCGTTGGAAAATGTGGGGCGCTATGAAGCCATCGCCTTCCTGACCTGGTTGATCGGCACTCCGGCGTTGGCTTTTGTGTTAGGCACCTTCTTTGTGCGGCAGTTGAACCGGCCGCTGAAAAACCTGGAATCCGCCGCCCGGCGCATCGGTCGGGGTGAACCGGTGAAGGGGTACTTGCTGGAAAACACGTCGCGGGAAATCAGGGCGGTCAACAAGGCGTTCCTGCAGATGAGCGAAAACCTGCAGCGGGTGGACCGGGAGCGGGCGCTGCTATTGGCAGGGATTTCCCACGACTTGCGTACGCCGCTGACCCGCATGCGTTTGACGGCGGAGTTATTGGGTGAATCAGAATTCACTGAAGGTATGATTCGCGACATCGAAGACATGAACGCCATTCTGGATCAGTTTATTTTGTTTGTACGGGACGGCAGCGATGAGCAAACCGAAGTGGGCGACCTCAACGAAGTGATTGTGGAAGTGGTGTCCCAGTTTGAGTCGGAAGGGCGGTCCATCCGTACTCTGCTGCACGAACTGCCCGGCATATCGCTCAAGCGGTTGTCGCTGAAGCGCATGTTCGCCAATTTGATTGGCAACGCGATTCGCCATGGCGGCGGTGAGGTGGAAGTACGCACCGGCATGGAAGATGGCGAAATCTGCGTTGTGGTGGCGGATCGTGGCCGCGGGCTCACCGAGAAAGAAATGTACGAATTGTTCCAGCCCTTTGCCCGTGGTGATCTAAGCCGGACCAGCAAAGGCTCCGGCTTGGGTTTGGCGATTGTGAAACGCATTGTGGACATGCATCATGGCCGTGTGCAATTGCGTAACCGGGATGGCGGCGGGCTGGAAGCCATCGTTCACTTCCCGGTAACCGGTGACCTGGTGCCACCGGATTCCCTGATGGCGCGGCTGAGATAAAGGCTACTGCTCCCGCCCGCGATCCAATTCCCGTTGGGCATTTTTCTCGGCCAGTTTTTGCTGGCGGCGTACGCTGATCAGTGAGCGTTGGTCGCCCCCGATATGTTGCTCGCCCCGCTTTTCGGCCAGCTTGATCTGTTTTTCCCGTTGGGCAAAACGACGTTTTTGCTCGGCGGAATATTCATCGTAACAGTGATGACAGCTGACACCCGCCTGGTAATGGGGCGAGCGTTTGTCTTCCTCTGTAATGGGGCGGCGGCAGGCATGGCACTGATCGAAATGCCCTTTGCGTAACTGATGGTCGACGGTAACCCGGTTGTCAAACACGAAGCACTCGCCTTCCCACAGGGACTCGGATTCCGGTACCTCTTCCAGATATTTCAGAATACCCCCTTCCAGGTGATAGACCTCGTCAAACCCCTGTTCTTTCAGAAAAGCGGTGGACTTTTCACAGCGAATGCCGCCGGTGCAGAACATGGCCACTTTCTTGTGGCGGGTTTTATCCAGGTTGTCCGCTACATACTGGGGAAATTCGCGGAAGGTTTTGGTCCTGGGATCGAGGGCACCCTTGAAGGTGCCGATTTCCACTTCGTAATCGTTGCGGGTGTCCACCAGCAGGACATCGGGATCGCTGATCAATGCGTTCCAGTCCCGGGGTTTTACGTAGGTGCCGACCACGCGCTTGGGGTCGATACCTTCCACACCCATGGTGACGATTTCTTTCTTCAGTTTTACCTTGGTGCGATAGAAGGGTTGTTCTTCATCAAAGGATTCTTTGGTATCCAGGTCAGCCAGCCGTTGATCTCTGCGCAGATGTTGAAGCACGGCGTCGATGCCCTCACGGCTGCCTGCAATGGTGCCGTTGATGCCTTCGCCGGCCAACAGCAGAGTGCCTTTTACCTCATGCTCAAGCATGGTGTCAAGCAGGGGTTGGCGCAGGGCCTGGAAGTCTTCCAGGCTGACGAATTTATAGAGCGCACACACCACAATAGGGGTGCCGGGGGAAGCTAAAGTCATATTGTCCTCGCTGACTGGAGCGTAAATCCAGGGCGGTTAATCCGGTTATTTGGTCAAGTAATCATACTTAACCCTGCTAACGGCGGGCATTCTATCGAATCTTGCCGGTTAATCAAGGGACAGGCCGGATTACAGGCGAAGGCAATTAGTTTAATAAAGGGAGTATACTGGGGGCACCAGTCCGTTGAGCGAAGTGATGTCCGTGACCAGCAGTGCAAATAACGACAGCAAGCCCATAGAATTCAGCCTGCCCGGCCGCGGCAGCAAGACCATGTCCGCCCTGCAGGCGGTGGCGTTCGCGAAAATGATGGGGCAACAACAGCAATGGCCGGTGGCCAAAGTCATTACCCAGCAGTTAACCGAGCAGCTGCCCGATTACCTGGAAGGTTGGTTGGCGCTGTTTGAAGCTTGTGAAGCGCTGGAAGATTACGTGATGTTGTCCAGGGCGGCGCAGCGCTGTCTTGAGCATAAGCCCCGTTGCGTGGCTGCACTGATGGCCCTGGCCACGTCCCTGGGAAAACACCAGCGTCATTTGGAAGCGTTGGAAATTCTGGCCACCGCCTTGGAAATTGAGCCGGATAATCTGCGGTTGCGACGGCAGAGAGAGGCGATCCGAAAGGATAAAAAGCCGCTAGATACATAAACTGGGGTTCATGCTAGCATGGAGTTCTCCAGGGAAACGCACTCATAATAAAAAGCATGCAGTACGCTAAATCCGCCGTTACAGAATCTCAGATTGATTACGTTTTTGATCAGCTGCGGGTGACTGCCTGGCCCCATACAGCGGCCGTGATTGTGACAACAGGCGTACTGTGGTTTGCCACCCATTCAAAACTGTCTTTGGCCTGGATGATCCTGATGTTGGTCAGTCATGGGTTGCGTATGGCGACACTGGATCGTTTATGGTTGCAGGCCCGTCAGCACGGTGATTACCGCAGGCTTAAGCCCTTGTTGGTAATGGGGATGACCTATGCCGGTGCTATTTGGGGGTTGGTGCCGATCTGGTTTATGAATCAGCCCCAGACCGAATCCGTTATTTTTGTTTCCATTGCGCTGGCGGGTATGTGCGCTTCCACCTTGCCGGCCTTGGCGGCTTATTTGCCTGCGTATCTGGCGTTCATTGTGCCGGTGCTGGTCCTGTTGATCATCAAACTGTTCATGCTTGGATTGAACGCGACTGCCTTGCTGGGGGTGGCGTGCCTTACCGCGTTTGTGATGATCAGCTCCAAGATCAACCAGATTATTACCATGTCGATCACCATGGATTTCCAGAACCGCGAGCTCTTGGAACAGGTGACGGTGGCGAAGGAAAAGGCCGAGGCGGCCAACCGGGCCAAATCGAGGTTTCTTGCGGTGGCGAGTCATGATCTGCGCCAACCGTTGCAGGCACTGGGTCTGATTCTGGAAAGTATGAAACTGAAAGCACGGCAACAGAGCGAGGACAAACAGAGCGCGGAACAACAGAGCCTGATCCATCAGGGACTGAACTGCCATGACGCGTTGAGTGATATGTTCAACTCTCTGATGGACCTGTCCCGTCTGGAAGCGAACGATTTGAGTGTGAGTATCTGCCACGTTGAATTGAATGATTTGCTGTCCATATTGATGCGGGAGTTTGAGCCCGCCGCCGCCAAGGGCATTCAATTGAAGATGCAAGCCTCACCCTGTGCAGTGCATACTGATCCGGTGATCCTGGGACGGATTCTGCGCAACCTGATTTCCAATGCCATCAAGTTTACTGAGTCCGGTTCGGTCGAACTGCGAATTCAGGTATTGCTGGATAAGGTGATGATTCTGGTTCAGGACACGGGGGTCGGCATTCCCCTGGAAGAACAATCCCGGGTGTTTGATGAATATCATCAGGTGTCGTCCCAGAATCGCCTGCGGCAGCAGGGCGTGGGGCTCGGGCTCTCGGTGGTGAAACGGTTGGTGGAATTGTTGCACCTGGACCTGCAGCTGGAATCACTGCCTGGTCAGGGCAGTACCTTTACCCTGGTGGTGCCCAGGGGAGACCTGGATGCACTGCCGAAGAAAGAGGAGACCACCGGGTTTTCCCTGCAGGGGTGCCGTGTGCTGGTGGTGGATGATGAACCCTCGTTACTGGAAGCTACCGGTAACCTGCTGAAAGAGTGGGGCTGTGAAGTCATGACGGCAGACAGCAAGGACACCGCGCTGGCCTATGCCGATGCGTCCGAACCACCGCAAATTATTATTTCAGATTATCACCTTGGCGGTTGTACCGGCCTTTCCGTCATCAAGGCGATTCAGGCTTGCCTGGATCGACCTGTGCCCGCCTTGTTGATGAGTGGTGATACCAGCCCGGAACTGATTCAGCGCATACGGGAACACAGTTTGTTTCTGCTGCAGAAGCCGGTGAAACCCGTGCACCTGCGGAAGGTTATGCGTCAATTGCTGCAGTCCTAGTTTTTATTTTATCAAGCCCAGCTTGCGGGCTTCGGCAACACAATGATAACGGCTGTCTGCATCCAGGATCGACATCAATGCCGATACATGGGACTTCACGGTGGCCTCCGTGATCGCCAGGGAATTGGCGATTTCCTGATTCGAGTAACCTTCCGCCACCAGCAGCAACACATCCATGCGCCGGTTGCTTAGTTGCTTTTTAATGGAATCCGTTTGCCGGCCAATGGTTTGTCGATAGTGTTCAAGCCGAACCTGGGTATCACTGGGTAAATACACCTTGCCCTGCTCAATGGTATCCAGGCAATCCTTGAAGATCTGTTTGCCCCCGGATTTATGGATAAAACCACTGACGCCCAATTTCATTGCCCGGGAAATCACTTCCAGATCATCGACCCCGGACATCATGATGATCGGGGCTGTGATCATGAGAGCATTCAGCCTTTCGATGATATTCAGACCATCTGCATCGGGCAGTTGATAATCCACGAACACCCAATCCAGATCCGCGCGGTTGCGCGCCTGCTCAATCCCTGCAGCGGCGTTCAGAGCAGAAAAAATGGTGGCGTTAGGCAATAGTGTTTCGAGAATAACCGCGATGCCATCCTGGAAAACAGGGTGGTCATCGATAACCAGAATGGTGGTGTTTTGATTTTCAGTCACGTGAATTTATCTACTTAATAGTCATAAATGAACAGTAGCTATAAACCATAGCGGGCCCGCGAGTGTCAATGCAACTTAAGTACTAACCCTGTTTTGTAGGGCTGTGACAGAATCGCGGTGCATCCTGGGTGAAATAAAAAAATTAGGATGCCTCGATAATAAATTTAGCTTTCTCTTTAATTTCGATTACACAACTAAAGGATCTGAAAATGATTTTTCCAATTCCTGATGGATTAGGGGGTGACCGGCTGTGGCGTGTGGCTGGTCTTATGCTTGTGTCCGTATTCATGGCAGCCTGTGAGAAGGCACCCTCCAATGAAGATATCTTTGTAAACCCTCCAGCCAATACACAATTTGAAGGCAATACCGGGTCAGTCACCT
Source organism: Pseudomonadales bacterium (assembly GCA_002708905.1). Lineage (GTDB taxonomy): Bacteria > Pseudomonadota > Gammaproteobacteria > Pseudomonadales > Ketobacteraceae > Ketobacter. The sequence goes on along the minus strand of PAPM01000029.1, from coordinate 107,222 downwards.
TGAGCAAGCTGGGTGGTCGTACGGTATGTTTTACCACGGATGGCAGCTCGGTCAGTTATGCCGGTGGTGATTGTAGCGGCGGTTCCACTGAAAGCTACAGCGGCAGTATTGATCTCGCCTGTGCCAGCGGGGAAACCGGTTCCGAAGTGCCACGGCAGGTAAGCCTGGCGTTTGAGTGGCAGGAGTCGCCGTTGGGTGGCCCCACGTTGCAAAGCCGCGATGCACTGTTCTTCCTGAACTGTGACGGCACCGGTGGTGGTACCGACAGCGACGGAGACGGCGTAGCGGATCTGAATGATAACTGCCCGGCGGATTTCAATCCGGATCAAGCCGACAGTGATGATGATGGCCAGGGTGACGTCTGTGATATGGACCTGGATAACGATGGTATTGAAGACGACGCCGATAATTGCCCGGCGGTTGACAATACCGATCAGGCTGATGGGGACGCTGACGGCATTGGCGATGCCTGTGATTCGGACCTGGATAACGATGGTGTTGAGAATGAGTTGGATAACTGTCCGGTTGCACCTAATCCCGGCCAGGCGGACGGCGATGGTGACGGCATTGGTGATGCCTGTGACTCGCTGTTTGACTCCGATGGTGATGGTATTGAAGACGATGTTGATAATTGTCCGGCGGTTGCCAACGCTGATCAGGCTGACAGTGACGGCGACGGTATTGGTGATGCCTGTGACGATCCTGAGTATGTGGGTACGGACAAATTTTTCCACGACTACCTGGATCTATTGGATCAGCTGATGGAGATTATGCAGTGCCAATTCAACGGCTGTAATAAGCCTGACGGCACCTTCAACTGGACCATTACACCTTCGAATTCTGATCTGGAAGCCGGTTCTGCCAACTGGAAGGCCACGGTGAACTCGTTCTTCCCGCCTACTGCATTGATGACCTTTACCGCGAACAACGCGATGCTGGATGGTTGTCTGGGCAATGGTTCTGCATCCGGAGTGCTTAACACCAGTGCTACCGGTCCGCTGAATACCGGCAATGCGATTGAGTTCCAGTGTAATGGCAAGACCGGGTACATCGTGATGCGCCTGAACCTGACCGCTGGTTCCATTACCGGTGGTTATTACGACGCGTATTGCCTGGAGCCCGAGTGCGATGCCACCGCAATTCGTTATCGTATTGTCGGCACCGACAGCAATGGTGAACTGGTATATAGCCGGGAAGTGCTGGGTACTATTCTGCCCTGAATCCCAGCGCGAATTTGACCAGTTCGATTTTAACCACCTCGAATTTATCTACCCGAGTGTGGTTTGGCGTGGCCCCGTACTGTTATGGTACGGGGCTTTTTTATGGCGTACGGAATTTTATGGAACGGATGGTCAGTCTGAGATGGGCAATTGGATTCTGAAACCGGCCCCGGTCTCCGGCTGAAAATAGGTGATGGTGCCGCCCATTTCTGCAATTAACTGTTGTACCAATGCCAGCCCGATCCCGGTGCCCTGGGCGGAACGGGTTAACTCGTTACCCACGCGATAGAACAGATCAAACACTCTGGGTTGTTCTTGCGGGGGGATGCCCGGACCGTAATCCCTCAAGTCAAAAATGACGTTCCGCTGTGCCTGGTAGATGTGGAAATCAATGGTCTTGTTGTCGGCATCCTTACTGAATTTCAAACTGTTATCCACCAGGTTCATTACCACCTGCATCATGGCGTCTGCATCGACAGAAATTTTTGTGTCCGCTTTGATGGAATCAAACTGAAGATTCAGACTGAATTCCGATTGCGCCACCTGGGATTTCAGTCGGGAACGTAATAGGTCCACCAGCTGTTCCACCACCATGGGTTTGATATCAAGGTGCAGTTCCCGGCGCTCCATGCGTGCCAATTGCAACACATTGGTGATGAGACGGCTCAGGCGTTCACTCTCTTCCGAAATAAAGGTGAAATATTCCTGCTGTTTTTTCGGTGGTGTCCAGCCTTCTTTGAGCATTTCGCTGAACATGCGAATGGACGTCAGCGGTGTTTTCAATTCGTGGCTTACGGAAGCGATGAAATTCTGCTGTTGTTGCAGCAACCGTATCTGGCGTACGCCAAAGCGGTACAGTAACCCGAAAATCAAAAACAGCAGCATCAGTAACAGAATGCTGGCCCAGGTAATGATCGTGCCCCCTGGGGCATCCGGTAGCCGGGTTGCGCTGAATACCAATTCCAGTTCCGCCAGTGGATTGGACAGCGTGTTTTGCAGCAGCAGTGTGCCTTTGACATCCTGGGCCGAGAGCGAGGCATAGTTGAGACTCATGCGTTTGTATTGACTGGAAGACAGGATTTTCAGCACCGTGCCCTGATAGGCAATCACCAGGTTGGAGGTATCCGACAGGCTGCTTTGTTCGAACGCCTGTTGGATAGCAGAGTGGATGAACTGGTTCTGATCGATCAGCATACCCTGCACCAGGCGTTGATTGTTTACCCAGGCATTGCGAAACAGAATCAGATGGCCGCTGTCCAGCAGGGAGAGATTAAAGGCTGAGGTATTGTGGCTGAATAAAGTGATGGGCGCCGGGGCCGGTATTTCTTCCATTATCTCCGGGGCCGCCGCTGCCGGCGCGGACAAAGTGGAGCGGGGTTGTGGTTTGGCTTTAGCCGGGTAAGCACCGGCTGTGGATATCTGTTCCTCTTTGCTGGCACGCTTTTTCTGTGGTAACGGTTCAGCGTCGGCAAAACTCCGTTCCAGGTCCAATTCAGAGATTTTACCCAAACTCTTGAGTTGACGGGATTCCTCCCGGCCTTGGCTGAGTTTGTCGAAGGAAGCCTGTGCTTCGGCGCCGTAAGCTTCATCTTCCTTCGCTAAGGTGTCTTGCGCTTTGGGCGCAACCAACTGGTTTTCGCTGAGCACGATTTCAATGCTTTGTTTGATGGTCTGTCGCTGCTTGATCTCTTCGGGGGTCAATCCGCTGGACAGCCCCTCTGTTTCGCTGGCAGGCAGTAACGGTGTATTCAAAAGGCCGTCACTGTTGACCTGAAAATACCCCAATAACCCGGGGGGTGCTTCGGTGTTCGGCCATCGGGATAAAGGAGAACGCTGCAGGTAGTTAGTGGTGCCTGACTGATTGTAATCCAGCAGATAATTGTATTCCGCTGCCGGCCGTTGCTGCTCTTTCAGCAGCCAGCGTTGCAGATTGCTGTCAATACTCTGTGACAAATCCTCCGCCAATTGACGCTGTTGGTAGAGGGCTTCCCACTTTATTTGCTGGCGTGCTTTGAGTGATAGAATCACCGTGGGGATCACCAGCAACAGTAATGACACGCTCAGCACCATGCGCAGTCTGGCAATGCTCCAATGCCGAAAGGGATGGTTGCGTCGAAAAGGATGGTTGCGGCGGAACTTCGGCATAAATACTAACCTTGCCCTGACAGCAGCTTATAACCGCCACCGCGCACTGTCTGCAGGAACGCCGGTTGTTTGGGGTCGGATTCCAGCTTGCGGCGCAATTTGGCAATGTGAATGTCCACCGTTCGGGTTTCTATATTCAGGTCCTGCTCATACCCCCAGACTTTATGCAACAGCTCTTCCCGCGGCACCGGGCGATCATTGTGCCTGTGCAAATATTGCAGGATCTCCATTTCGCGTTTGGTGAAGGCGATGGTTTCATTGTCAATTTCGGCACAGAGATTGACGGTATCGATGCTGGGACCGTTGCTGAGATGAATGTGGTTATCCGGCTTGTTATCAAACCCGGAGCGGCGCAGCACCGCTTGAACCCTCAGTACCAATTGCGTGATGGAGAAAGGTTTTGCCACATAGTCGTCGGCCCCCAGGGAAAGGCCGTGGATAATGTCTTCATCGGTATTGCGGGCGGTGAGCATGATCACCGGTTGTTGTCGGTCCTGTTCACGAATGGCGCTGCAGATGTCATAGCCGTTTTTCTTGGGCAGCATGACGTCAAGCAGGATCATGTCAAAATTTCCGCTCAGGGCTTTGTTCAAACCGATCTCACCGTCTTCGGCGAAATCCACTTCAAAGCCGTGGAAAGTGAACACGTCCACCAGTCCGGTGCGGATGGCCAGTTCATCTTCCACCACCAATAGTTTCGGTTTGGGTTCCACTCATGTTCTCCAGTGCCGGTTCTGTCGCCATTACGCTTTCATAAGCCTAGCAATTCGCCCTGCACCCTGCACGTAAACTTTTTGTAAACAATGGAAGGATAGGTTTTACCAAACTGTGCCTGATATTTCCTGTGGTGAACACCTAGGCTGTAGCCATGACCTAAACCAAACACCAGACAAAGTGGAGAGCGGATATGACAGTGATAAGTCGAGTGGCACGGCTGTTCCGGGCGGATATGCATGGACTGCTGGATAACATTGAGGAGCCTGAGTTGCTGTTGAAGCAGGCCGTTCGGGAGATGGAAGCAGAGCAGGTATTGTTGAAGCAGCAGGCCGATGGCTTGCAGCACCAGAAAACAACCGTACAAGCCACCTTGCAGCGCACGCAGAAAGAGTTGAACCTGCTTGAGGAAGGGTTGGGGCTCTGTCTGGCGGAAGGCAATGATGATCTGGCGCGCGCCCTGTTGCGCAAACAATTGTATTTGCAGCGTTGCCACGACGAATATCAGGGGCGCCTGGTTTCCCTGGATCATCAGCTGGCGGAAACCCTGGAGCGAATCGAACAGCAGGCATCTGCGCTGGAGCGGATTCGCCAGCAGGCGGCGGTGTTTGACGCCGGTGAAAGCGGGGCTGATTCCGCTGTGAAAGCGGATTTGGGTGCCATCACTGAAGCGGATGTGGAGGTGGCATTGCTGAAAGCCAAGGCCCAAGTGAAAGAACAAGCGAAACAACAAATGAAGGGTCATGCATCATGAAACTGAACGGATTTGTGGCCAATGTGATTTTGGCGCTGCTGTTAAGCCTGCTGGGTGCATCGCTGCTTATGGTATTGGGCATGTGGTTGGCCACCTGGATGGCGTTGCTGGTTGTACTCAGCGTGCTTGCCGGATGTTATCTGCTCTGGCTGCTCTACAGTCATGGCAATCGCCGTGGTATTAGTCTGGTGCTGTTGGGTTGGTGTGTTGTTGGCGGTGTTGTCTTTCTCCTCAGTGGTGGTGCTCTGCTGGCACTGTTGGGGTACACCGGATTGCTTTGGATGACACGGAGTTGTCTGCGTTACCGCAAACCACTGCTGGCTTTGGTTGACGCAGCCATTTCCCTGATCGCCATAGTGCTGTCCATTTGGGTGGCACAGAATACACATTCCTTCGCGCTTGCCTGTTGGGCTTACTTCTTTACTCAATCGTTAGTGTTTTTTGTTCCGGGTTACATGATTGCCAAATGCCCCGGTGCACATTCGACGGACCGGTTTTGCCAGGCTCAGCGTAACGCTGAACTGGCACTGGCGCGTCTGCATTCCAATCATCTTTAAGTCTTTCGAGGAGAATCGTCATGTCAATTTCAACTTCTATGAAAACCATTGTACTGGCAACTGTATTAAGTGCGGGTACGGCCGCCGCGGTGGGAATGAATCTGGTGGCAGAGCGTTCGGGGGCCGCAGTCAACGATCCCATCTCAATCAACCCCGTTGCACAGCAGACGGAACAACCTAAAGTTGAAGTGGTCTTCGTACTCGATACCACCAGCAGCATGAGCGGCTTGATTGATGCGGCCAAGAACAACATCTGGTCCATTGCATCATCCATGGCATCCGCGGACCCGGAACCGGATATGCGCATGGGACTGGTGGCTTTCCGGGATCGGGGGGATGATTACATCACCAGAGTAATGGACCTGTCCCAGGATCTGGACAGCATGTATGTTTCACTCTCGAATTTCAGGGCCCAGGGCGGCGGCGACGGTCCGGAGAGTGTCAATGCAGCTTTGCATGCAGCGGTGAACGATGTCTCCTGGAGTCAGGATGAGAGTACCTATAAAGTGATTTTCCTGGTGGGGGATGCGCCTCCCCATATGGATTACGCTGATGAACCCCAGTATCCGGAAATCCTGCGTCAGGCCAAGGCAAAAGGCATTGTGGTGAACTGTATTCAGGCTGGCAACCAGACCAATACCCGTAAAGTGTGGCAGCAGATTGCAAGCCTGAATCAGGGGGAGTTTTTTCAGGTGGAGCAGAGTGGTAATGCCGTCGCAGTAACTACGCCATTTGATGACAAAATCGCGAAGCTGTCGCGGGAGCTGGATGAGACCAAGCTGTTCTACGGCAGTGAGGAGAAACGCCAGCGTCTGGAAGCCAAGGAAAAGGCGTCCCGTGAACTGTTCGCATCGGTGCCGGCTGCGGTGCAGGCCAAACGGGCTGAATACAATACCAAGGCAGCCGGAGCCGATAACCTGTTCGCTGACAGTGAGCTGGTGGAGGATGTGGCCAGCGGTAAAGTGGAGCTGGATGCATTACCGGAAAAAGCCTTGCCTAAACCTTTGGTGGGGCTGGATAAATCAGAACAGAAAAAACTGGTGGAGAAGACCGCCGAGAAGCGTAAGCAGATCCAGGAAGAAATCGCTGCACTCGGTAAACAGCGGCAGGCTTATATTGCCGATCAACTGAAGGAAGAAGAGGTGGCGAAATCCCTCGACGGCAAAATCTATGAAGCCATTCGTTCCCAGGCCAGCAGCAAGGGATTACGTTACGAGTCCGGTCCTTCCTTCTAAGCGGACTGATGACTAAGCAGTAACGATTAAGCAGAGCAACCACGTGCCATGATCAGATCATGGCACGTGGTTTTTTGAGAGGGATTACCCAGGCGAGGCGTGCCATCAGTGGGAAAACAGGGCCCGCGATACCAATACACTGAGTGCCAGCACCAGCAGCGCCCCGAACATAAAGACTTTTCTACGCAATGGAACATAATTGGTGCCAGTGTGAATATAGGCGTGAATCACCCGGCTGATCACAAAGGCCCAGGCCAGTACGATGGCACCGGTACCGACGCCACCCAGTTCCCACAGCATGAAAATCAAAATATAAAACAGCACAGGCAATTCAAACTGGTTGCGAATATTGTTGTTGATCTGGATAACTTTGTTGGGCCAGGCATCGTCAAACAGCCCCCGTCTTTCTTCGTTAACGCCTCCTTCCTCAAGGGCCTTTTTCTTGGCGCTGCCCAGGGCGATGAAAACAGACAAGGTAAGCAGAATATGAATCAACACCGGCAGAAAAATCATTTTATCGTTCATTGTTGTTGTACCTGATAAAGCGCTGTGGGTTTTGGGAAAGATTATCAAGACTCGAAAAAACTTTCCAAGTATCCTATAGACCAACCTGTAATTGAATGATCTTTTTCATGTCTGACATCAAACTTTCACCCTGGTATCGCATTAACCATACGCAGGACTACGTATGGGTGGAACTGCTCCATGGCGAGCACCGGGTGCTGAGTTCCGGCGTGTTGAATGGGGGGCTCGCCACAGCAACCCATTTGTTGAACCTAAAAGTGCCCCGATTTTTTGAAGGTACAGAACACCCAGCGCAGACTCTGCAGTCCTATGCCGAGGGTCTCGGAGCAAAAGGGCCTATAGTCGGAATGATGACGGCGGCCTCCATGGATTCCATGCGCTGTTACCGGGAGCTGGTCCAGGGTATTGAATTGGTGGCACTGGTGACCTGCGGCCTGGACAACGCGCGCCGTGTGGGGGACCCGGCTGAGTATCGCGCGATGGTGTCGCGACCCCACGAAGCGGGCACCATCAATATCGTTGTGCTCAGCTCGGCTGGGCTCTCTTTAGCTGCCATGGTGGAGGCGGTGCAAATGATAACCGAGGCAAAAACCGCCGCCCTGATGGCGGCTGGCATTTCCAGCCCGGTATCCGCTGAACCGGCAACCGGCACGGGTACCGACGCGGTTGCGGTGGTGTCGGGTTTGGGCGGAGAGCAGGTTCAATATTGTGGTAAACATGTTCTGTTTGGTGAGGTTTTGGGGCGCATAACGTTTAACGCGGTACAGGATTCCATCCGTTGGTATCGGCCACCCGGCGACCACTAATTCATTGACACCCCATCGGCAAACCTCTATAACGTTGGCCACGATCCCGGCTGATCAGGCTATCGCTGTCTGATCCTGCCAAGGAACCCGGTGTAAATCCGGGGCTGTACCCGCAACTGTAATAGCAGGCTTCTTCGTATTCCTATCCCAGAAGCCCTGTCTAAGCCAGATACTTGGAGTCGGATCGAAACGTGTTATATCACCGGGCGGGAAAACCTGGTACTGCACAGCCGACTTCTACAATCCCATCACACGGCTTCAGTACAGCTCTGCCCTTAAGGTCAATCTCCTTGAGGCAAGACAATGCGAAATTTGCTTTTACTCTTTATCTGGCTGTGCTTTTTTGCGCACAGCAGCAGTCTGTGGGCTGCACCACCCAATCCCCAGCTGCTGATGCTGGTGTCACAGCGTAATGCTGAAACCGTGGCCGAAGCGGCCCAGCGTTTTGCACAGCAGTATCCCGACATCCAGCTCCAGGCCCGTACCGATACCCAGTTGCTGGAATTGACTCCGCAACAGCGCCGCGAGTTGCTGGCATCCGCCCAGGTGGTGGTGGGGGCAGGATTGTTCGGTGCCGTGGTGAACGAGTTATCCAACGACATGAAACGGAACTCATCCAACAATCTGTTGATATTCAACAGTGATCACCGCCTGGTTCGTTTGAGCCGCTGTCAGGGCCGTCAGCTGTTCCAGGACAAGCAGCAGGTGGAAGCGTTTTCTGCGCAACGACCGGGTGACGATTTTGAGGGTTGGCTGCAAACATTGTTGGCGCAGAACCCCCGCCAGCAATCCTGGTTACAGGCACGCGGTTATTGGCAGGGCGGTGGTGTGGAAAATACCGTACGTCTGTTGGGTTGGATGGCCAATGCGGCGGGTCTGTCGGTCGCGGTTGAAGCGGCGTCGCCGCAACCCCGTCTGCGTTGGTGGTATCAGGGAGAATATCATACCCAACTGCCCAACATTTCCAGGCAGCCCTTGGTCGTGATCCTGGATCACGCGGGTGATGAACGACCCGGTGATACTCAGCTTTTACGAACTCTGTGTGATGCCGCCCAATCGGGCAATACTCTGCAGTGCCTGGTAGGCCTGGCGTCCTGGGGGGATGCCAGCGTGGCGGCGCTGTCGCAATTGCAATCGTTATCGTCACAACTGGCGGCCGTGGTGATGCTGCAGGATTTTGTGATGGGTGGCGGTGAAGGACGGGAGCAGGCCACTGAGTTACTCACGGCGTTAAATGTGCCCGTGTTGAAGGCCATCAAACTGCGGGACCGCAGTCTGGCGGAGTGGCAATTGTCATCCGACGGGTTGGCGGTGGACAAAGTGTACTACCAGGTTTCCATGCCGGAAATGCAGGGTGCAAGCCAACCCATGGTGGTGGCCACTGCGGGCGCGGTCAGCATTGATGCAGTCAGTGGTATCCGCATACAGCCCATCGCCAGTGATCAAGCCGGTATCAATACGGTTATGGCCAGGGTGAAGCGCTGGCACCGCTTGCAGGCGCTGGCCAACGGTGACAAACGTGTGGCCATCGTGTACTACAACCATCCACCCGGTCGTCACAACATAGGGGCGGATAACCTGGACGTGCCGGCCACACTTTGGCACCTGCTGAACTCAATGCAGCAGGCGGGATACAACACCGGTACCTTGCCCACTTCACAGGAAGCGTTGTTGGATGCCATGCAGGAACGGGGGGTGAATCTTCCCAATGATGCTGCGGCGTTGAGAAAAATGAGCCCCGAGATCATCCGCATGTCACCGCAACAGTATCAGGCGTATTTTGATGACCTTCCCATGGCAATAAAAAAGGAAATGGTGCACGGACCGTTTGGCTTGCTGCATGAGCAACTGCGCGCCGCCCTGGCAGCAGATCAACCACAGCTGGCCCAGGCTAAACTGGATCACACCATGGAGGAAATGCTGCATCTGCTGGAAGGAGTGGACCACAAGGGGCGTGAACGGGCGCTGGATCTGCTGGGGCAGTTGCAGACGTGTTATCAAAGTAATATTGATTCCGCAATCGGTGATGCCAAGAGCAGCAAAGCCACCTGCTGGCAACAGGCGGATAAAATTATGCGGGCGTTGCAGAAAACCGGTATTGAAGGTCTGGGTGGTTGGGGTGATATTCCCGGCAAAGTCATGGTGTACGACAACGAGATCCTGATCCCCGGGTTGCAGTATGGCAACGTATTCATCAGCCCACAGCCGCCCCGGGGTTGGGAGATCAATGAGGAGTTACTGCACGCCAATCTGGCGTTTCCGCCGCCCCACCAATACCTGGCCTATTACCATTACCTGCGGGACGTATTCAAAGCGGATGTCATTGTCCATGTGGGGCGTCATTCCACCTATGAGTTCCTGCCCAGGCGTTCAGTGGGGCTCACCACCGACGATTACTCCCGCTTGATTGCCGCCGATATTCCGGGTGTTTATCCCTATATCGTGGACGGTGTGGGGGAGGGCATTCAGGCCAAACGGCGTGGACTCGCAGTGATGGTGGATCACCTGACCCCGCCATTGCAGAGCACACCGCTCTACGATGAGCTGTTACAGTTGCGCCAGCTGATTGAAAGTTTTGAAGCGCACCACGGCAGCAACAATGAGGCCCTTACCCGGCGCCTGGTACAGCAGATCCGGGAGAAAGTGGATGAGTTGGAACTGAAAGAGGAATTGGCCGAAGCCATGTCGGCGGAATTGTCGGTGATGGGCATCCGCTTCGAAGAAGTGGACGATGACATGCTGGTGCATGAAGTGGGGCATTATCTGACGGATTTGCAGGAGCGCTTTATGCCCCTGGGTCTGCATGTTTTTGGTCGCGACTGGAAAGCACCTGCAGTGGAGATGATGCTGACCTCCATGGCCCCGGAAAATGATGCGGAGAAACAACGCTGGCAAACCTTGTTGCAGCAGTCCCCTGCCCATGAAATGAACGCGCTGTTGAATGGCTTGAACGGACGCTATGTTGCGCCCGGTAAGGGCAACGACCCTATACGCAGTCCGGAGAGCCTGCCCACCGGCCGTAATTTTTATGCCTTGGACAACAGTCTGATTCCCAGTCCGGTGGCCTGGCAATTGGGGCGTGATATGGCGCGGGACGCCCGGGCCAATAATTCTCAGCAACCGGACAAACGTGAGGCGCAGGTACTGTGGGCTTCCGATGTGGTACGGGATGAAGGGGTGATGATTGCGTTTGCCCTCGATATGTTGGGACTGGAACCGGTGTGGAACAGCCGCGGTCTGGTGAAGGGCCTCAAGCATCAGATGCTCAGCGATGATCGCGTACGGCGGGATATGGTGTTCACCACTTCCGGCTTGTTCCGGGATCTTTATAGCCGTCAGATGATGTTGCTGGATCAGGCGGTGCTGATGGCATTGGACGCGTCCGCCCAGCGTATCGTGCAGGAGCATCCGGCCCTGACTCAAACCCTGCAGTCGGCGTTGGCACCCTTGGGTAAGTTACAACAGCGGGGCAACGAGTCACTGCAACAAAATCAGGTGGCGGCCCACTGGGTGAAAGACAGCCGTGAATTGCTGGCCCAGGGCCACACGCCGGACCAGGCCGCTCTGTTATCCACTCTGCGGGTGTTTGGCGATGCGCCCGGTAGTTACGGCGCCGGTATCAACCGTTTGGTGGAGCGTTCCGGTGCCTGGCAACAACGCAAGGAACTGGCGGATGTGTATCTACGGCGCCTGGGTCACGGCTTTAATCAACAGCATTTTGGTACCGCCGCACAGGGCGCTTTCCGTCACCTGTTGGGGGATGTGGAGAATACCTACTTCGGCCGCTCCAGTAATCTGTACGGCTTGATTGATAACAACGATGCCTTTGATTATTTGGGTGGACTGAGTCTGGCGGTGGAAACCATTACCGGAAAAGCACCCAATAATTTTGTAATCAACCATGCCGACCCGGAAAGGATTGTGACCCAACCTTTGGGCGTGGCCTTAAGGCAGGAACTGCGGGGGCGCTTTCTCAACCCGCAATGGTTGACCGGATTAATGGAACACGATTATGCCGGAGCCAGAACCATGGGTAATGAGTTCCTGGAATACCTGTGGGGCTGGCAGGTTACCAATCCAACCCTGGTGGGGGATTGGGCCTGGCAGGAAGTAAAAGAAGTCTATATGGATGATCGTTACCAGTTGGGGTTGGCTGAGTTTTTGGAGCAGGGCCATAACGTCCATGTGAAAGCCAACATGTTGGCCATCATGCTGGTGGCGGTGCAGAAAGGCTTTTGGCAGGCGGATACAGCGACAGTTGAACAACTGGCGCAGAACTTCGCCCGCCTGGTGGCTGAGAACGGTCTGCCCGGCAGTGGCCACACCGATCCGGAGCATCCCATGCTGACCTGGTTGGAGGATTTTCTGCAGCCGCAGCAATGGCAGGATTTTAAATCGGTAGTGGACGCGGCACGAATGGAACAGCAGGATGACGCGGAGATCCATCGTGTTACCGAGATTGAAGTCGAGACGGAGCAACCGCTAGATCAGGCGGCCAATGCCGAAACCGCTGAACAGGATGCTCAGGCGAACTCCACCATGCAGCTGGTGTTGATCGCGTTGGCGCTGTTCATGATATTGGTGATGGCATTGGGCTTTCGTCGCAGTTGGCGAGCCCAACCTACTGCAACTCATTTCGGATAAGTGAGGAAAGATCATGATTCATGGTATGGCATTGGGCATTTTGCATAACCTGGTGGGCTGGTTGTTGTATCCGGTGTTGGTGGGGCTGGCTATTTGTCTACTGGTGGTGTTGTGGGAATGCGGCTCCGCCCTCGGCGAACGCCTGGGTGCCCTGTCCAGGATGCAGTCCCACGGCGCTGGTTTCTTTGAGCACTATGCCCTGCGGCGTCTGGAACGGGTTGATCTGTTGGCCCGTAGTGGTCCCATTCTGGGCTTGATGGGTACCTTGATTCCGCTAGGCCCGGGGTTGTCTGCATTGGGCAGCGGCGATATCGACCTATTGGCAACCGCCATGACCGTCGCCTTTGATACCACCGTGCTGGGTTTGTTGATCGGGTTGGTGGGCTATGGTCTGGGGCGGGTGCGTCGTCGCTGGTATGAAGCCTGTCTGCAGCAGATTGAACAGGGTGGTGTGCATGGCTGAAGTGAACTCTCGACGCTTATTGCAGGGTCGGCGTTTTCATCAGGAAGATACGGACCCGCTGTCCGGCTTTGCCAACATCATGGACGTGATGCTGGTGTTTGCGTTGGGATTGCTGATTGCGCTGATTGCCCAGAGTAAAGAGTTGCGCCAGCACTTTAACCTCGAACCGGTGGAAGTGCGTACCGGCAAAGAGTTGGTGGAGTTGCCGGATTCATTGCAGGGGCAGGGTGGTTCTGATCAGGGAATGGAGAGTGTTGGCACCGTGTATCGCGATGCCAAAACCGGCAAACTGATTCTGATTGGGCAGTGAACGTTCAGTGCGCTGGATTGGTTTGCGTTCGCCATTTTTTCAGCTGTTCCACAATAGCGTCTCCATGCACCATTTGCGGATTGGAATGTTGTTTGTCTTCTTCGGCTTCCCATTTCCTGATGAGAGCGTCCGCTTGATTAAACGCGCTCATGAAACTGTCTGCTTTGGGCAAAGCTTCCTTGAAATAAGCCTGGCCAAAGTAGGTGAAGTCCCGGTTGTCGGCACAGCCAAAGGAGGTTCTGTCGGCGGAGGCGGCCGTGATAATCAGGGTGTTGTCATTTTTCAGTGAATCAATAAAGCCGCCGGAATAGCAGGCCGATAATACGATTACGCGCCATTTGATGTGGGCTTCATCCAGCATCGTTCGCAGTTGTGTGGCCTTGAGATCCGACAGTGACAGGCCGGGATGCTCGATGGAGATGGTCTGGTCAGCAGAGCCGTGGCTGGTGATGTAGAGAAAGAGAATATCTTCATCCGGGTTCATTTTTTCCGCTAAGGTGGCCAGACTTTTTTTCAGGCTGGTGAGGGTGGCCAGCGGTCGTTGCTCCAAAGCGCGTCGACTGTTACTGAGAAAAATGGAATGATCCTGGTTGCCGAAGCGTTGCTGGAAATCCTGTTGGATATAATTGATCTCGCGATTGAATACTTCCTCGGAACCATAGGACCCCAGCGCCAGGGTAAACAGTTCAACCTGATTTTCATTGCCCGGTTTTACCTTGGCCAGGGTTTGTTCCAACAGCGGTAATTGTTGATAGAGTGCGTGCTCAGCAATCTCTTCTGGGGAATGAACGCTGATACTGCCTGCGGCGGAGACCAGTTTTCCCTGCCGCCAGGTGCCGGTGTACTCCTCGCCATCAGCGGCAACCCAACGGCCTTTCCCATGCTTACTGCCATAGCGAAATTGCCCTTTGTAATAGTCCCCTTCCGGCGACCAGTGTTCCCCTTCACCGTTAAAACGGTTGTAGCTGAAACCGCCTTTGTAGCGTTCACCGTCAGCACCGATGTATTCACCCTCAGCATTCAGCATTCCGTCGTCAAAGCGGCCGATATACTGGTTACCGTCTGCGTCGGTTTCCACTCCATCACCGTGGGCTGTCCAGTTTTCGAATTCACCCACCTGGCGGCGTCCGTCGGCAAACGCAATCACGCCTTTGCCGGTAAACGTGTTATTAACAAATTCACCGTCATAGAGATCCCCGGCTGCGGTCTCGTAACTGCCGGTACCATGGTATTGGCCTTTGATGAATTGGCCGGTGTAGCGACTGCCATCCTGATAGTACGCAACCCCGCGGCCGTGATACTGGCCGGACTTGAACTCCCCCACATAGCTCAATTGGTCTTGTTCATACCAGCGGCCTGAGCCTTCAAATTGATTCAGTTTGAAGTCACCTTCATAGCGGCGTCCATCCGGATAGGTCAGGGTGCCTTTTCCATCCCAATAACCCTGGTCAACGTCGCCAACATAGACCAAGCCATCGGTATAGTGAATTTCTCCGCGACCCTCGCTCAACCCATTGTGGAATTGGCCTTCATAGCGATAACCGTTGGTACTGGTAAACAGGCCCCGGCCATGCATCATGCCCTGTTTGAACTCGCCTTCGTAATGATCGCCGTTGGACCAGTCCATGGTGCCCCTGCCTTCCGCCAGTCCTTCCTCGTTGAGGGGGCCTGCGTAAACACTGCCGTCGGCAAAGGTTTGTACCGGACGGTATTGCACTCCCCGGGCGGTGAGTTGAAACCGATCCGCAGCCAGCAGGCCGATGCCGGTTCCTATACAGGTTCCTATAAAAATGCAAAGGATGAACCCCAGCGCAATGACGGATGGTCTCATGCAAAATCCTTGTTCTTCAGCTTTGAATCTTTTCTTGTTGAATAAGTGCTGAATAGGATTTTAGGTGTCTGAGACGGATTTTGACAGGCTGGCCACCGCGATCAGGACCGCCAGTGTTGCCAGCCAGATGTAGGCACAGTGCAGTGACTGACCCAGCGCCAGGGCGGTCATGGTCAGACCGACCAGGTGCCCGCTAATGTGGGACAGGCTGAGTTGGGCGGCCACCATGTGTTGGTGACCCGGTTGCCGGGACTGGCGCAGGGACTGATGTAGGGACTGATGTAGGGACAGCTGTGTGCTGTAAAGGGGGGTAAGCCAGGCCAGTCCGATGCTCATCAGCAAGGTCATGGCGATAAATTGCCATAGCCACTCACTCATCAGCAGACCCAGGGCACAGACCAGCAGTAGCAAGGCGATCCAGAGGATGCGTGTCAAAGGATTGGTGGGCGGAATGCGCATTTGCAGGTGGTGCGCGACCACCCCGAGCAGGGCAGCCACCACCATCAGCCCAGCCAGTATCAGACTCACTGTTTCCGCCGTTTGCCGGGTGATGAATGTCAGGGCGGGGCTCAGTTGAAACTGAAGGCTGCTGGCAAAGGCCGTGGTGAATAATGCGATGGAGCCAAGCCACAGTGGCGGAATCATGTTGCGCAACGGCGGTGGCGTGCTGGTGGCTACCTTGGGTTCGGGTATCGATTGCAGAAGGCTGATCAGTATCAGCGGCCAAGCCGCCAGCGCCAGTGGCAGCCATAACCAGTGCAGCCAACCCAGCAGGCCAGCCAGTACCGGTCCCAGCGCCCTGGATAACGCCAATTGCAGGCTGATGCGGCTGAATGCCTGCAGACGTTCGGTTGAGGAAGGATCGGAAGATGACAGCTCGGCGCTCCAGCTTTGCGTGACGGGCAACAGCGCCGACGCAAAGGCCCCATACAATAATCGGCTGCAGGCAAAACCCAGGTAAGCCTGGTCGACGTCCAGGCTGGTTCGATACTGCAACCACAGAACCCAGGCAAACAGCAGCATGCTGACGCTGTATCCCGCCAAACCCAGCAGCATCGGCAAGCGATGTCCCCATCTGGGCAGCAGCAGTGGCCATACGACGCTGCCCACCACATAACTCCCCATGCCGAGGGCAAACAGCTGCGCCCACTGGCTGTAGCTCATCGCTGTGTGTTCCACCAGTAAGGGCAAAAACACCAGCATGGCGGACTGGCCCAGTCCCATGGGGCTGACGGCCCAACTGATGCGGTGAATATTTCCGGTTAATCTTCTTTTAATGATAATCGTTTGCATTTGCGAATGATACACGATATTGTACTGCCATAATATAACTCGACGGATAAATAGCCATGGATACTTCAATTTCAGATGCGGCGGATTACCTGTCTGCCAACTGCTTTTTGAACGCCTACCTTCGAGAGTTTGATGACTGGCGTCTCGGCAGCAGCCCCCAGGAATGGCAGGCCGGTGGTTTTCCTCAGCAGGTGTTGAGCATCCCCATGGGGCATCAGACGCTGTGGGTGGGTGTGGAATATTGGTCACAATGCGGACGTCATCGCTTTGTCATGCCGGCGCGCTGTGAATTTGTGGATAACGGTCATTGTCGTCGAGTGAAGTTTCTCTGTCTGGCCAAGATGCTGGTGGAAAACGCGGCCATGCAAACCAACGGCACCATTGGTGCGATGGCGCGCTTTCTGGAGCGGATTATCGAAAGCCATCGCAATCTGGAAATGCTGCTGGCCTTGCGTGACACGGAAGTGGAAAAGCTGTTTCGCCACAAACTGTCGTTCAAGGATGCGGAACAGGCTCTGTTGATCGGGCACTCCGTGCATCCGGCACCCAAGGTGCGTCAGCCCATGACGTTGACCGAAGCCGTGCAGTTCGGTCCGGAAGGCGGTAGCGGCTTTGCGCTGGCCTGGATGCTGGTGCGCGACGACCGCCTGCATTATCACAGCGCTGACCGAACCAGTTTGCGGCAACGTGTACAGCAGCTAATCGATTCCGATGATCAATTGAACTGGGACCTGGACGGTCCGGATGATGTGCCGGAAGGCTATACGCTGATACCGACCCATCCCTGGCAGCTTACCCGGTTGCAGGCGTTGCCGGCATTGCAGCAGGCATTGGCGGATCGGAGTATTATCCCGCTGCCCCCCCAGGGCCGCCGTTGGCATGCCACCTCTTCCATGCGTTCCATTTATGCTGAAAACGCGCCTTACATGTTGAAGTTTTCCCTGAGCGTGCGCCTGACCAATTCCGTGCGCCACCTGCAGCCCCAGGAGGCCGAGCGGGGGGCTTTAATCAGTAAAGTGCTGGCCACGGAAACCGGGCAGCAATTCAATCGACGTTTCACCCAGTTCGATATCATGCAGGAACCAGCTTATTTGTGTTTGTTGGACGAACGTGGCGAACCGTTACCGGAAACCATGATGGTGTTTCGGGAAAACCTGATCCGGGAGCAAGCGGATCTGCAACACAACGTGTTGGCCACCCTGACCCAGGACCATCCGATGCAAGAAGTAAGTCGGCTGTCCAGCCTGGTTCAGGAAGTGGCGTTCCACCAGAGAATCGGTTTGGCGGAGGCAGCACAGCATTGGTTCGGTGCGTTTCTGGAAGTGGCTATCAAACCGTTGCTGCTGGCCCAGGCGGACTATGGGCTTCTGTTTGGGGCGCATCAACAGAACATTGTATTGGGTCTGCGCGACGGTCTACCGGTGCATGGTTACTTCCGGGATTGCCAGGGTACCGGGTTCAGTGAAGTGGGAATGCGGTTGTTCAAACTGGATCTGGCTGCGCTGGGTGAATCCACCCAGAATCATTTTGAAAGTGAAACAGCCAATAAACTGTTCGCCTATTACCTGATGATCAATTCCACCTTCAGCGTGATCAGTGCCATGGGGGCTGACGGCTTGATTGAAGAAGAAAAGCTGCTGGCCCAGCTACGGAATTTTTTCAGAGAGAACCTGACCCGGCAGCGTCGTGATCAGAGCTTCATTCGTACCATGCTGGAATCGGAAGCGCTGTGGCAAAAGGGGAACTTTATTTGCTCGGTGGCCGACCTTAATGAAAATACCATGGCCGATCCCCTCTCAATTTATCGCACGGTGCAAAATCCAGTTTGTGTAGTAGAGGAAGCGCCGCTGCTGCAAGCCACCTTGACTTGTTAATCGCTTTGGTAAGAACCCTGATTTGAAAGACTTACCATGTTTCGGGAATTATTATGACCAGCCAATTCATTAATACTGACATAGGGGCCGAAAGCGGATTTCGCGCCTGGCATTTTGAACAGCCTTACCTGGGCAGCCTGAGTGTGCTGCTGGAACAGGGAGAGGGAGAATTGCGCTCTGTTTTGGACAGTGATCAGATCTCACTGGTAGCAGAGTTCAACCGGGTGGACGACCAGCACCTGGCACTGCGTAACTGGCATGTGGCCGCCCGCAAGGAGGACAACAAATTGTCTCGCCTGGCGTTGCTTACCGTGCTGGATATAGTGTTTGCTCAGGCTCCTCAGCTGCGCAGTATAACGATGGGGCAGCATGCCGGAACCTTCCTGCCTGCTCCGTTGTTGCAAGGGGGCAGTATTCATCGGGCTGCGTTTTACCAGTGGCCGGAGTTATGGTGGGATGAGTCTCCCACATATCCCGCGCCAGTGCGCTGGACGGAATCGGAGGGTGTACGCCATCCGGTGCGTAAGCCGCAGCCCGAAGGCGAGTTTTACCGGCGCTTTATCCCTGACATTAACAAAACGCTCTCACTTAGGGTGGTCGATCCTGAGCAGGATCTGGACCTGTTTCATGAGTGGATGAATCAGCGTCGGATCGCACCCATCTGGGAGCTGGGTTTGCCCAAGCCGGAGTTGAAAAACTATCTTCTGCAGCGTGAACAGGACCCGCATATTTTTTCTGTGTTTGGCTATTTCGACGACGAGCCGTTCGGTTATTTTGAACTGTACTGGACACTGGAGGATCGCCTCGGCCCCTATTACGACGCCGGCGATTTTGACCGGGGGATTCATCTGCTGGTGGGAAACACGCGTTATCTGGGCACAGCCTATTTCAACGCCTGGTTCACCGGTTTGGCCCATTATTTTTTTCTGGATGACCCGAGAACCATGCGGGTGATGGGTGAACCCCGGGCGGATAACAAAGCATTGTTGCGGCATATGAGTACCGTTCCCGCCATCGCTTTTCTTAAGGAATTTGATTTTCCCCATAAGCGGGCGGCATTACTGGAAATCAATCGCGATCGTTTTTTTGACCTGACCCATCTGCCCTAGGATCTGTTGTTATGAATAGGATGACCAATGACGAGTGTTGGCAGCACTTGAATCGACAGCTGGTGGCGAAAAACATCAGCGAGCTGCAGTATGAGGAGTGTTTCAGTCCCAAAGGGTTGGACGATTGCTGGAGTTTGGTTCTGAGCTCCGGGGTAACCTACAGTTTTTACGCGTGGGAAACTATCTGGGGACAACTGCGGGTGAACGCGGATTCACTGTTACGTGATGGCATGCCTGTAACCAGCGCTGCGCAATTCTATATCGACGCCCAAGCAGAGCTTGAGCTGACGGATATCGTGCTTGCCAATGTGTTGGAGGAATGTGCCCAGACCCTGCAGGGCGATATGCAGGCCTGGTTGTTGCGCCAGGAAGTCAACGCCGGGCAGATTGCTGATATGGATGTGGATCTTATGCAGCCCTATCTGGATGGCCATCCCAAAGCGGTACTGAATAAAGGCCGATTGGGATGGGGTAGTGACGATTTGGCCGCCTATGCCCCGGAAAGCAATCAGCCCCTGCAATTGCGCTGGATCGCCGTGTCTGAATCCCGTTGCACGATAGGCTGCAGTCGACGGCAGGAACTGGATGCCGTGGTCCGCAGCGCCATGACGGAAGATCATTATGCAAGGCTGGTTGCCCAAGTGAAGCAGATCAGTGCCCGGCAAAACAACCAGCATGCCTGGATTCTGTTGCCTGTGCACCCCTGGCAGTGGCAGCACAAAATAAAGATTCATTTTCAAGAGTGGATTGCATCCGGTGAACTGCTGGATCTGGGGTTGGCCGGAGATCGCTATTTGCCTTTGCAATCCATCCGTACCCTGGCCAATGTAGACCGCCCGCAGAATCCCAACGTTAAATTACCTCTCACTATTCTTAACACATCCTGTTATCGGGGTATTCCGAGCAAATACATTGAAGTGGGAGCGCGTTTGTCTGACTGGCTGGATGACTGCTGTCAGACCGATCCATTGCTTTATGATCTCGGCACCATGGTGCTCAGGGAGCCGGTGGGTATTACCTGTGCCCATCCACGTTATACCCGGATTGGTGATGCCCCTTATCGCTATCATGAGATGTTGGGGGTGATCTGGCGTGACAGTGTGCAATCCAAACTGGGCAGCGATGAACAGGCCATGTTGATGGCCGCTCTGCTGCAGCAGGACAATGCCGGAGATGCTGTGGTCCAGCATCTGATCATCCGCTCCGGCTGGTCGCCGTTGCGCTGGCTAAGAAAACTGTTCGATGTGGTGGTGATTCCTCTTTATCACCTTATGTGCCAGTACGGTGTCGGGCTGGTGGCGCATGGTCAGAACCTGACGTTGATTCTGGAAGCGGGTGTGCCGAAACGGTTGGCAATCAAAGACCTGCAGGGGGATTTACGGTTAGTGGATCAGGCGTTCCCGGAGCTTGAATCGTTGCCGGAGGACGTACAGTCCGTGTTGACCCGTTTACCTGCACCTTACTTGATGCACGATTTGCAAACCGGCCATTTTGTTACGGTGCTGCGTTACCTGTCGGCATTGATGCAGGAAAAAAGCATTGTAGCTGAAACCGTTTTCTATGCCGCGCTGGCGGATGCCATTCGTGATTATCAGGGTGCCTATCCGCACCTGCAGGAACGTTTCGCTTTGTTTGATTTGCTCACGCCGACAATCAAACGGGTATGCATTAATCGAGTGCGCTTCAAGGAAGGTTACGGCGACCGCGCTGAGCGTCCATTGCCGATTTTGGGTACTGACTTGAATAATCCGCTGCTATCCGCAGTCAACCGTTCACAACAGGAGATAGCCTGATGAGCCAACAACACTATAACCTGGCAGGAATTGGGGCCGGACCGTTTAATCTGAGCGTGGCAGCGTTGTTGGATAAGGTGCCGGATTTGAGTTTTGCCCTGTTCGATAAGAAGCGGTCGTTCAACTGGCATGCCGGTTTGATGTTGCAGGGTGCCCGCCTGCAAACCTCGTGGATGAAAGACCTGGTGACGCCGGTGGATCCCACCAGTCCCTACAGCTTTCTGAAATTCCTGGTGGAGCACGGCCGCTTTTATGCTTTCATCAACGCTGAACAGGCGGCTATTTCACGCCAGGAATTCGCCCAGTATCTGGAATGGGTGACCAGTCAATTGCCTCAGATTCATTTCGACAGCCATGTGCGGGAAATCAATTACCGCGGTGGACAATTCTGGCTGCGTTTTGATGATCGTATTATTTCGGCAGATCACCTGTGCCTGGGGACGGGGACTCAACCTTACGTGCCTGAATACGCAGTGACGCATTTGGGTAAACAGGTGTTGCATGGCGGCAGCGTACTGAACAGCGCGCGGGATTTTCGTGGTAGAAGAGTGGCTGTCGTGGGGGGAGGTCAGACCGGGGCGGAAATTTTCCAGGAACTGATCAACGAACGCTGGGGTGAGTGTGAGTCTGTGGCCTGGGTGTCGCGCCGGGATAACTTTGATCAACTGGATGAGGCCCCGTTTACCAACGACTTGTTCACACCCAGTTATGTAAATCACTTTTTGTCATTGTCCCGGGAGCAAAAGCGGGAGGTGGTGGCCAAGCAGAAGCTGGCCAGTGATGGGATATCCCCCTCCACGCTCAAAGAAATATACCAGGCACTCTATCAAATCAAAATTGTCCAGGGTAAAGATAAGGACTACCTGATGTTGCCTGCACGGGAAGTGGTGGGGATGCATAAACAGGGCACACACTTTCAGTTGACGGTAGACCACCATCATCAGACTCAGGAAGTGTTGGACGCCGATATTGTTATCTTCTGTACAGGTTTCAAAACGGTGATTCCTGCCTGCCTGGAATCGTTGGCGGATGACATCCAATGGGAAGGTGACGGTTTGCTTTCCATGCAGGATAACTATCAGGTGAACTGGACCTATGGCAATCGAAATCGTATATATGCGGTCAACGCCAGTCGCCATCATCACGGCATAGTGGATCCACAAACCAGTTTAATGGCCTGGCGTTCCGCCAATATCGTCAATGATCTGGTCGGCTACAGGCTCTACAAACTGGATCACCCCGGGTTTGTACAGTGGGGTATTCAACAACGGGATAAACAGCGCAATGTGGCATAGCAGCAATGGAAGAAGGGGAGAGGTGTGAATACTCCGATAACAATACAAGGCTGGCCATTGGTTGAAGTCTGCTTCAATGGCCCGGCCAATGAGCAGGAGGTTCAGGTGTGGCTTGATGCTATGGATGCGTTGTTCGAGAAAAATCAGCCTTTTGGATTGTTGACCCGAACCTCTGAGCACAGTGATTTTTCGGATGCCGGTCGCAAGGCGATGGGCTTATGGTTTAAACAAAGCCGGGAAAAAATCGGTCAGTTGTGTGTGGGAGTGGCTCGCATCGCTCCTGCTGAAGATGCGATAGAACGTTTGGCTGGGGCTAAAATGCAGGCAGCCATGCCTTGCCCCATCTACGCATCAGTTGATGGGGATGAGGCGAGAATCTGGGTACAACAAAAGCTCGCGGAATCCCGAACATAATAATAGACAACCCCCATCCTTCATGACGGCCAAAATGCACGGCAAAGGGGTCAACCGGTTTAGCTAAAGGTATTTTTGCATTCTTTCCATGTCAGTATTCGCCCCGAAGTGGAATCCCATTTCTTCGGTGGACTTTGCAGTCTTGGCGCTCATTCAGTGGTAGTGCCAATTAAAGCCTAATGTTCATAAAACAAGAAAAGGCCTTAATAATGATTACTGACTTTTTTAAACCCTTAGTTTTCCTGGCAGCTGTTTTTTCCATGCAGGTGTTCGCCACCACGCCCACTCCTCAACCGGAACCTGAACCACCCGGTGGTTGCAGTAATTGCTATCAACGGGGTCCTGACCCCACAGAAAGGGCATTGGAAGCGGACCGTGGACCGTACTCCGTTCGCACTATCAATGTGTCTTCCTGGGTGTCCGGTTTTGGTGGTGGCACTATCCACTATCCGGTGGGAACCCAGGGTAAGATGGGCGCCATTGCGGTGATTCCCGGTTACGTTTCCTATGAAAATTCCATTGAATGGTGGGGTGGTCGTCTGGCTTCCTGGGGCTTTGTGGTGATTACCATGGATACCAATTCCATCTACGATCAACCGGACAGTCGCGCGAGGCAACTGAGTGCGGCGCTGGATTATGTGATCGCCCAAAGCAATTCCGGCAGCAGCGCTATTTCCGGTATGGTGGATTCCAACCGGCTGGGTGCTATTGGCTGGTCCATGGGCGGCGGCGGCACCTTGAAGCTCTCCACCGATCGCTATCTTAAAGCGGCGATTCCGCAGGCACCCTGGTACAGTGGTTTCAATGACTTTGATGAGATCACCACGCCCACTCTGATCATCGCCTGTGAGTTGGATGCGGTAGCTCCGGTAGCGCAACATGCTTCGCCTTTCTATAACGACATACCCCGATCCACTGACAAAGCGTTTCTGGAAATTCGTAACGGTAGTCATTTCTGTGCCAACAGCGGTTACCCCGATGAAGATATCCTGGGCAAATACGGTGTATCCTGGATGAAGCGTTTCATTGACGATGATCGACGTTACGATCAGTTCCTGTGTGGTCCCAACCATGAAGCAGAGTGGAATATTTCAGAGTATCGGGATACCTGTAATTACTAAGCGTTATACCGGGAAGAACCAGAGTATTTAAAAAGAGGGAGCGGTACGGCTCCCTCTTTTTATTGGTTTTATTTTGTCGATTATGGTTGGGTGGATTTAGTAATCCAGGCTGTAACTCAACGAGAGCGTGCGACCTTGTGCCGGCAGGTAGGCCGAAGCACCTCCGCTTGGATAACCTCGCACTTGATTATACACCGAATAATATTCGGCATTGGTCAGGTTGCGGATGGATGCTGAGAAGTCGCCGATGGACGTATAGAAGTTGGTAATCAGGTCAAAGGTTCGGTAGCCCTCAAAGGGTACCACCTGACCCTGAATGTCCGCCGGTGCTTCCTGATGACCTTTTTTATAGTCGCTCAAATGCGTGACCTGCAGCCGGGCATCCGCTGCACCATCCCAACTGAGCCCAATGTACCCGGTGATTTTTTCCGGTGCCACGCGATCAGCACCCAGGGCATACCATTGGCCGTTGTCATCCTTGGTTTCGCCTTGCGTTCGAGCATAGGTGAAACCGGCGATGGTGCCGTTGTCAAAGCGCGCATCCAGCAGGGCTTCAAATCCCATGAAGCGTTCATCCTGTTTGCGTATCACCACCACTCCGGTTTCACGATCAAATTCCACATTCTGGTCCGAGGTGTTATAGAACAGGGACGTCTGCGCGGTGAACTGATCGAAGCGACCGCGCCAGCCCAGATCCCAGGATTGGGTTTTGGTGGCATCGATATTGGTGCCGTCCAGGATGGGGCCGCTGTCACCACCATCGCTGAGTACGGTGACGGAACGCAGCAAGCGCGTCATGTCCGGTACGGTGAAGCCCTCCGAATAATTGAGGAAGGTTTCCTGCCTGGGATTGAATGCATACACCACACCGGCATTGAACAGAGTCTCGGAGTAGGTTTCGCTGCCGCCCTGGCGTAGAGGTGCCGCATCACTGTAAGTCAGGTAGTTCTCATAACCATAGAGATTCGACGCCGTGTTGATGATGGTGCCGAGGAATACCTGCGGTGTCATGCCCACGCCGCCGGCCAATGCCTGTAGGAAAGGATCCTGTACCGCCGCTTGGTAATACTCGGCGTTGGCGATGTCGATGCCGGATACGGTGTCGTCCACTTCCACATCCGCGTGTTCATAGCGCACACCGGCTTTGAAGGTCCAATGGGCATCCAGGCTCCATTTTCCCTGCAGGAACAGCGCTGTGGTTTCGGTTTCAGAAGCCGGGCCCGCATCGTAGACCGAACCGGTGGTGTTGTATTGCTTCTGGTCGCTGCTGATCCAGTTGTTGTAGTGGTAGGCGATAGACTGCTGTTCACTGTTGTCGTGGATATAATCAAAACCGTAGGTGAGATCCAGGGTGCTGCTATCAAAGGCCAGTTGTTTGTCCAGGGCGAATTTGAAATCCCAGACTTCACTGTTGACCTGGCTTTGGAACAGGGTACCGGTCGCGCCCTGAATGTTGGCGGCCACGGCGGCCAGCAATTGATTCATATCAGTGGGTCCGGCCGCTACTACGCCCGCCCAGTTGATGTTGAGGAACAACGGGCTGCTGGGGTAGGGATAATAAAAGTATTCGTTCTCCCGATAGCTTAATTGGGTCAGCAGGGTATGACCGAAAAAGTCCTGATCGCTGAAGTCCAGGGTGATGGTGTCGCGATTGGTTTCCGGTTGCTGATCCAGATTCAGTCCCGGCTTGGGTTGGGGCGTGTAGTCGCCACCGGCGGCAAAGATGCCTTCCGGCAGGCCAAGATAACTGGGGCTGGGATCGCCGAAATCAGCGGCATAGTCGGTGTCCTGCTTTTCCCGGAAATGCTCAACGCCCAGGCGCAGTGACTGTTGCTCGCTGAGTTGCCAACCCAGGTTCACCAGAATATCCAGGGTGTCGCTGTTATCACGGCTGACCTGGTTTGGGTCCGTGGCAATCTGGTCGCCTTCACTGTCGTAGAAATTACCCCGTTGCTCATAGTTGATGTTCAACAGGTAATCCATGTCGCCGCGCATACCACTGACGGTTTGCGAGCCGAAATAGGTGAAGCCGTCCGAGTCGGTATCCTGGGTGTTCAGGGTCATACCCACTTTGCTGTTGAATTGGGTGTCCTGATCCAGGCCGCGTTTGGTGATGATGTTGATGACACCACCGGTGGCGCCGGCACCGTATACCGCCGTGGCACCGGAAACAATTTCCACCCGCTCGATGTTGGCCGGCGAAATGGTGGTGAGCTGGCGGGAAATATCCCGGCTGGACCGTTGCGCCACACCATCAATCAAGACCAGCACTTTGCGTCCACGCAGGGTTTGGTAGGCACTGTTGGCAGAATTGTCGCCCGGTGCGAGGCCCGGAACCAACTGTCCCAGAATCTGGCCCAGGTCCTGACCGGGTTGGGCCTGCGCCGCAATATCCTGCCCGCTCACGACCTGAGTGGTGTACGGGATGGATGCCACGCTTTCTTTCATGCGTGACGCGCTCACCACAATGGTATCCAGTTCAATGGCTTGCTCTTGCTCGAACGCCTCTTGTCCCGTTTCTTCCGCGCCCCAGGTAATGGTAGCCGTAGCGGCGCTGAAGGCAGCGACGGCCAAAGCTAAGGGTTTTACTTTCACAATAATTACTCCCAAGTTTTACAGCATTTGGTTGCTTGTGGTGAAAGCCTCTCTCTCCAAAGACTTTAAAAAATTCAGTCGTGCTTTATTTCTGTGTGCGAATACCCAATGACATCAGGCCAATGAAGTACAGTCCCCCCAACAGAGATACCAGCAGGCCCGTGGGAATTTCATAGGGAAACATAATCTTCTGGGCGGCCAGATCGGCCCACACCATCAGTGTCGCCCCCAGCAACAAGGTAATGGGTATCAAATGTTTGTGGTTCGATAATCCCAGCAAACGGGCGCCGTGCGGCGCCATCAAACCAATGAAGGTAATGCCACCCACGAGTGCGACCGCCAGGCCGCTGAGCAGCGATGCGATCAGCAACAGAATCATTCGGCTCTGTTGCAGGTTAAGTCCCAGGCTCATGGCCCACTGGTTGCCCAGTTGCAGCAGGTTCATCCAACGCCAGGTGATCATTAATGGCAGCAGTAGCAGCAGACTGAAACCAACATACACCAGCGCCATGGGCAGGGTGGCGGTGTAGGTGGTGCCGGACAACCACATCAAGGCATCGGTGGACTGATTAGCGCTGAGCGCGAACACAATAGGGGTAATGGTGCTGGTGATCGCGGTCAGGGCAATACCGGTTAACGCCAGCCGCACCGGTGAAAAGTAGGCGCCGCGATTCAGCCACAACAGGATGGCCATGCCGACACCGCTGCCGAGAATGGAAAAGGTAATGGTGCTGAGTTGACTCATGCCGGACAGGAACACCCCGGCCACCACCACGGTGAGCACACCGCTGTGGGTGAGTCCGGTGATATCCGGACTGGCCAGTGGATTGCGCAGGAACAATTGCAGGATCATGCCGGCGGCCGCCAGCCCGGCACCGGCGCAGATGGCATAGAGTAATCGTGGCAGGCGTAGCGACAGGTCGGCGCCGGCCTCACCCAAATCCAGCGTAACCGCGATACCGATGCTCATCAGCGTCAGTGTTACCACAGCGGTGGTTTTTGCACGGATGTGAAAAGGCGCCTTCAGAGACAAGGCGTGTTTGCTGGGATTGTGAAATGCATGTTGACTGCGATGCCGCAAAAAATAAAGTAAACAGGGGGCGCCCAACAGCGTGGTTAAAGCGCCGGCGGGAATGCTGATATTGTCCCCTCCCAGCCAACGTGCCAGTACATCCGCCCCCAGCAAAATAAGGGCGCCCCAGGCCATACTCCACAGGGCTTTTTGTGAGGTGGTGCGGGCGCCGCAACCATTGGCGAGATGGGGCGCAATCAGCCCCACAAAACTGATCATGCCCACCACGCTGCATACCACCGAGGCCAGAATGATGGCGGTGGACAGAGCCAGGATCTGGATCGGTTTCACGGCAACACCAAGACTGGCGGCGCGGGTTTCCCCCAGGGCAAACAGATCCAGTGAACGGGCTAGGGGCACGGTACCCAGAAAGCTCAGCAACAGCAGAGTGCCGATCCACCACAGCAGGGAATAATCATGCAAATGCAGATTACCGGCACCCCAGATATAAAGGCCGTCCAGGGAGTTCTCAAAAAACATCAGCAGAATGGCGGCCAGTCCGTTGAGCCCCAGGTTGATGATCATGCCGATCAGCACCATATGCACCGGACTGCCCCCAAGGCGATGGGACAGCAACAGGGTCAGGCCACCGGCCAGCAACCCGCCGATCACGCCACCCAATGGCGACAGTCCCGGATGGCTGCCTACGCTGGCGGCCAGGGTGACACCCAGAATGGCACCAGCGTTGATGCCCAGGGTGGAGGGGCTGGCAAAGGGATTGCGAATCACCTGCTGGATCAACAGTCCGGCCAGTCCCATGGCGGCGCCGCAAATCAACGCCAGGCTGACACGGGGCAATTCGTACAGGCGGATCAGCAGCTTTTGTTGCGGGCCTAACTCCAACGGAAACTGCATGGCAATCCACAGCAGCAGCGTGGCCGTCAGCAGGCCGCCGAACAGGGTATACACCCGAATCGGGTTAAGGGTGGCGGCCGGACTCATGGCGTACGCTCCAGCAGCGCCTGGCTGATACGCTGCGCCATCAGCGTGGCGGAGAGTGGGCCACCAAAGCCCCAGCTGTTATCCACCCGGTAGACCCGGTTGCTCTTCACAAACTCCAGCTGCGGCCAGATAGCGGAGCGCTGCATCATTTCAGTTTCATTGGAATCGTCACCAAAGATCACCAGGTGACAATTTCCCAATGCCAGCATCTGGGGTAACTGGATATGACTGAAGTCCCGGCCCGGTAATCCTGTGTGCCATTGATTGCGTAGCCCCATTTGATTGGCCACATCCGCGCTCATGGAGGCATCGGCGAATACCCTGAGCCCCATACCCATGCCGACAAATTTGCCCAGCACAATGGGTTGATCCTGCAGACCGGCCGCCGCCAGTTGCTGTCTGGCCGCTTGGATGGTGCGTTCCATGCGTTGAATGGCTTGCTCGGCCTGCTCATTGCGATCCAGTAGTCGGGCCAGGTCCCGGGTGATGCGCAGCATTTGCTGGTAATAACGAAAATCCGGATCTGCCTTTCCCGGGTACTGACGATAGAGCAGGGTGGGGGCAATCTGCTGCAGCCGCCCTAATTGATTCTGATGACGGAAGTTGTAGCCCAGTATCAAGTCCGGTTTCAGGCTGGCGATCACCTCCATGTTGGGATTGCCGCGATGACCCACGTCCACCACGGACGCCGGCAAGGGGGGTTGGTTTGATTGCCATTTAAGATAGCCGGGTACCGTCGCTACCCCAACGGGCGTGATCCCCAGGGTAAGCAGGATCTCCGCATGGGACCAGGTGAGCGCGACAATACGTTGGGGCGGTTCGCTGAATTCACTGGTGCCCATGTCGTCCTGAATCACGATGGCCTGGGCATGAAAGGCCAGCAGCAGGCAACTCAGGCTCAACCAGTTTTTGTAAGCCGATATCATGAGCCGGCTCCCACAGGCCGGTGCAGTTGAGCCTGCAACACCGGGCGATGATGTCCGGGTACCCGCAGGAACTGGCAGGAAAGATTGAATACCTCCCGCAACAGCAGAGGGTCCTGCAGCAGGTTGATGGGGCCTTGGGAATGCACACGACCGTTCTGAATAACGATCACTTCATCACACCACTGAATGGCTTGATTAAGATCGTGAATCACCAGGGCAATGGTTTTGTTGAGTTCCTTGTTCAAGCGACGGATCAGTTCCATCAATTCCAGTTGATGAGAAAGATCCAGGAATGAATTGGGTTCATCCAGCAATAGCAGGTCAGCGCCCTGGGCCAGGACCGTGGCCAGCCAGACCCGCTGCATCTCGCCACCGGACAGGTTGTCCACCGGCTCCCGGGCCCCGTGTAACATCTCCGTTTGGCGCAAGGCCTCTTCCACCGCTGTGATATCCGCAGGGCTCAGATTGGCCCAGGGCGGCAGATGAGCGAAGCGACCGCAGGCCACCACTTCTTCCACACTCATGCCATTGGGGCGCTCGGAACTTTGCGGCAGATAGGCGAGGGCCAGGGCGAGGTCCTTGCGTTTCCATTGCGGAAGCGGGCGGTTATCCAGGCACACCTCGCCCTGGCTGGGCTTGAGTGCACCCACCATGACTTTCAACAGAGAGCTTTTGCCGGACCCGTTGGGCCCGACAATGGCAGTGATCTTGCCTGGCGTCAGAGCCAGGGACACGGCGTCCAGGATGCGTTTCCCCTGCACCGAAACGCCCACTTGATTCAGCGTGATCATATTACCGGCCTTAAAAACCCCAAACTTTTACTGAATAATAATGCAAATAATTATCAATTGCACCAGTTGTGAAAGGGCGGCCGTGGCCAGACCCTCTTCCGGTGGCAAGAGGGGGGAGGGTATTCAGATGAAAATCAGTAAGTTGTGACTACAGGAAGCGGATAACTTCCGCTACGGTGGAAGCAGGATTTTCTTCATGGGGCACATGGCCCAGCCCGTCGAACATCACCAATTTGCCATTGGGCAGGTCTTCCTCAAAGCGTTTGGCAATGCTGGTGGGAATCAGGTGATCCTCCGAGCCCCACAACACGAGGGTGGGTTGCTGCAGGTTCCTCACCAGATCGCTGTGATCTGTGTATTCCAATTGGGCGAAACGTTCCCGCAGGGCACCGCGGTTACCCTCACGGAGTGACAGGTCAAAATATCGATCCACCAGTTCCGCTGTTACCAGGGAAGGATCGCCGTACACGTCTTTTACACTGGCTTCCACGGCTGATCGCGGCAGGGTGTATTCCATGATCTGGTTGAGTACCGGTGTCTGCGAAATCACAAAGGCGATGGGCATGGAATCCGCTTGAAAGGGATAACCACCGGAATCCACCAGGATCAGTTTTTCCCCCCGCCGGGGATGGGCCGACGCGGTTCGCCAGGCGATACTGCCGCCGAGGGAATTTCCCCCCAACACGAACTGATCCACCTTGAGGGCATCCATCACATCGATCACGAAATCCACGTACGCATCAATTTGGTAATTGCCGTCCGCCGCCGGACCCGTGAGGCCAAAACCCAACAGATCAAAGCGGATGACGCGACGGGTTTTACTGAGTTCGGCCACCCATCCATCCCAGGTGTGCAGGCTGGCCGAAGTCCCGTGCAGCAGCACAATGGGAAGGGGGTCTTGCCGCGGACCTTCATCCCGCAGGTGTACCTGTTGGCCGTTTACGTTGATAAATTGTGAAGGCGGTGGCGCCCAGCGCTCAGACAGTTCCGCCACCGAACGGTCCGGCTCCCATGTGGCAGCCACGATACCCGCGCTGGCCAACAAAACCACAACGATCATTCCGCTGATCAGTTTCAAGAGAAACTTCACTTTCCTTACTCCCTGTTATTGTGATGATCAAGAATAAAAAAACGGATGCAGTGGGTTGGACTGCATCCGTTATCAATGGTGCCCGGGTTGTGAGGCCCAGGCAAGGGGTTAAATCGTCAGGCGGCGACCGGGTTTTGATAATCGCCTTTCAGGGTCTGGCAAACCGGTGCCAGGTAACGCATCTTGTTGGGAATCAGTGGCAGGCTGGCGCGCAGTACCCGCGAGAAGCGACGGAAGCGTTTTTCCTGTTTTGTGTCCCAGTCCAGTCCGTATTGCGCACGCAGAGCCGGTGGTAAAGTGGCAACCGTGTTCAGCAAGGCAAAGTTACCGGCGCCGCGATAGAAACTGCGCCAGAGTTTTTTGGGAATGAATTTCAGGCCTGCGGGCCGTTTCATTACTTTGAGGCTCACGTCCAGCAGGTAGCGCCCGGTTTCCGTTACTTCCAGGCGCTTTTCCAGCATCCCGTTGAAGTATTCCCAGAAGCTGTCCAGGTCCTGGGGCATGTCCT
The DNA here is from genome assembly GCA_002708905.1 of Pseudomonadales bacterium. Taxonomy (GTDB): domain Bacteria; phylum Pseudomonadota; class Gammaproteobacteria; order Pseudomonadales; family Ketobacteraceae; genus Ketobacter. The sequence goes on along the minus strand of PAPM01000029.1, from coordinate 75,195 downwards.
GATCACGAATACCCAGCACCCGGCCCTGCTGCACCCACTCTTGGTAGAGTTGTGCTTCCTCCTGCGGCGTAAAGGGCGCCTCACCAAAATATTTTTGCGTGGTCACCAGCGTGTAGTAAGTGGTCATATGAACCCAGGTGTAGGCTTCCGGGTCCAGGGCAAAGTAGCGTCGCCCTTTATCATCCGAACCTTTGATATCCCGATGCAGATCCCGCAATTCGCGTCCGGCCTGGGGTGATCCCTCCGGGCCGCCATACAGCAGGCGCAGGCCCCACTCGGTGGTGCGCTTAAGGCGCCCCCATGGGTCTTTCTTGAAAACGGAATGATCCCCCACTCCGGCACCCACCACCGGGTGGGAGACCTGCAGTAGCAGGGTGGTACCTGCCATTAATAGCTGCAGGTTGTCTCCGGCGTGCTTCCAGGCCAGGGTGCCTGGTCCCAGAGCGGCGGGGATTGGCTTTGTTTTTATTGCTGGTGCTGTACTCATAGCAAGAGCCCCCTATTTATTATGCTTGAGACGATAACCTTGTTTCTGTCTCAAAGTAAAGGGGGTTACAGCCAGCGGCGTACCTGTTTACAGTAGGTTCGGTACTCATCGCCAAACAGATTGGTGAGGGCTTTTTCCTCAGGCATGATTTGGAAACGGTTCATGTAGGGGATGAATGCCAGACCCAACAGCAGTGCCAATGGATTATCCAGATAGACGCCCCAGGCTAATATCCAACACAGGAAACCCACGTACATGGGATTACGGCTGTAGCGATAGACGCCTTTGATTACCAGAGATGAGCTGGCGTGGGGATTGAGGGGATTAACCGTGGTACGGGCCAGGCGAAAGCTGATCACCCCGGCCAGGGCAACGGCAAACCCCAGCACGGCCAGTAGCCCCGTATTCCAGAAACGCCAGTGGGCAGGAATGCCCAGTTCAGGGGTAAACCAGGCTAACGCGAACATCAGCAAACCAAACAGGGGCACCAGGGCCAGCGGTGGTATTTTCAGTTCCAGGGCTGACATGGCAGCACTCATGCCCCTTTCCAGACTTTGCCCCATTCGATGTCGGTAATGCGGTACTGGCCATCTTCTTTCTTCAGAGCAAGGTTAATGGCTTCCAGTTCGCCGTCGCCTTCGATGGGCATGTACACCCACACACCGAAATCGTCTTCGTCCACTTTCTGCAGGGCATCCGGCACCGGCGCTGCGTCTTCGGTATCAAAGTGCACGATCATTTCATCGAATTCGTGCTCCAGGTCGCCGGGACTGATTTCCGACGCCAATTGGGGGGATAGCAGGGCATGGGCGGCTTCAAATTCCCGGGCCACAATGCGGGCACCAAACTCTAGGGCTGTGGTGCGTAATTCCTCTTCCAGTGTTTCCATAACGACTTCCTGGCTGATTGGATGGAAACGTCACTAATATACCGAAATCCCCAGGCTGGCAATGGTCTTTAGGTGAGAAATTTTTGCCAGAACTGAGCCTGACCGGTGGCGGGATCCAGTTGGTAGAGTTCAAAGCCAAACTTTTCATAGGCACCCCGGGCAACGGTATTACCAGAGAGGACCTCCAGGGTAACCTTGCAACAGCCCCGATGACGGGCGATTTGTTCTACCTTGGTGAGCAGGGCCTGGCTTAATCCCCGGCCCCGATAGCCTCGGTGGACCACGATGTCGTGGATGTTGATAAGCGGTTTGGCGGCGAAAGTGGAAAAGCCCTCGAAAAAATTGGTGAGGGCGACCGGTTTTTCGTCCATGTAACACAGCAGACTGAATGCAAAGTTGCGTTTGGCTAGTTCCTCCACCAGAGTGGACTTCACTGCTTCCCGCAGAGGCTGGCCACCACCCATAGGGTCTCGTGCATAGTGGTCCAGCAAATCAATCAGGTGTTGTGCATGCACAGGGTTGTGGTAATCGACAATGATGGTATCGATTTTTTCAGGGTGAGTCGTCATGGCGTCAGGCGAATGATTTTTCCGTTATCGCTGTCGGTGAGCAAATACAGGAAGCCGTCGGGGCCTTGCACCACATCGCGAATCCGTTCGCCAATTTCGTCCTCCAGTATGCGTTCTTCGGCAACGACTTTATCGCCATCCAGTTCCAGTCGCACCAGTTGACGGAATTTCAGGGAGCCCACAAACAGATCCCCTTTCCATTTGGGAAACTTGTCGCCGGTGTAGAATGCCATACCCGACGGAGCAATGGAGGGCACCCAGTAATGGACCGGTTGCTCCATGCCGGCTTTTTCGGTGCCTTCACCAATTTTGCCGCCGCTGTATTCTTCCCCATAAGTTATCACCGGCCAGCCGTAATTCTTACCCGGCGCAGGGATGTTGATTTCATCACCGCCACGCGGACCGTGCTCGTGGGTCCACAGTTTTCCGGTTACCGGGTGAATAGCCGCACCTTGAAGGTTGCGATGGCCGATGGACCAGATCTCCGGCAGGGCGCCTTTCTGCGCAACAAACGGGTTATCTTTGGGCACACGACCGTCGGCCCATATGCGCACGATCTTGCCGTGGTGGTTATCCAGGGTCTGGGCATCGTCCCTGGGCAGGTAGCGATCCCCTAAGGTAATAAACAGATGGCCTTCGCTATCGAACGCCAGGCGGGAGCCGAAGTGGGCGCGGGATACATACTTGGGCTGCTGGCTGAAAATCACCTGCAAATCGGTGAGCCGGTTTTGTTGCAGTTTGGCCCGTGCGACGGCGGTAGAGTTGGTGAGGGGCAGGGTGCCGGGTTCGGAGTAACTGAAATAAATCCATTCCTGGTGGACCGCCACATCCAGCAGACCGCCCTGACCACCTACCCAGATTTCCGGTAGGCCCTGAATGGGATCACTGACCTTACCGTTGGTGACGGTGCGCAATTGCCCCGAGCGTTCGCTCACCAGCAAGCGTCCGTCCGCCAGAAAGTCCAGGCCCCAGGGGTGATCCAGTTTGCTCGCCACCACTTCCACCTGAACGCGGGCCTGCTGGGTTTCCACTGCCATCAGCAGTGTGGAAAACAACAGGCCCGCAGTCAGGATCAGGATGCGCATGACAAGCGATCAACCAAACTCAGAGATGAACTCGTTCAGCTTGTTCACCATTTCCGGTGAACCTACAAACAACGGGCAACGCTGATGCAGCGTAGTGGGCTCGATATCCAGGATGCGTTTGCCGGGTCCGGCAGTGGCAATACCCCCGGCCTGTTCGATCAGGTACGCCATAGGGTTGCACTCATACAACAGGCGCAGTTTACCTTCCGGATAACGGCTGGAGGTGGGATACAGATAGATACCACCCTTGATCAGGTTACGATGGAAATCCGACACCAGAGAGCCGATATAACGGGAAGTGTAAGGACGCTTGGTCTCTTTATCTTCTTCCTGGCAGTATTTGATGTACTTCTTCACGCCTTCCGGGAAGTGCACGTAGTTGCCTTCGTTGATGGAATAAATGGTACCGGTTTTGGGAATCTGGAAGTTGGGGTGGGACAGGCAGAACACACCGATGGTGGGATCGTAAGTGAAACCGTTAACGCCGTTACCGGTGGAGTACACCAGCATGGTGGAGGAACCGTAGATCACATAGCCGGCTGCAATTTGCTTATGGCCCGGTTGCAGGAAGTCCGCTTCGGTCACCTGGCTGCCCACAGGGGACACACGCTTGTATACGCTGAAAATGGTACCCACAGAAACGTTTACGTCGATGTTGGAGGAGCCGTCCAGTGGATCGATCAACACCACGTATTTGCCATCGCAGTTTTTGGTTTCTTCGAACTTGACGAATTCTTCCTCTTCTTCTGAGGCAATGCCGCAGACCACGCCCCGCTGGGCCAGGGCATTCTTGAAACGTTCATTGGCGTAGACGTCCAGTTTCTGCTGGTCTTCCCCTTGCACGTTTTGATCGCCGGCGGCACCGGTAATGTCCGCCAGGCCAGCTTTGTTGATTTCCCGATGCAAAATTTTGGCGGCCAATCGAATGGAAGAGAACAGGGAGGTCAGCTCGCCGCTGGCTTCCGGGTATTCCTTCTGGTTGTCGATGATGAATTCGCCAAGGGTTTTAATGATTTCCATGAATGCGGTCCCTTAAGGTCTTGATAGAGCCTAAACGGCTGTGGAAACGAGAAAGAAAAATTGAGCGCTAGTGGTGGTAAATCATACCGGTTTCGGCTTGGCTAAACCAGCGGGGGCTTGGGGGCATCAACGAAAAGACCGGCCCTTCACACAACAGGGTGTCGGGCCGGAGGGTAGAAAATGGAGCAGAAAACGGGGGTGTGTTATGCCGAAATATGGGCTTTGTCACCTACGTATCGGGTCAGCAGGGCCAGTCCGCGATTACGCAAGGCGCGGCTGTCCTTCTGCGAAGGATGAAAATCCGGCTTATAGTAGGTGAGATAATGCTTGCCCAGTTCCGCCAGTACATCCCGATGGCGCCACATGCCGGTCAGGCGTTGCTTCAGCCCCATGCGTTTGCTGCGGGGTTGGTCCTTTGATGCCTGCAGCAGCTGGGCCGTGTGTAAGGCGGAGAAAAAGCTGAACATCACGGTGGTGATGGCCATCTCGCTGACCCTTAACCAATAGCCTCCCACTTGCTCCTGGTAGACATCAAATGCCACCGCTTTGTGCTCGCTTTCTTCGATAGCGTGCCAGATCCACAGGGGTTTCAGCTGTTCCTCCACGCCGTCGATCAATTCCGGGTGGGCCAGCAACAGCTCCGCAAATAACGCGGTAAAGTGCTCCAGGGCGCAGGTCTTGGCCAAAACTCGGCCGGGGGAATAGAAGCGCTCGATTCTGCTCAGGCCCATTTTGGTGTAGGCGTCGATCTTGTCCACCGGGACCCCCTTGCGGGTCATCATATCGTTGAAGCTTTGATGCTCCTTGCCGTGATGGGCTTCCTGACCGATGAACGCTTTTACCCGCTTGCGCAGATCCGGATCCTTGATGTTGTTCTGATAATGGCGAACCGAACGCATGAACATGCGCTCCCCTTCCGGAAAGGTGCCGGAGAGGGCCGTGAGAATCATGGTGCGCAGCGGGTCATTGTCGAACCAGAAGGTGCTGATGGAATCATCGAACTCAAAATCCATATGACGAACCGGGATGTCGTCGGTACCGATTCGGTTGGCGGTCTGGGCGGCTGCAGTCATGTGCTCCTCCGGTGTGGGCTTTTTGGTTTGCTTTCATTTTTGTTGCCGGCGCGTTGAGCCCACAGAAATTGGTGCGCTGGTTCCAGTATTGGACAGTATAGGGAATGGCCAAGCCGTCCACACAGTCTGGGGGTGCTAAAAAAATGTCAAATCGGGCCAGGTGGTGGGCGTCTTAATCCGTTAACGCGGTCGGCTGGCCGTCAGGATGACGAACTTGGGGTTGCTGGCCGTGAGGTCCACATCCTTGAAATGGGGCTTCAGGGACTGGTGGTAATTCAGGTGCCGGTTGCCCACCACCACCAGTTTGCCGTTTTCTTTCAAACAGCGCTTGGACCCCTTGAACATGCGCATAGCGATATTGGAGTCCAGGCGGTTGCCTTCGTGAAATGGTGGGTTGCAGAGAATGAGGTCCACCTGATCCTCGAATCCATCCAAACCGTCACTGGCGATAAACTCACAGGGATTTTTCAGTCCGTTCAACTCCAGGCTCTCCCGTGCACTCTTCAGTGCCAGCCAGGAATCATCCAGCAGGCTCAGCATGGCGGCCGGATTCTTGCGGCCGGCGTAGCAAGCAAGGGCACCGTTACCGCAGCCAAGGTCCAGAATATGTTCCAGGCCATCCACTGGCGGGAAATGCTCCAGTAAAAAGCGAGTGCCCATATCCAGTTTCTGTTGGGAAAAAACGTTGGCGTAGTTGAGCAGTTCCAGGCCGGTGCCGGGAATATCGTAGCGTACCGGTTGTGGAGCAGCCGGTTTAAGCTCCGGGTCAAACTGTGTGTGTATCAGGCGCGCTTTGCGTACCGCCAGTGAGGTGGTGGTGTGCCCCAGGCAGCGCTCAAAACACTGCACCATGGACTTGCTCAGGTGTTTCACCATTCCAGCCCCGATAATGCGGGTCTGGGGTGTCAGCAATGGGCGCAGCGCCGTCAGCTGGTACTCCAGCAGGGATAAGGTTTTTGGAATTCGGATCAGCACGGCATCAAACTGGCCGTCTGGAATGTCAGTGGATTCCAGGAAGTGGTCGGCGGAGAAACTCAACTGGTTGCGACGCAGGTTCTGCTGCAGTGCCAGTTTACTGCTGTAACTGTCGTTCCAGCTGAATGGTCGCCAATGATGCAGGCAGGTACCCAGTGCGCCATGGAGGTCGTTAACGATCAACACCCGTTCCGGCACAGGCTCGGCCTTGGCGATTTCTTTCAGTAGCAGGTCGTCCGCCGCGCTCCAGGCCTGCTGGGGCGACTTGGGATGATGATGCAATGGCAGTAAATTAAAACGACCAAAGGGGGAATCAATCTGGTTCATAGCAAATATCCAATACCCAAGCCGGGGAACAAACACAAAAAAACCGCCGGTGATACCGGCGGCTTTTCTGGCAATCGCGCTCTGATTCGCCGGCAGATTACTCTGCCTGAGGACCGGCGTTGCGGATCTCGTCAGACACGTCGCTGTACTTTTTGAAGTTTTCGTTGAACAGCTCAGCCAGATGCTGGGCACGGGCAACGTACGCTTCTTTGTGAGACCAGGTGTTCTGTGGGATCAACAGGTTGGGATCCACACCGGGAACGTCCACCGGCACATCCAGGTTCAGGATATCGATGTGCTGGGTTTCCACTTCATCCAGAGCGCCGCTCAGGATAGCGGTGATCACACCACGGGTAGTGGGGATGTCGAAACGCTTGCCTTCGCCGTAAGGACCACCGGTCCAGCCGGTGTTCACCAGGTACACCTTGGAATCGAATTCCTTGATGCGCTTGATCAGCAGTTCAGCATACTCACCGGCCTGTCGTGGGAAGAAAGGTGCCCCGAAACAGGTGGAGAAGGTGGTCTTGATACCGGCATCAGAACCCATCTCGGTGGAGCCTACCAGTGCGGTGTAACCGCTCAGGAAGTGATAAGCAGCAGCTTCGTTGGTCAGGCGTGAAACCGGAGGAATAACACCGTTCAGGTCACAGGTCAGGAAGATAACGTGCTTGGGCTCACCGGCGCGGTTTTCCAGAACACGCTTCTCGATGTTTTCCAGAGGGTACGCAGCGCGGGTGTTCTGGGTCAGGCTGCAATCGGTGTAATCCGGGTTGCGGTTCTCATCCAGGATTACGTTTTCCAGCACGGCGCCGAAGCGGATGGCTTCCCAGATGACCGGCTCGTTCTTCTTGCTCAGGTCGATACACTTGGCGTAGCAACCGCCTTCCATATTGAACACGGAACCTTTGGCCCAGCCGTGCTCGTCGTCACCGATCAGGTAGCGGTCAGGGTCGGCAGACAGAGTGGTTTTACCCGTACCGGACAGACCGAAGAACAGGGCAACACCGCCGTCTTCGCCCACGTTGGCGGAGCAGTGCATGGGCAGTACAGACTTCTCAGGCAACAGGAAGTTTTGTACGGAGAACATGGCTTTCTTCATTTCGCCTGCATAACGCATACCGGCGATCAGGACTTTGCGGGCGGCAAAATTCAGGATCACACAACCGTCGCTGTTGGTGCCGTCGCGCTCGGGCTGGCACTCAAAAGAAGGTGCGTGCAGGATCTCCCAGCCTTCTTTGGACTTGGGGTTGAACTTCTCAGGCGTAATGAACAGGCAGTGGGCAAACAGATTGTGCCAGGCAGTCTGGGTGGTGACTTTTACTGCGATGTAGTGATCAGGATCGGCACCGACGTGCAGGTGAGAAATGAACTGGTCATCCTGGGAAACATGATCAGCAACCCGATCCCACAGCGCGTCGAACTTGTCGGCAGGGAAGGGACGGTTAACCGGGCCCCAGTGGATGGATTCACTGGTGCTGGGCTCGTCCACAATGAAACGATCCATGGGGGAACGGCCGGTACGGGCGCCGGTTTTGGCAACAAAGGCACCATTATGGGCCAGCTCACCTTCTCCACGCTTGATGGCTTCTTCAATCAATAACGTACTGCTCGGATCGGTAATAATCTGGGGAGTTGACATGTTTCCTATGACCTCACTTAAACGGCTTGTGGCCGCGTTTCTCTATCAGTTAAAAATGAAAGCTGTTGGCTATCGTTATGAGATAGCGGTTCCGCAGGCAGTGCCTCGGCGGGAGCTTCTCGCAAGCAGGTTGTGCATACTGGGCTGTATCCGTGACAGACCTATGAATTCTCATGAACCCTTATGGTTGCTGTGGCGGAACCTGCCTGGCCTAACGCCAGCCCGAATTCGAGCCGCGCATTATGGCAAATTTCACAGAAAAACGCTAAGCCTTTCGATGGTGCCCCACCCTGGACAGGACCAGCTCTAATTCAGGGCAGTATTGTCAATACTGATACCGGGTGAAAGTAATCACTTACAAACAGCTCTGGCGGTTCATCTAAGTTCCCGCAGGTTCAGACTTTTTGATCAGTTTATGGTCTTGCTTTCCCCATCCCCATCGGTCGCACTATTGGTGAACAGCATGGCTACGTCCACCGAGTCAAAACGATACAACTCATTGCAATACTGGCAGGTTACTTCGATCTTGCCCTGTTCTGCAATGATCTCTTCCAATTCCGGGCGCCCGATCTGGATCAGGGCGTCTGCTGTGCGCTGGCGGCTGCAACTGCACTCAAATATCACGGCCTCTGCAGGAAACAGCTCTACGGTTTCCTCGTGAAAAAGACGGTGCAACACCGTGGCACAATCCAGGTTCAGCAGCTCTTCCGCGGTAAGCGTGCGCGCCAGGGTGGTGATCCGTTCCCATTCTTCCCTTTGTTGCTGCGGGTCGATCTTGATACCGGAATGGGTAGGCAATACCTGTACCAACAGGCCGCCGGCCCGGTTGTTGCCGTGAAACAGCTGGATCTGGGTGCTCAATTGTTCCGACTGCTGGAAATAGTGCTCCAGACATTCAGACAGTGTGTCGCCGTCCAGCGGCACAATGCCTTGGTAACGTTCGCCCTGTAATGGGGTAATGGTGATGGCCAGGGTGGCCTGGCCCAGCATGGCGCGGAAATCCATGTCCTGGGTGTCGCCATTCCAGCGGGCGATGGCCCGCAGTTTATGGTCATGGGTGCATTCCACCGTCAGCAGGCTTACCACCCCTTCGCCGCGGGCCTGAATGATCATGCTGCCTTCAAATTTCAGGGTGGAGCTTAACAGGATGGCCGCCGCCATCATCTCCCCCAGTACCGACTGAACTTCCAGCGGATAGTCGTGCTTGGCTAGGACGGTCTGGTAGCTGGCATCCAGCAAGGTCCATTGGCCACGAACGCCGCTGTCGTTGATGATGAATCGGTGGCTGATGTCGGTTTCGCTCATTACTACTCGCTCTGTTGGTGGCGGAACTGGATGATTTGGCGGCGTTGCTTCTTGTTGGGCCGATTGTCACTCACGGGAACCGCAGAACTCATGGCCTTGCGCTGTTCCGCCGCCAGTTGCCGTTTTTCGATACTTTCCGGAGTTTCCTCGTACAGCGCCGCCGCCGCCGTGGCATTACCCCGGCGATCACTCAGGGCCATCACTGTCACGGTTTTTTCGTCAAAGCCCTGGCGCAGGCGAACCTGGGCACCCAATGTCACTTCCTTGCTGGCTTTTACCCGGTGACCTTCATAATGCACCTTACCCCCTTCAATCATGTCCTTGGCGATGGAGCGGGTTTTGTAGAAGCGGGCAGCCCAGAGCCATTTGTCGAGGCGGATTTTTGAATCGGATTTGGTGTCCTGTCCCATGCTAACTGAGTTTATTCACTGTTTTGGAGGAGAGCGGAATATTATAAAGGGAATTGGCAGGGACTGCGCGGCCAAAAAAAAGGCGCCTCGAAGGCGCCAAAGTATCGACTACACAACTCAAATGCTTCTTTAGAAGATGGGCTGTAACACTGTGCTAAGTGTTGAGTCGATCTTAGAAAATGACGCACGGGAGGGCTAACAAACTTGGGAATAATGGACATAAATCCCCGCGGTTTGTCCTGATCGACAGCGTTGCGGGGGAGTGTTATGGCTTGGTAGGGGGGTAAATCTGACTGAAACAATCCAGGCCAATGAATTCTTCGGTATCCATGGTGCCTTTCCGGCTGTCGGGCTGCAGTACCCCCAGGGTATAGGCTATGCCTGCTCTTTTTGCAGAGCGCAGTACCGCCAGGCTGTCGTCAATCAGCAGCGTGCGCTCCGGCTGGTAGTGCATCACTTCCTGCAGCCGACTCCACAGGTGCGGGTCTTCTTTGGGGAGGCCGAAATCGTGGGAGCTGAAAATGCCGTCGAAGTGGGTTTCCAGGGGGATCTGGCGCAGTTTCAGGTCGAGGCTGCCGCGATGGGCGTTGGTGACCAGCACCGCCTTGCGACCGGAGGCTTTCACTTTCTCCAGAAAGGTAATGGCATTGGGGCGCAGACCGATGCGGTCTTTGACTTCTTCCTTCATGGCGACGATATCCAGCCCGGTCTCCCGACTCCAGAAATCCAGGCAATACCAGTTGAGCGTACCCCGGTGTTCGCCAAAACGGGCGAAGAGTTGGGTTTTGGCTTCATCAAGGCTAATATGGTGCGCTTCGGCAAAGCGCTGGGGTAAAAATTCCATCCAGAAGTAATTGTCGAAATAGAGATCCAGCAGGGTTCCATCCATATCCAGTAACACGGTGTCGATGTGATCCCAGCAAATCATATAAGCCTTTACTCCCGAAGTTTAGCCACAGTTGAGCCATTATCATGCCCGAAAAGCCTACCATACTCGACCATCAATTAGTGGCGGAAAGTCGCCTGTTCGGCATTGAGCGATTGCAGCTGCGCTTTGCCAATGGTGAGGAGCGGGTTTACGAGCGTCTGCGTACACCGCGCATTCCGGCGGTATTGGTGGTGGCGGTAAAAGACAACGGTAATGTATTGTTGGTGCGGGAGTATGCCTGCGGCACGCACAGTTACCAGTTGGCTTTACCCAAAGGCGCGATGGACGGTCACGAGACGGTGTTTGAAGCCGCCAACCGGGAGCTGATGGAAGAGGCTGGTCACGGTGGGCGAAAGTTTACCGAGCTGAAAGCGCTGTCCATGTCTCCCGGTTACATGGGGCACATGATTCATGTGGTGATGGCGGAAGATTTATTTGAAAAAAGCTTGCCCGGGGATGAGCCTGAACCCCTCGAAGTGGTCGAGCATCCCCTGGAAGACATCGACCGTTTGTTGGCGATGGAAGATTTTACCGAAGCGCGATCCCTGGCGGCGTTGTATATGGTCCGCGACATCATGAGAAATAGGAAGTAAGCAATGAGCGATCTGGTAACCAAAGAACTAATTGAAAGTGTACTGGCCATTGCCGAGCAGGCCGGGGATGCCATTAAAGTAGTGTATGGTCGTGATGAAGCCGTTGAAGTCATCAAAAAAGCCGATGACAGTCCGGTGACGGAAGCCGATCACGCGGCACATCATGTCATTGTCGATAAGCTTACTCATCTCACGCCTGATATTCCGGTGTTTTCGGAAGAGTCCGACAAGATCCCCTATGCGGAACGTCAAAGCTGGCAGCGTTACTGGTTGGTGGATCCTTTGGACGGCACCAAGGAATTCATCAATCGCACCGGCGAATTCACCGTGAACATTGCACTGATCGAAAACAATGAACCGGTGCTGGGCGTGGTGACGGTGCCGATCAAGGATCAGGCCTATGTGGGTGGTCAGGGCGTCGGTGCATTCAAAGTGGACCAGGGTAAGTGGCAGAAAATCAGCGTGCGTGCAGTTCCGAATCGCGAGCTGGTGGTGGTGGGCAGCCGCCGCCATGGTGCGGAAAAACTCAACGCATTATTGGCTGGGCTGGAAGCAGAAGGTTTCAGCACTGACATGACCAGCATGGGCAGTTCGTTGAAGTTCTGTTTGATCGCGGAAGGCAAGGCGGACCTGTATCCGCGTTTGGCGCCCACCAGTGAATGGGATACGGCCGCTGCCCAGGCCGTGTTAATGGAAGCCGGGGGCAAAGTGCTGAACACAGAGTTTGAACCGCTCACCTACAACCGCAAGGAAAGCGTATTGAACCCGGAGTTTTATGCGTTGGGTGACCCGGCTATTGAGTGGGAACGTTTGCTTAAATCCTGATCAATACATAGGCCCATTGGGATAATCGTCCATAAGCGGCTACTCTATAGGCTAAGGCAGCACAGGATAACAACACCAGATAACGACAACGGATAACAATAACGTTTGCCCCAATGACCGAGAGGAGCCGTTCCATGGATCTTTATTTTTCCTATCTCTCCACCTATTCCCAAAAAGTCTTGCTGGGCCTGTATGAAAAAGACGTGTCCTTTACGGCTCACATGGTTGATCTCACCGATGAAAAGGATCGCGAGGAATATCGCAAGCTATATCCCTTCGGCAAGGTGCCGCTGCTGATTCGGGATGATGGTCGTATGATTCCCGAATCCACCATTATTCTGGAATATGTTGATTCCGCGTTCGAGCAGGGGCCGGTATTGATTCCTCGTGATATCGAGTTGGGGCGTCGCACCCGATTCATGGATCGCATGTGTGATCTTTATCTGAATGACCCGGTGGTGAGTCTGATTTTCGAAAGCTGGAAGCCGGAAGCCGAGCGAGATCAGGCGTTGATCGCCCGCAGCAGCGAACGCATTGGTATTATGTACCGCTTTATGGACGATCAGTTGGGCAAGTCCGGTTACCTGGCGGGGGATACCTTTACCATGGCCGACTGTGCTGCCATGCCGGTACTGTTTTATGCCAACTCCTTCGCGCCTTTTGCTGCCTTTGACAATATTTATCGCTATTGGGAGGAAGTCTCGCAGCGTCCTTCCTTTTTACGCCTGAAGCAAGAAGCAGAACCCTACATCAATGCGGTGATGGGCGAACGCTAGAAATTGTAGCTGGCGCGGAACGCCAAGGCAGGTGCTTCCAGGCGGTATTGATCGCTGCGGCCAAATACATTGCGACGGTTCCAGTCCTGGTCGATCAATCCCAACAGGTTGTAGCCGTGAAGGCTGAAGGCAATGGCGTTTCTGTGGTAATTGAGTCCCAGGGTCCAATAGGCCCGGTCTTGGTATGCATGGCCTTGACCATCGGTGCGGGGCAGGCTGGAGACGCCGTTGTTATTCTCTATTCGGTTGTAATCCGCCATGGCTTCCGAGCCTTCCAGCCCGGTCAAAAATCGTAGGGAAGTAAAGCAGTCCCAGGACGTGCTCAGGCGTCTGGTATAAATTAATTTCAGTGTGTGGTTGGCCCAGTTGGCGAGATCGTTGCCGTACCCATATACGGATGCGCTAATGAATTGCCCGGTATCCGCCTGGTCGAGTTCAAAGCTCTTTTCTGCCACATAGGTGTATAGCAAAGTCAGGCTGCTCTGTTGCCATTGCCAATGCGCTTCCAACTCCAGGCCAAGGGTTTTCAGGGTGCCAATGCGGTTGATCTGCATTACGCTGGAATCCCAACCCACCAGATCGTAATCATTGAAGAACAGGCTGACGAGTGAGCGGTGACGGTTGGACCATTGGTGTTCCCAAGCGAATTCCAGCGCGTTCATTGTTTCAGTGCGGCCGTCCCGCCGCCCGGTGCTGAGATAGTATTCACGCAGGTTGTCGTCGTCAGCCCTGCGCACGGAGCGGTTCAACAAAAGTCTGTATTGGTTGTCCAGATCTGATTCATAGATCAGTGCCAGTCGAGGGGAGTGCATCCAATCCGTATAAGTGTGGTGATCTGAACGTATACCGGTAAACAGGGTCCAGGTGTTACTCATGTGCCATTGATAGTCGGCCAGAGCACTCAGCATTTCCGTGTGCCATTCGCCGCTATCCATTGACGAGAGCGAGTTGCTGATGAAGGGGGCGCTGTCTGGATAACCCAGGCTCTTTTTGCCAAAGTGTTCGAGACTGTATTCGATGCCACCGGAAAGATAGTGCTCCTGGTCTGGCTGCCAGTGCAGCAGGAGTCGTCCCATCCATTCGTCTTCCCGGTAATTACGGTTTCCATATTCAATATCCAGCACGTCAGCGCTCAGGCGGGTATCCAGCCGCAGATGCTCATTCAGCTGTGGTTGATAATTCAGCGTGATAGTGCCTTGTTGATAGCCGTAGCTTTCATCCAGCAATGTGGCAGGGTCCACATTGGTGTAGGAACTCAGTGAAAGATCACGCTTGATCCCGCCTTTGGTGTAACGGGCCCAGGCCGTCAGGTCGTCCTGTTGCAACTCGAGATACAGTTTATGGCGCGGTTGTTCGCGGTGGGCGCCGTTATAATTGGTAACACCAAAGGGTACCGAATGGTAGGCGGGTACGGTCTGGCCGTTGACAACGTTGGTGAAATCCAGACTGAACTGCATATCTGCATCGTCATGGTTGGCACCTTGATACTGGTCAATGCCGTAATAGGTAAACAGCGATCCCCCGTTGTCCAAGAGAGTTCCGGCTTTCCATTCGGCACTGTAGAACTCTTCACCAGCACCAGCCCGTATTTGCGCACTCTGACCATCAAAGTGTTTGCCGTTGATGGTTTTGATGTTGATGACCCCGGCAATGGCCCCTGGACCGTAAACGTTTGAGCCAGGACCCCGGGTAACGTCGATGGAGTCGATGTCCCCCAGCATCGACAGGTAGCGCTCACTGATGATGCCCAATGAAGTGTGCTCGTTCATGAGCCGGCCGTTGACCAGCAACAGCATTTTCGTGTTGCGATCACTGATGATGCCGCGCAGTCCCATGGGGTTGCCATTGGTTTTCAGCCAGACTTGAAATCCAGGGACATAGGTTTCCAGCAGTTCATCCAGGCTGCGAGCACCGGAACGGGTAATGTCCTGCCGGGTAATACGTGTGACAGTGGCGGGTTTCTTGCGCCACTGGGTTTCCGTCAAACTGCCCACCCCGGAAATTTTTATGCTCAGCAGGTCTTCCAGTGGCAGGGCAAATAGATCATCACTGGTTTTGTGGTCTGCACCATAGGCTATTTCGGTAGTGGCAGCACTTATGCAGGCCAATAGGAGCAATGTTCTATTCAGTCGCATCAAAACAAATCCGTCTCGTTTGCATTGCTTTCACAGTCCTTGTGTTTGTTTAAGCGTTGATCGGTGGGGTGGTGTTGTCAAGCCTTTAAAAATGACGTGGGCGCTCCCATATAGACCATATTAACTCCCCCATGTAAGGTATCACCTGAATGATAAGAGCCTGCCCCCACTGTCACACCAAAAATCGAATACCTGCCCGCTATCTTGCCGCGGTGGGTAAATGTGGGCAATGCAAGCAACCATTACCTCCACAATCGACTCCGATTGACGTGGATGTCGCTGCATTTGATGACATCGTCAACAACGCCCGGGTGCCGGTGTTAGTGGATTTCTGGGCGGAATGGTGTGGCCCCTGCAAAATGACAGCACCGGAATTCGCCAAGGCCGCCCAGTCTTTGGCCGGGCAGGCGGTGTTGTTGAAGGTTAATACCGAGACCCAACAGCAACTGGCCGCCCGCTTCGGCATCCGCAGTATTCCCAATTTCAAGTTGTTTGTGGATGGCGAGCTAAAGTTTGATCAGCCAGGGGCGTTGTCTGCTCCCCAGATCCAGCAACTGGTGGCCAGGTTCACCTGATCCTTCGGGTCAATGAGGGAAAGTGGTTTTTTCTTCATTTTGAAAATGATAATGATTAGTATTAGCAAAACTGTTTGGTGGAGCTAAAGCTGTGGTTCGTTATCTCGTTCGTTGTGTTCTCTTGATGGGGCTGCTCGTCCCTTATTCCCCGCAACTGCAGGCCGGCCAGGAGGTGGTGGTGTACTCCTCCCGCAGTGAGAGCCTGATTAAACCCATATTTGATCTGTACACCGAGCAAACCGGGGTCAAGGTGGTGTATCTCACTGGTGAGGCCGGTCCCCTGATTGCACGCCTGGCCTCCGAAGGTGCCCGTACCCCGGCGGACCTGTTCATGACAGTGGATGCCGGCAATTTGTGGCAGGCAGCAGAGAAAGGTCTATTACGACCTGTTAAATCCAGGGTGTTGGAAGCGGTGGTGCCGGATCAATATCAGGATGACCAGAATCGCTGGTTTGGTCTTTCGTTGCGGGCCCGGACGGTAGTGTATTCCACCGAGCGGGTGAAACCTGCGGAACTGGATACCTATGAGGGGCTGGCCGATGCCCGCTGGAAAGGCCGACTGTGTTTGCGCACCTCGAAGAAAGTCTATAACCAATCCATGGTGGCGATGTTGCTGGAGCACAATGGTCCTGTGGAGACAGAGAAAATGCTCAAGGGTTGGGTCAGCAACCTGGCAGCCCCTGTGTTCGCCAATGATACTGCCTTGATGGAGGCGATCGTGGCGGGGCAGTGTGATGTGGGCATTGTGAATACCTATTATCTGGGGCGTTTGCAGCATCAGAATCCGGACATTCCGGTAGGGCTGTTCTGGCCCAACCAGAAAACCACCGGCGTGCATGTAAACCTGTCCGGAGCCGGTATCACCACCCATGCCAAGAGCCCCAAGGCGGCGCAGGCGCTGCTGGAGTGGTTGGCCAAGCGTTCTGCTCAGGAGGCCTTTGCCGGCATCAACATGGAATACCCGGTCAACGACGCAACCCGCTGGGACCCGGTGGTGAAATCCTGGGGTAAGTTTGAGGCGGACGAATCCAACCTGGCGATTGCCGGTCAGCGTCAGCAGGAAGCCATCATGCTGATGGACCGGGCGGGCTATAACTGAGTCATTTGCAATAATTAAATAAAAATAGTGTTGATAATAATTATCATTTAGGTATATTGCCCCTTAAGGTTAATTAATAAGCTAGTTGGGGGGCGGTATGAGCGATTTTGCTGTTTTATTAGGTCAGGGCGGTGCTGTGGTCAGTATTCTGGTGGGCCTGTCGGTGATCGCACTGACCGTCATCCTGGTAAAGGGTTGGGAATTTCTGCGAATCCGTCCCCTTGCGGAGTCGGCGCTGGACCAGGCCGTTGACGCCTGCGTGAGAAGGCAAACTGACCGTTTGCCGGCTTCAAGTGATCCGGTCGCACGCCTGTTGCACCATATGTCCAATTTGCCCGTCAGCGTTCCGGTCGGCCAGTTACGGGCGGAATCCCTGCGGCGTGCCCAGCAGATGCTGGGGCAGCTTACCGGCCACCTGCGCATTCTTGAGGTCATCGCCAATGTCGCTCCCTTGTTGGGACTGTTCGGCACGGTGCTGGGCATGATCGAGGCATTCCAGTCTATGGAAGCGGCCGGTTCCCAGGTGGATCCGGCGGTGCTCTCCGGCGGTATCTGGCAGGCGCTGTTGACGACGGCAGTAGGGCTTGCCGTCGCCATTCCGGTGTCCATGACTTACAGCTGGTTTGAGCGCCGTGCCGAAGTGCATGCCCACCGACTGCACGATGCCATGGAAAGGGTATTTACCCGGCAAGCGTCCCACCACGAAGAAGTGGTGCTGGCGCGTCCCAAGGCAGCCTGAGCCATGTCCGGTGCATTGTACCGGCCACGGCGGCGGGCTATCAGCCTGACGGCGCTGATTGATGTGGTCTTCATCCTGCTCATGTTTTTCATGCTGACCTCCAGCTTTCAGCAGTGGGGGACGCTCAACTTGCAGCCTCTGGTGTCTACGCCTTCCGCAGTGGAGAAAGAACCGTTGTTGGTCACGCTCAGTGAGCAGGGGGCATTGGCGGTGGACGGTCAGAATCTGCAGTTGGATGACTTTCGTATACTGGATGCCTCCCACCGCCCGTGGTTTGGTGATGATCTCCCGGTGATCGTGCTGCCGGAAGCG
Source organism: Pseudomonadales bacterium (assembly GCA_002708905.1). Classification (GTDB taxonomy): domain Bacteria; phylum Pseudomonadota; class Gammaproteobacteria; order Pseudomonadales; family Ketobacteraceae; genus Ketobacter. The sequence continues at coordinate 57,434 of PAPM01000029.1, read as the reverse complement.
GGCGTGCCGGTGCAGGATGTGGTGGACGTGCTGGATCGCATCCGCAGCCTGGGGGTGACCCATGTGAATTATGGCGGCGTGGTTCGGTTGCGCGCAGTGCAAGGGGGCCGCCATGAATAATCCGCTGATGCCGGTGCGCCAATCCAAGAGCCTGGATGATCGTCTGATTCCGTTGATCAATATCGTTTTTCTTTTACTGATTTTCTTTCTGATCGCCGGTCAGGTTACCCAGCAACAAAATTCCAGAATTCAGGCGCCGGTCTCCAGCGCTGAACCGTCGCTGCGGAATCCCGAGTGGCTGTTGGAGATGGATGCTGCCGGGCAATTGCAGCTCAATGGCGAACGGGTTGGGATGGACGCGTTGGCGCAGCGATTGGCGTTGGAAGGGGCGGCGCGCCCACTGTCGATCAAACTGGATCGTACGCTGCGGGCCGGTGACATGGATGAAGTGCTGCACATCGTACGAGCCAGCGGGGTTGCCAGGGTAACGCTCCTGACCACGCAAGCTGCTGTGGGTCAGTAGTATGAAGCGACATCATTGGGCTTTGGCATTTGTAATGGCGTTGGCGGTTCACGGCTCCCTGTTGGTGGCATTGCCACATAGTGTTGATCAGGGGGCTTATTCTGCGGCAGCCGATGGCTATCAGGGGCTGGAAGTGGGGCTGGGGCAGCTGGGTTCTTACCAGGATCAGTTGGAAACCAGTAAGCCCAAACCAGTGGAAGAAGTCATCCAGGCTGACCCCATTGCGGAACCAGTTCCTGAACCTCCCAGACCCGTTTTAAAACCTAAACCGGCTGCAGTTCCCAAGCCGGTTATTCAAACCGTGAAAACGGAAGCACCACCCAAGGAAGCCCTAACGGTCAAAGAACCGGAACCGGCGACCACTCAGGAACCCGTAGCGGAAAAACCAAAGGAACCGGAATCGGTACCGGAGGAAACATCCGTTGCGTCCAGTGAAAAGGCAACCGATGCCGTTACCGAGGCAGAGAGCAACAGCAAGGCCATGAACAAGGCCACGGGCACACAGCAACAGCAGCGTGCCGGCGGTCGTAAGGGCAATGCCAAGAGCTACTTTGCGGAACTGATGGCTTGGCTCAATCAGCATAAGGACTACCCCGCATTACTGAAAAAACAAAAGCAGCAGGGCGTGGTGGTGCTGACCTTTTCCATTAACCAATCCGGGGAAGTCACAACGGCCAGGATCAAGAAAAGCTCGGGGTTTCCTGAGTTGGACCAGGCGGCACTGAACATGTTGGCGCAGGCCAATCCGGTGCCGGCGATTCCGCAATCCATGGGGCGCGATCGGCTGTTGCTGACTATTCCCGTTGAGTATTCGCTTATCACCAAATAATGTTTCCTAGGAGTAATTGCATGCCTGTTTCTTCACGTAAAGCGCAGCTGCCTCTGAGCTTGCGACAACCCTCTTCATTTGGGGCACTTAACACCCGTAAAACCACCTTGGCCCTGGGGGTCAGCGCGTTGATGCTGAACCCGGCTGCTTTCGCGCAGGAAGAGGAGGAAGCTGTCGAGCTGGATACGCTGCAGATTGAAGACCGTACCATCGATACCAATCCCTATGCTGAGCCGGGCGCACCCTACAAGGCTCGCGTTTCCGGTGACCAGCGCCATGTAAAGCCGCTCGCGGAGACGCCCCAGACCATCAATGTGCTGACCGGAACCATGATAGAGGAATCGGGCCGTACCGATCTTAAAGAAATCCTGCAGGCTCAGCCCGGTATCACAATCGGTACCGGTGAGAACGGTAATGCGTTTGGCGATCGCTATATTATTCGTGGTCATGAAGCCCGTAGTGATGTGTTTGTGGATGGTTTGCGTGATCCAGGGATGACAACGCGGGAAAGTTTCGCTACCGAGCAAGTGGAAATTACCAAAGGCCCCAGTTCCACTTTTGGTGGACGTGGTACCACCGGTGGTGCGGTCAACAGTGTGACCAAGCAAGCCAGCACTGAGTACAACTTTACTGAGTTGTCTGGAGGCGTGGGCACCGACAACTATTATCGCGCCACCGTGGATTCCAATCAGGTGTTGAGTGACACCGTGGCAATCCGTGCCAACCTGTTGCAGACCGCTGAGGACGTGCCTGATCGTGAACCTGCAGATCGTGAACGTACCGGCGCCGCTTTGTCGGCTTCGTTTCAGGCCACTGAAAAGTTGAACGTGATTGCGGATTACTACTACCTGAAAGCGGAAGACAGACCGGACCTGGGTACTTACATCATGCCCAATGGCGGCAAGCCGGTGAAAGATATTCCGGTGTATTCGCAGGACTCTGATTTTCAGAACTCAGAAATTGATGCCTTTACATTGCGATTGGGATACGACGTTAACGATCAATTTCGTGTGACCAACGCGATGCGTTACGGTACTACGGATAATGGGTACGTTACTACGGGGGCTCAAGGAAGAGTGCGAGATGTTACTGATCCAGAGGGACCGGGAGTAGATACGGTCACACTAAGCTCGCGCCCACATCAGGGTTGGCAGGAAGTTGAGTATTTCGTCGACCAGCTGAATTTTTATTTCGATACGGTCTAGGCCTCTGGCATTGCCCACAGCTTTGTTTTCGGTCTGGAATATTCTGATTACAAAGTGTTGAATGGTGTGTATGAGTACACCCAAAATGGTGCCACGAATTGCGTAACACTTGGTCGAGGAGGTGCAAGCGACAGTTATTGTATTATGGACGCCAACGGCGATTGGATCAGTGATCCCACCAGCCTTACTCAGCGCGATATCCAGAAAGGCGATTGGGATTCTGACTGGAACGTAGAAACGGTTTCGGCGTCGGTAATGGACACCATCGATTTCAACGATGTGTTCACCATGTTCCTGGGGCTGCGTTACGACCATTATGATTACTCCAACACCTTTACACCCCGTGGAGAAGATGATCCTGTCGATTTCAACAATACCGACTCCATCTGGAACGGGCACGTGGGCGTGGTTTACGATGTGGCTGAAAATGGGAATGTGTACCTGACCTGGAGCACTTCAAGCAACATCAATGGCGGTGAATCTGACCTGGGTGGAAACTGTGGCTATGGCGGCGCCTGTGGTGCTGACCTGTATGAGTTCCGGAGCGCCTCACCTGAAGATACGACCAATTGGGAATTAGGCACCAAGTGGAATCTCTTCGATCAGAAGTTATTGGCTACTGTGGCGTTATTCCAGATTACCAAGGACGATGTGATGGAAGGTGAGGGTTACGAAACCACGGGCTCCCTGAATAGCGGGGAAAACCGTGTACGTGGTATAGAAGCCTCACTAACGGGAAATATTACGGAAAAACTCAGTACTCAGTTTGGCGTCGCCATCATGGAGTCTGAAGTGCTGGACTCTTATAACCCGGACAACATCGGCCGTTCACTGAGTAACTTTGCCGAAGACAGTGCCTTCCTGCAATTGCGTTATCAATTGCTGGACCGCTTTGCTTTCGGCGGTACCGCCAGTTATAAAAGTGAAATGTACGCAGGGCAACCGGATTCCGCCGCGGGTTGGAGTACAACGATTAACGACTACTCCTATACGGTTCCCAGCTACACCGTGTTTGATGTGTTCGCGGAGTACGACGTGACGGATAATTTAAATGCCCGTTTAAACGTGACCAACGTGACGGACAAGGATTACTACCTCGCAGCTTATCGCAGTGGCTCCTTCACTTATATGGGTGATGCCCGCCGCGCAGTGCTGACTCTGACCTATCAAATGTAAGCACTTGAGAGGCACTCGAGCGGGTGCCTCTCCTTTGAGATTTTAAATAATGATGACAGAATCCGGCCCAACGGGCAGTGCCCGAGCGAAGTTGCAAACCCTGCCGCGCACCATTACCTGTGTGGCGGACTACGAGCAGTTGGCAGCGGAATTCGTCGATCATCCGGTTTTTGAATATCTGCAGGGCGGTAGCGGTAATGAGCAAAGCCTGCAGGCTAACCTGCAGGTGTTTAATGAATTTCAGTTGTTTAATCGAGTGTTGGTGGATGCTGCAAAAGGCAGTACTGTCACCTCGGTATTGAATCAAAAACTTCGTCACCCGATTTTATTGGCGCCTGTGGCTTACCAGAAACTGGTGCACCCCGGCGGTGAGTTGGAAACCGCGAGAGCGGCGGATGCTCTCGAAGCCGGCATGGTCACCAGCACCTTGTCGTCCTGTACGTTAGAGGATATTGCCGCACAACATCAGGGTATGCGCTGGTTTCAACTTTATTTCCAGCCGCAGAGAGAGCACACTTTGGATTTGCTACGCCGCGCGGAAGCGTCGGGCTACAGTGCAATCATGGTGACATTGGACGCCACGGTTCAGGCCAGTAATCGTCGGGCGCAACGGGCGGGATTCGCCTTTCCACCCGATGTCACAGCCGTTAATCTGCAAGGCTATGGCGCGCCGCCTGCGGTGGCGCTGAGCCCGGACCAAAGTGTGATTTTTCAGGGCGCGATGTCGGAAGCCCCTAAGTGGCAGGATCTGGAATGGCTATTGGACCACACCAGTCTGCCGGTTTTGATTAAAGGAGTGCTGCATCCTGCAGATGCAGAACGGCTTATCCAAATGGGGGTTCGTGGTCTTGTGGCATCCAATCACGGCGGTCGGGCTCTGGACGGAGTGCCGGCGCCGATACGGGTACTTCCTTTATTGCGGAACGCGTTGGGTCAGGATGTGCCCATTTTATTGGATAGCGGAATTCGATCCGGCTACGACGTTTTCAAGGCGCTCGCGCTGGGTGCCGATGCGGTGATGATTGGTCGCCCACTTTTATACGGTTTGGCGGTGGCCGGTGCGTTGGGGGTGGCCCATGTATTACGGCTGCTGCGGGATGAACTGGAATTGTGTATGGCCCTGGCAGGAACTCCCACGGTTGCCGACATTGGGCCGCACTGTTTGTTTGCAACCACAGCTGATGGGCAAAGAACGCTATGTTGATCGTGATTGAAAACCTGTTGCCCCCGGAAGAAGTGGTACAGTTTCGCCAACAGCTGGATCAGGCTGAATGGGAGGCAGGCAGCAAAACCGCCGGAGAGGTGGCACGTTTCGTAAAAACCAATCAACAGTTACCGGATGAAGGTGAGCTGGCGGTGGCGTTGGGCAATCATATCCTGCGGAAATTGGGTAACCATCCGCAGTTTGTGTCTGCTGCGTTGCCGAAAACGATTTATCCCCCCAAATTCAATCGTTATGCCGAAGGCGGTCATTACGGCATTCATGTGGACAGTGCTGTGATGCAGCTGCCCGGTCAGCGCGACAGCCTGCGTACGGATCTCTCGGCGACGGTTTTTCTGAGCAATCCGGAGGACTATGAAGGCGGTGAACTGGTGATTGAAGGCAAGTTCGGCGCCCAGGCGGTGAAGCTCAATGCCGGGGACCTGGTGTTGTACCCTTCCTCCAGTTTGCATCAGGTTCTGCCTGTGACCGAAGGCGCCCGGGTGTGCTCGTTTTTCTGGATACAAAGCCTCGTGCGAGATGATGCCCATCGTGAACTGCTCTACGATCTGGATCAAAGCATTCAGGCGATTCGTGTGGAGTGTGGATCACAACACAGTGAAGTCAGTCGTCTGACGGGGATCTATCACAACTTGCTGCGCCAGTGGGTGGAGTGCTGACTCCAACTGAACACTCCCACCAGACCCGCTATTCCCAGAGCGTTCCACCATAAGTTGGGTACAGGCCACAACAGAAGTATCCCGCAGGCCAGCAGCAGAGCTCGTTGTAACCAGGTTAATTCGGATTCCAGATAACCCTGGAATACACCAACCAATGCGTAGAGCCCCAGGGTCGCCGTCACGAAAATAGCCAACGTCTGTTGGCTGTTACCCCCGATCAGAGGGGTGTAGGCGAACAACAGGGGAATGATGTACAACCCCTTTGCCAGCTTCCAGGCGGAGAGCCCGGTTTGCATCGGCGGGGTTTGGGCGATGGCCGCCGCGGCATAGGCGGTGAGGCAGACCGGTGGCGTGACATTGCTATCCTGGGATAACCAGAAAATAATCATGTGCGCCGATACCAAAGCCGCACTGATCATGGCGGGGGACAGGGCCTGTTCCAGCAGCATGGGCTTGATGTCGGTGGGCAACGTGGCAAGCAATGTCTGTGCGTTCATTGCCGTCATGGGTTGGCTCAATTGGGTGAGGCTATCCGGTGTGGTCAGCATGAACAAAGCCTTGGCTTGCTCGGGTAAAGCGCCGGCCTGCATCATGCTTAAGATCTGTTGCTCGGCAATCAACTGATACAACACCGGGGCCGACAACGTGGCCAACACAATATAAGAGGCTGTCACGGGTAAGCCCATACCCAGAATCAATGAGGCAAGTGCAATCAGTACCAGACTCAGCAGCAAACTACCCTCGGCCCATTGGCTGATCATCAACGAAAAGGTGTTGCCGATGCCTGTGGTGGTTACAACATTTACGATCAGGCCCACCGCCACCAGTAATAAAGCGGTGGAGGTCATATTCAGCGCTCCCTGATGCAGTGCCTCCAGAATATCGCGCAGGGTCATGGGGCGGCGGGAAAACCAGCTGGCAATCACCACGCCCAGAATGGCAATACAACCGGCGTAGGTGGGCGTGAACCCGATCACTAAGGCGGCCACTAAAATGACAATGGGCAGTAGCGAAGGCCAGCCCTGTTTTAGCACCTGCCAAAAAGACTGTTCGCTAAGCGGTTGGCAGGGAATTTTGAGTCGGCGAGCTTCCACTCTCACAAAAAATCCGATGGACAAAAAATAGAGCATTGCAGGTAGCGCGGCATAGCCAATGATCTGCAGATAGGGTACCTGGGTATAGTTGGCCATGATAAAGGCACCGGCGCCCATCACCGGCGGCATCAGTTGACCACCGGTGGACGCCGCCGCTTCGATGCCGGCCGCAAAGCGGGGTGAAAAGCCTGCCTTACGCATCAGCGGAATCGTAATCACACCGGTGGAGGCTGTATTAGCCACCGCCGACCCGGAAACAGAGCCCATTAATCCCGACGCCACCACCGCCACCAGGCCGGGACCTCCGGTCCAGCGTCCGGCGGCACAGCGCGCCAGATCGATGATCACTTCGCCGGCACCGGATTTTAATAAAAACGCACCAAACAATATAAAAATAAAAACATAGGACCAGGAAATACGGGCGATGGAACCGAACATGCCCTCGCCACCATACACGCTTCTGAACAGAAGGGTGTCCAGGGACAACCCCGGAAAATTAAACAGACCGTCAATCCATTGCCCCCACCCGACCACATAGGTGAGGGCGATGACGATCAGAATCGGAATCGTCCAGCCCAGGGTGCGACGGGTCCATTCCAGCGCCAATACAATCACTGCCATTGTTGCCAGGCGGTCCCAGGATGTCAGTTGGACGCCGCGTTCATAGAGGGCGACTTCCTGCCAGCCCAGCCACAGGCACGCACCGATACCGACAAGCCCCAAGCCAATACTTAACGTTTTGCCTGCGGTTGCGCGTCGTACCGGCACGGTCAGACTGCACAGCAAACCAAAGCCGGCAAAGTGGTACATGGCCACCCACAGATCCGGTAACGTGCCAATGGTGTTGAAGTAAATATGGGACAGTGACAAGGTTACCCCAAGGCCGAATACCAACTTTTGTACCAACCCAGGCACTACCGATCCAGGCACCACCGACCCCATATCAATCCCTGGCAATCAGTTTGCCGGGAATTGTCAGGCCACTCTCTTTGAAGAAGCGTAATGCACCGGGATGCAGCGGCATGGGCAGCCCGACGATGGCTTTGTCCAATGCCATATCCCGGGTGGCTTTGTGAATACCGTTGAGGAAGGCGAGATTCTGGTAGATGGCCTTGGTAATGGCATACACGGTAGCCTCGGGTACATCACTGCGTACCGCCAGGAAATTGGGCTGCGCCATGGTCTGCACCGGTTTGATCTGGCTGGGATAGGTGTTGGCAGGAATGGTGTAGGGTGTCCACAGGTCCAGTCCCTGGTTGGCCCGCGTGATTTGTTCCGCCGTGAAACCCAGAATATGCAGGTTTTCTCCCAGGGCGGCGTAGGCTTGGGTAACGGCACCCACCGGCACACCGGCCGGAATATTGAAGCCTTCAATGGTGTTGTTTTGAATCGCGCTGGCGCTGGGCCCATAGCCGAGGTAAACCAGGTTGAGCAACGAATCCGGATCGTAACCAAGACCTTCCAATATAAAGCGACCGGAGCCTTCCGTGCCGGAATTGCGCACGCCGATGGAGAACTTCTTGCCTGCCATCAGCTTCATGTCATCCATATTTCCACTTTCGACATAGTGATTGAAAATGGCAAAGTGCTCGACGTTCTGCCACAGCATGGTGACGGCCCGCAGCTTTTTTTGCGGGCCGATCTGTTGCATCGCACCGCTACCGTTCCAGGCCCAGGCGCCGTACAGTCCCTGCAGAATGGCAAACTGGGCTTCGTTGTCTGCCATCAGCTTGATGTTTTCAGCAGAACCCGCAGAGCTGATAGCGGACAGGGATATACCGGTGGTGGGTTCCAGCTTTACTTTTATGAGGGTTGATAACGCCACGCCGACCGGGTAATAAGTGCCGCCGGTGGTGGCAGTGGCAAGAATGTAGCGTTCAGCGCTCCAGCTTGAACTTGGCAGGCAAATGACGCCGATAACGACAATAGCCAGCAGGCGCGAGATAAATCGGCTGATCACGGAATGTTTCCCCCATGGCTCGTGCTTAATGATTTTTTCGTATTCTGATACGAATGACAGGCTAATGCTACCTGCCGGGAGGAAATGATCTACCGGGTTGTGATGCTCACGCCACGCATGTCCCCCCCAAACTGCAGAATAACACCACTCACCGGCCTCCAATAACACTGGCCTTGATGGCATTATACGGCTTGCCGGAACAAGCTTGGTTGTTTTCTGGCCTCACTCAATCGCATGTTGACCTTGCTTCAGGGAGGTTTCAACATGGCAGGACCTATTAATCAGGTAATTCAAACATTGGGGATAGATAATGAAAATAACAACGGCTTTATTAATGATGTTCCTGTTGTGCGTCATACCCGGCTACGGTTGGAGCAAGGGGCGCCCCGTTCAACTGTCTGAGCCACAGGCGCTGGGCGATGGGGAGGTTCGTGTATTTGGCACAGTCATCGGCCGCTATCCGCTGAATGTCGGAGTGGTGTTTGATGGCGGTGTTTTTTCTAATGCGCCACTGGCTGAGAGCGATGGCAAGTGGGATGTGCTGGATGCGGATGGCAACATTGTTTGGTATTGCTGTGGTCATGAGCTGGATTTCGATGTGACCGATAATATTAAACGCACCACAGCATTTGAACATATAGTCGTTAACTGGAACCCTCAGGGGCATCCTCCTCCTACCGATATCTACCGTCCACCGCACTTTGATTTTCATTTCTATACTATCAGCCGGGAAGAGCGCCACTCCATCGCGGCACCTACAGCGGAAGAAATGTGTGGTGCTGGTATTCCGTTAAGTTGCGAAAACTATGAACTCGCCATCATGCCGTTACCGGAGGGGATGATGCCACCGGAACACAGCAGTGTGGGCGCGGTTGAACCGGCAATGGGGAATCACCTGCTGGATCTGTCCTCCCCGGAATTCAATGGGGGGTTATTTACGCACACGTGGATTTTCGGTACGTGGAAAGGCGCGTTATCTTTCTGGGAGCCAATGATCACCAAGGATTTTCTCATGTCTGCGCCCAATACCTTCTTTGATATTGCCATACCGGAAGTAGCGCCGGAAGCGGGTTACTATCCTACCAAGTACGGTATTTTTTATTCGCAGTTACAGGATACCTATATGGTATTGCTGACGGGTTTTGTTTGGCTTCCCGGGGTTGAATAATGCGGAGAAAAAAGCCCCGGATAGGCCCGGGGCTTGTCAATGTCACAGGTAAGAAAGCGTTTAAGGTTTATCTAGTGATTCCAACGTCTGGGCAAGCAGATCCCGACGATTGATTTCGTTGTTGACATAATTAAGCCACTGGGTTGCACTGCTTTTGGAACCTTCAAATTTTGCAGCCTCTTTGAACGCGTATCTGGCGTCCTCGAACCGGTTGGCATTGAATAACGCCAGACCCAGCATCATATAGGCGTTGTCCTTGTGTTTAATATCGCCTTTGTTGATGCCTTTGCGCAGGAATGCAATGGCTTTTTCCCATTCGTCCAGTTGGTAATAGGTTGAGCCAAGTTGAATGTCGATCTCGCCGGACTCAGATGTTTCAGCGGCCTTCGCCAGAACGGGCAGAGCCTTTTGTGCTTCCTGGGCGGTGGACCAAGCGTACGAGAGCAGTTTTAAATTGTCCTTTTCCTGCTTGATAATGCCTTTCTCAATTCCCTGTTCGATGATTTTGGCGGCTTTGTAGGGGATATCATTAAAAATCATCAGTTGTGCCAGCGTCAGCCATTCGCTTTCCTTGTCGAGCAATCCCTGACGGTAGGCAATTTCCAGAGTGCTCAGTTGCTTCTGTTCCTGCTTGAGTTCGCCATAGGTGCTGGAGAGCTGCACCCAGTACTCTTTCTTCGGGTAGTGCTTGATCAATTTTTCCAGGACCACAGCGCCTTGCTTGTAATCGTTTTTCTCAAAATGCAGCGCACGCAGCAACAGGTACCAGCTTTCTTTCGGAGTCTCTCCATCACTTTCCACCATGCCGATGGCTTTGGTAATGGGGGGGAGAGCTTTATCCATCTGACCCAACTGATAATAGGCCTGACCAATCATAACATACGCCTGTGGGGAAGGTGATTCGACAACGGTAAGCCAACGGTTCAGGTACTCGATGGACTTCTTGTAGTTTTCCTGCACGAAATAGAGCTGGCCGGCACTGTACAGTGCTTCAGATTCCAGGGCCTGGGGCAGGGCTTCCTGAGCCAGCAGTTTCTCATAGCTTTGAATGGCCTGTTCATTTTTATCCAACGAATAGTAGATGTAGGCGTAGAACTTCCACATCATGGCTGCTTCGTAGCTGTTCAGACTCGAACTGGATTTCAGGCGATCCAATATTTTCAGCGCTTCATCCTGTTTGTTTTCTTCCGCTTTGGCTTGGGCTTCCGTCAGTACTTTATAGATTTTTTCCCGTAGGGCCGGAGTTTTCACGATTTGACGCTGCGCCTGCGACGATGGTTGGCTTTGTGCCGCCTGACCTATTACAGAGAACGAAACCGCCACCAGAAGCAAGAAAAGGCCCAACGCATATCGAACCAGAGATAGTGACTGAGCTGGTGTAATCGAATCTGAATTGCAGTGGTATATTGGCGTTTTCATACAAACATCTTCTTGGTTTAGGTTGCGGTCTAGTCTTCGATCTGGAAAGTCAACTTGTTCTGAACACCGGCGACATCCACAGGTTCACCGTCCACTATTCTGGGCTTGTATTTGAATTTCAACGCCGCTTTGATGGCTGCAGAGTCAAAGATCCGTTCCGGGTCTGCTTCTATTACCACGGGGTCCTTAACCGACCCGTTCTTGGTTACGGTGAACTCCAGAATGACATAGCCTTCGATACCCCGTGACAGTGCACGGCGTGGATAGATCGGTTGCACCTTCACGATCGGCAGAAAATCCCCATCTGCAGCGCCGAGACCAAATCCCGTGGCGATGTCGAGGCTTTTGTCGATGGGCGCGGCGGCAATGGAAATAGCATTCTGTTCAATGTCCGGGGCATCCATCTCCGGAGTGACCGTTTCAGGTGGTGGCTCTTCCGGCTGCGGCGGCTTCTCGGGTTTGCGGTCCTTGGTTTGAACGGCCTCTTCCTGCTTCAAGCGGACGAAATCCACCACGTAGCGCTCGCCATCGTCCCCCAGTGTCTGTTTGGCGGTGGAAATTAGCGACATCATCAGGAAATACAATGCGAGCGTTATGATTAACGCCGGCACTGTTGAAAAAACGATTCTTGAGTACATCTGAGTCAGCCTCAACTATCGTTTGCTGCGATGGATACGTTGTAAACGCCGGCCTGGCGTGCGGCGTCCATAACCTGCACCAACCGCTCGTTTTTGGAGTTTTTATCCGCCTGAATCACCACTGAGCCTTGCGGGTTTTCTGCGTGCAGGCGCTCAATGTTGGCACGTACAGCACGTGGGTCGATCTGGCGCTTGTCAATCCAGATCTGATTGCGTTCGTCAATCGCCACCAGGATGTTGGCGCGCTCTTTCTTCTGTGCGGTTTCGGCGTCGGGTCGATTTACGTCAATACCGGATTCCTTCACAAAGGAAGCAGTTACGATGAAGAAAATCAGCATGATGAATACCACGTCCAGCATGGGAGTGAGGTCAATGTTTGAGTCTTCTTCTTCTGTATTTAGTTTTGATAATGCTCTTCTCATGACGTGTTCCTCAGTGTTCGGTCGTCAGGCCATCTTCTATGAGTTCACTTTCTCTCTGGGCGAAGCGCTTTAAATAAGTGATCGCAAAGAGGCCTGACAGGGCGCCCACCATTCCAGCCATGGTTGGAATGGTGGCCTTGGATACCCCGGCAGCCATGTTTCTGGCATTGCCGGTTCCAAAGAAAGACATGGAGCTGAATACCTCGATCATGCCCGTCACCGTACCCAACAGTCCTAACAGGGGACAAATGGCAATGAGGGTCTGGATCAGTGCCAGCCGGTCGTTCAGGGCTTCACGGCTTTTCGAGATCATCAATGCACGTATTTGCTGTGCGGGCCAGGATTGCCGTTCACTGCGTGCGTGCCACTGATCCAGTCTGTGGGCCTTGTCCTTACGGTAGCGAAGCTGGAAAAACCAGATTCGCTCAAAGATCAGGGTCCACATGCCGAAAATGTTGATCCCGATCAGCAGCAGGACCATGCCTCCGGTTTCCAGGAATACTTGAAGGGATTCATAGGCATCAAGCAGCGCGTAGATCATGTTCCTGCTCCATTCGTACAGCAATCAATCCGGCACTTTGTTCCTCCAGGATATGCAGAACGTTTTTGGCGATGGAATTGTTGATACTATGGAAAAAGATAGTGGGAAGGGCGACCAGTAACCCCAGTACAGTAGTGACCAATGCCTGCGAGATACCGCCGGCCATCAATTTCGGATCGCCGGTGCCGAACAGGGTGATGGATTGAAAGGTCACAATCATACCGATTACCGTACCGAGCAACCCAAGCAGGGGCGCCGCGACTGCAATGATTTTCAACAAGGGAATGAAGCGTTCCAGACGGGGTTTTTCCTTGATGATGGCTTCCGCCAGTTTGAGCTCCAGTGTGTCGGGATCCAGCTTGGGATTGTTCTCGTAAACCGTCAGCACACGACCCAGGGGATTGGAGGGGCTGATGGTCTTGGATTTTGACTGGGCTCGTACCTTGGCTCGAGTGATGGTGAGGGAGATGATGCGCTCCAGCGCCAGTAACCAGGAAATGATGCCCACACCAACGATAATGTAGCCCACGAGACCACCCTGTTCCACCCGTTCAGACAGGTTGGGTTCTTTGATCAAAGCTGACAACAGCGTGCCGCGGGATGGGTCAAGCCCGAATTCCACCAACTGGCCGGGCGCTGTTTTGGTCAGCGCTTCAGCCGTTTCAACAAAGCGAGAGGACGGTTGGCGAATCAATTCCGCTACCTTGCCGGTTTCGCTGTCGTACTTCAGGTACTTGCCATCGGATACCAGGTTGAAGGTGCCCACGCGAATCACTTCAGCTGTTTTTTGTTCGCCGGTGGCGGAAATAATCGAGTGGTTGTAGCGAACCACGTTGCCGGATTCGGTCATTTCACGCTGCAGCTCAAACCACAGCCGCTCGATTTCTTCGATGGACGCCAATTCCGAGCTGGTCCCCATCTTCTTCGCCAGCTTAGTCAGGAACTCGCCGCGATTTTCATACTGTGAACTGATAATGGACGTCTGGAATTGGCTCGTAGTGTCGCCCGCGACTTGTTGCAGAACACCGAACAGTTCCTTTAAAGACCCCAGTCGTTTGTTCAAGGCTTCCTGCAATGCGGCGGTTTCCAATTCGTTTTTCTCGAAGGTGGATTCCAGCTCGGAGCTACGGGCCTCTTCTTTGGCCCGGGTCTGCTTTGCTTCCGCAAGAATCTTGGCCTGGTTGCCTTTTTCAGCATTAAAACGGGCTTCCCGGGCTTTGTTTTCCTTGGCCTCGGAAACGCGTCCTTCCCTGATCAGGTTCAGTAGTTGGTCCAGGCTCTGGGCCGGGGCCGCCATGATGGGTGTGGCCAGAGTCAGGCTAACGAGGAGGGTGATAGATAATCTGCTAATCATTGTGCTGCCTCCGCTGCCGGGACGGGTAATTTCAATATGTTGGGAGCCACTTCTTTACGTGCGATGCGGAGACCATCGCGAATGGCACTGCGATACTGGTTTGATAGCGGTTCCCATTGCTTGGTGGCTTTATTCCAGATACCGGTATATTTGGAATCATCGGTCTGGTACATCAGGGAGACACGACCAATTCTGAGGAAGTCCACTTCCCGCTGATTGCCATCGATATCCAAGGTGCCGCGATAGGCCTCGATGGTGCGGCCATACTCGTTTTCGATCTGGTAAGCTTCCAGAACCTTGCGGAATTTCTCGGCAACGGACACGTCCGCCCGCTCCATCAGTTGTTCCAGGTTTGCAATTCGTTCACTGCGTTCATCCTGCAGAAAGGGTGCGTCCAATGCCACAAATTGTTTTAAACCGTTGATCATATTCAACATCAATGGAACGATCTGACGCTCGATTACCGTCACCTGGTCGATGGAGTTATTAATGGACTGCATTTCTTTGATCTGGTTTGCAATCTGTTTTTCCAACTGGGTGTTGTAGATGACCAGACCGTCTATTTCCTTGCTGACGACTTTGTATTCGTTGAACAGCTTGTCGGTTTGCTGGGACAGAGCATCGATCTTTTTTTGCGATTGCTGGGCGGCGGTGTTGGCTGCATTGTTCTCTTTTACCGCCTGGTCAAGATTGGCCGCGATGCTGGTCGTTGAAAAGAGGAAGCTGGCAGACAGCAGAAAAGCCGATTGTCGAACTAGTAAAGGGGGATTGATTTTTCTCATGGAGCTTTCCCTTTTGTAGTAGATCATCTTTGTAATAGATCATCAAAAAAGTGGTTAGTTTGATAAACCCTTATTGGTGAAAGTGGCTGTTCTTTGCTGCCTGTTACCCAGAAGCCCATGCTTGCACATGGGCATTCTGGTGTAGTCTTTTCCACTTCAGGTTTATAGATACGTTCCTAAGCCCTTAGAAATTGTACTGAAGTGATGCAACAACGGTACGTGGTGGGCCGTAGGCTGATTCCACCAGACTCAGAGTGTCGATCTGGTTGAAGCCACCAATAACATATTCTTTGTCGGTTACGTTGCTGACGGTCAGTGCAGAATCGAAATCCGAGTTCATCATGTTGCGCCAGTCAAAGCGTAAATTGGAAACAGAATAGGATTTAACATCAATGGAATCGTATGCGATTTGGCGCAGAGCATCGTCAGCAATGGTGACTTCGAACTGGGAAGGTATGGCAAAGTTAACCATTTCGTCCTGCCAGTAAATGGAACCAGTCAGGGTCATTTCACCCAGCTCCGGGCTGGTGGGGAAGGTGTAGGATGCTGATGCCGTAGCCGTGTTTTTGGGAGTAAACCCAAAATCATCATCTGATGCGTCGACCGCTACGGAGGTGGTTGTGCCGGGAATTAGCACGTCCGCAATCCATTCGTCGTAGCTGGCATCCACATAAGCATAGGCTAATGATAATACCAGATCGTTGGTTACGGCCCACATAACATCGGCTTCAAAACCTTGTATCGTGGCCGATGCGGCGTTGATAGTGCTGGTTTGAAAACCACCGCTAGAGAAGAGAGCTACCGTTTTCTGAATGTCGTCATACTTTTGGGTATAGGCAGCAAGCGCGGTTCGTATTGAGCCGAATTCAGCCTTGTAACCTATTTCGTAAGTGACAACGGTCTCCTCGTCAAAGGGCTGTAAAGTTGCGTTATCCACACCACGGAGGTTGAAGCCCCCGGAACGGTACCCGGTGGAAATACTGCCATAAATTAAGGTGGCGTCATCCGGTGTGTAGTTAACCGACACACGGCCGGTGGGTGAAGAAAATTTCTCGGTTTCTGTACGTTCACAATTCGGTGCTGGGTTGCCATTAGCATCGGTCACTACACACTCTAGAGGATCTGTCTCAAGGGGAGCTTGACCTGCTTGCTTCTGGTTCCTGACAGTCACGGAGCGCTCATCCCAGCTCTGCCGTAAGCCAAGGGTGGCGGCCCACTCTTCGTTGAAATGGTAGGTGGCTTCGCCGAATATTCCATAGGCTTTGTTGTTGACGTCGCCAACGGGTATGGCCTGATACATGTACACAGACCGGATATCGTTAGGGGGTGGGAACCCGGTTGGAATATCACCGGTGAACAACTGGGTCAAACCATCTTGGGAGGCATCCATTTGATACCAGAATACACCAGTGATCCACTCCACATTATCGGTAGAGCCCAGCAATTGAAGCTCGTTACTGAACTGCTCTGACTCGATGAATTCCGGGCCAACAGCATTGGTCGTTGTTGCCGAGTTTGGCGTAACGAGTCCGTTGGAGAAAATGGGGAGTGCCGTGCCATCCGCATCCAGGGTCCGAGATGACTCCACCTTGCGGTAGCCAAACACGTTTTTGAGGGTTAAGGAATCTGAGAGATCATACTCCGTGATGTTGGAAACAAAGGTGTTTTCCACCGATTCTTCACCCAGCAAATCGATTTCAACATCGTGGGCAGAGCGGTTCTGCTGGCGGGCGATGGCTTCGTTCACGCCATTACCATAGGCCAACGTTATGAACTCTGCCAGTGTGCCCGGAACAGCTGCATAACCTGTGATAACCGGCGCCCGTGCAATCATGTCATTCTCATCATAAGCAACGGTGAACAGGTTGGATAATGCTCCCATCTCCCAGTTCATACCGATGCGTAAACCCTGGGAGTCTTCATCCCACAGGTCTTCGCCTTTTAATGCATTGTCAGCTACCACTTCCTGATAACCATCGCGTTTCAGTGCGCGGCCGGCAACCCGGAATTGCAGGTTGTCATTCACCGGCAGGTTCACCGCACCTTCTATTCCCCGCAGGTTGTAGTTGCCCGCTTTAACCTGGAGATAGCCTTCCTGCTCCATGGTTGGCGCAGTTGGCGTAATCAGCAGCGCACCGCCAGTGGTGTTCCGGCCAAACAGTGTGCCTTGGGGGCCTTTCAATATCTGGATGTTGGACAGATCATAAAACGCAAGGTTTGTACCTTGTGACGGTGTCATGACCACTTCATTGAAGTAGATGGGAATGGACTGATCCAGCGACAGGGTGGTGTCTGTGGGGCGTTGACCTCGCACCGCCACGATCGGGGCGTTGGAAGTGTTGCCGGTATTGGAGATGGTGACAGCAGGTACCGCCGTCGCCAGGCTTTCCAGTTCCACGATGTTTTGCTTCTGCAGGTACTCGGAGTCCATTACTTTAATGGCAATGGGTACTTCCTGAGCGTTTTCCTCGCGACGTCGTGCTGTTACGGTAACTTCTTCTAACGCCGGCCCTGCATTTTGTACCTGTGCTTCTTCAGCATGAACCGGAATCGCAAACCCTGCCGATACCACGGCGGTTACAGCGGCCGCCAACAGGTTGGTACTGAACAGTGGTTTTGCAAAGTGGTTCGATGTTTCAGGGGAGGACATTGGTTCGGGGGGCAAAACTACTGCGCGCTTTCTCAATCCACACATACTTTTCTCCGCACTACCTTCAGTTATATTTTTGTTATCAATTATTCGTTTTTTAGAACGCTGAGAACGAAAAGCCTCATTGTTATAAAAGCGTACGTTTTTATATTTGGTGCCGCTGCTTGATTGGCATGACTTAAATCTATCTTTCGGTACATGGAGAGTAAACTGAACCATCTAGGTGTTTACTGACTTTGTATTTGAAAAACAGAAATTGAGCACGATTTCGAAAAGCGCTTTTCTTTTTTCGGGTTATGACTTTTATATATTGAATATCTCTTCCTCCTTAATAGAAGAAAAGCGTATAAAAAGGTATCAGATATGGTCGGGTTCGAATATTTAGCGGCCAAAGTGGCTGGCTTTTTTGCAATGAATCAAGTACAACAGAATGGATAATTACAAAAACGAAACTCAGTGTGGATTTCATAATCTGCACGCATTAACAGCATACGTGAACTATGGATTTTATAATCGAAAAGCAAGTCAAACTGCCGCATGTATGTGTAGAGCTTGCTACCGTGCAGTGGTTCGGTGTTACTGAAACGCCCATCTATTCCTGCTACAAACTTTCGCAGCGTTTGTCGGACAATCACCCGCCGTTGCGTGTTGGTAAATTAACCACGCCCCAGACTTTTCCCCGAGCCCGCTCGGTTGTTTTGTTGCCGCCGGGCTATTCGGCGCGATTGTTCCCCATCGAGCAGCCGTTGCGTTTGTTGCACTGCGCGTTTGACAAAGACTATTTTGAAGAAACCACTCAGCGTAGCCTGGAAAGTTGGCAGAAACATTTGGTTTCTCTGATTTCAATGCGGAATCAAAGTCTGGAACTGATGATGCAGAAGCTCTATGTCGAGTTGGAGCAACCGGGGTTTGGTCAGGAGGTTGTGGTTGATTCTGTTTGCAAACTTATGCTGGTCGAATTGGAGCGTCATGCGCAACAGTTGGACAGGGCCACGGCGAAAGACTTGGCCAGCTCGGCGTTAGCGCCCTGGCAATTGGCTCGAATTCAGGAACGCATTGCTGCTTCACTGGAAATGGGGTATCCCAATGTAGCAGAGCTGGCGCAACTCTGTGGTATCAGCCAAGGCCACCTTTCACGATCTTTCAAACAAGCAACAGGTCGCCATATTCATAAATTCATTGCCGAAGACCGAATGCAGACGGCCATGCGACTATTGGGAGAAGAGGACCTCAGCTGCAAAGAAGTGGCTGAACGGTTGGGCTTTAAAAGTTCCGCGTACTTCTCCACCGCCTTCCAGCGTCTTACCGGAAAAACACCTACACAGTTTAAACAGCAGGCGATGAATCAGGGAATGGATTCCTCCGCGATCATTGATCCTATCTAGATGTTAAATAGCGCAAACGCGATAAGCGTATTTCAGGATATTAGTTGACAGGGTGAATTTTGATCCATGGCCTTTCCCGTTTGGGCAATACGGGTTGCGGCTGGAGTCAACAACAAAAACTCAGGGCAAAGTTTTATGGGGAACCTGGCGTTCTTCCAACGTCGGCTTCAACACTTTTCAAGTTCACCTGGAGTATTGGTCAGCACGTCGTACTCGCGGACCATTAATGCGGGTGGCGCCTTCCTTGATGATAACTGTCCTTGCCGAACGATTTTTTGTTCCTGGTTGCCAGCAAGTGTGGGCAGGTGTGGGCATAATCCGTATCTGACCTAAGCCTTGCTTCAAAAGGCTGGATCACGGAAGCGTGCAAAATTACCGGTCGCGGTATTTAGAAAACATTTGGAGGGGGATAAATAAAAAGCCCGCAATTGCTTGCAGGCTTTTTGGAATGGTGCCCGGAGGCGGAATCGAACCACCGACACGGGGATTTTCAAGCTACGAGTCTGAATCCATAAAAACCATTCTAAATCAATAGCTTAGGTGGATTTTCAATTCCGAAAAGGCCGCGAATTTCGCGGCCTTTTTCGTGTTTCTTACGGGTTTTTAACCCTCTTTTCGGAACGCCGCGCAAAGAAAAACCCCACATGCTGAGACTGTTTGGCGACCGAATCAGCAGGTGGGGCCCGGCTCACTGAGTGAGTGAATTTCTTTTACGGGCCCATCTTAGCCCTCGTGAAAAAAATTCGCAAGCACCTCAGGGGCCGCGCTCGGCCCGGAGAAAGCGAAAGCAGACCTGTGCCGTGCTCGGTGGCAGGTTTGTACGTCCTTCCTGGTGCTGTCGGGTCGCGCTGACAGAGCTGGGGTTGTCTCGCTGGGCTTGCTGCTTAAAGACGTCCCCTCGGTGTAATAACCGGAAAAGCGGCTCAGCGGCTCGGCAGGCTGGATGGGTGCGCAAGACAGAGGAAGCTCAGGGGGTCGCGTGGGATCGTGCACCAACTTCAAATGCTGCAAGGGGCGTTGATCAGGCTAGGCCCCGTACACAACCCAAGCCAGTAAACGCAGCGTGGGGCGAAGGGTGTTGCCGGAGCGCGGAGCCGCCAACCGTCAGGTGGGTGACAGTACCGGCAGGCTGTAATGCCGCAGTGTGGTGAATCGCAGTTTGGCCCTTGGGCTGCGGTGAGCCAGGGGAAAGACTGCGCCAGCCAGGGGCTGGCCGCATAGCGGAAAAAATTTTGTTGGCAGACGTGTGATTACTAACTGTCGTCAATTACTCAACCCTAGAGAGAGAGGAATAACCATGAATGCTTTTACGGAAAACCGAGATAGTTTGTATGAGGCCCTAAGGCAACAGCAATTGGTGGAGGAGAGCTTGCGAGTGACTCCCAAAGAATACCGAATAGCAGTTGCAACGCTGCTGGAGCTGGCATTCAAGGATTGTGGCGGTGCAAGGCTTGCTGCGCAGGTGCTTTTGAGCCTTTATGACGGGGATTGCTGGCAGGCTGATCTAGCCGGTGTGTGTTGCGGATTGGATGGTAGCTACTTTCATCGTGTGCTCATTGCGATGCGGGGTCGAGCCATGCTAATGCAGGAGCCTCATTCCATCATTCCAAATGGTGAAAGGCTTTTTAGAGAGTTGGCCGAAGAGTGGGCATATTTGGCAAAACCCACACCGGAGCGTGCTCTATGAGTGTGACCATATCAATTCTTAATCAAAAAGGTGGGTCTGGGAAAACAACCTTAGCTACCAATATTTCGGTTGGGCTTGCGCGCCTGGGTGGTCGAGTATTGCTTGTGGATACAGATCCTCAGGGTAGCGCTCGAGACTGGCGTTCTGCCAACGAAAACTGTCAAGTCCCAGTCATTGGTTTGGATAGACCTTCACTGGCAAATGATCTAAAGGATTTCAGCAAGCAGTATGACATCGTTGTCATCGATGGCGCACCGCAGCTAAGGGAAATGGCCGCCGCTGCAATTAAAACATCGGATGCCATTGTGGTACCGGTGCAGCCTTCCCCCTATGACATATGGGCAACTGCGGATCTGGTAGAGCTGATTAAGGCAAGGCAGGAAATAACGGATGGAAAACTCCAAGCGGCTTTTATCGTAAGTCGTGCCATACCAAACACGAAATTGAGTAACGAAGTCATTGAAGCATTGAGCCATTACTCAATGCCAATATTGAAATCCATGACTTTCCAGCGAGTGGTGTATGCCGCGAGTGCTAGCGCTGGTCTTAGTGTTTACGACGCCGAAGATGAAAAAGCCAAATATGAAATGCAGTCTATCGTAGAGGAGCTAATGCAATGGGTAAATTAGTGGATGCAATGCAGCAGAAGCATGTTCGTGAAGAACAGCGTGATGATCTGGTTAATTTAAGAGATCAGTTGTTAAGGGGCGATACAAAACGTTTGAATTGTGATGTGCCGGTGAATTTGTACAAGAAGCTACAAATTAAGGCAATCCAAGAAGACTCGTCTATTACCGCGGTGGTTAATCGCCTGGTGGCCGACTATGTAAATAATAAAGGAACGGGCGAATGACGCTATCCAACGAAGAGCTTAACGGAATACTCAATGATGGGCGGAAGGCGTTGGCGCTTGCTGAAGCCCATCATTCGGAGCGCCAGGGGGTAGACTACAAGCTGGTTGTTAAAGAAACTCAGCGAATGCTCAAGCGCATTGATGAGCAGCTGAAAAGAGCGTATATGCTGAGCTATCTTGAAGCAAAGTGTTATTGCGACGAATATCTGGAGGGCAAAAATTCTTTGGGTGACCTCGGTGAGAGCTATGGCTATCTCCATTCCAGAGTTGAATTAAACAAGGGAACGATAGATGCCTATTTTCAAGAAAGAAGGCCCAGTGATTACGGAAAAATGAAGGGATCGCGGATAAAGAAAGGCGCAGAAGGTTATACTGAGAAAACGCTACGCAAATACGCCTCGGGTGAGTATGAAGCCGAAATGGCCATCATGACAGAGGAGCATTATCAGCGCATACGTAAACAGGCTGAGACAATTAAATTGCTACAACGAAAAATCCGTTCCATCGTAATCTTTACAGATGATGTCAAAAATTAAACGCCGTCAAACAGCGCATTCCTTAAAAGATTAAACTGGTCGGTATCTGGCCAGTTGGCTGCTCGTTGCTTGAGCCAGTCTGTAAAGTAAGGCGATGATTGCTGGCGCGCCTGAAAATAGTCAACCTCAGTTTTAATCTTTCGGATATCAATGCCCGCTAAGGCAAAGTAAGGTCTTAGCGTTTCCAGCCCTTGTTGTGTGAAACATAGTCGTCCGTTGCTGTCGGTTAGATAGTAAGGATGATGTGGTCTTGGCATTTGCCTTATCCCTTATCATTCATTTTTGAGTCCTGATCTGCTTGGGCAATCAGAATGCAGAGGGTCAAAGCGACTATTAGTAGTATCTCCAGCATGGCATAAATCATTTGGTGTTGCCTTAGACTAAATATAATCGAAAATATAACGAAATACGGCATTCTGTACAGCGATGAAAAAAAGCTTCGAGAAAATTCGATTATATTTGGTCGATTTTTCCACCATTCCCGACAATGCCGGATTCTCGACAATTTAGATGAGATAGATATACCTGGAAAGTGGTTGTTTTCGGCTTTTTTCAATAGCTGCTTTTATTCGTCGGTAGCTGCTTGATAGCAGAATGCCGCGAACTCACTCAACTGGTTTGATCTACGGGAGTTGGTAGAAAATAAATGTTTTAAAGCCAGGGCTAAGGTAATGCCAGCGAAGATCACCCATGCTAAGAATAGGAATACCTGTTCAAAGGCAGGCTCTGTAGGTTTAAGAAAATAGTAAGCAATCCATACGCTAAGGCTCCAAAAGACAAAGCGGCGAAAACGTCCCGTTGGGTAGAGCGAGGATAGTAACCAGCCTGGCGTCACCCAGCTTTCTGCACCGGTGGAGTTGTTGTTGATAGCTACCAATGTGCCAGCATATTCGTAGAGTGCCACCTGATGCCCTTTGCGGAGATTGGGGTGAATATCCTTGAGCTTGTATCGTCGCTCCAGCCCATCTTCGGCACGCAGCCAAAATTCGCTATACAGCCTACCATCGTTGCTGCCGTGCCAGTTTTTAGCTTCTACAATGCGACCACGAAACATTACTACAGCACTGGGGTTGGGGCCAGTTCCTGATGATAAGAATGTGCTGATGAAACTAAGAGCAGCAAATAGCCCTCGAAGTAACTTAAACAGAGTTTTCCCGGCGGCAATAATTATTGCCAATGCAACACAGGCAACCAGTGTGTTTAAAAATAATTCCTGCATAGGGCTTACCCGCTCTATTACTGGTCAGAAGAGGCGATGACTTTGACGAAGTAATGGATCTGGCCCTGCTGAACTAATAGTGGCGCTTTTATAGGCTGGTCTTTGCCGACGAACACCTTCTTGGGGGCAACATAAAAATAGATCCATTCAGGTAGATGTTTGCTGATTGCCACCAACAGCTCCAGCTCATTGAAGCCGGGGTGATCTTTAGGGAAAACAAAACGACTATAGACATTGGCGCTGGGGTCAAAAAACCAGACCCTGCTTTGATCCTTGCCGATTATGGATGGTTGAGACGTCAGTTCGGCATCTCGGATAGCAAAGCTAATCCAACAGTTTGACTTGCCGTATTGATTATCCTGACAGATGTCGTCATTGCGCCCGGTCACATAGATGCCAATACCGGTTTTGTCCGTACCGCCTTTGGCAATTTCTTGAACAGGAGAGTAGCCCAGATCCCGAACCCCTTGGCTGGCTGCGTTCAGGAGCAGGTCTGCTAGTGCCTCCTTGGGTGATGGTTTCGCTGCCTCTTCTGGCATCCAGGCAATCATGCTGTTGCGTGCAGAATCAGCTTCCGGCGCGAGAAGCCAGGCGGTGAAGTTCATTCCTGCCATTTGTGATGGTGAAAAGCCTGGGATTGGCGCGTTGTAGCCGGAGGCGGCTAGTGCAAAACCGAAGCCTGATGATTCCGTGATATTGGATATCGTATCCTTGGGCAGTTCTGTATCCTTGAGTTTCGCGTCAATACCAGCAGCTCGTGCGACATTGAGCGCGTAGGATTCGTTGGGGTTGTACGAGTTGGGAGGGGTGCTGCATCCCACCGTTACGAATAAGGCGATAGCCAATAAACACTGTCTGAGCATGTAAAGCGGCCTTCTGGGCATGATTTTCTCCTTGTACCGATTTTGGGTACATTGGCAATCGTACCAATAATCGGTACGCATGCAAAAGGCTATCACATCTTCCAAATATGCAAGCCTGGTCGGCTGGCTCAAGCGCGCGAGGGTTGATCAAGGTATCAGCATGCGAGAGCTCGCTACCCGGATTGGTGAGCCGCATTCCTTTGTGCAAAAGGTGGAAAGCATGGAAAGGCGCTTGGATGTGTATGAGTACGACCAGTACTGTAGGGCGCTTGATCTCGATCCAAAGGCGGGGTTTGAGTTTCTCCGTTGATGAGTAATTGCCTGATCACTCAATTGTGCAAAATCCCCTCACTTACTTCTTTAGGCCCTTGGCTGTATCATTCTGTCTTAAAGATCAAGGAGGATGTATGGCAGTAGCATTTGGAACGCTTTGGGCCAACCACCCCGCAAACAAAGGCTTGGATGAGCCGTGCGCGACCAATGGCAATGGTAATTTTGAGAATCAATGCGCTATTCGCATGGGGGTTGCACTTGCCAATTCAGGCGTGTCGCTGGCCGGTTTTCGGGGGGCGCGTTGCTGGTTTGGGCACAAGAACCATGTTCTCAGGGCGCAGGAGCTGGCCGATTGGTTAGCGAATGGCGGTGGTGGCTTTGGTAGCCCTACGGTTCACCGTAATGCCAAATCGTCTTCGTATCTCAATAGCGGGATCGTATTCTTCAAGAACTTCTGGGGCGTTGGCAATCAAGGTGATCATATAGATCTGTGGGATGGGCGGCAGATGACAAAAGGTGATCCGGTCTATTTTGATGCATCAGAGGAGGTGTGGTTTTGGCAGCTGTAAAGCGATTATGGGCTATTCTGGCGGTTGTATTGACTGCTTGCGCACACGCGCAGCCGATTCCACAAGTTGCATCCATTCATGGGGTTTCACTCGAGTTGGTAAAATCGAGTAATCAGTGCTTTTTGCATTACCAAGGCAAGCAGCTCGATCTTGGTATCGAGGAGAAATGCTTTTTCTTGGTAGATAACCAGGGCAAGCCGATTATTAAATATTACGATGACATTGGTGCCTCGGTGGTGATCGTCGCTGGGGGAGTGCTGGATCTGTCTGGATATAAGCAGCCACCCGAATTTGCGAAGCCAGAAGCCTGTGGCCAGCAATCGAAGGGCCTGATCGTATCGAAATCAGGCGAGGTTTCTATGTCAGCCTTTTCATCGGCATCGATGATTTTTTGCCCTGATTCAAAGGCAGATGAAAAAGTATACTGGTTGTTTGGGCACAAGCAGCCATGACGCGCATGCTGGTTGAGTGGCTGGGCTTTTGGCCTGCGGTATTCTTGATGCCAACACTGATGGCGATTGCCATTGTCAGTGTTCTATGGTGGCGAAGCTGATAATCGCCTTTCGGGCAGCTTTACATTTTGGGTATCGCCAGAGTGCTAACGCTATGGTGTGCCGTAAAGTTTGCTGTCACTGCAGTCAATCTTAACGCCTGCGCGATAGCAATTCACATTCTCAGGCATGGCGGAGCCTTGCTTGAAATCGCCTTGAGCCGCGTCCCCTTCAAATGTGATTACCCCGTTGCCGATCAGCTGGGCACCATCAAAGCGCCCAACCGAGACCGAATTGATGTCTGTGCTGATCATGACGCCCTTACCTTTGAAGGTATCGTTTTCCCAGTGGCCGGCCATCGCTGTGCCATTTTTTGCGTAGTGCACGCCGTAGCCATGGCGACGGCCATCTTTTAATTCGCCCACATAGGCGCCTTGTTCAGTGGTATAGATGGCGCGGCCAGTGAAGTGTGTCATCTGGTCTTGAGAGACAACAGTGTAGCCAGTGCCGGTGTTACCCGCCTGGCATCCGCAGGTAGTGATGAGTGCTGCCGTGAAAAGAATTCGTTTCATTACTGATTTTCGTCTTTTGCTCCACTGTTTTGGCGGGTAGGGTGATAAGCAGGATTGGTTTTCAGTTATGACTCTTTGTCTATCGGTTGTTGGGGGTCAGCTCCCAAACTGATGTACTCCAATCGCCAAGGCTTTAGGATCTGTGACATTCGGTAGCTTAGCGCCTCATCGGAAATGATATCTACATATTCCAGCTCGATATCCTGCCAAGCATCATCGGTATCGTTATAGAGCTTTGCCTTAAAAGCGTTCTCTATTTTCTCTTTAAGGGAATTTGCTGCCTCTCTGGCCCGTTCTGGATCATCGTCTGTTTGATACATGATCGTGATACCCAGAAGGTAGGTTTCGTTAGTAGCCGCTTCTTCATTGGCAAGGTCGAAGAATATTGCTGCAACGTCGCTACCCAGTTTCTTACCAGCATCCGCAATCTTTTTATCCAGCTTATGCTTGGTTAGTCTTTGCTCGAATTCGTCGGGGAAGGCAGAGCGCCGGTATCGACTGGCCAGCCAACGCTGAAAAATCACTTTAGAGGGGTTGCTGAGAGATGCATTCGATGGCACATGGCTGGCTAGATCCGTTTTTAAAACGGATTTCTTGCTCAGTACTTCAATTTCGATATAGGACGTATCTGCACCTTCGATCGGTAAGTGCAATTTCCGCGCATTCTTTCCGTTGGTGAAATTACCGTTGAACTTGTCCTTGGTGATTTCCCTGCCCACCACAACTTCTACATAGGGCTCTGATTCGGGCAGCTGAGATAGGTCGCAGTCGTGCGATGCGACTACCACCAGGCAGGTGGCATCACCTGCCGACAGCCCCAGTGCGTTAGCAGAATCTTTTGTGAGAAATTTGCCCTGCCGCCAGGGGGTTGCTCTGGACCAGGTTTCCATTGGTTAGGATTACTCCAAATCAATGCTGGTATCGATTCGTGGCAAGGTTCGACCCCGCAGGCGGCTAGCCAGTCCAGTGCGTTCTTTCGCTTCTTGCTTGATTTGTGCTATCAGTTTTTTGCTTGGCTCATAAATAAATTCGCCATTGGCCAACAGATCCAGCAGGCTATTGCCTTGCGTGAAAGGGCGCTTCATTAGCAGGCCGGTAACCTCAATGTTTTCGTTCTCGAACAGATCTGCTGTGTCGTTGAGGTCAGCCAAACGTGCCAGGTTTCTCTCTGTAAGCTTTTCGCCATTTCGCCAGTTATAAACTGCCGTTCGAGAGACCCCCAAAAGTTGCGCCAGTCGAGAAATGCTCAATCCGAATATATCCTTGATTCGGTCTGTTACATATTCCGCATCCAATGAAATGGATACGTCTTCTGCCCGAGGCTCAGGGCTGACGATAAAGGGCTGCTCGATGGCGCTGGTAGGGATTTCGTAACCAGTATGCTGATGGAACACTATCAGGGGCATCGTGGTACCGCTAGGCAGTGAAGCCAGTACAAGTGTGCCTTTTTGAGTAGAGGTGCTTTCTCCAGTCTGTGGGCTGGCATCAGTCCAGCCTCCGGTGGCTCGAATATCGTAAGCGAACATAAAGCCTCCTTATTCCCACACGGTCAGTGCGTGGTCGGTAATCAGTTCCTTGAACGAGCTTTTGATGTCGTCGTGCAGCCCCGTCAGGTTGGTCATAATGCTGCTCAGATCAAAGGCCTGCCGTCTGTCGTTAAAGGCATCTGAGTCCACAATAGCATGTCGCCCTCTGTGTGCTAGAAACTTTTCGTCCAATTGTGGCGCCAGAGAGTGTAGTTCCGCTGGCAGCGCCAATTGGCCATCACGAATAATAACGCGAGTAATCAGGGTGCCATGCTCGCTCTTTGACATGGTTTCGCTAAAGGAGTGAGTGAGCTGCTGAACGCTCTCGGATAGCCCCATCACCTCTTTCACCAGGTATTGTGAGAGCGCATCACCTGATTGCGGTTGAACGGCATCAAAATACCGGATACCCAAGCGTGATACGTAATCCAGACCGTTAGGAATGGAATCATTCAAGGTTTTAATGCCAAGCTCGACCCGCTCTGAAAACTCGGTAAAAGTCTCATAATCAGTGGTCTGAAATGCCAACGAGTTATTATCTAGCACAAAGCTCGATGTGCCAGGAATGTCGCCAAACACATAGCGTGCCTGTTGGGTCGTGTTAGTGCCTCCGTTCTGGAAGGCGACGACTTGCACGTTCTCCTGGCGAAAGTCTGGAAAGTGAGCAACTCTCAGCTTCTCCTGAATGTCTGGAATGCAGTCATTCAGCTTGAGCAGAGGGTTGAACCGCACCTGGGCCAGCGTGAAGAATACCGGCGCATTGCTCATTTTTTTGCCCATAACGCCTCCTGAGTGCTCGCTAGGTTTACAAAAGGGTTGACACTTTACACTTTAGTTGACACTCGAAACAAGTAAAAGTTTATTTGTGTTAAAGGCTAAATAATTTAGTTTTCCGCTCACCGGTGTACCGATAATGCCCGCTCAATCAGAAATAATTGTCATCCGGGTTTTCTTTTAGCATTCGTTCCCACAATTCCCGGCAGGGGGCGGGCTGTTCGGCAATATCTTTGGCTTTTTCGTGGCCGAAACCGAATTTACCCTCTTTTGCATAGTGCGTGAGCTGAGAGCGGCGCTGTTCTGACGCGGTAACACCGACCTGCCCATCAGCATTGGGCAACAGGTATCGGCGCACGATATTGGCGACGAATTCCGACTCACTGCCCTCGTGCTCTTTGTTCCGCAGCAACAGATCATAGTCGGCTTCGGTTTCCGGAGTAAAAGGCTGCTCGTGATAAACAGTGGCCGCCTTTTGCAGCAAGCGATCCAGTTCGTTGTCCTCATCCAGCAGGGATAGAATGAAGCCGATATACTCAATACCGAAATCTTGCTGGAACACAATGCGAGCAGTCACAAACTCCGCCTCACTCAAGGGGGCCAGTTCGCCCTTGTCATCATAAGCAAACAGCTTTTCCTGGCTCACAAGATCCTTGAACTTGGTGTTGGATAGCAATACGCCTCGAATACGGAATTCCCACTCCTCGCCATCAATGATGGTGGGTTTTTCCAGGCATTGCTCCACCACATGGGGCATATAGAGCGTGCTCAGGGCTTTGTAATCACCCCATCCTTTGATGCCCATGGTCAGGCCCTTGGGGTCCACAAAGCCCAGGGTTTGCACCTTGTTTGGGTGATCAATAATCCACACCACGAAATCCGGATAATACCAATCCGACTCATCAATGCGCAGGCGGAAAGAATCATTGTTCTTTTCCAGATTGCGCTTGATCCAGATCTCCTTATCACCCCATTGCATGGGCGTTTTGGGGCTTCTGGGGGCATTGCCTGCCGGGTACAGAAACTTCACCAGGTCACGAACGAACTTGGATTCATATTCATCCAGTGCGCCAGGGCTTACATCTACGTTCTTTTGCAGTGGCCGCAGCAATAAAGGCTGGTAAGCACTGGCGGGTGCAATCACTTCATAGCCCCCGGCAGAGTCGGTGATCAGGGGCAGACCGCCCACATCTGGGCACTGTAACTCACTGCCGAACAGCGAATGCTGCAATGTTTCGTCTTTTTTCTTGGCCATTAGTGCTGTTCCTTGCGGTACTTCTCCGGCAGGCCACTGTGGTGGGCCGGAATCAATTCAAAGCGGCTGTGGCGTCCTTCCTGCTTGCGATAGGCGGATTCAAATAAGCGCCGTACCAACGACGCTGCCGTGCGTTGTAAGCGCAGCAAATCGGCATCTCGGGTGATCTGTAGCGCTGTCGGCAAGCCGAAGATCTCGTATTTATGGCTGTGCAGGGCCGCCTCGATCGCGTTGGCTTCAAAGCGGAAGTTCCACAGCCCCATCTGTTGCTTCAGTTGGGTCATCTCTCGGTGCAGGCTGAACACATCCACCAGGGGCAAAAGTGATTTGAAATGTTCGGTTAGGTCTTCACCCAGGGTGCCTTTCTCTCCCTGTAAGCCCTTTTCGTTGAGCCCTGCGGTGGCCACACTGGCCGCCAGTGACAGCTTGACCGTGTTCAGGCCCCTGAGCCAGCCCTTGCCTTTTAGGTGTACCTGAAAGTCGGATTTCTCAGGATTTACCGAGCGCAGGGAGCGCAGAGGGGTTTGCTCTGGCAGGTTGATCTGGGTTGGGCACTCAATCTCAAGGGTTTGCATCACACCGTTGCTGTACAAGCTATTAAGGAAGGTTTCCAGATAGCCTGAGCGTAAGCCGAACACATAGGCGGTTTGCAATGGCTTTAAGGTAGGTGGCGGGGAGGGCAAGCGCTTACCATTACGTTGCACTCCGGCAAAGCGCACCACCCGGCCAAACATTTGAATAATCAGGGAGCCTTCCCCTTGCCCCAACCGCAACAGTGTTAAACTGGAGGCACGGTAGTTATCCCAGCCTTCCGCAAACCGGCGTGAGCCGATCAGGATATTCAAGCCGGACTCGTTATTACTCAATTGAGTAAATAAGGAGGTGGAAAGCGCATCATCATCCACGGTGAGTTTGGCGCCAGCCAGCGCATTTTTCAGGCCTGCCGCGTCACCCACGTTCACCACGCCGTAGTAATGCACCTGGTCACCCCGTAACAACCCCAGGCCCAATTCTCCATCGGCCTGTTTTAGCAGGCGGAACACCGGTTGATCGCCTGGCTGCCAGTGGAATACTTCTTTTAGTACATTATCGGCAATGTCAGCAGCTTGCCTGCCGCGTAGGGCATCACGAACTTCTAATGGCAGCAAGTCACCACCGGCTGCCTTGATGTTCAGAATGTCGCTGATGGACTGGGTTAATTGCGCCGGTTCTGCCAAGCGGGTGGCCAAAAAGCGCAGTACATCGATCACATCGGAGGTCTGCTCTTTATCGCTTTTGTTTTTGCCGCCAATCACCGATAGGCCCAGTAGCACCCACAGTGGATTGGCGACTTCTAATTGCTTATCAACCAGTTGCGCTTGGGTGTCGCTGGCCTGGTAGGTGTGCAGTTGATGCCAATAGCTCAGCAAGGCCGCAGTCAGGGTGTGTTGTTGCACGGCTTGCTCGGCATCGCCCCGGCCATCCAGTTTAACGTGCCAGAAATCCTTGCCGTAGTGGTCGCCGTGAAAGCGGTCATAGGCATAATCGAACAGCACGGATTTGGCGTAGCGGCCAAAGGCGTGTTCCTGCTCCGCCACCTGGCCGAAGGTGGCGGAAAACTCAATCAGCACCCCGCGATGGCCCAACTGCGGTGAATCAATACCGGCCAAATCCTGTTGCAGGCGCTTCCACAGGCTTTGCTCGCTTTTCTGGCCCTTATGGCCTTCATCCACAAAGATCAGGTTGCGGCCATCTTTAAATGCGGAGGTGGGCACACTCACCCCTTCGCCCTTTTTCACCTCAGAGAGCTTGTTGATATCCAGCACAATCACGGTGTCGGGCGGTAAGCGCCCCATGGCGGAAAGATCACCATCCTGCGGGTAGGCAAACACATCCCACTGGTTCAGGTCGCGTAGCTTTTGTGCGTGTTGTACTGAAAGAGCATCGCCGGGGGTAATCAGAATAATGCGATCCCAGTTGTGATGGGCATCTTCGGTGAGCAATGCCAGGCAGGCATGGAGGATATGGGTTTTACCCGCCGCAGTAGCCATCCAAAAGGCCGCAAACTGCAAATCCGCTTCAGTAAAGGGGCTTAGGTTCTCGTGTTCCGGTGGGTGCTTTTTCAGCCAGTCGTTCAAGCGCGCCAACAATGCCTGGGCATCCAGCTTTTGCATTTGCCACCAGTGCACAAACAGCAAGAGCGCCAGGTATTGTGCATAGCGGGGGGCAAATTGCACTTTGCTACAGGCGGTGCGAATCAGCAAATCCCATTCCGTCAGTTGGTTGGTATCGCCGGCACACACCGAGCTGGCCGCCTCCAGATATTTACCGTCATCCAATGCCCGTTGCGCGCCGATATTGGTTTCTACGGTGCGTAATTGGCTGGTGAGGGTATCCAGCTTAAAGCCCAGTTCGGCCAGCAAGGCATCCCGCAATACCAAGGCCTGCTTGAGGCGGCCATGGCCGGACAGCTTTTGCCCTTTGACTTTGGCGCGGGGCGCTTTTTTCGTCGGTGCTTTCTTAGCGGCGGCCATGGCTACAGTTCCCCTCGGCCAAACTGGTTGGCAAAGACCGCCTCAATAGCCTGCAAACGATCACTGCCTTCACAACTGAGTTCCGCCGGTAGGTTGGTGTAGAGCAATTGCGCCTCGTGGGCGGCCAGCTTGGCGCTAACCCAAGCCTCACTGTTCTTGTGGTCGCAGTCGCGGAAGAACACCGCCACAGTGCGGCTACGGCGATCCTGCCCGGTGATCACAACCCCTTCGGCTTCGCGGTAGAGCTGGTTCACCTTCAGGCCCAATAAATAGATCAGACTTTCCACCAGATCCACGGGCTGGCTGGGGGCTTCGCCTCCACCCAGGGCGCGCTTTAATTGATACCCCCAGGGTGAGCGATAACTGTCGATGGCGCAGTAAACCGCTTTGCTTTCCCGGTTCATGCGGTAGCGTAAGCTAAAGGCCGGGTCATCAAAGTCGAACGCATTTTGTTGGCTGAGTTCGGTATCCAGGTTTTCCAGGGTGTCTTCGTATTGTTCTAAAGCCTGGATGCGAACAAAAATTCCAGTGCCATTTTTGTTTATGGCTGTTCCCTTCTTCCAACTAAGACTCCCGCTTAGCTTCTTAATTCGATTATCTACGAGTATGTTCTCGAA
Source organism: Pseudomonadales bacterium (assembly GCA_002708905.1). Lineage (GTDB taxonomy): Bacteria > Pseudomonadota > Gammaproteobacteria > Pseudomonadales > Ketobacteraceae > Ketobacter. Next base: position 24,659 of record PAPM01000029.1, on the reverse strand, counting down.
GTGACTTCCCGCCTCAAATACAATGAATTGCTTTCTTGTATTCTCCTCATGGTTACTTTCCAGTACTGCTTGAATCGTTGTCCCAGACCCCGCGAAATAGTCAAGAACTAGCTCTCTATCGTCGCAGGTTTGCTGGATAAAACGCTTAATCAGTGCTGGTGGTTTGGGAGTTGGGAAGCTTCGTGTAATGCCGGTTAGATTTGTTAATGCAGTTTCTCCAGAGGAGTTTTCGGTAATCAGTGCTTTTGCAACATTAGTTTCCATTTCGTGAAGAAATTTTTTAAAACGAGGTGTCCTAGGTCTTTCCTCGTTCCAGTCGAACCAAATTACCATGTCTTTGTCTGCTAACTCCTGAAAGGAGTAAGCTAAGCCTTCAACTGGTTTTTCCGGCCACACCCAACCACGGCTGGGGGGAGGGCAAGGCTTCCCACTCTGCGGATGTTGTGGTTGGTAGAATCTAAATAATGGATCTTCAGAATCCTTGAACTCATCTCTCTGTGAATCCTCTTTTACTTGGGGCATAGATCCTGGGTCTGACATGTACGCCCATAAAGTAGCATTCTCCTGCGCTGCTCTATCATGTGGAATTAGTCGCCCCTGGTTGTCTCTGTATTCAAGAAACGAATAGTTATAAAGGTTATTCCATGGATCTGACTTTTTCTCGTACTTCAATCCTAGTGATTCAAGGCTTTTGGATAATTCGGCGATATGCTCCTTGAAAAAAGCCGACAGTTTCTCTTCCGCCTCTGAAATTGAAGGAAAGCTCAGAGATAAATCCGAAAGGAATGCCAAGGTCTGCGCTGCGCCTGGTTTTGGTTCTCTGAAGATTCTTTTATCTGCAGATGAGGATTTTTTGTTTTTTGCATAGACTTCAACATACTCGTGGTTGGTTGAGTACGTAGGAGAAGTGTTTTTTGAGCCTATTGTCTGATTCCAAATAATTTCCTCCACCCGGTTAGCTTTACCGAAAGCTCGATTCAAACACTCAATTAAGCCAACCTTAGAATGGTGGTCAATGCTAGCAAACAAAACTGCCTTTTCACTCATGTATATAGATGACTTGTTCAGTCGATCTTCCATTAGAGACAACCAAGAGGCATGCTGATACAAATCCTTGTAAGGAAACCCATCGCCACCCGTGTTATACGGCGGATCAATATAAATACACTTCACCTGCTCCCGATATTTTTCTTGCAGGGTGTTGAGCGCCTGCCAGTTATCGGAATGAATTGCCACACCATCCAGGCTTTCATCCAACGGCGCGCTTTCGGTAACGGCGGCCAACAGCATCCACTTAAAGTCATCATCCAAAAGGCCGGTATCCACCGGCAGCGGCAGCCAACGGGTTTTGGTTTCACTGGCCAGATCGCCTGGAAGTATCTCTTTGCAATCTACTGCTGCTTTAAATTCCCCCAACCCCAAGGCTTTCCATTCGCTTCTTTGCGCTTTGATGATGGTGAGCAGTTGTTGTTCCAGCCAGGCCTCACCCGCCAGTTTGGCAATGCGATCTAGGGTGATCACATAGCGGGTGTTAAACACCAGTTTTTTCTTTTCCCAAAGTTGTTTCTGAAAGTCTTCCAAGGTGGCGACAAAGTCGATGATCTGCAGGCCAACCTGTTTGATGATGCGCCCCACTTGAATGGCGCGGCGGGGCAGGTCGTTCAGCTCCAGCAATTGCTCGGTATTGAGCACTTCGGTTTTGATAAAAATATCCAGGTCGCTGGTGAGGGCCTCTTTCAGCTTTTTGTGGATAAAGAAATCGCTCTGGTTGCGGGCGATAAAGTGGTTCAGCCAGCGTTTTACTTCGGCCTCATCGGCTTTCACCTTTTGGCAAACGGCCGCGGCAATATCGTTTTTCTGTTTGTCGGATTGCGCGCCTTTCAGGTAGCTCAGTGTCACGGTGTGGCTGCCGTCTTCCTGTTTTGCGACACTGCTGATTTCGTAATGGGCTTTATCCGTGGGTTTGAGGCTGGCACGGGTGTCGTTGAGGGTGCCGGGCTCTACGGTAAACACCAGCTTTTCACCGTTACTGAGGGTGACCGGGTAATCGGTAAAGGTGTCGCCGGATTTGATGTAGTACATATCCTCGGTGGCCCAGTGGAATTCGGTGTCTTCCCCTCGGGACTGGATATAGCGGCTACCGTTTTTGTTAAAGCGGCGCTCCACAATAAAATCGCCATCTTGATAGTGGCGGGCGAAGAAGTTGTATAGGTGGTTGAGCACTTCGGTGCGGTCGGTGCCGCCGGTTTGTTGGGCATTCAGGGTGTCGAGGGTATCCCGGTATTCCTGCACCATGGCTTTGAGGGCGGGCACTTTGCTATGGCCCGCCAGAATGGCTTCGCGCTCATCATGGCTTTGCTTGGCGTTGATGCCCAGTTGGCTTTCCAGCTCTGCCTTGCGCTCTTTGGCTTCCTCGATCACTTCGTGGTCGGTGGCGGTAAATGCGGATTCCAACAGGCTGGAGAGGGTGCCCCCCTGGAGCTGCTTTTCGCCAGACTTGGTGGTGATCTCTCCCAGAAACTCCCGCACTTCTTTGTTGTGGCGGCGAATAACGCGGTAGATGCCGAAATCCAGGGCTTCTGCCTCATCCAGTTGAAACAGCTCGGTCATCAGTTCGACAAAGCGAGTTTCGGCGTGTGGGTTGTGCATGGAGTGTCCTTTTGCTGGTGTCAGTTTGTTCTAATTCTGGTTGGGCAAGCGTTGTTACTGTTTTAAGTGTTGTCCAATGGCGGTGGCGAGTCGGAGTTTTGATTGATCCAGGCTTCGATGGCTGAGGCCTTAAACCGCCAGTTATTGCCGACTTTGAAGGCAGGAATGTCTCCCTTATTGGCCAAGCGATAAATAGTGCGCTCGTTGACCTTGAGGTATTCGGCAACCTGCTTGATGGTCAGGATTTCGCTTTCCAATGGGGTTACCTGTTATCCTAGTGGGCTTAGAGTGTCAAAAGAGTACAAGAAAATACACAGCCTGTTAAGTGGGGAGCCTGTTAGAATGGCTTACCCTATGGCCAGTAGGTTTGTGGTCTGAGTGTCTTTGTAAGTTGGATGTTTGAGGTAAAAAGGACTTCTTTATGTTTAAGAAAGTGTTTCTGTGTTTGTTGTTTTTGGGATTTGCAGGCTGCGCTCAGCAGCAAAGCAATACCATACCGGTAGGACTGTCAAGTGGGCTGAATATTGGGTTTCCGGCGAGTGGGGTTTCTCGCATCGAAGGCGAGGATATTCGTTTTTACGGCGAAACCGGGTTTCTTGGTTATGTTCAGAAAGAAATCTTGCCAAAAGAAGAGCAACCAGCCGCCGATTTTGTTAATCGCGCACTTGAGGTATCAAAAAAGAAAGACTGGAAAATAAAGGAAATTGCAAAAGACGGTTTCGTCGGTTACGTGGTGTATGTTGAAAATACCGCCACTCTGCATTTGGCGAGTAACCAGGATGTGGAAACCGTCTTTACCATCAGCACGGCTGATCCAGAAAAAATTGACGAAGTCATCGCTACATTAAAGACATCTCAATAGGGGTTCTGAAATTACGCGCTACGGCCATTTTGCACATGATGTTCACTTTGAACGATGTGTCCTTAAAGGCTTTGCCAGCATTTCGAATCAGGCGTAGTGCGTATTTTTTAAATGTCGAAGTGGGCGACAGTAGATCTTTGGGGTTGGGGACGACATCAATCCAGTGGGAACATTCTCCGGTTTCTTCCAGGAGAACGGCTACCAAGCGCAGTGTCTCGTCGCTGATCGATGTCATGGTTGCTTTGCGTGCAACGCTTTCGCCGTAAAACGCTTTGAGAATTGCCTGGATGTAGTCGATGTCTTCCTGGGTGATCCCTTCGTAGTTTGATACTTCCATTATGTTGTCCTGTCCTGGTTGAGTTCTGGCTGTGGATTTTATCGGCTATGGGCAATATTTGTAATGTGGGATTTCTGCACAGTTATAAGGGCTGCTTTTGGGTGCTCTATTTTCTTCCTGTGTTTACGCTATAGACATAATTTGAGCAAATATTCGGAGTGTTTGTGATAGCTGAAATGATTCCGACTGATATGCTGCGCTGGCTCAATTTTCCAGGGCGCTATTGAGCGTCACTCTGCTTACCCCAAAATGCTTGGCAACTTCGCTCTTGGTAATCATTGGGTCGGTCAGCATCGCTTTCGCTTTTCGGATTTGCTCTGCGTTTAATTTTTTTGGCCTGCCACCTTTTCTGCCCCTGGCTCTGGCCGCAGCCAAGCCCGCTTTGGTTCTCTCTTGAATTAACGATCGCTCGAATTCTGCCAGTGCGGCAAAGACATGAAAAATCAGTTTGCCGGTGGGGCTGGTGGTATCAATGGATTCATTGAGTGATTGAAATCCTACTCCTTTGAGTTCTAGCTCATTGATTGTTTCTACCAGGTCTTTAAGGCTCCTGCCTAATCGATCCAATCGCCATACAATAAATTGGTCTCCCTCCCTTAGCGTGTCCAGACATCGAATTAACTCTGGGCGCTCTTTGTTCTTTCCTGATTGCTTTTCTTCATAAATACGTTCGCAACCTGCATTTTTTAGCGCATCAATTTGCAGTGATGCATCTTGGTCTGTTGTTGATACTCTGGCATAACCGATGATCATCTTGTTCTCCGTTCAAAAAAGGCGGGTTTTGTTTACGTAGAATTCTATACGCGTTTTTTAATATGCAAGTGCCGCCCGTGAGGCGAGTTGTTCTGATAAGTGCCACTGTAAAAATAACGTTGGTTTTCCTACCACAATTCTGGCCCAACCATCTTCTGCATTTAACCCCTTTTTGGTGCTCTGTATAAAACAGCGATCCATTAAACCTGTTGTATTGTGTGCGTCGTGTAAATGATGAATTTCGGTTTGGAGGTGAGGTTGTGGAAATGTTTCGTCAGTACAAAACAGCAGGATAAAGAAATTAAAAAAACTTCCTTTTTTCGGGGTTGCATATTTGGAATCCCATGGATAATCGGAATAAAGGAAGCGCTTTTGAGTAAATGCTTTATTGCAGTTTTGAGTGGTTAATGAATTACAGTTGATAGGTTTTCGGAATGAGTCAGGATTCTATTTTTCTATCGAAAGATGAACTTAAAAGTTTTACCGGTGCTGTTCACCGCAGCCTTATATGCAGTCATCTTGAAATGCGTGGAATTCCCTATGACCTCAACAGGAATATGGATGTGATTGTGCTGCGCGATGAGGTGAAGAATTTTCTTTCAGGTAATGGTGTGCCAAGAGGTAGAAGCCGGAAAGGCAAAAAGCTTAATTTTTAAAAGCATAGGAAAATAAACATGGCAAGGAAAAGGCAGAAAGAATCCAATCATTTACCAAAGTATGTGATGCTCAGAAAAGGGCGCTATTATTTGGAACCAAAAGGCGTGCTGCGGGAAGTGCTTGGCGGAAAGGCGTCTTTTCCGTTAGGCCGTTCTTATGGGGAGATGTTGCAGGAGTATAGCCGGCTAACGAAATTCTTCAGTGAGGACACAGGAAATTATACGTTGAGTAAATTGGTGCATGAGTATTTGAGTAATGTCTCCGCTGTCGAAAAGGCTCCTTCAACGTATGATACGGATGTGAAAACGTCTCGGGTGATATTGCGGATTTTTGCCGAATTCAGGCCGGATGAGATTCGTCAGAAACATATTTATCAATATCAAAACAAGCGCAAGGAGCAGGTCAGTAACCGGTCTGTAAATAAAGAAATTTCTTTCCTGTCTGGTGTGTTGAAGTATGCCACCCAGATCGGTGTGATCGACCAATCTCCATGTGTCGGAATCAAGTATCTCAAGACCAAGCCAAGAGACCGATATGTAACTGATGAGGAGCTGCGGGCATTTTATGAGTATGCAAAGTGCAAGAACCCGTTGGTGGCTGAATATGTTAATTTCAAGTACGTTTCTGGGCGTCGGGATTGTGAGCTGTTGACCATGCGGTTTGATCACGTGATGTCAGAAGGTATTATTTCTCTGGTTGCTAAACGATTATCTCAGGGAGAAAGAAAGCCGGTGTTGCAAGAGTGGACCGAGGACTTACAGGAAGCTTATGAGAAACTGGTAGCAGCTGCTTGGGTGCCTTCTACGGCAACGCTTAAAAAGAAAGGTTATGTGCCTCCGAAAAAAAGTGAGTACCTGATTTCTACAAGAAAAGGCGCGCCTTATACCGACAGTGGTTGGCGTTCTATTTGCAACCGGTTAATGAAATCGGCTTATGAAAATGGCGTACTTGAGGAACGGTTTACCTTTCATGATATTAGGGCTAAAACCAGCTCGGACATAGAAGACCTTGAAGAAGCTAGTAATGTTCTGGCACACTCCAGCATTCGAACAACAAAAATTAATTATCGGAGGAAGATCGAGCGTATTAAAGCGCTTGATAGAAAAGGAGATAGCTATTAAATATTAAAAGTTCCGAATTTCGGAACAAGCGGCTAATTTCGGAACTGATCCGAGGGCATAAAGCCCTCAAACCTAGAAAGAATGGTGCCCGGAGGCGGAATCGAACCACCGACACGGGGATTTTCAATCCCCTGCTCTACCGACTGAGCTATCCGGGCGTCAAGAGCGCGCTATTAAACCCGTTGAAGGGCCTTGAGTCAATACCTGTTCAGCTCGAATCAGAAACTTTTCTTAAATCAGTCGCTTGGGGGTACATAGCCCTCTGGGCGCTCGTATTCATCACCGGCAAGAAACTTGTCAAATTCGCTTTGCAGGAAGGTTTGGGTTTCAGGTTCGAGCATGTTAAGTCGCTTTTCATTGATCAGCATGGTTTGGTGTTTCAGCCATTCCTGCCATGCCTGTTTTGACACGTTCTCAAAAATGTCCTGGCCCTTGGGGCCGGGGTAGGGCGCGCGCTCCAACCCTTCCATGTCTTTCTGATATTTACGACAAAAAACCGTTCTACTCATGATCTATTAACTCGCTTGATGAAGTGCCAGGACCAGCTTTTTAACGGGGGCAGCCAGTCCCAGCGTCTCAATTTGGTCCTCGTTATACCAGACCAGTTCATGGCCTTCCATGATTGCCTGGGGTTTTCGATTCAGCAGCACCTGCACCGGATGAATATCCAGGTGGTAGTGGGAGAAAGTATGGCGAAACGGTGCCAGTGAGTTTACCTGCCTGGGTTGGGGGGCGCGCATGGCCAGACCCTGCAGCAGGCTGCGTTCGTCCTGATACTCCGGAAAGCTCCATAATCCGCCCCAAATGCCTTGCTCCGGGCGCCGGTAGAGCATCAGTTCCTGGCCGTGTTGCAACATCAGCATCCAGGTTGTGCGTACCGGCTTCTCTTTCTTGGGTTTGGAGTATGGATAGGCAGTGGGGTTGCCCTGGGCGGCGGCCTGACAGCTGTCCACCAGGGGGCAAACGGTACAGGCCGGTTTGCTGCGGGTGCAGAGGGTGGCCCCCAGGTCCATCATGGCCTGGGTGTATTCCCTGGTTTGCTCCGGCCCGGTGTAGCGTTCGGCGGTTTCCCAGAGCTTATCGGCAACTTTCTTGTCACCGGGCCAGCCCTCCACTGCGTGCAGTCGGGTCAACACCCGCTTGACGTTGCCGTCCAGAATCGGGGCGGCTATGCCCATGCTGATGCTGGCGATGGCGCCGGCTGTGGACAGGCCGATGCCGGGAAGTTGTGCCAGGGCATCAACATCGGCCGGAAATTCCCCTTTGTGTTGGTCGCACACTGTCTGGGCGCATTTGTGCAGGTTGCGGGCCCTGGCGTAATAGCCCAGCCCGGCCCAGTGCTGCAGAACGTCATCAAGGGGGCTCTGTGCCAGCTCCACGACAGAGGGAAAACGGGCCATGAAGCGTTCGAAATAGGGGATCACGGTGCTGACCTGGGTTTGCTGCAACATGATTTCAGAGACCCAAACCTTGTAGGGGGTAATCTGCTGCTGCCAGGGTAAATCCTTGCGACCATACTGCTGGTACCATTCAAGGATTCGGGCACGGAATTGATCGGGGCTGAGTAGATGGTTTGAGTTCAATGGCAATGCTTTTTGTGTGGTTTTGGGGCGTAAGATTCTGTCTTTAAAGGCTGAGTTGGTAACACCATACTAATCTTGGGCATTTCGCGCTTTTCTTCACTATACTGAAATCTTATGGAGTAGTGTAACTGCCCCAGGCGCTCGGGCGAAGACCAAGGATTGTGTAGCAAGGCTCCCTGATTTGTTGAATATGGAAAGACGCAAGGCGCGCTTCAAGCTCGCTCCTACCATTCAGAATAAGCTGCTGGCTGTCATGTTGATTGTTGCCTTGGCGCCGATCATTGTCTTCGGCACGCTCGCCTATTTTAAGGCCAGGGAAACCATTATCAACCAGGTCGGTGAGCGCCTCCAGGCCACATCTCTCCTGGCCATGTCCCAGATTGACCGTACTTTTGGCTTCAGTCAGGAAAACATTCGTTCCTGGGCGGCGCTTGATGTTATGCAGGCGGTGGAGCGGGGCGACCCGGAAGGTGTGGTGTCGGAGATGCTCTACGATTACCAGCAGGCCTACGGTGTCTACAACACGCTGGTGGCGGTGGATGTGGACGGGGTGGTGGTGGCCGCCGGTGACTCGGATCTGGTTGGTATCTCCCTCAGGCATGTCGCCTGGTTTGAGCGGGTCATGAAAGAAAAGTCGGCTTTTCTCTTGCCTCTGCGCCTGGATCCTGAGCTGGGAGGCTACGGTGTCAGCATTGTGGTGCCGGTGTTTCGCAAGTACCAGCCGGATAAAATGGTGGGTGTGCTCAAGGCCAGTCTGGACTGGCGCGAGCTTCTGCTCCAGGTGAACGCCATCAATGTGGTGCCTGAACAGCAGGAAGAAAGTGGTTATGCCGTTCTCATCGATTCCGATGGTTATATCCTGGCGGCACCGGATTTCATTTTATTCGATGACATTGATTACGATGTGGATGATCCCACCCGGGTCTATGGCCGCCGTTGGTGGGTGGTGGACAATCCCATGTTGCTGGACCGGCTGCTGAGCCGTCCGGGGCATCGTTATATACGCAAGGGTGATCATGAGATGTTGCTGGTGAACATGCCGGCGGCGGAGTTCAGGTACATCGGCAGCACCGGTTGGAGTCTGGTGCTGGTGAGGGACGCGGATGATGCGCTAAAGGATATTGCCTTTATACGTGAGCGGGCGGTGATGATCGGTTTGGTGGCCGCGTTCCTGATCGGGGTGGTGGCCTATGTGATGTCTCACCAGATTGGCGCCCCCATTGCCCGTCTTTCCTCCTGGGCGGAGGAATTGTCCCGCGGTAACCTGGATCGACGCATCAGCCTGCGCTCCAATGATGAATTGGCCCACCTGGCTAGCTCGTTGGACAACATGCGCTGTAGCCTGAAGAAGAATCTGGACGAACTGTTTGAATCCAAGGAACGTTATCAGTCCATCATCGGCTCCATTGATTGTGTGGTCTGGGAAGCCCAGTTGAATCCCACCAAGGTGACCCTGCTTTCCGGCCAGGTAAAGCACGTGTTGGGCTACAGTGCCGAAGAGGTGCGAAAAGAGCTCCTGCACTGGCGCCGGCATATTCATCCCGATCACCACCAGATTGTGGTGGACGCCTTTCGTTACGCCACCCAGGAAGCCAGCGACACCTATATCGAATTCAAGGTTCTGCACAGCAATGGCGAGTGGGTCTGGGTAAAAGCCCTGGTCAGTGTGGTGATTGAAGGCCTCAACGTCGTTGGGCTGCGGGGCGTGGTGGTGGATATCAATGAAATCGTCCAGGCCTCGGAAGAAATGGAAGAGGCGCGGGATATGGCGGTGAAAACGGCTGAGGACAAGAGCCGTTTTATGGCCATCGTCAGTCACGAGATACGTACTCCCATGAACGGCATGCTGGGTATGCTGGATGTGTTTAACGATAGCGGGCTGACGGAAGAGCAGCATGAAATGCTGGAGCTGGCCAAACGCTCCGGGCGTAATCTGCTCTCCCTGGTGGACGACGTCATGGATTTCTCCCGGCTTGAGAACGGGGAGATGGAGTTCCACTACGAGGAAGTCAATATTCATGATTTGTTTAATTCAGCAGTTAACCTGGTGGCGGTGGATGCCTATCGCCGTGGCCTGGACCTGGGTATGGTGGCGGAGGCCAGCCTGCCACAGTTTGTGATTGCCGATACCACCAAGTTAAGGCAAGTGCTCACCAGTCTGCTCTCCAATGCGGTTAAATTTACGGAGCATGGCTCGATCATGCTGTGGGCCGAGATGCTGCCTGAAAACCGGCTTTATGTGGAGATCAAGGATACCGGCGTGGGGATTTCCGCTGAGCGGCAAGGCGATCTGTTCAAGCCCTTTGTTCAGGAGGATCTGTCCAACACCCGCAGATTCGGAGGTTCCGGACTGGGGTTGGCACTGTGTGACGGCCTGCTGAAAGCCATGGGCGGCAGTATCGGGGTGCGCTCCATCAAGGAAGTGGGCTCGTCTTTCTTCTTTGAATTGCCGGTGCAGGTGCCCGAGGGGCAGACCTCTTTGGCGACCAAGGCGAAACGGGATTTCAGCATCCAGTACCCGGATTCAGCCGTGTTGCTGATCGGCGATCTGCCGGCCACGCAAATGGTGATGCAGATGGCCTGCCAACAGTGGGGGCTTGATTTCCATTGGGAGCCCAAAGAATCCAGGGTTATCCGTCAGTTGGATGAGGTGCTGCATAGTCGCAATTACCGTTGGATCTTTATTGCCCAGGAGATCAGTGATCGCTTCTGGGAGAAGCTCAACCCCTTCATTGGTGGAGAAAACTCACCCAGAATCATACAGATGCGGGTGCCGACGGAGCGTTATGGCCAGCGGCCGCTGCCTCATTTGTATGTGCCGTTCTCGCAGCGTCAGCTGGCAGATTGTCTGCTGGGGCGGGGTGAGGAGACCGCTTCCGCGCCGGCCAGCACAACCCTGAAACCGGCGTTGCCCCGGGTGCTGGTGGTGGACGACAATGAGGTGAATCGCCGCGTGGCCTGCGGTTACCTGCGCAAGCTGGGTTTCAGCTGCGATATTGCCGAAGATGGACAGCAGGCACTGGAAGCCGTCAAGGAGAACCCCTACGGACTGGTGTTTATGGACTGCCAGATGCCGGTGATGGACGGTTATGAGGCCACCCGGGCAATCCGTGAATACCTGAAAGGCAGGCCCCTGCCTATCATCGCGGTGACCGCCAATGCCATGGAGGGGGACAGGGAAAAGTGCCTTGCCGCCGGTATGGATGACTACCTGGCCAAGCCCCTGCGCAAAGACAGCCTGCAGAAGGTGGTGATGCATTGGCTTTCCCCGGTGCAATCCCAGGCCCTCGGAAACCGCCCATCGGCTTAGGAATTTCGCCGCCTTCGCGTTATAATCCCCCGCTTTCCCCATACCGTCAGTGGAGACCCCATGTCACAACGTACTGCCCGCGTTGAGCGCAATACGCTGGAAACCCAGATTACCGTATCCGTGAACCTGGACGGCACCGGCCAGTGCAAGCTGGATACCGGCGTGCCGTTTCTGGAGCACATGATTGATCAGGTGGCCCGTCATGGCCTGATCGATATTGAGATCGTGGCCAAGGGCGACCTGCATATTGACGACCACCACACGGTGGAAGATACCGGCATTACTCTGGGGCAGGCCCTGGCCCAGGCCTGGGGTGACAAGAAGGGCATCCGTCGTTACGGGCATGCCTATGTGCCTTTGGATGAAGCCCTGTCGCGGGTGGTGGTGGATTTGTCCGGCCGCCCGGGCCTGGTGATGGACGTGGACTACACCCGGGCCATGATTGGTGGCTTTGACGTGGACCTGTTTGGTGAGTTCTTCCAGGGTCTGGTGAACCACGCCATGATCACCCTGCACATCGATAACCTGAAGGGCAAGAATGCCCACCACCAGGCCGAGACTATTTTCAAGGCCTTTGGCCGTGCCCTGCGTATGGCCGTGGAAAGGGATGATCGAATGGCGGGAGTGATGCCGTCCACCAAAGGCACTCTTTGAGCTACAGCGAATTCTGTCGGAAGTATTGAAATGAGCAAATCGACCGTTGCCGTTATCGATTACGGTATGGGTAATTTACACAGTGCCGCCAAGGCCCTGGAGCATGTGGCGCCGGGTGCTCAGGTGTTGGTGACCCCGGACGCAGACAAGATCCTGTCTGCAGACCGGGTGGTATTCCCCGGCGTGGGCGCCATCCGTGATTGCGTGGGCGAGATCCTGCGCCTGGGCTTGGATGAGGTGGTGAAAGAAGCGGCCAAGTCCAAACCCCTGTTGGGCATCTGTGTGGGCATGCAGAGCATGATGACTCACAGTGAGGAAAACGGCGGTGTCGCCTGTCTGGATATGTTTGCCGGTGAAGTAAAGTTCTTTGGCGACGATCTGAAGGATGCTGCCGGCGAAAAACTGAAAGTGCCCCATATGGGCTGGAACCAGGTGAAGCAGGAGCGCCCCCATCCCCTGTGGAAAGACATCCCGGATAACTCGCGCTTTTACTTTGTGCACAGTTACTACGTGACGGTGGAAGATGAATCCCTGGTGACGGGGCGTGGTCACTACGGAGTGCCCTTTGTGGCGACCCTCGGCCGGGATAATGTGTTTGCCGCCCAGTTCCACCCGGAAAAGAGCTCTAGGTCCGGGCTGCAGTTGTTGAAGAATTTTATGGAGTGGGACGGAACGCTCTGAGCCGAAGTGCGGAGGTAGCCCGGGCGGAAGGTGGAGTGGTTCGAAACTCTCAGCGACAGGGATGTCGCTGTGAAGCCCCCAGGGATGGGTTCACGGCGTGTTTCGAACCACTCCACCTTCTGGTTGGGCGGCTCGGCTGCACGAAACCAAAGGCTAAAAAGGCTAAAGAGAAAAGTCCGAACGTTTTACAATCCAAGTATGAGAACCAATATGCTGATTATTCCTGCCATCGACCTTAAAGACGGAAAATGTGTACGCCTGCGTCAGGGCCTGATGGATGACTCCACCGTGTTTTCCGATGATCCCGTTGCCATGGCTGATCAATGGGTGGAGCAGGGCGCCCGCCGTTTGCATTTGGTGGATCTGAATGGAGCCTTCGAAGGCGAGCCGGTGAACGGTGGCGTGGTGCAGGCCATCGCCAAAAAATACCCCAACCTGCCGATCCAGATCGGTGGTGGTATCCGCAGCCTGGAAACCATCCAGACTTATCTGGATTGCGGCGTGGATTACGTCATTATCGGCACCAAGGCAGTAAAAGAACCCGCTTTTGTCAAAGCCGCCTGCGAAAAATTCCCCGGCCATATCATTGTGGGCATCGATGCCAAGAACGGCCTGGTGGCCACCGACGGCTGGGCGGAAGTATCCGAAATGCAGGCGGTGGATTGTGCCAAGCAATTTGAAAATGACGGTGTGAGTGCCATTGTATACACCGATATAAGTCGTGACGGCATGATGCAGGGCGTCAACATTGAAGCCACTGTGGCATTGGCGGAGGCCATTAACATTCCGGTAATCGCCTCCGGCGGTGTGACCAACATCGACGATGTGAAAAATTTGTTGAAGGTGGCTGATTCCGGCATTGAAGGCGCCATCACTGGCCGTGCCATCTACGAAGGCACCCTGGATCTGAAAACAGCGCAAGCATTAGCAGACGGTGAACAATAATGGGTTTGGCCAAACGTATTATTCCCTGCCTGGACGTGGACAATGGTCGCGTGGTGAAAGGTGTGCAGTTTGTCGATATCCGCGATGCCGGTGATCCGGTGGAAGTGGCCCGTCGTTATGACGAGCAGGGCGCCGATGAGATTACCTTTCTCGATATTACGGCAAGTCATGAAGGCCGTGACACCATGGTGCATACCGTGGAGAAGATGGCCAGCCAAGTATTCATTCCGCTGACCGTAGGCGGAGGTATCCGCAAGCTGGAAGATATTCGTACCATGTTGAATGCCGGTGCGGATAAGGTTTCCATCAACACTGCCGCCGTGTTTAACCCTGAATTCGTGGGGGAAGCCGCGGCCAGGTTCGGCTCGCAGTGTATTGTGGTGGCCATCGACGCCAAGAAAGTGAGTGCAGAAGGTGAACCCAACCGCTGGGAAATCTTTACTCACGGTGGCCGTAAGCCGACCGGGTTGGACGCCATTGAGTGGGCTCGCAAGATGGTGGATTTGGGGGCCGGTGAAATCCTGCTGACCAGCATGGACCGGGATGGCACCAAGAACGGGTTTGACCTGGATGTAACCCGGGCCATCAGCGAGGCTGTGCATGTGCCGGTCATTGCCTCCGGTGGTGTCGGCAACCTGCAACACTTGGCCGATGGTGTCACCCTGGGTAAAGCGGATGCGGTGTTGGCTGCCAGTATTTTTCACTTTGGTGAGTACAGCATCCAACAAGCCAAGGAGTTTATGGCCAAGCAAGGCATTGAAATGCGCATGGACTGAGTCCGGAATCCAAAATGGCGGAACTGGCAGAACAACACATCATCGCAACCTACGATAGCAGCTGGTATCACAAAGGCTGCGATCTGCGCCGCGAAGTGTTTATGGATGAGCAGGGTGTGTCGCTGGAGGATGAATTCGACGGCAAGGATCCGGATGCCACCCATATCGTAACAGTGCAAGATGGTGAGGTGGTGGGTGTGCTGCGTATTCTCTGGTTACCGGAGCACGCCAAGATTGGTCGCTTCGCTGTGAAAAAATCATTGCGGGATCAGGGCATCGGCTCCCGCCTGTTCCATACGGCATTGAGTTTTATCGATCGCAAGGGGCAGGATCAGGTTATGCTGGAAGCCCAGATTGACCGCATCGGTTTTTACGAGAACTTTGGTTTTGCAGCCTACGGTGAAGAATATCTGGATGCCGGCATTCTCCACCGCGCCATGAAAAATTACTGAGCGGCTAAAATCGCCAGCGTCTCTTCTGCAAAATAAAAACGCTCCAGATGGCGACGGACCAGGGGTTCGGCGATGTCGTGTTTTAGTAAGAGCTGTGCCAGGTCCGGGGCGTAGTTTTTAACTTCCGACACCACCATCTCCTCCGTCACACCTAAATCCTGCAGCACACTGTGCACGCTCTCTTCACCATACTTATCGAAGAAGAACTTCACTCCGGCATCGATATAGGATCTCAGATAATCAGTGTGGCGGAACTCAAGCCAGAACTCATAACCCAGCACCATTAGTTCCTGCAAATCGGTTTCACTGAAATAGCGTTGGAAACTGGAGACGGGCCAGGTTTTAATGTCGTCCCACAAATCCAGCACGCTGTTCAGCGCCGTGTCCCGGTACAAATCGTTTTCCAGTATGTCATCCACCAGGCGAATGGACTGGTCCACGCTGGCGCGGGAGAGCTGTTTGCCCATGGTATGAATGTTTTCCGCCAGACCCGGAGCCTGATCGTTCAACCAGCTGCGCAAACGTTGCAGTCCGTTAGCCACCGGCGCGAGCTTTACCAGTTGGTTCTCTTCCAGGGCATAGCCCTTGGCGACGGTGAACACCACATCCGAAAGAAATTCCCGGAACGGCGCGCTGGCGCGAATGTTGTTGACCGCCTGGTCCAGCAGGCTGCCCTGTTCAAAGATCTTCTCCAGAAAATCATTGATAATTCGCTCAGACAGAATGTCGCCCACCAAAGTCAAATCGTTGTTGGGGTGTTCGTAGACGATGTTGGCTATTTCCCCGAACAGTTCCGGAATGCCCCCTTCAATTTCCATCTCCACTGCGTAGCGCTGGGCCGTGGCCCTGACTTTGTCCTCGGCCACGGCCTCCCGCAGCGTCAATGAGCCGAGTTTCTCGTATAAATACGGCAGCTCCTGTTCCAGCAGAGGCAGTAACTTGTTGGGGTTCAGTTCCTGCAGCCAGAATTGAACCTGGGCATCCAGTAAGGCCTGTGCCTGTTGCTGTGATTGATCGCGCTTGGATTGATCGGACATAAGGAAGAGGCTGTTGGCTGTGGAGTTGTTCGAATGTTACCGCACTCGCTGGGTGAGTACGAGCGTACAGGGTGAAGGGTCGGTCACGCTTTGCTGCGGAATGATGCTTAGTTGGAAAAGTTCAGCCGTTGGCTCTCAGGGGCCGGCATGGCCACGATGACATCCATAATCTCTTTCAGGTCAATGGGCTGGTCCACTGGCTGGCCGTAAAACATCACCAGTTCTGAGGCATCCACCAACTCGACCCCCATTTCATCCAGGCGGGGCAAGGCAGCGGCCAGATACTCCAGAGTGGCGGGGTAAGGATGGCCGATGGCGATGGCGTGTCCCCGCTTGTGGGCAATTCTCACCAGCGACTGGAACATGCGGTCGATAGCCGCTTCCGATTGCACATTGTCCAGGAAAATATCCCGTTTCAGTGAGGGGATTTGATAGTGCAGGGCTGAACTGTTGGCCACTGAATGAGGATTGGTCATGCTGTCGATAAAAAACAGTGGGCGATCCTGCACTTCCTGCATTAGCCAATGCATGATGTTCACGTCAGCGGTGACGTTGCTGCCCATATGATTGTTCAGCCCGACGATGTGGGGCACAGCGTTCAGCGCTTCCTGTACCCGGGCTTTCACCTGCTGTTCGTCCAGGTCGCTGGTGAGGCCACCGTCATCGAGCCGTCGAGCTGGGTCGCTGCTCTCCATGGGCATGTGCAATATCACTTCACGATTGCGATTGTAAGCCGCTTCGGCCAACGGGACGCTATGGGGCGTGAATGGGATGATGGCGTAGGTAATGTTGCCGGGCAGTTGCAGGGCCTGTTCACCGGCCGGGCGGTTGTATCCCAGGTCGTCCAGGATGATGGCAATCTTGGGCCGCTCTTCCCGGAACTGGGAGGGGCTTTGGCTGGTGGCCCCGCCACTCAGGGTGGGCAGAAGCATGGCCACTAGGGCAGTGATGACGGCGGTTACTCGGAACATGGAATTTCAGTGCAACGTTTCAGTACAGCGTAAATCCGTACGGGCTTGTGTATTGAGAAGTGTAGTGTATTTGGCTGGCCGATGACCCTTGAGGGGCGCAACGGAGTGCTTTTTTGTGAGCTGGTTCTCCTGTCGGATAATCACCCGGTTTGCTAGGGTGGATTATAGTTGGTCTAACCGCAGTTCATAGAACGACAATACATTACCACCTTGTTGATTGGCAAAGGATTTTGCCGATTCTTCGGTAGCGAAGGAGGCTAGGGTGGGGCCCATGGCACCCCGCTGCGATGATCCCACTACATACCAGGCCTCGCGGGCATCAATCAGATGGCGATCATCCGGATGCTGCCAATCACTGCGGGCCATGTCGTGAACAAACAGCGCCTTGGTGTTAGGGATGTTTTCCGGCTGCAGGTACCAGCTGATCAGGTCCCGGGTGGAACAGAACTTCACCACCTGGGCCGGACGGCCAACCAGTGCCTGTCCTTTGGGGCCGGGAAATCCCAGGATGGCCATGCCGCACAAGTGGCATTCGTCACTACGGGTAAACTCCTGCGGGGTCAGGATTGTGGTGGGGTTTTCCTCCTGGCAGGCCGTCAGCAGCAGGCAGAATCCAAGGCACAGGCTGGTCATCAATGCTTTCATGGTTGGCTCCCGGTTACAGAGGTCGTTTCAGGAACAGCCGGTAAGCAATGCCCACGGGCAGTAGCAGCCACAGCACCAGCACGCTGTACAGTACCCCAGGGCCGAAGGACAGATCCTGGGCTACGGCAAGCACCCCTTGCCCGGAACCATCAAACCCCAACAGGTTGATCAGGCGAAACACATCCGTGGGGTTCAGTAGCAGCAGAAACGGGAACAGCTCCGGGTGGAAGCGGCCTTCGGTTGCCACCAGCGTACCCAGCAGAGCCAGGTCGAAAATCAGCACAAAGGTAAACCAGAACAGCAGGGCGCCGCCGGCGGCTTTGGACTTCTCCGACACCCAGGCGCTGATGGCGTAAGCAAAGCCAAGAAACACGCAGCCGAGCAGGGTGGCAGAGAGAACAAAGCCGCCAAAGGCAAGCAGGACGTCCGGGCCGTTGATCCCTTCGGCAAAGATCAGGATGGTAATGGCACTGGCCCCGAATCCCAGCAGGGTGGACAGGCCCATCATGGAACCGTGGCCCAGCAGTTTGCCCAGCAGTAACTGGCTCTTGCTCAGTGGGTAGGTGAGCAGCAACAGCAGGGTGCCGTCTTCGTCTTCGCCGACAATGGCATCATAGGCCAAAAACAGGGCGATCAGGGGAATCAGGAATACCGCCAGCGAGGCCAGACTGACGATGGTGTTGGGCAAGGAGGTGAAGCCGATCACCCCGGAGCCAGCGGCACCCAACCAGCTGATGCCAACAGACAGTAGGGCGAAGATTAGGGTGATGGCCAGAATCCAGCGATTGCGAAAGCCATCTTTCAGTTCCTTGCGGGCAATGTGGAGAATCGGGCTCATGATCGCACCTCGGTGGGTTGTTCCACAAAATGACGGTACAGGCTTTCCAGGGAAGGTTCCTGAATGTTGATGTCGTCCAACTCGGGCTGTTGCGCCAGGCGGCGCAGGATCCGCATTTTGTTGCCGGGGGAGGATTCCCACTCCAGGGTGTGGCCGTTAATGGGGCGCATGGTTTCAGTGCTCATCTCCAGGTCCGCCAACTGCTGTTGCAGGGTGGAACGGGCCAGGGCGCTGGTGACCCGGATAGTCATGGGCAGATTGGCTTGTGCCCGTAACTCCGCCAGGGAACCCAGGGCCCGCAGGCGACCCTGGCCCAGTATGGCGGCGCGGTTGATGTGTTTTTCCACTCCAGGCAGCACGTGGGAGCAGAGGATGACGCCGCAGCCCTGATCCCGAAGTTCATCCACCATGCCGTAGAATTCCTGGGTGGCGATCGGATCCAGGCCCACGGTGGGCTCATCCAGCAGTAATAATTTGGGTTGGCTGAGCAGTGCCTGGGCCAGTCCCAGTCGCTGCCGCATGCCCTTGGAATAGGTTTTTACTTTACGGTTCACTGCGTGAGTCAGGCCGATACGCTCCAGCAGCCCGTCGGCCTGTCGGGTGTCCACTTTTTTCAGGCGGGCAAAGTAGTGCAGTACTTCGCGCCCGGTTAATTGCGGGTAAAACGACACGCTTTCCGGCAGAAAACCGATTTGATGCCGCAGCGTGCTGAAATGCCGTTGCCAGGGACTTTGTCCGAATACCTCCACTATGCCCTGGGTGGGTTTTTCCAGCCCCAAAATCAGTTTCATTGTGGTGGTCTTGCCGGCACCGTTGTGGCCGAACAGGCCCAGTACTTCGCCTGGCTCCAGGGTCAGGGATAGAGCCTGTAATGCTTCGACATTGGCGAAGCGTTTTTGCACCTGATGCAATCGAATAAGCGTCATTGGGTTGCTCCTTGCACCAGGGCAATTGAGGCGTCGGGTGGTGCCATCAGTGGATAGCTATCCTGCACACCGGGTGAGCGTAATACCGGAAAGGTTTTTTGAATCCAGCGTAGGGTTTCCACCGCCGGGCTGTTGATCAGTAGTCTTGCCAGTGGATAGGTCCACAGCAATTTATCCATGGCGTCATTGGGTTCATAGGCGGTGTCTCCTACACCGTTGTTATTGCGATCCCAACCCAGATAATCGCTCCAGTAATTGCCGTGTTCTTCATAGGACCATTCCTGGGTACGGTTAGACACGTACTTCACCTGCTGGCGATTCTGAATAAAGGCATTGCCGCTGATGCGGTTATCTTCCGACCCGGCAGTGAGATGGATACCTAAATCTGAACTCTGAAAAATGTTGTTTTCGATAACGTTGAACACCGAGTTGTAGATAAACAAGGCCTTGCCTTCGGCACCGACGATGGAGCCAGTGCCGGTCGGGTTGCTGCCTGTTTGCACATTGCTGATCTGGTTGTTGTGGATGTGAGATTCGGTAATAAAGTTCATCAGGATGCCGTAGTTCTCATCCTGATCGGATAGATTGCCAAATACCAGCAGATGTTTGGATTGCATCAGGGCATAGCCGGTGCGGGTGTGATGGGTGCGGTTGTGAGACACCTCGTTGTGATGGGAGTACATGTAATGCACCCCGTAGCGCAAATGATGTAGATGATTGCTGTGCAGACGGTTGCCGTTGCTGGTATCGATATAGATGCCGTCGCGGGTGTGCCAGACTTCGTTGTAGGCGACGTTGGCCCCCTGGGCCGCGTATAGGTGAATGCCGTTACCGCGATCCTGGGAACGAATGTTGAGATTGCCTTCGATGCGGTTGTGAGTGATCAGTGCATCGTGGCTGGCATCAACCCAGATACCGAAGGTATCACCCTGCAATGTATTGCGGGTGATGTGAACGGAGCCGGCCTGTTTCTCTATAAAGATGCCCGCGTTCATGGCGGTCAGGTCTGCGCCCCAGTTAATGATGGTGCAGCCCTCTATGGTAACGTGGGCGGCGCTGATGCGTAGCGCGTCTCCTTGGTGTTCGGCATCAATCACCGCATCTGGTTCACACTGAAGTTCAGCGCGGTGCGTGATCAGAAAATTGCCCCGGTAGTTACCGGGGCCAAGTTTAATGAAGGGCTGTTTTTGTTGTAGTGCTTGTTGCAGAGTCGTGCTGTCCGTTACCGTTACCGCCTGGAGTACGGTTGGCAGAAGGAATAACGTGATAGCGCACAGCACAACTCTCAACACGATCAGGCCTCGACCATCATGCGGCCGCGCATTTCCATGTGCAGTGCGTGACAGAACCAATGGCAGTAGTACCAGTACAAACCGGGTTTTCCGGCCGTAAAGGTGATCGAGCTGGTTTGCTGCGGACCGATCTCCATACTTACACCATGTTGGCATAGGGCGAAGCCGTGAGTTACATCCTCAATTTTGTCCATATTGGTGATGATTACGGTGACTTCATCACCGGTTTTGACTTTGAACTCCGTGAGTGCAAAACTCGGGGCCATGGAGGTCATGTACACCCGGACCTTGTTTCCATCGCGGATGACTTTGCTGTCGCGCTCCAGGGTGATGCCGTCTTTTTTGGCGATGGCTGCGGTGTCGGCAAAGAATGGGTCATCCCGTTTCCAGATTTTCAACGGTTTCATTTTGCTGCGGTGCACAATCATACAGTCGTGGGGCTCAGCGAAAGTGGGCCCGTCGTGCACTAGCTTCATCTCTTCGCCGGAAATGTCGATCAGCTGATCGTTTTCTGCGTGCAGCGGGCCTACCGGCAGGAAGCGGTCTTTGGAGAATTTGCACAGTGAGACTAGATACTTGCCGTCAGCATCCCGGGTTTCGCCCATGGTTGTGTGGTTGTGGCCGGGTTGGTAATGTACATCCAGTTTTTGTTTGATGTAATTTACTTTCTCGCCCTGATAGGCTTTGACGGCATCAGCCACACTCCATTTACAGATTTGGCTGTCGATGAAGAGCGTGGTGTAGGCATTACCCCGACCATCAAATGCTGTGTGCAGCGGGCCCAGCCCCAGTTCTGGTTCGGCCACTACGGCGTCCCTTTCCTTGATCTTGCCGGCAAACAGATCCGGTAGTTTGTCGATGGCGATCACTGTGACGGTGGGTGACAGTTTGCCGTTGGCCACAAAGTATTTGCCGTCGGGGGAAGTATTCAAGCCGTGCGGGGATTTTGGCACCGGGATGTAGCGGGTGAAGGGGCTATTGGCCTTGGCGCGGCCATCCAGCACCGGCACCTTGGAATCGCCGATGGTGGTATATTTTCCCGCTTTAACTGCCTTTTCGATGGCGTGAATGTCGAACACCACTGCCCAGTCCCGTTCATTGCGCATGGTTTCCGCCAGCGAAGTGCCTTCTTCCGAGTTGTAACAGGTGGCGGCGGTGAAGCGGCCGCTGTAATCGGCGTCGGTATTGTCCAGGTTGCCGTCCACAATCACCTGGAACGCCATTTCCATCGTTTCCGCATCCACTGCGTTGTACATGGTGAAATATTTGCTGGGATCGTTCAGGTCGCGACCGTCATTGGGTTGGGGGATGCGGAACTCTCCATTACAGAATACGTATTTGGTGTACGGCACTTTTTGCACCCGCAAACCGTGAATGGCCTGCACGTTGGGAATAGTCAGGATCTTATCGCACTTCATGATGTCGCAACGGATACGCGCCACGCGGGTATTCAACTTGTCGTTGATGAATACGTACTTGCCGTCGTAGTGGCCGTCGCTCATGGACATGTGTGGATGGTGAGCATCGCCGCACAGCACCTCTTTGGAATCGCCCTTCACCCGTTTGCTTTCGTCGGTCAGGCCCCAGCCGGTGGCGGAGTCGATATTGAATACAGGAATGCGCATCAGCTCCCGCATGGAGGGCAAACCCAGGATGCGGACTTCGCCGGAATGGCCACCACTCCAGAAGCCATAGTATTCATCCAGTTCACCGGGGTGAATCGTGGCATTTGCCATAGCGTCCTTGGCCGCCTTGGCAAACGCCTCCCGACTCATGATGGCGCTGCCAAATCCTGTGATGCCGGCCATACCGGCGGCGCCGGCCAAGGTGCCAGCGCCCAGGAACCCCCGGCGACTTACGGTGGGTTGTTCATCGTTGTTTTGGTCGTCCATAGTGTTTCTCCAATATCAGGTAGTTACGGTATCAATCAGGTTTTCGGGTCTGGATTTGCGCTTCTTGGCTTTGTTAATCAAAGGCGGACACTTGTTCGGGTTGTGATAAGTCATCTGGCAGTCCAGACAGTGATGGCATTCGTTAGCGTTAATGGTGCCGTCCGGGTGAATCGCCTGAATTTCACATTCCACTGCACATAATTGACAGGGGCTGCCGCATTCCTTGCGTCGCTTGAGCCAGTCAAACAAACGCAATTTGGTGGGGATGGCCAGCGCCGCGCCCAGTGGGCAGATGTAGCGGCAGTACACCTTGCGGGTAAACAGGGATACAAACAGCAGTAGCAGGGCCCAGGCGGCAAACCACCACTCGCGCTGGAATACCAGCAAAAAAGTGGTTTTGAACGGCTCCACTTCGGCATAACGTTCAGCCGTGGCCATGGATTCCAGCGAGATGCCGAACAGGGCCAACAGGATGATGTACTTAACTGCCCACAGCCGTTCGTGTACTGCGAAGGGGGGCTCGATCTGCTTGATCTTGAGCTTGCGGGCCAGCTCATTGAGCAGTTCCTGCAGTGCGCCGAAGGGGCACAGCCAGCCGCAGAAAATACCCCTCCCCCAAAGCACAATGGTGGCGGCGGTGAAGCCCCAGAGGATGAAAATCAGCGGATCCATCAAAAACAGTTCCCAGCGGAAATCCCCCATTAAGGCGTGGGTGAACGTGAGCACGTTCACGATGGACAGCTGGCCCATGGCATACCAGCCCAGGAAGAACACGGTATAAATCAGGAAGCCGCGACGCAGGTTATGCAGCAGTCGGGGATAGCGCCCCAGCCAGTCCTGGAAAAAGATGATGCCGGTCAACAGCAATAGGCTGGAGATCAGGACGCCGATCTGAAAACTGCGCTGTTGCCAAATGCTGACCCAGACAGGCAGGTCGGCTTCCATTTCAGCGGCCACCGGCGCCGGTTGTTCCAACAGGTAGTCGGGGAGCTGGTATTGGCCTTCAAAGGTCACAAAAATGCTCTCCACCGGTCCGGTCTGGCGGCGTACCAGTAATTCCACCTGCCAAGGGGCGGCCGGGTCAAACTGGTAGCTATCACGTATGATAAAGATCGCCATTTCCGAAAAATCGGGCATACCTTCGGCGTACACATCGTTGAGGCGATAGTAATCCACATCGCGGAAACTGATCTGAATTCCATCCTGGCTCAGCTGCAGGCGATCAAAGATGCCACCGCGAACATAACCTGAGCCCTTGAAGGAATATTCACCGTTACTCATAACAGCGATGGCGTGGGCATTCGGGCCCAGCTCTTCCATCAGCCATTGGTATTCGCTGTCACCCAACAGATTGCGGCCGATACTGGGTATATTCAGGTATCCGTAATAGAGATCGATGAAAGTGTTCTGCTGATCTTTTTCACTACGGCCGTGCTGGTGTTGTACGCCTTTGGTATTGTCTTTGGTATTGGCAAATGCACTGTCCACATCGGCTTGGCTCAATCGCAGGCGGCGGATGGAACCGTCCCCGGTCATCCCCGCCCAATTTGCGGGTTGATAGAAATCTTTTTTTACTGTCGCGCTAATCTGTTGGGTTGCCAGCGTGGCCTTTAGGCCCACTGCTTGCGCCACTTTCTTCGCAGAGCGCAGGATAGCCTCGTGCACCACCATGATGGTAACGGTGGCGCCGGTTACAGCATCGACGGCTTTGTTGTGCTCATCGGCACTGTGGCCGACTCGAATATGATCCGTGATGGCATAGCCTTCATACTGTTTGGCGAAGTCCCACAGTTTCTTCTCAGGAATACCCACCAGCAGAATCGGTTCATGATGTGACAGCACCCAGGCGCAACGAATCACCCCATCCAGATCCAAGGCCATTAGAATATTGATGGGCTTGCCTGAATAGGCGGGGATGTTGAATTGGTCGACGGTTTCAAAGCCATATCCCACCACAGCGCCGTCTGCCTTGATAGGCCAGATTTTGCGTTCTGTGTCCCATTCACCCAGTGTTGCCTCTGCGCTAAAGGGTGACAGCAAGCGTTGTTGATGGTCCGGGTCGAGTTGCAGTGCGGCTATAGTGTGGCCAGGGAAAAACAGCACCATCAAGATAACTAAGGAAGAAAACATTACGCCCATACTGCGCAAAGGGTGACAAAGCATTGGGTCCTCGCCGCGCGATTCATGGATGGGTGCGACAATTTGTCGCAGGTGCCCAGGCAGTATAGGAGTGCGTTGTTGATTCGGATTGATGCAAGTCAACAGCTATTCGTGCACT
>PAPM01000028.1 GCA_002708905.1 Pseudomonadales bacterium | reverse complement strand
TTGCGTCCTTCTACAGCCTGGCTGCCTCATCTCTGAGCGCCTATCCCGTCGAAGTGGTGCGCATTATAGGCATCTCAATTACTACGTCAACGCTTTTTTTAACTATTTTATTCAATACCTTACAGGTTACTTGATCGTAACGCGCGCGAACTTCTTTTTACCCGCTTGGCAGATGTAGGGACCGCCCACTCCCAACCGGGATTTGAGGTCACTCACCGGCTCACCGTCCACACGAACAGCGCCCTGTTTCATCATGTCCCTGGCCTGCCCAGTGGTTTTGGTCAAGCCGGCCTGCTGAATCACGTTGGGTACAGGAATACCTTCTGCATCCGTGGATTCCAATTCGATTTCAGGCATTTCTTCCGGCACATCGCCCCACTTGAACTTATTACCTGCTCCTTTGTGAGCATTTTGAGCGGCCTCTTCGCCATGGAAACGGGTAACAATCTCTTCTGCCAGCCTGGCTTTGATATCGCGAGGATTAACACCAGCCGCAACCTCAGCCTTGAAATTGGCAATTTCTTCATTAGTGCGGAAGCTAAGCAACTCAAAGTAACGCCACATCAGCTCATCACTGATGGACATCAGCTTGCCGTACATCTCGGAGGGCGCATCCGTTACGCCGATATAATTGCCCAAAGATTTGGACATCTTTTGCACACCGTCGAGCCCCTCCAGGATCGGCATCATCAATACGGTTTGCGGTTTCTGACCGTGAGCTTTCTGCAGTTCGCGGCCCATCAGCAGATTGAATTTCTGATCGGTGCCCCCCAACTCCACATCGGCCTTCATTTCTACTGAATCCCACCCCTGAATCAGGGGATAGAGAAACTCATGGATCGCGATGGGCTGATTAGCCTTAAATCGTTTGGAGAAATCGTCACGCTCCAGCATACGGGCAACAGTGTGCTGGGCCGCCAGCTGAATCATGCCGGCCGCGCCCAATTTCTCCATCCAGCTGGAATTGAACACCACTTCGGTTTTCTCAGGATCCAGGATTTTGAACACCTGCTCCTTATAGGATTTAGCGTTTTCCAGGACATCATCCCTGGTCAGCGGCTTGCGGGTTTGGTTTTTTCCCGTTGGGTCACCGATCATGCCGGTAAAATCGCCAATCAGGAACATGATATGATGCCCAAGATCCTGGAATTGACGTAATTTGTTAATCAGTACCGTATGGCCAAGATGAAGATCAGGGGCCGTCGGATCAAAACCCGCTTTGACACGCAGCGGCCGGCCTTCCTTCAATTTCTCGATAAGCTCTTCTTCCAGCAGGATTTCTTCTGCGCCCCGTTTGATGAGGGCCAAGGCCTGTTCTACGGAATTCGACACGACTTTCACCTTAACTGATTGGTCTGATCATAAAAAAGGGCGGTATTGTAGCACGGAGCACAGAAAGCCCCAGCCGCAATAAATAGAAATTTGAACTGTGATGGGTGGCTCAATCCTCAAGTTAAAGTTTCTGTAACATTCACTTTCAACTATCCTTATAATGAATTACTTAGCAGTGTTAACCAGAATCTACTCGAATTAGGTATGACGAAGCATTCCAGTCCAGGGCACAAGCCCCAAACTTCATATCCGAAACTTCATCTGATGGCTGTAGCCGTGTGTTCTGCCGTGATGATATTGGCCCTGACGTTATTGCCATCACCGGATGCAACCGCGACCAAAACGGTCCGCCTGAAGCCAACTAGCGCCAATGTTGAGCCTACACCAATAGAACAGGCGCAGGAGCTGGTTGATGAACAGCTGGTTGAACCCCAGATGGAAACCGTTATTGCTCGTAACTGGCAAGATCAAAAGGTCCGTAGTGGTGATACTTTGAGCCACATTTTCAAGCGCGTCGGCCTGGGCTCCAGAGACGTATACGAAGTCATGGCGGGTCAAGGGGACGTTGAGCTGCTGAAAAAGATTCATCCGGGGCAAACCATGCGCTTTGATATTGAAGGGCAAAAGCTGGTGGCACTGGAATACGTAATGTCCCGCACCGACAGCTTGATGATTGAGCAGAGCGAAAATGGCTACGTTGCGGAAATGCAGATTAAGGAAATGGTTCCCTTCACCTCCTATGCGGAAGGCACCATCGACTCCTCCCTCTTTCTTGCTGCCCAGAAAGCCGGTCTGTCGGAAGGCTTAACGATGGAACTGGCGAATATTTTCGGCTGGGACGTGGATTTCGTTTTGGATATCCGGGAAGGCGACTCCTTCCGGGTGATTTACCAAGAGATGCATTTAGACGGCGAAAAAGTGAAAGACGGAGAGATTCTAGCCGCCCAGTTCACCAACCAGGGCAATACATTTACCGCGATTCGGTATGAAACCTCAGATCGCGGCGCCAGCTATTTCACTCCGCAAGGGGAGAGCATGCGCAAGGCGTTCCTGCGCAGCCCCATCAGTTTTGCCCGCATCAGTTCCCATTTCAATTTGAGGCGCAAACATCCCGTTCTGCACACGATCCGTGCCCACAAAGGCACCGATTATGCTGCTTCCCGTGGCACCCCCATCAAAGCCACTGGCGACGGCAAGGTGATTTTTGCCGGAGTGAAAGGCGGCTACGGTAAGGTGGTCATTCTGCAACACGGACAAAAATATCGCAGCCTGTATGCCCACATGAATAACTATGCGCGGGGCATCCGCTCCGGCACTCGCGTCAAACAAGGCCAGACTATCGGCTATGTCGGCAGCACCGGTTTAGCTACCGGCCCTCACCTACACTATGAGTTCTACGTAAATGGCGCTGTGCGCAACCCGGTTACGGTAAAACTGCCCCATGCAGAGCCCATTGCCAAGCAGGACAAAGAGGCATTCCTTACTGTTGCACAGCAAATGGTTGGCCAGCTTTCGACCTATGCAGCTGCAATGGAGAGCGAAAAAGTCGCCAACCTGGATCAATGATGGGATCTGGCGATCTCAATTCTAAAGATCTCTATATTGGACTGATTTCCGGAACCAGTGCTGACGGTATCGACGCCGCACTGGTTTCTTTCGAGCATTCTCAACCCAGGCTTCTGGCTCATCATCTGCATCCCATTCCACCTGAAGTCCGGGAGCGACTGGTCTCCCTTTTTACCCCCAGCGATCTCCAGGTCGATCTAATGGGAGAGTTGGATATTGCAATGGGGCGACTATTTGCTGAAGCCGCACAGACCTTGCTGGAACACAGCAATACCCCGGCTGCGGGCATTCGCGCCATTGGCAGCCACGGACAAACCATTCGTCACCGCCCCGTTGGCAAGCATCCATTTACTCTGCAGATTGGCGACCCCAATGTAATCAGCCAGCAGACAGGGATTGATGTTATCGCTGATTTTCGACGCCGGGATATGGCCTGTGGAGGCCAGGGTGCACCTCTGGCGCCGTTGTTCCATCAGTCCGTATTGTCGAGTGCTCAGGAAACCAGAGTGGTCTTGAACCTGGGCGGAATCGCCAATATTACCCTGCTGCCAAGGGAGGGCTTACCGCTCGCTATGGACACAGGCCCGGCCAGTGGACTGATGGACAGCTGGTGCCAGCTGCACAAAGGGGAAGCCTATGATTGTGACGGTGATTGGGCTGCCCAGGGAAAGGTCATAGACGCTTTGGTATCAAAGTGGTTGTCTGATCCTTATTTTTCTCTAGCGGCCCCCAAGAGCACCGGAAAGGAATACTTTCATTTACCCTGGGCCAAGAAAATGGCGGGAGCGGCATTCGGGGATTCAGATCCCGCCGATGTGCAGGCCTCGTTTTTGGAATTGACGGCAAAGTCCATTGCTAATGCGATCCAGGATCTGCCAATGAAGATTGATCGCGTTTTGGTATGCGGCGGCGGGGCCCACAACAAACGGCTGATGAACCGTCTGCAAGACCTGATCCAGTGCCCTCTCGAGCCTTCAGAGAAAGCAGGTATTGCTGGAGACTGGGTAGAAGCAATGTGTTTTGCCTGGCTGGCAAAATGCTATGTGGACAATAATAAACTGGAAACGGGCCCCTTCACCGGAGCGAAAGAAGCGGCTCTACTGGGTGGGATGTTTAAAGCTTAATCAGATTGAGAAAGAAGAGCCGCAACCACAGGTACTGGTGGCATTTGGGTTTTTCACCACGAACTGAGCACCCTGCAGACCTTCTGTGTAGTCAACTTCCGATCCAGCCAGATATTGAATACTCATCGGGTCCACCAATAAGGTAACCCCTTGATTTTCCACCTGAGTATCGTCTTCCTTGGCATCTTCATCAAACTTGAAACCATAGGAAAACCCGGCGCATCCGCCGCCGGTGATATACACTCGCAACTTGAGGTTCTCGTTGCCTTCTTCCTCAATCAAGGTTCTCACCTTGCGGGCTGCGCTATCAGTGAAACTCATTGCTGCTGCGTCTGACACGTTACTGGGACTCCTGCTTAACTACTGACGGCGCCACCGGGCGCCGTCAGATGATTATCTTAAGTCCTACTAAAGTAGTCAAGAATTGGAGCATCAAGCAGGGCTTTGCTTGGTTTCCATTTTGGCATCCAGGCTGGGTGCCTTGTCTTCTTTTTTGGGCTTTTTGTCGAAGGAGATAGGTGCCTCTGAGGTTGCAGGTTTCTGCTGGCTGTGCACCAACGAACCATTCACCTCAGCGCCCATTACCATTTCGATCAGATTGTAATGAACGTTGCCGTTCACCACCGCCTTGGCGGCCAATTCAACATGGGCGGTAGAATGGACATCGCCATTCACCTTGCCGTTGACCACCACGTTGGGCACATGAATCTGGCCTTGAATCTCACCGGCCTCACTCAAGCGCAACAGGGCTTCACTGCCTTCCTCAGCGCGGACATTACCTTTGATGGTGCCTTCCACTAGCAGGCCACCTTCAAATTTTACGTCGCCATCAATTACAGTGCCTTTTGCGATCATGGTGGTTTTTCCAGCATGACGGTCAAAGTCTACTTTTTTCGTTTTATCCTTTCCCCACATCGCTTTTTACCTCTAGCACATTCCAATCAAACCGCTTTTCCAGTCTAGTCGCTTTACGACCTTTTGACTGCGCGATTACCTCAATTTGCTCCGGTACAAAGTCACCCGGAACCATAATTTCTCCATCCACGTTCTGGAAGTAACGGAATTTAAAAGGGATTCCATTATTTTCCATTTCTTTGGACAGAGTCTCAAAAGAGAGACTTTCCTTGGCGCCGTTGCGCACCCCCACCAGGTTCATGGTGACGTTGCCACTGATATAGGAGCTGTTATCCGCTACCTGGGTCATGACCACCTTATATTTAAAACGGCGTTTATTGACCGTGGATGACAGTTCCAGACGCTCGATCCGCAAACCTTTGTCGTTCTTGCGGGGAGCCATGATGCTCTTATAGAACGTAACCGCTTCTTCCAATTCCGAGACCCGGTTTTGCAGGGTGATGTTTTCTTTGCGCACCCGTTCAGAGGCCTGCCGCTCCAGTTCACTACCATGCTTGTGAATGGCGGACTGCTCCTGGGCCTGGGCCAGCTGTTTTTTCAGAACTGCCGTCTCAGAGCGGAGATCAGAGCGCTCGTCCAGTACATGGAGTTTTTCCCGTATGCCCTGATAATAGCCGGCCACAAAACAACTGCCCGCCACCAGCAACAGTACCAGTATAGACAGCATCACGATTTTCCAACGTGAACCCTGTCTCTGTGGCACCAAAATTAACTGAGGATCTGGGCTTCCCACCGGTTTAGCCACGCAAAGACCTCAGGGCATCAGCGCCACCTGATTCAGCCCGGCTGATTCAGGTACGCCACACATAATGTTCATATTCTGTACCGCCTGACCTGCGGCCCCTTTCACCAGGTTGTCGATCACGGACAGCACCACTACCGTGTCGCCACCCTGGGGTACGTGCACCGCAATTCGGCATTGGTTGGAGCCCTTCACGCTACGGGTTTCCGGCATGGACCCGGCAGGCATCACATCCACAAACGGCTCATCAGCGAAGCGGGATTCAAACAACGCCTGCAGATCGTCCAGCGAATTCTCATCCAGACGGCCATACAAGGTGGCGTGAATACCTCGAATCATGGGCGTTAAATGGGGAATAAAGGTCAGTCCAACCGGTGCACTGATGGCATCACTCAGGCCCTGCTTGATTTCGGGTAGGTGGCGATGCCCGCCCACGCCATAGGCTTTAAAGCTTTCACTGGCTTCACACAACAACGACCCCAGCTTCGCTTCACGACCGGCGCCACTGACACCGGATTTGGCGTCGGCAATAAGGTGCATGGGGTCAATCAGTCCCTTTTCCAGCAGCGGCAGGAAACCCAGTTGTACCGCTGTCGGGTAGCAGCCGGGGTTCGCTACAATGCTGGCCTGCGCGATCAGGGCACGGTTCACTTCCGGCAAGCCATAGACCGCCTGCTCGAGCACATCCTCACAGGCATGGGGCATGCCGTACCATTCCTGCCAAGCATGAGGGTCCTTGAGTCGGAAGTCTGCTGCCAGATCGATCACTTTCACTCCCGCTTTCAGCAGTGCAGGCACCATTTTCATGGCGACCCCGTTGGGAGTTGCGAAAAACACCAGATCGCATTGACTCAGGTTATCGACATCCGGCTGGGAAAACTGGAGATCTACATGTCCGCGCAGATTTGGATACAATGCGTGCACGTCCTGCCCCGCTTCAGAGCGCGAGGTAACCGCAGTAAGCTCCACATTGGGGTGCTGCACCAATAACCGTAACAGTTCTACGCCTGTGTATCCGGTTCCACCAACGATGCCAATCTTGAGTTTTGCGCCTTGATTCATAGGGATCCCGATTCGTTCTTGCCGACAGAATATGCAATCATAAAGCAGCTCGAACCGTATTAAAAATCCTAAGCCGTTGTTTAGGCAAAATTTTTGCTATAAAAAGCGGAGTAGGCAAGCGTCCTTTGTGACTGATAGGGTTCTGTGCCCACCATTGGTTGTGTCCTGATGTAATTAAGCGTAGCGTATTTGACTGACCTGTCCTGTTATGAACTTTGATCTTGATCGCATAAGAGAACGATTATCCACACTGGATGCCGTACCACTGCTGGCGGTACTGGGCATTCTGGCGGGCCTCAGCTCGGGCTTGATTATCATTTTGTTTCGCATGCTGGTGGAACTGGTGCTCGCATTGGTGCTGCCGGAAAATTCGGAAAATTTTGAAGGGTTGAGCCCTATGTTGCAGGGTTCACTGCCCCTCACCTGTGCCATCCTGCTGGGGGCGGCTTTTCATTATCTTTCCAGGGATGAACGCCGCACGGGGGTTAGCTATGTGATCGAGCGCTTCAATCTCTATCAGGG
This sequence comes from Pseudomonadales bacterium, assembly GCA_002708905.1. Taxonomy (GTDB): domain Bacteria; phylum Pseudomonadota; class Gammaproteobacteria; order Pseudomonadales; family Ketobacteraceae; genus Ketobacter. Next base: position 46,439 of record PAPM01000028.1, on the reverse strand, counting down.
CGCCATTAGCGGGCGCAGTCTACTGGTGCAGTTTTTTGGCGCCGCAGCCACCTTGATTGGAGGGCTTTCCATGGGGCGGGAAGGCCCCGCAGTGCACCTGGGTGCAGCGGGAGGCAGCTTGCTGGGGCAATGGGCACGCTTGCCCAACAACAGTGTACGGATTTTGACTGGGTGCGGCTGCGCCGCTGCCATCTCAGCCTCCTTCAACACCCCCATTGCAGGGGTCATCTTCGCTATGGAGGTGATCATGATGGAATACAGTATCAGCACATTCATTCCCATCATCCTGGCCTCTGTGGTCGGGGCATCCCTGACCCGGGCAGTGTATGGACATGAGCCGGCATTTACCATTCCCACGGTGCAAATGGGCTCTTTAATGGAGCTGCCCTTCGTGGTGTTGTGTGGTGTGATCATCGGCTGTTTGGCCGCAGCCCTGATTTTTCTGTCCCTGCGTTTTTATCAACATACGCATCGCCTGGGGATCGGTTGGCGTTTCTTCCTGGCAGGCGTGGTAACGGCTGGATGCGGTTACCTGGCGCCGGAGATCCTGGGCATCGGCTATGACTCGGTGGATGCCGCGTTGGCCGGCAGCCTGGCGGTAAGCTCACTTTTGCTGATCACCTGCCTGAAATTATTGGCCACCAGTGCCTGCGTTGGCGCTGGATTACCGGCCGGTGTTATTGGCCCATCCCTGTTTATGGGTGCCATGGCCGGAGGTCTGTTCGGCGAACTGGGCGGCGCTTTGCTGCCGGAAGAATCCAACTTCACCCTCTACGTTTTGCTGGGCATGGCGGGCATGATGGCCGCCACCCTGGAAGCGCCGCTTGCCGCCTTGATGGCATTGCTGGAACTCACGTTTGAACCGAACATCATTTTCCCGGGCATGCTGGTAGTGGTGATCTCCAGCTTGATTACCAGCCAGGTGTTTCGCCAAAAAGGTATTTTTCAGGCCTTTCTGGAAGCTCAGGGTATCGCTTTGAATGTAAGCCCGCTTGCCCGCCACCTGCACAGGGTGGGTGTGGCTGCGGTAATGGACCGCAATATTCGACGGGTTAATCAATTCATATCCAGGGAAGAAGCAGACGATCTTCTGAAAAAGCAGCCAAACTGGTTGCTGATCGAGAAAGACGGCTTGCCCACACATTTTATGCCGGCGGCGGAGTTAGCCACGTATCTCGCCGGCCTCGATCAAAGCAACTCCAAAGAAGAAAACACGGCTGCCGAAGCTCCCAGCCTGAACCTATTGGAAATTCCCGCTAAACGGGATAATGTGACCCCCGTGTTGTTAAGCGCCACCCTGCACGAAGCGCTGGATGCGATGAAGAAAGCTGACGTGAGCGCTGTCTATGTACGCCGTATGTCCGCGCCCAACATCTATCGGGTGTTTGGTGTGGTACGCAAACAGGATATTGAACACTACTATCAGATCTAGAATTTACAGTATTTAGGGATCAAAGATGCTTTGGGTAAAAGCTTTTCACATCATCGCCATTGTCTGCTGGTTCGCGGCCTTGTTTTATCTGCCACGACTGTTCGTCTATCACTGTCAGGCCAATGCAGAAGGCGATAAAGCCGGCTCAGAACGCTTTAAAATAATGGAGCGCAAACTGTATCGGGGCATCATGACACCATCCATGGTGGTTGCTCTGATATTAGGTATCTGGATGTTGGTGGATCGCTGGGACCCCTATTTCAAATCCGCCATTTGGATGCACATAAAACTCACTCTGGTGTTTCTGCTGATTGGCTATCACCATATGTGCGGCGCCTACCTGAAGAAATTTGCCGCTGACCAAAACACCCGTTCAGAGCGTTTCTATCGCCTGTTCAATGAGGCCCCGGTACTTATCCTGGTTGCGGTCATCATTTTGGTCACGCTGAAACAACCTTACGCAGGCTAAACCATGAAGCCTATGATCCTGCCTTTCAAACCTGAATCAGAATATTTTTTTGAAGAAGGTTGCTACATCATTGAGCAACTGAATTCGGAAGCAGATCCGGACTTGTCCATCGCACGGGCCAGGGTCAGTCCAGGTGGCCAGACACGCTGGCACAGTTTGTTAAACACCGTTGAACGCTATCAAATTCTGTCTGGAACAGGGCTCGTCGAAGTCGGTGACGAACCACCCACTGAGGTAAACCCGGGAGATACAGTGGTGATTCCGGCCGGCATGCGCCAGCGTATCCGCAATTCAGGAGAAGAGGAGCTCATTTTCCTGGCCCTGTGCACACCCCGGTTTGTGCCCGAACATTATCAGGATCTGGAAGACTGAGTTCGTAAGCGCAATTGCCCTGGCGACGGGCACCCGTTACAAAATTGTCATTGTGTGAGCATGATTGATCACTAGAATGGCCGCCCTCTATCACTTTGGTCATCTGCAGTACTGACTGCACGGTCGACCGAACACAACGATTTTTTACCGTTCAGCCTCCCAGGCACGGGGCTGAGGTGCATTCGAGTTTCCATTTTCTGACTTAAATCATTTTCTGACTTAACTAAGGTAACTAACTATGAGCCATCGAATTGTCATTGTCGGAGGTGGCGCCGGCGGCCTGGAACTGGCAACCCTCCTGGGCAATAAAGCGGGAAAAAAAGGGCAGGCTGAAATCACTTTGGTGGACGCCAATATGACGCATCTGTGGAAACCCAGGTTACATGAAGTGGCAGCCGGCGTATTGAATGCCGATGTGGACGAACTGAATTATGTGGCCCATGCCCAGCGTCATCATTTTAAGTTCATTATGGGGCGCATGTGCAATCTGGACCGGGGAAAAAAGCAACTGATCCTGGAGCCTCACATCGAAGGCAATGAGGAAATCCTGCCCCAACGTACAATCCACTACGACACACTGGTAATCTCCATTGGCAGCAACACCAATGACTTCGGTACCAAAGGCGCCTCTGAACATTGTATCTTTCTCGATAAACGTGCAGCCGCTGAAGCGTTCCATCGCAAGTTTCTAAACGAATATCTGAAAGCCAGCCAGGATCCCAGTGACGAATCCAAACATTGCAACATCGCTATTGTGGGTGCCGGTGCCACTGGCGTGGAGCTGGCCGCTGAGCTGAATCATTCTGCCCATGAGCTGGTGGACTACGGCTTTGATCAGATCAAACCGGAAAACCTGACCATCACCATCATCGAAGCGGCTGACCGGGTGCTGCCGGTACTCTCAGAAAAAGCCTCTGCCGCCATTCTGCGGCAATTAAAGGAACTGAATATTCAGGTGCTCACCAATGAGATGGTGACAGAAATTACGGCCGATGGATTACATACCAAAAGCGGCAAGTTTGTACCTGCGTTCCTCAAAGTCTGGAGTGCAGGCATTAAGGCCCCCGAATTTTTAAACGGCATTGCCGGACTGGAAAGCAATCGTATTAATCAACTGGTGGTGACCAATACACTGCAAACCACCCGTGACGAAAACATATTTTCCTTTGGCGATTGTGCCCAGTGTCCCCGCCAGGATACGGATACGCCCGTTCCGCCGCGAGCGGCGTCCGCCCACCAGCAAGCCAAATTGTTAGCAAAATCCCTGCATCGACGACTGGAGGGCAAAGACCCGCTGCCGTTTGTTTACCAGGACAAAGGCTCTCTGATTTCACTGAGCAAGAAAGGCAGCGTGGGTAACATTATGGGCAACCTGAGCAAGGACTTTACCTTCGAAGGCAAGGTGGCGAGGTTTATGTACATCACGCTCTATCGCATGCACCAATTCACGCTACACGGTGTATTCAGAACCCTGCTGCTGATTCTGCGTGATCGCATCAACCGGCGGGCCAGCCCCACGCTGAAACTGCATTAAACTGCTTTAAAAAAGAAAGCAGTAAAAAAAGAAAAACTCGCCACATGCAGCCCAATCTACAGCGTGGCGAGTGCATTCAACGCACAAATGCTAAAAGAGAAGATAGTTTGGAGTTCACGAAACGGGTTGTAAGTCTGGTGCTTCAAAAGGGCCCCTCGGTAGTCCTTTGCCCTTAACAATGGAAGTCGACACAACAGCATTTCGCTTTGGACTATGCAGGGAATTCTAACGAATCCCGCAGGGAAACTGAGTGACCTTTAGCGACAATTTGAATGAAACAAGAGGTCAGTTGAGGAGACCCGGAGCAAAATCCTTCCACTCGGCATCGCAATCAAAACGTCGTCGGCGCTCACGAATATTCAGGCCGGTGAGGGATTCCATGGCCTGCTGCAGGGCAGGATAGGTTTCCGGGTCATCCTTCTGCACGCCCAGGGATTCCAGCAGCAGATCACGGGAAGAGACCCCGCCACCCATCAGCCGAATGCCGGCCTTTTCTTTTTCCTCCAGGGATAACGGCCGGAATTTCTTCCAGCTGTCGATGTCATCGCAATCACTGCCCCGCTGCTTTTTACAGCGGGCTTGGGCCTCCGTTGCCCAGCTCTTCAGCGCCTCGCAACTGAGCCCGAAGCGCTCCTGGCAGGTTGCCTCAAAAGCCACTTCATCGCAAAAAAAACCGTGTTGGCTTAAGCACTGCCAGTCCCGTTCAGAAACCTGCTCCTGTAACGGCATCACGCGTCCCATCTGGGCCCGGGTCATCACCGGAGGACGGCGATCCAACAGCTGATAAGGCGATTCGCACTTATCGGATATGTCTTTCTGCTGACAATCCTGTTGCAGACAGACTTTCCAGTGATAGATCTTTTTACACTCCAGACTGAAGCGCAACTTGCATACATAATCCTGCTGCTCAGTGAAACAGTCCCCCACCTTCCCTTCACACAAATCATTTTCCGAGACATCTTTGGCTGTGCCGGAAACGCGCTTGCGAACGGTTTTTGGTGGCGTAGTTTTCTCTTGCGACAACACCTGTTCCGACCAGGCTTCGGCCGCCTTTGGCTCGCTCAGCTTCACCCCCAGTCGTTCCGTATTGGGGGTAATTTTCTCACTTTCGTATTGCTCCGGCGCCTCATCTGAATAGTGAATTCGGCCGGCAGCATCTTTCCATTGATAGATTTCCGCCACGCCAACACCGGCGCACAGCAAGCACAAAAGACTAATCCATTTAAGGTTGCGCAGGATCTTCATCCACAGGCTCCGCGTAAGTCATACTTCTGCAACGATCCAGCAGCAACTCCGCCAGATAACGAGTCGCCGGGCCCGCCGCATCCTTATCTTTATACACCAAATACAACTCACCGTAGCGACGGCCGCCCTCTTCCATCCTGACGGGCACCAGTGTGCCCAGACGCAGCTCGTCTTCTATCTGCAGGCGCGGCACCCAGGCGAACCCCAAGCCGCCTTTGATCGCCCGGATAGAGGTACTGAGATTGCTGACTGTCCAACGCTGTTCAGCCTCCAGCCAGGGGGCACTGAAGCGCCGCTGCGGCCCGGAGTCTCGCGTCACCATTTGCCGATGCAGCTTCAAGTCCTGCAGGGTTACCGGACGATCCATTGCCTGCAGCGGGTGCTGCGGGCTACTGACACAGATGAACTCCAGGCGCATCAGCGGCGCCCCCACAAACCCCTGGGGCACCACGGTGGAAACCAGCAGATCCACCTGGCCCGACACCAGCAAATCATGGCCGCCGGACAGCACCGACTCCATCAACTCCACCCGGGTGTCCGGATACCGCTGGGAAAACTGCGCCAGCAGGCAAAACAGCTCGTCATAGGGGAACACCACTTCCACTGCAAGATCCAGCCGCGGCTCGATGCCCCGGGCCAGATTATCAGCGATCGTTTCCAGAGACAGCGCACTCTCCAACAACTGGCGGGAGCGCCTTAACAACACCTCCCCCGCCGCCGTCAGCTGGGCCTTGCGCCCCTTGACCTCCAGCACCTGAAGCCCCAGTGACTGCTCCAGCTTTTGCACCGAATAACTGAGTGTGGACTGGGTTTTGTGAATGGCCTCTGCCGCCTGGGCATAGCCGCCAAACTCCACGACCGCCTGAAAAGCCCGCCATTGCTCTAACGTCACTTTGGGAACCAGAGATGCCGCCATGATTTCCCCCCGCAATTTCTTTCGACTAATTCGATCAGTATCGGCGATATATTCGTATTTTAATTCTATTTATTCGAATTATGATAGTCGTTATTGAATGAGCGAACACGTTGTCTGACCACTGACATTATCTGACCACTCAAGGGAGCATGATCATGAACGTATTACACATCAGCAGCAGTATTTTTGGCGATGACGGCAACTCCAGCAAATTGGCCACCCATTTCCTGGAGCGCATCAGGGAACTGCACGCGGACGCAGAAATCGTTACCCGGAACCTGGCAAAGGACCCGGTGCCGCACCTGGACGCCGACACCTTCAAGGCCAATATTACCGCAGCCGACCAGCGCACTCCGGAACAGCAGCAATTGGCCAGCACCGGTGACCAGCTGATAGAAGAGCTGCAAAACGCCGACATCCTGGTGTTCAGTGTCCCCATGTACAACTTCGGCATTCCCTCGACCCTAAAAGCCTGGATCGACAATATTGCCCGTGCCGGCACCACCTTCAAATACACCGAAAATGGTCCGGTGGGCCTGCTGGGCAACAAAAAGACTTTCGTGCTGGGTGCCCGGGGTGGCGAATATTTCGGTACACCCATGGATACCCAAACACCTTACCTGCGCACGTTTCTGAACTTTGTCGGCATCACTGATGTGGAGTTTGTGTTGGCGGAAAAGCTCAATATGGAAGCGGACAAAGCACCGCAGATTATGGCTGAGGCCAAAGCAAAAATTGACGAGCTGCTGTCAAGCTGAATCAGCACGCCCGAACCCTAAAGGAGGGACAAGCTATGACCAGAATATTACATCGTATTCCCGCGCGCCCGGCCTCGGATGGCGCCGGCGTCAAAATCAAACGGGTTGTCCCCATGGGCGATTACTCGGTCATGGACCCCTTCCTGATGTTGGATGAGATCCGCTCCGAAAGCGGCAGTGATTATGTTGCCGGTTTCCCCGCTCATCCCCACCGGGGCTTTGAAACAGTGACCTATATGCGCCGGGGACAACTGGAGCATCAGGATCACATGGGCAACAAAGGTGTTATCCGGGATGGCGGCGCCCAATGGATGACGGCCGGTAGCGGGGTCATTCACTCTGAAATGCCACTGCAAAAAGACGGCGCGTTCCATGGCTTCCAGCTTTGGCTGAATCTGCCGGCCGACGAGAAAATGCGACCGGCGGAGTACCACAACCTGGAGCCGCAGGACATTCCCCTGGTGGAACACGGCAACCACCGCATTCACGTGCTAGGTGGCGTATTCCAGGTGGGCGCAGACAAAGTCACTGGCCCCATTCGGGATCGCACCACTGAACCACAGCTATGGGATCTGGAGTTGAATGACCATCGACCTCTTACATTGCAACTGGATCCGGCGTTGACCACCCTGATCTTTCTCTATGAGGGTAGCCTGAAGCTGGCTGAAGAAGAGCTGCAAGGCGTGCAAATGGTCCGCTTGCAACATGATGGCAGCTTTACCCTGGAAGCGATAAACGAAGCCCGGATATTGCTGCTGGCAGGCCGCCCGTTGCGGGAACCGGTGTTCCAATACGGTCCCTTTGTCATGAATACCCGTGAACAAATTGAGGAAGCCATACAGGACTATCAACAGGGCAGGCTCACCGCCAGCACCTGATGCGCTGAACGAATAAGGACAGGACGAAAAAAGGCAGCCATTCATGACTGCCTTTTTAGTTTCAAAAATTGCCGCGAATCAGGCGGAACGTTTGAATGCTTTACCCACCAGAGCACCCAAACCAACCACAATAAACACGCCGAATTTTTTCAGGAACAGCAGGGCGCCCGCCAACAGCCCGGTCTTGGCCATGACCTTACCGGCCACCAGGCCGCCGATACCGTAAGCGGCATATTTATCGTACTCCGGATCAAACTGGTCATACCTATGCCCTTCGTTGAACTGGGCCATGGCTAAAACACTGTCCACATTCTGATTGATCTCCGGCAGCTGGTTCATGTCGGCAATAAAGTTCATCAACAGATAGCCATTACGCCCCAACACCCGAATGTTGTAGTTCAGAGTATTTTCTTCAGCATCACCGAATCGCAGTTCCTGCGCCCAGTGTAACTTGTGTTCCACACTGTCGTAGTAGGGCTGCGCAGCCCAATCCACCAGTTCAATCGCCTCGTAACCGTGACGAACCCGCTGTTCACTTTCCTGCCGGGTACTGGCTTTCATATCTGCCAGTAAATCGCTGTAATCGATCTCGTTGGCATCTTCATCGCTTACATAGCCTTCATCGCTGTACTCAATGGTGACGCCCCAGGAATCGGAATCCAGCGGCGATTTTTCCGCGGGGAACAACATTCCCAGGGGAGGATCGCTTTCCGGATTACCCCAGGCTTCCACCAAAACCCGCTGCGAATCCTGGGGGGACAAATAATAAAATCCCTCCGGAACATTCAAGGTGGCAACGCCATTGGGCAATGAAATGGTACCGGTTTGACGATCCAGGCTGGCTTCAAACTGTTGTATCCAGGCTTGAATCTGCGCCTGTTCGTCCAGCGCTTGAGGTTCAGAACCCTGCGCCTGAACGATGGAAGCAGCTAACGAAAAGCTGCAAATTACAGCAGCGAACCAATGCTGGGTTCGAGTCATGATTGTTCTCCTTGTCTACCCCAAGTGTCGAGACAGGTTATTGAGTGGGTGTTGGATTTACGTCACTGCAGATAACAAGCCATCAAGCTTTGCTATCTGCCGCAGCAACAATAAATATTATGGCCCACAGAGCCGGGCTTAAGCTTCAACCGGCTCCTTTTTGCGAAGCTGTTCACGAAAAAAATCCAGCATCTGGTCATAGGCCTGGCGGGTGGGATGACCGGGCTCGTCCACAAAATCAATGGTCAGGACCGAATGTGCCCAGGGTGGAATCTTATGTTCATTGAAGAACGAGGAATCAATCTCGATTCTACGAAAGTTCTCCCCGAACTGATCCTGCAGATAATCGAAACGGGCCCGTGGACACATGACATCGTTGGTGAAACGCATCCCCATCACCGGGATTCCTTCTTCCCGGGAGCGGCGAACAGCGGTGGTCATGTCAGCTTGCGTCACGCCCAAACTACGGCGCGCCTTCTTACCAATCATGCCGTCAGCATTACCGGGCTGGCAGGAGACCGGGGCCGCCACCGCGTCATCAATCATCAGGGTCAGGGCAAAGCCGCCGGTGAAACACATACCAATGGCCCCTACCGGAACACCACCGCACTCTTCCTGCATACGCCGACACAAAGCCCTGAGCCAATCCGCCACCGGACCACGGCGGCGATTGGCCAGCACCCGAAATTCAAAGCTGACGCAGACCTTGGCCAGGTTTTTCAGGGGTTCAAAAGGCGAATTGGGTTGACCGAACAACACCGGCAAATATACGGTGAAGCCATCGGCGTAGAGGCGTTCCGCCAGTTCAATGGTGTGATGGGTAATGCCCGGTAATTCCTGGATAATCAAGACCCCCGGCTTACTGCCATCACCCTTTTTCAATACCCGATGGGAAAAACCGCCATAGCTGAACCTGAACTCATCAAAACCGGGAACCTGAGCCATGTTAAGTCCTATTAATGATGATGGTGCTGGTGTTGGTGTGCTTCATCCTGGGAACGCTTCACCGGCAGGAGCATAGACAGGCTTTCACCATCCTTGAATTGCAAGGTGAGTTTGACTTCATCTCCCTCCTGCAACGGCTGCTTCAATCCGATAAACATAATATGGTTACCACCGGGCTCAAACATGACGCAGTCACCCGCTGCAATTTTCACTTCCTGCAGCTGTTGCATGCTCATGCCCCCGTCCTGCTCCACTACGGTGTGCATTTCCACTGAACTGGCCACGTCGCTGCTGACGGCCACCAACACCCGCTCCTGTTTACTGTTGTTATGCAACATAAAGTAGCCGGCCGTGTTGGGGCTGACCGGCGGCACAGAACGTACCCAAGGTTGCTCCACCTCCAGATCCGAGGCCATTACCACGCCAGGTAATACCACAAGCAATAACGCAACCAAGCACATCTTCATCGAAATCAGTCCTCCAACAGGGATTCTATGTCGTCCACCATTTTGTCGATGGAATCGGATTTGGCAAACAGCGCCCGCACCCGCCCCTGCCGGTCCAGCAGGTAAATGTAGTCGCTGTGGGTGTACAGGGTACCGGCGGCGGAGTCGGATTTCTGGGCAATGGCGATCACACCATACTGCCTGGCCACTGCGGCCAGTTGCTCCTCACTACCGGTAAAACCAATAAAGTCATCACCAAAATATTTCAGGTACTGCTGCAAACGCTCAATGGTATCCCGTTTGGGATCAAAGGTAATGAACATGGGCTGGACTTTACTGCGCTCATCTTCCAGTTCATTCATCACCGCCGCCATGCGGTTCAGCACCATGGGGCAAATATCCGGGCAACTGGTGTAGCCAAAGTTCAACAGCACCACCTTGCCTTTAAAATCAGACAAGCTGGAGGATTCGCCAACGGTGGAAGGCAGGGAAAATTCCCCACCCAGCCGGGTATTGATGGGCAACTGCCCCGCCCACGATGGAATGGCAACCACCCATAACGACCACACCAACAACCACATCAATTGTGCCTGTACTCTTGACTGAACCCTGCCTGCCTTCACGTACACACCTGCTTTATCGCTGATTTATAAACAGTTTTTAGTTGACCCGATACTAACCTATCCCGCGCGCAAGACAAACTGTGAAAAGCGCCCTTATCCCCTGTATAATTCGCCTCCCGCACTGGCTCGGACTGAAGTGGATCATGCGCAAAAAACTCTTTATTGAAACCCATGGCTGCCAAATGAACGAATACGATTCCAATCGTATGGCGGATCTGCTGGGGGATTCCTATCAACTGGAACTCACTGATAATGCAGAAGAAGCGGACGTACTGCTGCTGAACACCTGCTCCATCCGGGAGAAAGCCCAGGAGAAGGTTTTCCACCAGCTGGGGCGTTGGAAAAAGCTGAAAGAGCGCAATCCGCAGCTGGTGATCGGTGTCGGCGGTTGTGTAGCCAGCCAGGAAGGGGATGCGATTCGGGATCGCGCGCCCTATGTGGATATGGTGTTCGGCCCCCAGACCCTGCACCGCCTGCCCAATATGATCCAAACCGTGGACATCACCCATGAAGCAGTAGTGGACGTCAGCTTCCCCGAAATCGAGAAGTTCGACAAGCTGCCTGAGCCCAGCGTGGACGGCCCCAAAGCCTTCGTCTCCATCATGGAAGGCTGCTCCAAATACTGCACCTTCTGTGTGGTGCCCTACACCCGCGGCGAGGAAATCAGCCGCCGGTTTGAAGACGTGATGAAAGAAGTGCAGCACCTGGCCAACCTGGGTGTGCGGGAGGTGAACCTGCTGGGGCAGAACGTGAATGCCTTCCGCGGTGAAACCGCCGAGGGGGACATTGTGGATCTGGCGGAGCTGATTGAGCACGTAGCCAAGGTCCCCGGTATCGGTCGCATTCGCTTTACCACCAGTCATCCGGTGGAGTTCACCGACTCCCTGATTGATGTGTATGCCCGGGAACCCAAACTGGTGAGCCACCTGCACTTGCCGGTACAAAGTGGTTCCGACCGGATTCTCAGCGCCATGAAACGGGGCCACAACCGGGACGAATACATAGCTAAAATCCGCCGCATCCAGGCCAACCGCCCGGACATCAGTCTGTCTTCTGATTTCATTATCGGCTTCCCTGGTGAGACCGAAGCAGACTTCAACGACACCATGACCCTGATCGACGAGATCGGTTTCGACCTCAGCTTCAGTTTTGTCTACAGCGCCCGCCCCGGCACCCCGGCGGCGGACCTGGAAGACGATACCCCGGCTGAGGAGAAGAAACGGCGCCTGGCGTTGCTGCAACACCGCATCAACCAGAATGCCCAGGAGATCAGTCGCCGCATGGTGGGCAGCAAGCAGGTGATTCTGGTGGACGGTATTTCGAAGAAAGACCCCGGACAACTGCAAGGCCGCACGGAAAACAATAGGGTAGTGAACTTCCGCCACGACGATGATGAGTTGATCGGCAAGTTTGTCGAAGTGAGCATCGACCAGGCTCTGCCCAACTCCCTGCTGGGATCTTTCCTCGGACTGGCAGAGTCCGAGGTAAACTAAACTCCTGCCCAATAAAAAACGACCGGCAACAGCGTTGTCCGGTCGTTCACGTGTTACTGCTCGTACGGCTACAGCAAATAAAGAAACCCGGGGACTGTCACCAGAACAAGGTCCTGTGAAACCGCCCCCATATTGTGCCCCAATGGGTTTCTGCTCGCTTTCCCCCTAGGAATTCAGCCACTTAAAGGCAAGTAGGTAGCACGAACAGCAACAACGCCCTGACCAATGCAGGCAATATGCCAGTTTGATATGTCTTTGTTTTAAATATATTTTATAGACAAATAAGAACTGACGAGTATTCAGTTCTGTAAAAAGGTTCGACATAAAGTGACCATTTTTTACAGCAAGAACCGCACCTTTGGGAAAAACCATTTGTCCCAAAAACCTGTTATAAAATGACCAAAGATTCTTAAAGCCCAATTATGCTTTTCCTGCCTGACGCTTCCGTATATTCTTATATCCAATTCACTATAGAAGGGCGTATTACGCAGCCACTTTGAACGAGATCGTTACCACTCACCAATTGACACTGGAACCTGCTGATTCCAGCCGCCTCGCCAAGCTCTGTGGACAGTTCGATGAGCACCTGCGCCAAATCGAAGACAAACTGGAAGTGCAAATTGCCAATCGTGGCAACGCGTTCCAGCTGACCGGCCACCCGAACCATGTCAGCGCTGCCAGCGACGTGCTGAACAAACTCTACAAAGACACACTGAACAATCGTTATCTGACACCGGATGACGTCCATCTGATGTTGCGAGAGAGCCTGATGAACCCGGAACTCAGCCAGACCAGCGCAGCCATCGGCCAAGCGCCGGCCGTGGATCAGGAAGCCACCGAACTGGGTATTCGTACCCGCAAGGGCATGATCAAACCACGGGGAGAAAGCCAAAAGGCTTACGTGCGTGAGATCATGCGCAACGACATCAATTTCGGCATTGGACCGGCGGGTACCGGTAAAACCTACCTGGCGGTGGCCTGTGCAGTGGAGGCCCTGGAGTCCGAACAGGTGCGTCGTATCCTACTGGTGAGACCTGCAGTGGAAGCCGGTGAGAAGCTGGGCTTTTTACCCGGTGACCTGGCCGAAAAGATCAACCCTTACCTGCGCCCGCTCTATGATGCCCTGTATGAAATGCTGGGTTTCGAGCGCGTCGCCAAATTCATTGATCGCCAGATCATTGAAGTGGCCCCCTTGGCCTACATGCGGGGTCGCACACTGAACAATTCCTTCATAATTCTCGACGAAAGTCAGAACACCACCAAAGAGCAGATGAAGATGTTCCTGACCCGAATCGGTTTTGGCTCCAAAGCGGTGATCACGGGGGACTACACCCAGATCGATCTGCCCCGCGGAACCAAAAGCGGTTTGGTGCACGCCATGGATGTGCTGAAAGATGTGAAAGGCATTGGTTTCTCTCACTTCCAGTCCAAGGACGTGGTGCGGCACACCCTGGTCCAGCGGATAGTGGAAGCCTACGACCAACACGAAGCGGACGACATGCACCGTCATGAATCTTGACATTGACCTGCAGCAAGCCTGCGAGGACTATGAGACTCCCCCTCTGGAAGCCTTTACTCAATGGGTGGCACAAGCCCTGCAGGAAGCCCAGTACGACGTCCCCGCGGACATGCCCATCGAGATGACCCTACGGCTGGTAGACACCTATGAAAGCCGGGAGCTGAATCGCACGTATCGGGACAAAGACAAACCCACCAACGTATTGTCGTTCCCCTTCGAAACCCCTGAAGGCATCCCCCTGGCCCTGCTGGGAGACCTGGTGATCTGCGCCCCGGTGGTGGAACTGGAAGCGGCGGAACAAAACAAGACTAAAGAGGCTCATTGGGCCCATATGGTGATTCACGGCACCTTGCATTTACTGGGTTATGACCATATAGAAGAGCAAGACGCCGAGATAATGGAAGCGTTAGAGGTGCAGACCCTGGCCAAGCTGGGCTATGCCGACCCGTACGCGATCAATAACTAGAAGAGGAGTGACATTCGTCATCATGAGCGACGATCAGAGTCGTAACGGTTCGTCAGGCAGAGGTTTCTTGGATAAATTAGCCAACTTCCTGTCCGGTGAACCGCAAACCCAGTCAGAGGTTTTAGAGATTCTGACCAACGCCCACCACAGCGGGCTGGTAGAATCAGAAGCACTGGGTATTTTTCAGGGGGCATTACAGGTATCAGACATGCAGGTTCGGGAAATCATGGTTCCCCGGGCGCAATGCATCGTTATTAACTCCAGCGCCAAGCCGGATGAATACCTGCCTCCCATCATTGAATCAGCCCATTCCCGATTCCCGGTTTACGGTGAGAGTCCTGACGACATCATCGGCATCCTGCTGGCCAAGGATCTGTTGGACCTGGCCTACAAAGGCAAACTGGAAAAGACCCAATTGAAAGACCTGATTCGTCCTGCCACCCTGATCCCTGAAAGTAAACGCCTCAATGTGTTACTGCGGGAGTTCCGCCAAACCCGCACCCACATGGCCATTGTGGTAAACGAATACGGCAAGATGTCCGGTCTGGTGACCATTGAGGACGTGCTGGAACAGATCGTGGGTGAAATCGATGATGAACACGATTTCGACGATGACTATATGATCAAGCAGGCGGAAGACAATGAATTCGTGGTGAAAGCGGTGACGCCCATCGATGAATTCAATGAGCACTTCGCCACCAAGTTCAATGAAGATGAATACGATACCATTGGTGGTATTGTGTTGAGTCACTTTGGCCATTTGCCCAAGCGTGATGAAAGCGTCAATATTGGCAAGTACAATTTTACTGTGCTGAACGCCGATAACCGAGCCATTCGATTATTAAAGGTCAGCCAGATTCAACATTCATAACATCATTCAAAAATAATATGACCGTAAAAACTTCGATTACCACAGGTGGCAAAGGTCACCTGTTGGCGCTATTGGCGGGGGCAATTTTTCCACTGGGATTGGCACCATTAGGTATCTGGCCCCTCATTCCGGTATCAATGGCACTACTGGTGCTGCTGCTGGAAGGCCAGACACCCAAGCGCGCCTTCTGGCGGGCGTTTCTGTGGGGTATGGGCTTTAACGGTGTGGGTGTCTCCTGGGTCTATGTGAGCATCCATTATCACGGCGGCACATCGGCCTGGTTGTCGGCACTGGGTACTGTTGGTTTCTGTGCTTTCCTCAGCCTGCTCACGTTGTCGCTGCCGTTCTGGGCCTATCGACGCTGGCAGTTGGATCGTTACGCGCTGCTGACCTTTCCTGCAATTTGGGTGTTGATGGAGTGGACCAAAAGCTGGTTGCTGAGTGGCTTCCCCTGGTTGTGGGCGGGTTACGGATTTATCGATTCACCCATTTCCGGCTTGGCTCCCGTAGCGGGAACCCTGGGACTGAGTCTGGTGGCGGCGCTTTCGGCCGTGTTATTGCGCTTTATCTTTAAACGGGACAATTTGCGTCGTACCCCGGCGCTGATCGCACTGGCGGTGATCTGGGTTGGCTGCTGGGCTCTGCACAGTTTGGAGTGGACCCTGCCCGATCTGGCGCAAACCCGTCAGGTTGCGTTAATACAAGGTAATATCCCCCAGGAACAGAAGTGGGACCCCGCCTACCGCGGCAAGATATTCGAAACTTACCTTTCCAACACGGAAAAAAACCTGGATGCCGACTTCATCCTCTGGCCGGAAGCAGCTTATCCGGTGTACTACCACCAGGCCCTGAAAACCATTACTCAGCTGGACATCAAAGCGTCTGAACACTCCACCGCGATTGTCAGTGGTGTACCCCGCTGGGAGCCATTGGAAAACGGCGGCGATCGCTATTACAACTCGGTGTTTGTCATAGGCGACGGGGAAGGCATGTACAACAAGCAGAAGCTGGTGCCTTTCGGTGAGTATGTTCCTTTGGAGAACACCCTGCGGGGGTTGCTGCCGTTTTTCAACCTGCCGATGTCCAGTTTTACCAAAGGTGCGGCAGACCAGGCACCGTTAATCGCTAGTGGTATGAATTTCGCTGTATTCATCTGTTACGAGGTGGTGTATCCGGAACTGGTAAGACAACAGGCGAAAGGCAAAGACTTCCTGGTGACCATCAGTAACGATGCCTGGTTCGGTCATTCCTGGGGTCCGATCCAGCATTTCCAGATGGCGCGCATGCGGGCCCTGGAAACCGGCAAATATCTGCTGCGGGGCACCAACACCGGCATTACCGCCATCATTGACCACAAAGGTCACGTTCAGTCAAAACTCCCCTCTTTCCAGCCTGGAGTATTGAAGGGGGTTATGTACGGTACCCAGGGTGTTACGCCTTTTGTGCAGTTTGGTCAGTGGCCGGTGTTGGGGTTATGTTTTCTGGGTTTGGTGGCAGGCGCGGTATTGAGCCTGCGCAAAGAGCCGGAGCCCGAAGTCCGGCCCCTGTATCACAACTCTTCCTACCCTAGAAAATAAAAGCGGATCACACTCGCGTGGGGCTGAGGGCAGCCCCACCCTGTATCCGCCTGGCGATGACCAGATAACGCAACGGACCACCGCTGTCCAATGCATTGAACGGGTAACAGGCTACCAATGCCAACACTGGTTCGTCCGCCTGTAACGAAATTTCCGAATCACGCACGTCCGTCACCTGTATCTGCACAATCTGATACCACTGCAAACCACCGTCGCGGGACTGCAGCAGGAACTGCTCTCCCAATTCCACTTCCCGCAGGAAGGCAAAGTGGGTATCACGGTGACCACCAATCACACTGACTCCCGTATGCCCCGGTTGCACACTGGCACTCAAATGGGCGGGACCAAAGGCCAGGTTACGACCACTGGCGCCCGCCAACACCACCAGTTTTTTATCCTGCTGTGGAAACACCAGCCGGGCCAAAGGCGAAGTATCGGCCCAGGGCCAGGGGCGATGGGGCTGACCATCCTGCAAGTGTTTTTGCCAGGCTTCGTCCAGCAGATACTGCGCCAGCTGAGCCTTGGCAGTCATATAGGCACTCTCTCCCAAAAACCAGAATGCCAGCACCATCAACAGCAGCGCAATGCGCCTACGCCAGGTCCGCATCTTGTGCCCCTCCAAATTCATTGCGTTGCCATAACAACAACGCCAAACCGAACAGGCCCAGGCCAATCAGCATGTGCCAATGCAGCCCCAACGCCGTACGGGGGTAGCCTACCGTGGGCGCCAGCTGATTTGAGCCCGCCGGCATTCGGTTAGCGATTTGATTCTGTTTCAAGGGGGCGTCTTGCGGACGAACCTGCGTTTTGTCAACCGCCACAAAACTGGTGTACTGCGTTACCAGGCGATGTACGATGCCCAACTTGATAATGTCTTCTTTGTGCAGCGATGCATTGCCCTGACGCACGCCCTCATCCATCAGGTTGGCCACTTTCGCCCGCGCCCACAGGGTAGCGATACCCTCGGCCTGTTCACCGGATTGCAGCTTTAACTCCCGACGCCATGGTTGACCCTGAAAGCGCCCTTCGATTACCACATTCTCAGGTGGCTGATCAAAACGCGCCTTGATTAACAGTGGTTCCCCCACAAACAGATCCGGCACCGGCTGCTGGTAGAGCTCAGCCTCCGAGCCGTTTATTGTTATGGCAATCTGCGTCAACGCCGGCTTTTCGATCTTACCGAACAGATCCGCCATCCTGGTTTGCACTTCATCGGTGCTGCCGATGTAGGTATAGGTGCCCCGACCGAATTCAGCGGCCTTACGCATAAAATAGGCGTTGGGGGCAGAACCAATCCCCACGGTATAAAGCCGTTTATCCGCAATTTTTTCATGGATGAGTTCGAACAATGCGCTCTCGTTGCCTACACTGCCGTCGGTGATAAAAACAATCTGGGTAAGGCTGTCTTCACTTTTCCCGCTTTCACCGGGAACGGATTGAGTGAGCGCTGCCTGCAGTGGCGCATACATTTCGGTGCCACCATCCGCCGTCAGGCCATCTACAAAAAAGCGGGCGCGGCGGATAGCGCCCTCGGAAGCGTGGGTGGAAGTGGCAAACAGTGTGCGAAACCCGGAATCAAAATCAATGATATTGAACCGATCCTGAGGACGTAGACGGGCCAGTGCCATCTGCACGGCCTGCTTGGCCTGCACCATGGATTGCCCGGACATGGAGCCGGAACTGTCGATAATCATAATCAATTCCCGCGGGCCAATCTGCAGTGACGGTGAAGCAGCCGGGGGCATCACCATGATCAAGCCATGATCGTGGCCGGATATCTGCTCGGCAAAATACGCTGCCACCGGAGCCTGTTGCGCCACCGGTTTCCAACGCAAAACAAAGTCACGATCCATAGGAACCTGATCCTGTTCCGGTCGGATCAGGTAGTCGTTGCTCAATCGGGTAACCCTGATGTTGTGATAGGGCGCAGCAAAGTTTTCCACCTCAAAGCCGGCATTAATTTTTATATCCAGCCGGGCCACCAGCTGGTCGGCAGCGGCACTGTGGGTCTGGGGCGGAGTAATGAGATTGGCGTCGGGCACTTGTGCGGTTGGGAAAGCCCAGCCCTGAACCTCCTGCGGTGGCGTTTCCTCTACGGGAGCACCGGGGATATAACGGGGTGTGAGCGTCATCGGCAGGCGCAGGGCGAATTCACCACTTTGGTAATGCAGGGTTTGCAGAAAGGTCAGTTCCACTTCGATGGTCTCGCCGGGACCAATATTCGCCACTTGAGTAGAGAACAGATTGGGGCGTTGTTGCTGCAGTAAACCGGCCCTCTTGCCCTGGGCCTTCGCTTCTGTGTAGATGCGTTTGGCTTCCTGCTTCTCCTTGATCTCCCCTTCGATTACCCGTTCGCCAATGCGAATGCGCATGGCATTAACCGCACTGTCCTCAGGTAACGGCAGCACATAAACCGCCTCGACCCATTCCCGGGAGGGATTGATAAAACCCTGCCGCAGCGTAACGCGGGATACCAGACCACTCACCTGTACATCAAACTCTGCCTCACTGCGCACAAAAGGCTGGTAACCCTGCTCACCTTTCACCAGCATACTGCCGGTGCCCACTTCGTCCAGGGAACGATAGTGAACCTCTTCAAAGGCCGCAGCATAAACAGACATAAACAGCAGAAGGAAGGCCACGACGGCCCGATAAACACAACGCATAACTCACCCCAATCAATTAATGATGGAGTTCAGTACAACAGGTGAAATGGGCAATGCCGGGTCGGAAATGTGGCAAGTGCGGGTGGAAAAATGATGAATTGTGGCAACTCAAAACAAGGCAATGCCGTCGTCGGGTGCTTTGGAAGTGTAACGGGGCAGTACGACTTTGAAGCAGGTACCCTCACCTTCTACAGACCTCACCTCCAGCTCCCCTTCCATTTCAGCAACAAACTCTTTTACGACAGCAATCCCCAGGCCGGTGCCCTGATGATGGTGCACATAATCATCGTAGAGCTGGCTCACTGAACGAAACAGGCTATTGAGCTTCTCTGGTGACATGCCCTGCCCGCTATCCTCTACGGTTAACACTACCATTTCGCCCTGCTCGCTGGCATAGCGGGTGTCTACCGAAAGTCGGATATATCCCTGCTTGGTGTATTTAAGCGCATTGAAACAGAGTTTTTTCGCTACCTGGGCCAAACGTTTCGGGTCCAGCTCAGCCTGCAAGCCGGGTTCGCTGAACTCTGCAGTAAACTCTATGCCTTTGGCATCAGCCTGCTCCCGCGCCACCCGAATCACGCTGGCCAGCACGTCACTCACCAATACCTTGCTCTTGGCAGATTGACTGTCCACGCTGACACCGCTGAGATCTTCCAGATCCTCGATCATTTCCATCAGCCGGTTGGCATTGTCTTGAATCATGCCGATGGCCGATTGCTCCCGCTGGTTAAAAGCGGAGCCAATGGGTTTGGTCTCCAGGCGACTGCTGAATCCGAGAATGGCGTTCATGGGGGTACGCAATTCATGGGACATCACCCTCAGAAACGTGGACTTCGATTTCTCTGAGAGCGAGACCGCCCGTTCCAGCGCCAGGGTTTTTACCCGGGCCTCAGCTCCTTCCACCAAGGTGAACAGCATATCTTTCATACGGCCGTAGGGCTCGGACCCCACTTCCGGCATATTGCGTGCCATAACACTGATGTTATCGAAGTTGGTGATGGTCCGGTTTTCCAGATCTACAAAGCGCCCTTTGCTCCGCATCTCCACCATCAACCGCTGCCAGGCATCCTGGCGGTCTTCCAGGCCAAAATACACCACACCACCATCACTGGCTTCAATCAGGCCACAGCCCGCCACGCCCAAACGCTCCAGGGTCTGATTAAGGAGTTCACCCAGCTGGTCATAGTCGTTGCACTCATAGCTCTTTTCCAGAAAACGAATGATCTCACCCAGTTGACTGCTGGCAGACATGGACAACATGGCAATATCGCTGGCTTCCTGCAGCTGATGCCGGAGCGTTGAAATCTCACGTTGCTGGGAGAAGAACTGGTCCAGTGCGCAATAGAGACCATCAAATCCGGAAAAAACAGGCACATACAGGGCCAGGCGGCATTGCCAGAAAGGTTCCAGGTCAATAGGGCCGGGTTGGCGCTGGAACAGGATTAAGTGATCATAGGGCAGGACCTGGAATTCGCCCTGAAGATGTTTGGCCAGTGCAGAATGATTATCACGGGTGACTTCCAGCAATGCGACCGGGGCAGTGGCTTGCTGCCGGGACAGGGCTTCCATCCCGTTCAGGTACACCAGGTTGCAGCCCAGGGTCCGCTCCAGTTCTGGCAGTGCCAGTTCTGAACGGGTCTGGTCTTCCACCAGAAGCAGCATTTGCAGTCCATAGCGCGCGTTCACGGCCGTTCCTTTCATGACATGGCCAACACCCTAAGACTAGTGCAGATGCGGCCGTTTTGCAGGCTGACCTTAGACCACCGCAAATTTGTATGTTTTGGACATTGAATCAACCAAAGGCTTCTAGGACTCTGTTGACGACGCAAAATAAAAAAGATGAGGTCGGGGCTCGACATGGTGAACATACATTACCGCACCTGCAATATTTGTGAGGCCAGCTGTGGCCTGGAAATCACGCACGCAAATGGCGAGATTTTATCCATCAAAGGGGATGCAAACGACCCTTTGTCGGAAGGGCATATCTGCCCCAAAGCCGTGGCCCTGCAGGACCTGCAGCAAGACCCTGACCGTTTGCGCAAACCGCTGAAGAGAACGGCGGATGGCTGGCAGGAAATCAGCTGGCCGCAGGCGTTTGATGAGATCGCCACCAATCTGCAACGCATACAAAAGCAGTATTCCCGCGATGCGGTCGGGCTTTACGTCGGTAACCCCACAGCCCACAATCACGGGGCGCTGCTGATGCTTGCCCCGTTTATTGCCGCACTGGATACCAGGTCCCGCTTTTCCGCCACCTCCTGTGACCAGTTGCCCCACATGCTGGCCTGCAAGGAAATGTTCGGCCATTTTGCGGACTTTCCCATTCCCGACCTGGACCGCACCGACTATTTTCTCTGCCTGGGGGCCAATCCATTGGCGTCCAACGGCAGCGTGATGACGGCCCCGAATATCAAGGCCCGACTGCAACGCCTGCAACAACGGGGTGGCCGCTTTGTGGTCCTGGATCCCCGCAAAACCGAATCCGCTGCCATCGCCTCGGAACATCAGTTCATCAAACCCGGTACCGATGCCCTGTTCCTGCTGGCCCTGTTGCATGTCATCTTCCGCGAGCAGCTGCAGAACGAAGGCGTGGCGAGGGGCCGGTTAAAAAATCTGGAACCACTGCAGGAAGCGGTGAAACTGTTCACTCCGGAGCAGGTGGCTCCCATCACCGGCATTGCCAAAGCGGATATTGAACGTCTGGCCCGGGAATTTGCGACGGCGCCCCGGGCTATTGCCTACGGCCGGGTGGGAATCTCCACCTCGCAATTCAGCTCCATCAACGCCTGGCTGATCTACACCCTGAACATCATTACCGGCAATCTGGATAAAGCCGGTGGTTTGATGTTTACGCTACCGGCCATCGACTTGGTGGGGCTGTCCGCCGCAGTGGGGGAAACCGGCAGTTTTGACCGCTGGCGCTCACGGGTACGAAACCTGCCGGAATTTGCCGGTGAGATTCCGGTGGCCACCATGGCGGAGGAAATTCTTACTCCAGGAAGCGGACAGATCAAAGCCATGATCACCCATGCGGGCAACCCGGTGCTCTCGGTTCCCAATGGAAAATTACTGGAAAAGGCGTTTGATCAACTGGAATACATGGTCTGTATTGACATCTACCTGAACGAAACCACCAAACACGCCGATATTATTTTGCCACCCACAGGCCCGCTGGAACACGGGCATTACGAACTCGGCCTGCACAGTGTCGCCATTCGCAACACGGTAAAATATTCACCCCCATTACTCAAACCACCGGAAGGTGCGCTACACGACTGGCAGATTCTGGCGGAACTTACCGCCAGATTAGAATCCACTTCCGCAATGAAGAAAGTCGCCGCACGAGCCAAGCTGGCGCTGATCAAACGTCTCACCGATGAAGGCATGCTGGACTGGCTGATCAAGCTGGGCCCCTATGGCAAGGGCCTGCCGGTTACCTATCTGATGCTGCAGATCCTGGGCAAACTGTCTGCCACCCGCAAGTTGACCCAGTCCGTCAAGCGTGTGGTGTCCAACGGCCTGCAACAGATGACCCGGCGCAACCGCGGGCTGAGAGCCGCCCTGCAGTCTTCAGCCTACGGCAATATCACCGCCAACAGCCCGGTGGACTTTCCCCGCCTGGACCTGAACGAAGTGAAACAACACCCCCACGGTATTGACCTGGGTCCGCTGCAGCCCATGCTCGCCCACCGTATCTTCACCAGGGACGGCAAAGTGGACCTGGCGCCGCCATTATTTTTGCACGACTTGCAACGACTGCGTGCCAATCTGCCGGCCGCCGGTCCGCAGGATGCGCTGCTGCTGATCGGACGCCGCCATGTTCGCAGCAACAACTCCTGGATGCACAACAGCAACCGCCTCATCAAAGGAAAAAACCGTTGCAATCTGATGATGTCCAACCGGGATGCCAATCGGCTTGGCTTGCAGGATGGTCAAACTGTCCGTGTGCAATCGGCGACAGGCGAACTGGAACTCCCCCTGTGGGTGAGCGACGACATTATGCCCGGTGTGGTGAGCATGCCCCATGGTTGGGGGCATCACCGTGAGGGTGCCGCACTATCAAATGCAGCGAAAAAAGCCGGCGTAAGCATGAACGACATCACCGATCACACATTAGTAGATGGACTCACTGGAATGGCCGTGATCAATGGGGTGCCGGTCCGGGTTACGGCGGCAGCAAAATTCAAACAGGAACCGACAACGAAACAGGCTGCGGTGGTTTAGGCATGACAGAAAAGAAACACACATTTTGCCGGGTTTGCGAGCCTTCCTGCGCGCTGGTAGCAGAGGTGGAAAATGATCGTTTGATTAAATTGGTTCCGGACCGGGAGCATCCTGTCAGCCGCGGCTTCGCCTGTCACAAAGGCATCAATTTTCAGGCGATCCACGAAGACCCGGACCGCCTTGATACGCCGCTGAAACGGGTCAACCCGAAATCAGAACCCGCTGCCTTTGTGGAACAAAGTTGGGATCAAACGTTGGCAGACATCGCATCGCAATTGAAATCAATACAGGAACGCTTCGGCACCGATGCCATTGCCGCTTACGTGGGCAACCCCACCGCATTCAATGCATTGGGCAGTCAGGCGATGATGTCGTTCTTCACCCAGCTGGGTGTGCGCCGCCTGTTCAACTCCGGCACCCAGGATTGCAGTAACAAATTTGCCGGAGCAGAGGCCGTGTTCGGCACCAGCACCCTGCACCCTATTCCCGATCTGGCCCGTACCCGTTACGCCCTGATCTTTGGTGAAAATCCAAAGGTGTCCCATATGTCGTTTGTGTCCATGGCCAATCCCATGGGACAACTGAAACAGGCAAAGAAGAACGGTGCCACCATCAAGTTCATCAATCCACGCCGGATTGAATCCGCCACCGCTGCCACCGGAGAAGTGTTGCAGATCAAACCGGACACGGACCTGTATCTGTTAGCCGCCCTGCTCCATGAGATCGACGCGCAGGTGGGGTTCGATCGGGATGCATTGGCTGAACACGGCAAACATG
The DNA here is from genome assembly GCA_002708905.1 of Pseudomonadales bacterium. Classification (GTDB taxonomy): domain Bacteria; phylum Pseudomonadota; class Gammaproteobacteria; order Pseudomonadales; family Ketobacteraceae; genus Ketobacter. The sequence continues at coordinate 22,247 of PAPM01000028.1, read as the reverse complement.
TAGAAGGGCTGCGTCAGTTTATCGCACCCTATGATGCTGACTCCGTGGCAGACATCACCGGTATCGACGCAGCCAGCATTCGCCAGACCGCGTTGGATTTTGCCCGGGCCGAGTCGGCCTGTGTCCATATGTCTACCGGCGTTAACATGGGGCGCCAGGGAACCCTATGCTATTGGTTATTGCAGATGCTGAGCTTTGTCACCGGCAATCTCGATGTCCCCGGCGGCAATTTATATTCACTGGGTTTCTATCCTGCCGCTAAAGCCGGTGCCATGCGGAGCCTGGAGCCGGAATCAATCTTTTTCAACAGTGAACATGGGGAACTGCGGACAATACGCGGTGCGCTGCCGGGCAACCTGCTGCCTGATCTGATATTGAAAGACAGCACGCCCATCAAGGCATTGATCATCATCGCCGGTAATCCCATCCTCTCCATGGGCGGCGAACAACGTATCCGCGAAGCCTTTGCGCAACTGGATTTGATTATTGTGCTGGACCTGGTCCGCAACGCCAGCGGCGAATACGCCGACTACCTGCTGCCCTGTGCCGACATGTTGGAACGCCCGGACATCAACATCTGTGGACTAGGCATGCAGGCTGAACCCTATGTTCAATACACCGATGCTGTGGTGCAACCCAAAGCCCAGCGCAAACCGGAATGGTGGATACTGGGCAAGTTGGAACAGGCTCTCGGCTTCCATTCCCTGTTCGATGGCAGCGACAATCCCGATCCCTTCGGACGACTCAACAAAATGCTGGGTTATGCCGGTTTAACCCTGGAAGAATTGAAAGCAGCCCCCTGTCATTCCGTAACATTGCCGGAAATCCCCACCGGGCGCTTCTACCGTGACTGGTTGCAGACGGAAGATAAAAAAGTGGACTGCTGCCCGCCCCTGTTTGCCGAAGCCATCGAGCAGGCTCACAAAATTTTTGTGGAGCTGAGGGCCGAACCCAAAGATCAACTGAAACTGATCAGCCTGCGCACCAACTACATGCAAAACAGCTGGTATCACAACGTCAGCGAGCTGAAACGGGAGCATCAGCTCGATAATCCACTGCACATATCGCCGCAGGACGCACTGCAGCGTAACTTGCAGGAAGGCCAGCAGGTGCAGGTGTTTAATCAATGGGGACGCATTGCCGCACGCATTCACATTGATGACAGCCTGCGTCAGGGTACCGTGGCCATGACACATGGCTGGGGAAATCAACGCACGCCGGGGTTACGCATTGCCAGCGAATATCCAGGCACTAATGTCAATCAGTTGCTGCCCACCGGTCCCGGCAGTTTCGAGAAACTCAGTAACCAGGCCCATATGACCGGGATCAAGGTACAGGTGGAAGCGCGTTAGTACTCGGTTTCTCCTGGTCCGCTTAAATAGCCCACCACCATTTCAGTCAACCCCTTGGTGATTTCCTCCTGGGACATCAGCATGCGGGGCTGACCGATGTAACGCACCATGGTGAACATGACGCTGTTGGCAATAATGAAAATGCGAACATGCAGATCTTCGATGGGCGTGTTCTGGTAGTTCTTAAGGAAATACACCCGGGACAGATCCATAAAGGTCTGCTGCAGGATATCCATCACACGATCGGTGGGCAGACTGTGCCAGTTGCGCACCAGTTCCAGATACAGTCCATCCCGGGAATTGAGCAGCGCAAACCCGAACTGAATGATCATATTCACGTTGCCCTTCAGGCCGGCAGTACCCTCCGCTCCGCCGGCCTGTTCCATCATGGTCTGCTCAATCAGCGGCAGCCTGCGCAGTGCTTCCGATATCTCATTGGCCAGCTTGTCCACCAGGGCTTCCACCAGGGCTTCCTTGTCATCAAAGTACTGGTACAGCGAGCCAACACTCACCCCGGCCGTCTCCGCAATGTGATGGGTGGTAATGCCGTCCAGCCCCAGCTCCGTCACGCACTTGGCCGTCGCCTCAATCAAAGCATCCACCATCTGACGGGAACGTTTTTGCTTGGGCTTCTTTCTCATGGGCGTTCTCCCGCCTCTTCCTTATTAACTTATATAGGTCTATGTAGATTTCTGTAACCAGGGGCAAAATGCGAATTGAACGCGAATAAATATTCGCATTAATCTTGCCGGACATCAAGCAGCTTGAACTGAGAGCCCACTTTAAAGACCCCAAAAGGTTAGAAAGCCATGAACCAAGCCGAGCATATTATTCCGACCCGTGCCCGCCCGTTTGAGAAGACCGGCAAGAAAACCCCTTTCTGGCTGAAGAGCCTGCTGGGACGGGAACTGGCCCCAAGCCGTGATGAGTATCGTGCCGTAACCGATGCCCTGTGGGATGGCGACCAGCCCATGGACGACCTGGTGAGCTGGATGTTCGAAGAGAACCCCAAACAGCGCCGCGCGCAGGTTCAGAAGGCGTTTGAGGGTGATCTCACCGATGCTCCCCAGGCGGTTCTGGACTTTTTTGAAACGCTGAGTACTCCGCCCGCCTGGATCGATTTCAGCCTGATCGAGGAAGGCGTCGATTTCATCCACAGCGTCGGCATCAGCGCCGGCTATGTACTGCGGGATCTGGCCTTAATGGGTGGCTACATGCTGTCCGGCTTCAACCAATCCCTGGTGATGACCGGTGCCCTCAACAAAGGTACCGCCCAACGTATTGCTGAAACCGGAAAATGGTGGATCGATTGCACCGAACATAATGGCATGCGCCGGTTCGGCCCGGGCTACAAATCCACCCTGCATGTGCGCATGGTGCATTCCCTGGTGCGCCGCGGGCTGGACAAGCATCCCGACTGGGATCATTCCCGCTGGGGTCGCCCGTTAAGCCAGATTGACATGGTGGCCACTTATCTGGGCTTCAGCGTGGTGATGATTCTCGGTCTGCGCAAAATGGGTATCCCGGTATTACCTCGGGAATCCCGCGCTGTTATTCATTTGTGGTCCTACGTCTGCTGGATTATGGGCGTGGAAGCAAAATGGCTGGTGCAATCGGAGCAGGAGGGCATGGTGTTACTGAACCACACCTACGCCACCCAAAGCCTGCCGGACGACACCAGCAAAGAACTGGCGAAGTCTTTGTCGGAAGAACCGCTGGAACGCAGTTACGGTCGTTTCCAGTCCCTGAAACGCAAGCTGTCTTATCACCAGCACCTGGGTATGAGCCAGTACTTCCTGGGCAAGGACAAAATGGCCAAATTAGGTTTCGAGGATCTGGGTCTGCCCTGGTATCCCTTGGTTTCCAATGCCCCACGGGCACTGGTTTATACCGCCGGACATTTCCTGCCCGGGCAACGCAAGCGCCAGCAGAAACTGGGTCGCCAGGCGCAGATGGATATGCTGGCGTCTATGTTTGGCGAGAAGGAGCACGCCATTATCAACCCGGATACGGACCATCCTGCGCACGTTTAATCAAGAAGGGTAAATAACAATGATAATAGACCTGATACAGGAACAGCGGGCCGGACTGCACCTGAAACAGACCTTGCCCGGAGAGAAAGGCTTGCCATTGCTTGGTCACAGCCTGGATTTTTTGTACCGCCCGGTGGAAACCGCCCTGCGCTTTGAGGGCAAGCACGGGCCGGTGTTCTGGTTATCCATTTTTGGTATGACCGCCGTGGTATTGGTAGGTCCTGAAGCCAATAAACTGGTATTGCTGGATCGTGATAAAGCCTTCTCCAATTCCAAAGGCTGGGATTTCTTTATCGGCCAGTTTTTCAAACGCGGCATCATGCTGCTGGACTTTGATGAGCACAAATTCCATCGCGGCATCATGCAGGCGGCCTTTAAAAAGCAGGCGCTGATGCAGTATGTAGACCGCATGAACCCAGTGGTTGAGTACGATCTGGGGAGCTGGTCTTACAGCAAAGTTCGCAAAAACTTTAAAGTGGTTCCGGCCATTAAACAGCTGACCCTGGACATCGCCACCGAAGTGTTCATGGGTGAAAAACTGGGGCCGGAAGCCGATGACATCAACCAAGCTTTTGTGGATTGCGTACTCGCAGGGACAGCGCTAATCCGCTATCCCGTTCCCGGCGGACGCTGGTCCCGGGGTTTAAAAGCGCGCAAGAAACTGGAACAGTTTTTCGGGTCTCGGGTTGCAGAAAGACGTCGTAACCCGGGCCCCGACCTATTCAGCCAACTGTGTCTGGCGGAAGATGAGAATGGTCAGCGCTTCACTGATGGAGATGTGGTGAACCACATGATCTTCCTGATGATGGCAGCCCACGACACTTCCACTCTGACCATGAGCGCTATGTTCTATTACCTGGCCAAAAATCCTGAATGGCAGCAGAAATTGCGCGACGAATCCCGGGCATTTGGCAAAGATAAAGTGAGCTATGAAGACTTGGATCAGCTCACTGGTATTGAAAAAGTGATGAAAGAAGCCCTGCGCCTGATTCCGCCGGTGCATGGTATTCCGCGCCGCACAGTGAAAGATGTGGAGTTCAACGGCCACACCATTCCTGCGGGCACCTTCACCATCATCAGCCCGTTTGTGACTCACCATATGGAACAGCACTGGCCCAATGCGGAACGTTTTGATCCGGAACGCTTCAATGCCGAAGCGCGCAAGGAGCAACACCCCTATCAGTTCATTCCCTTTGGTGGTGGTGCCCACAAGTGCATTGGCCTGCACTTCGCCGAATTGCAGATCAAGACCATCATGCACCAGATTCTGCTGAACTATCGTTGGGAAGTACCGGCCAATTACACCATGCCGATCAACTTCACCACCTTACCCAATCCCGCCGACGGATTGCCGGTAAAACTGATTCGTCTGTAGTTTTTATGTAGTAAGGATTTTTTCATGACTCAAAATCATAAAACCATCTTCATCACCGGCTGTTCCTCAGGTATCGGCCGGGAAGCCGCCAAGCTGTTCCACAGCAAAGGCTGGAACGTGGCTGCCACCATGCGCAACCCGGAAGCCGAAACAGAACTGACCCATCTGGAAAACGTCATCTGCCCCAAGTTGGATGTAAATGACACTGTTTCTATTGAACAGGCTGTGCAAGAAACACTGGACAAATTTGGCTATATTGATGTGTTGGTAAACAATGCCGGCTACGCCTTAATGGGCGCATTCGAAACCTTGGATGCCGACCAAATCCGGCGCCAGTTTGAAACCAATGTATTCGGTTTGATGGAAGTATGCCGAGCGGTGCTGCCCCATTTCCGCAACCGCAATTCCGGCGTATTGATTAATGTAGCCAGCATGGCCGGGCGCTTCCCATTGCCGCTGTACAGCGTGTACAACTCCAGCAAGTTCGCCGTGGAAGGCTTCACCGAAACCCTGATCTACGAACTTGAACACTACAACATTAAAGTAAAACTGATTGAGCCAGGAGCCACCAACACCAACTTCTTTGGTCGCTCCAGTGACCGGATTAACAGTACCGGCGTAAAGGATTACGACGCTTACACCAAAGAAGTGTTCGATATCATGGATTCCATCGGACCAGCCGGTTCCACCAGCGCTGATGCGGCCAAAGTGGTATACCAGGCGGCAACCGATGGCAGCAACAAATTACGCTATGCATCGGGAACAGACGCCAAGGCATTCCTGCTGGCACGCCGCCTGTTACCGGATCGTTTGTTCAACCGATCCATTAAAATCAGCCTGACACCCTGGGCTTTAAATTCTGTCGGCCGACTCTTCTACCGAGTGTAGAACATTTCTCTCTTGTACCCTTCGTGTACAACTTTCAGGGCCGACAGCCTTCCTGTTCGGCTCTTTTTTTTAGCACAACAGGGTTCTAGGCAATATTGCGAAACGCCCGCTTCTCCGGATCTGCCGGCAGGTTCTCCGACAATGCCTTGAGCGAATTCTTATAGTTGTAATTTGCGCTGAGGTGCCCCGCACCGGGAATACGGTAATGCGCAAAGGTACCCAGTTTATTGGCAAGCTTGTAAGCCAACGCTGCCTTGTGCCATTTTTTGTCCCGTGGCAATTCATAGGCCTCCGCCAACTCATCCCCCAGGCACATACGACTGAGTTCATTGAGCAAACCTTCCGGTAAATTAAAGCTGGGCTGACCCGCCAGCGCATTGATCACCACCTGGGCCAGCATGCGGCTTTCTTCATTTGGATTGTATTGCCGCTCACGGATGCGTTGGTATTGATAAATTTCCTCATCCAGGGAATCCGTCAGCATCGCCTCGCACACACCATTCAAGTGAGCGCCATAACGCCAGTAATGATGCACTGCTTTTTTGTCGTCATCCGTCAGGCGCGCGCCCATCCGTTCCATTCCCCGCAGGGATAGGTAATCAAACTCGATGATGGTGAACGCCATGTCTTCCTGATTTACCGGCTCATCGTATTTTTCTGTTTCCCACCCCCGCTGCTTGAGGTACTTACGCACCATGGCATGCAGCAAACGCACTTCCATAACCGTACGGTGTCCGGGGCCGCCCACCTTAAGTCCTCCCGGCACCAGCATATTGTGGGTCATCTGGCCGGTTTCATATATACGTCGCAACACATCCTGGTGCAAACGTCCGGTGGCCACCAGCACATGGGCGGCTTTACTGAGGGAATACCCTTCCACCAGACTGCTCACCAACAAGGCTATGCCGCGCACTCCGGCGAAGGCCAGCAGCACCTTGCGGGCATGCTCCACCTGTTCCCAGTCCACCCAACCCGGCACCGTGTGCATGTGATCCACATAGGCCGCAAAAGCACCACCTTCGGCTTTGGCCCGGGTGTAGACTTCGTCAATCATGTGGGAAGGACGCCCCCGCTCCACCAGCGCCGCCACCGCGTCCGCCAGTGGGTCACAGGTGTAGCGCATGCGGTCCATCACCTCATCCGAGTACTTGTGTTTCCAGATCAAATTGACGGGCAGTTGAGCAGTCATGGTGGGCAGCTCCCGGTTGTGTGGCTTGTTGTGTGGCTAGCTGCGGTACTTAAAACAGTACTTGCAGTTTAGGATCACTCGATCATAATCCAAGTAATTACTTGGTTAATACTTGGTTTTTTATGGACACCACTCCACTCGATTTAAGCAGCCTGCCCCTGAATGCGCTCAGCAAGCAACCCAAGCAGCCCAGGGCCAAACAGACGGTGCTGCGGATCATCTCGGCCACGGCGGAACTGGTCACCCAGCGGGGGCTGGATGCGCTCACCACCAACAAGGTGGCGGAGCGGGCGAACTGCAATATCGCCACCCTGTACCAGTACTTTCCCAACAAGCAGGCGTTGCTGAGCGCCCTGATCGAGAGCTATCTCAACGACATGACGCGACGTCTCAACGAATTGCTGGAGCAGCTGGGGGATGTGTCGGTAGAAGAATCCACGCGGCTTTGGGCCACTCTGGGGATTGGGTATTTCCGGCAAAGTGGTGGCGTGATGGCGGAGCTGTTGAGGAGCCAGTATGTTCTGAGCACCCTGCCGGAGGGGCGTGAGTTTGAGCGCCGCCTGATGGAAGCCATGTTTCGCTTTCTGAGCCGACAACGCCAGCGCCTGGTGGTTGAGGATCTGGACCGGGCCGTGTATGTGGCGTTTACGGCCTGTTCGTCCCTGCTTTCCAAACACTTACTGGAACCCATCCCCTATTATTCCGATGAAGAAATCGTGGAAGAACTGGTGCGGCTGATGCGGCGCTATTTCTACGCCACGGATTCCACACCCCAGTGAATGCCGGCATTGTGCTCCAGCTGTTCACGGAGCACTTCGCCCATGGCCAGATAGGGAGTGAGATAGCCACCCGTACGCCCGGTCTCAGCTTCGATCTCATCCTGCCGTTTAGCCAGGCAATAGGCAGAGTCCACCAGCATGGCCGCTGTGCCTCCGTGGCCCGGGTCCCAGTGAGTATGCATCCAGCCCTTTATTTTCCTTCCGGAGGGTGTCACACCTACCGCCTTAAATCCGCAGGGGCCGTTGTTGGCGATTTGCTTGTCTGTGGGGCCACTGCCCTCTTTCGGGCCCAGGCTATGCAGAAACCGGCCGGTACGAGTGTTGGGATTGGCTTCCACAAACAGGCGGGTGAGGCGAAACTCCAGTTCCGCTTTGATCCGGTTGAGGGGGCCTGTGCCTGCCAGCTTGGCTTCACGATAGGTGAAATCCGCACCCCAGGGTGAGCCCAATACCGCATGGCTGCGGCGCACAATACGGGCGTTAATCTGCCCGAAGGGAAAGGGCATGATGTACTGGTCGAAATCCTGATGGAATTCCACCTGCTCCAGGTCAGGGCAATGGGGCCCGTCCAGCTGATCCGGTGGATTCAGGCTGTAGGGATTGGCAATCATATCCGCCATAGCGGGATCATTGGCTACGGCCTGCATTACGCCTTTGCCACTGGCGAAGCTGCCGCCACTCACCGCGATGTGGCCGTGACTGAAACAGTTGATGATGTGGGAACAGTATTCACCGAATTGATGCTGAGCTGCCTGCTGCATCCGGTGCACCAGATACTCCGAGGGTATCGAGTCCAGCCCACAGCAATTGACGATTTTCACCCTGCCCGCCTGGGCCGCCGGATCATGGGTATCCATCATCTGTCGCAACCAGTGCAGCTCGCCACACAGATCCGCCATGTGGGTTCCGTGCTGGATGCAGGCTCCCACCATCTCAGTGGCATGCTGCGCCCCGGGCGCTACGGTAGAAGCGATCACCCGGGTTTGCCTGGCTACCGCTTCAGCAGCCGCCCTATCCGAACCCGGCACAATGAAGATCGGCAGATCGGGATTACCCACCTCCGACTTGACCCGCTCCAGCTTGTCCCGGTCCCGGCCGGCAATGGCCCAACGCAATTGACCGCCGTATTGACGCTGCAGATATAGCGCCGCCGGACGGCCGGTGTGTCCGGTGGCGCCCCAGAGGATGATGTCAAATGGCCTGTCTTGCCTGTTATGCATTGGGACGATCCCTTGTACGCTCTTTTATGCAGAACCACACCATATCCAAAATGACCACCTCAGTATCACCACCGCCCAGACGTGTCCTCCGGCCGTCATTTCGTGTATCCTGCCCGAATCCCTAAAAAGCAATCTAAAAAGTCATCTAACCACACCGGCATCGGGCACCAAACCAGGCGCAGCCCCTACCTGTTACCGGCCGGGTGCGGTATCCTTGTCCCCTTAAATTAGCCCATTGAACAATTTGGCATTTCCGAGAGTTTTTAGTCGATGGAAGAACAGTACCAGCCGCAGCAGATCGAGGCGGAAGCCCAGCAATATTGGGAGCAGAACAAGAGTTTTGAAGTCACCGAGCAGGAAGGTAAGGAGCCTTACTACTGCCTTTCCATGTTCCCCTACCCCAGCGGCCGCCTGCACATGGGGCATGTGCGCAACTACACCATCGGTGACGTGGTCAGCCGCTTCCAGCGCATGCTCGGCAAGAATGTCATGCAGCCCATGGGTTGGGATGCCTTCGGACTTCCGGCGGAAAACGCCGCCATCAAAAACAAGGTGGCCCCGGCCAAGTGGACCTACGAAAACGTCGAGTATATGAAAGGCCAGCTCAAACGCCTGGGTTTCGGCTACGACTGGAATCGGGAGCTGGCCACCTGCCGCCCCGAGTACTATCGCTGGGAACAGTGGTTCTTCACCAAGCTGTATGAGAAAGGCCTGGTCTACAAGAAGATGGCCACGGTGAACTGGGATCCGGTGGATCAAACCGTATTGGCCAACGAGCAGGTTATCGACGGCCGCGGCTGGCGCTCCGGTGCGTTGGTAGAGCGTAAAGAGATTCCCCAATGGTTTGTGAAAATCACCGACTACGCTGAAGAATTATTGAATGATCTGGACAAGCTGGAACACTGGCCGGAGCAGGTCAAAACCATGCAGCGTAACTGGATCGGCCGCTCCGAAGGGGTTGAGCTGCAATTCGAGATCGAAGGCAACGAGCCGTTAACGGTTTACACCACCCGCCCCGACACCCTGATGGGTGTGAGCTACGTAGCCGTGGCGGCGCAACACCCTTTGGCCAAACAGGCCGCCACAGGCAATGCAGACATCGCCGCCTTTATCGAAGACTGCAGTCACAACAAAGTGGCCGAAGCCGACATGGCCACCATGGAGAAGAAAGGCATCTTCACCGGCTTGATGGCCAAGCATCCCATCACCGGCAATCAAGTGCCCCTGTGGATTGCCAACTTTGTGTTGATGGATTACGGTTCCGGTGCGGTCATGGCAGTACCAGCCCACGATCAACGTGATTACGAATTTGCCAAGCAGTATGACCTGCCCATCCAACAGGTAATCGAAGCCCGCAACGGCGAAGAATATGATTTGGCGAAAGCGGCGTTCACCGAAAAAGGCACCCTGATCAACTCCGATCAGTTCGATGGCCTCACTTCCGAAGACGCCTTCAAAGCCATCGCCGAGTTCCTGCAAAGCCAGGGCAAAGGTCAGGTGAAAGTGAACTACCGCCTGCGCGACTGGGGCGTGTCCCGTCAGCGTTATTGGGGTACGCCAATTCCCATGATCAACCTGGCGGACGGCCGCGCCGTGCCCACGCCACCGGAACAGTTGCCGGTGCAATTGCCGGAGGACGTGGTAATGGATGGCGTTCAATCCCCCATAAAAGCCGATCCGGAATGGCGCAAAACCAGCTACAACGGTGAAGCCGCCGAACGGGAAACCGATACCTTCGACACCTTTATGGAGTCGTCCTGGTATTACGCCCGCTACTGCAGCCCCAACGACGACACCCAAATGCTGGATCCGGACAAAGCCAACTACTGGCTGCCGGTGAACCAGTACATTGGTGGTATCGAGCACGCTATCCTGCATCTGCTGTATTCCCGCTTCTTCCACAAGCTGATGCGCGATTTCGGTTTGGTGAACTGTGACGAGCCCTACGAACGTCTGCTGTGCCAGGGCATGGTGTTGGCGGACTGTTTCTATCGTGAAGATGAAAAAGGCGGTCAAAACTGGATTGCCCCCACCGATGTGGAACTGAAAGACGGCAATCAATACGTGCTGAAGAGCGATGGCCGGCCTGTGCTGCATGACGGCATGAGCAAGATGTCCAAATCCAAGAACAACGGCATCGACCCACAGGTGATCATCGATCAATACGGCGCGGACACCGTGCGCCTGTTTATGATGTTTGCCGCACCACCGGAACAATCCCTTGAATGGTCCGACAGTGGCGTGGAAGGCGGCAACAAATTTCTGCGCAAGATCTGGCGGATGGTAACCAACCATTTGCAACAGGGTGATGCTCCAGCTCTGGATACTGCCGCACTGAATGATCAGCAAAAGGATCTGCGTCGCAAACTGCACGAGACCATCGCCAAGGTAAAAGACGATTACGATCGCCGCCTCACCTTCAATACAGCGATTGCAGCGGTGATGGAACTGTCCAATCACATGGCCAAACTGGATGACGACGGCAACCAGAGTCGTGCCGTAATGCGTGAAGCGGTGGAAGCCTGCGTACTGATGCTGGCCCCCATCACCCCGCACATTTGTCATACCCTGTGGCAAAAACTGGGTCACGCCGAGCCGGTCATTGATGCAGCCTGGCCTGCCGTGGATGAAAGCGCCCTCACCCGCGACTCCATTGAAATGGTGGTGCAGGTGAACGGTAAAGTGCGCGCCAAGATCGAAGTGGGCGTGGACGAAGCCAAGGACAGTATCGAAGCCAAAGCGCTGGCTAACGAGAATGTACAGAAGTTTATTGAAGGTAAAAACATCGCCAAGGTTATTGTGGTGCCCGGCAAATTGGTGAGCGTGGTCGCTAAATGATGCTACGGGTTTTAGCCTCCCTGACATTGATCGCAGCCCTGTTGCTACAGGGTTGCGGCTTTCAGTTGCGTGGCTCCGCCAATTCCATTTCGAAATCCTATGGCAGCGTCCACGTTATCAATCACAGCGGCGATGAGGCCTTGCGCAAAATTGTGGAACAGGCCTTACTGGATACCGGCACCAAAGTGACCCCCACCTCCGCCAACACGCTGGAAATACTCGCCACCAAAGAGGACAAACGCACCGCATCCTATTCCAGTCGCGGCAAGAGCGCGGAATATGAACTGTTGAAGGAAATACGCTTCCAGTTTAAACGCGGAGAGGACGTTCTGATTCCGGAAACCACATTCCATGCCCGCCGCTCCTACCTGTATCGGGAAACCGCTGCTGTGGGTAAAGCGGAGGAAGAGAACATCCTCAAACGGGAGATGAATCAGGATCTCGCCCAGCGCATACTGCTGGCTATCAGACGTTCCACCCAAGAAGACCAACCATGAAACTGCGCCCCAACCAGCTAAAGGAACATTTCTCCAAAGGCCAGACGCTCCCGGTCTATATACTCAGTGGAGATGAAACCTTGCTGATGCAGGAGGCCGCAGATCATATTCGACAAGCCTGCCGCCAACAGGGCTTTACCGAACGGGAGCTGTTCCCGGTGGAAAGCGGTTTCAATTGGAGCGACTTGCTGGAAGCGGGTAACAGCATGTCACTGTTTGGTGATCGCAAGATTCTGGAGGTGCGGCACGATAAACCAAAGTTTGATGACGCCGCCAAGAAGACACTACAGGCCTATTGTGATAATCCCAATCCGGATAACGTTCTGCTCCTGATCATTCCCAAGGTAGACAAGAAAACCCAGTCCACCAAGTGGTTCCAGAAAATTGAACAAACCGGTGCCCTGATTCAGGTATGGCCAATCGATATCAATCAATTACCCCAATGGATTCATCAACGGATGCGCAATGCCGGTCTGGAGCCCAGCCGCGAGGCCGTACAGCTGTTGGCAGAACGGGTGGAAGGCAATCTGCTGGCGGCCTCCCAGGAAGTGGAAAAACTGTTGTTGTTACGGGGTAAAGGGCCTTTGGATGTGGCGGATATTGAAGAATCCGTGGCAGACCATGCCCGCTACAATCTGTATGATCTGGTGGATGAAGCCTTACAGGGTAACGATGCCCACGCCATGAAAATGCTCAACCAATTGAAAGCCGGTGGTACGGAACCAACGGTACTCCTGTGGGCCTTCAGCAAGGAGATTCGGGCTTTGGCCGGCATGGCCCAACTGATCAGCAATGGCATGGCGACCGCCAGGGTTATGCAGGAATACAGAATCTGGGACACTCGCAAACCCATTTTCCAGTCGGCCTTACAACGCCTCTCCGGCAATGTGTTCCGGCATTGCTTATTGGAAGCAGCCCGCATCGACCAGGCAATTAAAGGAATGGGAGATGGCAACCCCTGGGACGGTTTCAGCACCCTGATCCTGTGGCTTTCCGGCAAGGTCCGGCCTACTCAGCTATCCATTGCCTGAAGTACAGATAGCGCACTGACAGCCCCCAATTGCACCGGTATTCTGCCCGCGCAACCGGTTCAGGTAGTCTCCCGGATTTTCTCCAAACAAGGCCCGATACTGATCCGGCAATCGCCCCATATGCCGTAAACCACAACTCACGGCAGCATCCGTCACGGTATCCAGCTCCTGCAACGCCCGGTGGAATTTCACCAACCGGTAACAACGCAGAAACTGCAATGGAGTAAGACCAAACTGGCTTTTGAATACCAACTGCAAGTTACGGCTGGTGGTATGGGTGTAGTCCACCAGATCCCGAATTTTGATTTCAGCGGGATAGTTTTGCCGAATATAGTCGATGGCTCGCGTGAGGATACGCTCCCGGTTGCTGGGTTTGGTGGTCATTCCATCCGCCAGGGTAAGCAGCTCCATCCAATCCAGTACGAGTTGCCCCATACAATAATCAAATTCCGCTGCACAGGACTGGCCACCTTCAGTGAGATGGCGCAACATGATCCGGTACAGCGCATCGGCGATATTAAAAAGATGAACCCCATCCAGATCCCGCCGCTTGATGACTCGGGCACGCATGAACAGCCAATCCATTTCACCGTCGCTCAACAACGCCGTTAACGGCTTCAAGCTCATCACCATTGCCATGGAAGGCGTCTTCCGCAGCATGTGCCAAGTCAATTCGCTGTTCGGTAGCGCCAGCAGCGAGTGCTTTTCCCCTTCCGGATGCCAGGCGAAATGGCGCAATGCTGGTAATTCCGGGTGTGGCAGATGACAGGCCAGGCGATCCTCCGTCAGCACGCACTCCTGCAAGGTTTCCACACTGCCGGAACGCCAGAACAGCTCGAAGGAACCAGAGTACACCCCTGAGGTGGATATTGAGGGAAGGTGAGCTAACGGGGTATTACAGGAATCGTACTTCCTGTAGACCTGATCGAATTCCGTGATGCATATATCCCTGAAATCAAACGATTTTAAACTGTCGAATTTCATGTCACAAAGACACAGACTTCCCAATCGATGATTGCGTTCATCACAAATTCAATTAACCGGGCTGAATACATTATTGTTTGTAAGGGTATTTATAACACACTTTTGCGCCCTCAAACGATGCCGTTATCAATCCCCGACAATCTTTCGCTTTTTGGATAGTTCACCACCCGCCCGGTGCCATACTGAATTGCAAAGCAGAATAATTCTAACTCTTATTGCTTCGGATGCCTGTTTATTCGGATACCCGTTTATCCAAGTATTCAAATCCGATACTCACGCTGTGAAGGAGCCAACGTGTCCACCGCAGTGAACGAATTTGCTTTAAGCGACAACATGCAAGCCATGCGTCGTCAGTATCAGCTTGGCGCGATCAACCGAGCCACGCGACAGCTGATCAGCGCACACCATTATGATGATCTGCTGGAGGTCATTCACCAGCTGTGCGTCAGCCTGGGACTCTCCGGCTTTCTGTTTCTGAATGGACACGAATTCCGTGCCATACGAAAGATTGCAACAGGCCTGCCACGCAACCAAATACGAACCCTTGCCCGAGTACTTGCCAATGCCGACAAGGTAACGGTGGACAGCCACCTGTTTGCTTTTCAATACCAGGGAATCAGTCTGATTGTGCACCACGATTCCCATGCCAATGGTACCGACCTGATTCAGGATGACCTGGTACTGTTCCTGGACAGCGCCGATATCTGGCTGCGGAAGCACAACGCTTATCGGCAGACCGAGGCCATGATCAAACTGCGCTTAACGGACTTTCAACAGACCCTGCTGCAGGATCAAAAACTGCTGGGATCACAGCGGGAATCCATTGTTAACAAGATGCTCACCGACATGGCCACCATCTTTCCCATGCTTGGCCTGGAACCCGATCAGGAAGAAGAAATCTACAACGCTGTTGACCCTATCGTCAGAGCCATGTCCCATGCATTGGACAATCAGGCCAGCTCCAATAAAGACCTGTGCGGCATCGTTGAACACCTGCTGCAACACCTTAGAGGCGAATCGGCCCAGGCTGCAGGTGAAACGGAAGACATCGTGCTGTTCTGATGGTCACCCGATCGGGTGATACACTCACTTAAACGTTTACGCCATCCTGACCTCTCATCAAACCTGATCCAGTGAGGGAATCCGGATGCGAGTAATCGTGTTGCTATTGGTATTATCCAGCTCCTGCATGGCAGAAAACTGCCGCCAGTCCCCCTTTGAGCCCAATCCGGCTCATCTCGCCAGACTTAATAGCGGCTGGGTGGGTGAATGGAATCGCTCCTTCACCGAAAAGACGCTCAGTATTAAGGATATCGACGGCAACACCTGGGACTATTTCAGCATCGAAAAGAAACCTGCCGATCCGCAGCACCTGATTCTTTTTCTGCATGGGTTTCCCGAGTTTGCCTATGCCTGGGAACAGCAGCTGACATATTTTGGTGACCGGTACCATGCCGTCGCTGTGGATTTGAAGGGCCATCACTATTCCTCCAGCCCGGATAGCATAGAGGAATATGATTTCATTGAAATTGCCTGGGAAGTGCGAGCGCTCATTCATTGCCTGGGGTACGACACCGCAACCTTGGTCGGCCACGATTTTGGTGGTGCCATCGCCTGGATCATGGGTATGCTTAACCCGGATGCCGTCGATGGATTAGTGGTGCTGAGCGTACCCCACCCTTACCTGTTCGGGCGTGCTTTGCTGGATCCGTCCAGCGATCAACAGCAACGCTCGCAATACATTGATTATGCCCAGGGAACCAGCCTCAGTGCGCAGCTCAGTTTCTCCAAAATTATTTTCAGCGACTTTTCGATTTTCGAAAGCGGATTTTATTCCGGTAAACGCATTTTGCGCTTGATGCTGGAAAACTGGGTACCCACCCAACGCTGGAAAACAATGAAACATTATTACCGGGCCATGCCCTACCCTCCCACTGAACAGGACTATCCAGCAGAACTCACAACGTTTCAACGTAAGATCTATACCATCAAACGACCAACACTGTTCCTGTGGGGGCTCTCCGACCCTTACTTCTCTACCGACACTCTTGCCGGCATTGACGACCTGGTGCCGGATCTGGAACTGGTTACCTATCCGGAAGGCAGCCACTGGTTACACCATGAAGCCAGTGACCTGAATCTGCGTATCCAGAACTTTCTAAACCGAATCCATGCAGAACAACAATAGACGTTCTGCTGACAAGCATGTTATACCTCAACAAAAAAACACTGAAGTCATATGCCGGAACGTTTAGCTCAACTGATACCACCGTACTTTATCGCCCGCTCAGCAGCACTCATCGGCACTGGACTGGTGGTCTTGGCCTGTGTCTATCTGGAGTTGTTCAGCAACTCGCAGGCCGGCACTCTTACCCAGGTGGTGGCGGCGCTCTATCCCATTTTGTTTTTCGGCGTTTACCTGTATCTCACGCTGGTGTTTCCATTACGGGAGTTAAAACACTTTCCCCATCAGGCACAACATCCGCTATTGATTCTCCTCAGTATACTGAATTATTCCTGTGTCGTTTTTCTGGTTTATCGTGGTAGCAGCATCGTGGACAACCTCCATGTACTCGCCTTCCTGCTTGCCCTACCAGCCGCCGGCACTTCAGGTCTCAGGCTTTGGCAAGCAGTGACCATAATCAGTTCTGCCAACGTGATAGCTGCCGTACTGTTACTCCCCAAACTCAATTCCCTGTTCCTGCTGCAGATCCTCAGCAGTCAGGTTTTGGTTTACCTCCTGTTCAGCACAATGATCGGCGAATTTCGGCAGAAAACCATCGCCAACATAAATCTCGCACAATTCAACTCTATGCAACAGCTTCTGCAGACCCAAGTTGAACAGCAAACCAGAGAAGCGATCGCCCGCGACCTGCATGACGAACTGGGTCATCTCAGCACTGTCATCAGTCACAATCTGAGTCAGTATTGCTACACCCACCACAACACGGATCCGCTTTTACAAAACGCCATGAGCCTGACCCGGAAGATGTCCGAGCAGATACGTTCGTTATCCCATACCTGGCAGGTACCGGTGTTCGATATCAAAGCCGCGCTTATGGGCCTGGCCAACAACATTCCCAGGCCAAGCATTGAAGTGGATCTGGACGGCTTTGACGGTACCTGCTCTGCCGCCAGTGGTGAAATACTGTTGCGCTGCTGTCAGGAAATCATCACCAACAGCATGCGGCACTCAAACGCGAGCAAACTGCAGATTCTGATTATGAAAAGCCCCACCCGCTTCAGTGTCAGTATTGAGGACAATGGTACAGGAAAAACCGGACTTACCCCGGGCAAGGGCCTGGATGGAATTCGCGCGCGGGTTCTGCAGTTGGGTGGTCACGTGGATTTAGTACTGGATGCAGACGGATTTCGGGCACAACTGATGGTACCGGCGGTATGACCTACGACCTATTACTGATTGAAGACCAGGCCCTGGTACGCGAAAGCCTGGCCTCGCTCTTGAACAGCACCGGGCAATTCAGCGTGTCATACAGCCTGGACAACGTGCGGGATGCGATACCTCTATTGCAACAGCACCCGCATCTCGATCTTATTCTCTGCGATTACCATTTGAAACAGGACACGGCAGAGACACTCCTGCGCAACCGGCATTTGATCCCCCCAATTCCTGTCGTGTTACTCACCTCTCATTTTAACGCCATGGCCTTGCAGCACTGTCTCTCACTGGGCGCACAGGGGTTTTTGTTCAAAGAAAGTGGTATTGATGAATTCATTCATGCCCTCACCCTCATTGCAAATGGCGGCGTCTTCTTTTCCACACCGGAAACCCCGCTGTCCGGCGCTGGCCATGATGCCGCCCACACCAGGCTTGATTTACAGTTGACGGATACAGAGACCGAGATCCTCAAGTGGCTGGCGACGGGCATGAGCAACAAACAGATTGCCTTGAGCACCGGCAAGAGTTCAGAAACCATCAAAACCCATGTCACCCGCATACTGAAGAAATTACAGTGTAAAACCCGCACCCAGGCTGTCACCAAGGCCGGCCACTTCAATCTGCTTTAAAAGCGCGGCTCCACCCTGGTTACAGCTGGGTTTTGTCATGTTTGTGACTTAGAATGGTTCCTTTTAGTGGAATCAGGATAGTAGTTTATGCGTCGTCTTTTATTCATCACATTCGCTCTGGTGATTTCGGGCTGTGCTACCGTTGCAATCAACCTGTGGGATGATCTATACGGCCTTGCTGAACCTGAACGATTTGATCGGCCCCTCCCATCCCCGACAATCAGTTACCAGAACGATATCCAACCCATCCTGAATCAGCGCTGCGTGGTTTGCCACGCCTGCTACGACGCTCCGTGCCAACTGAAACTCACCGCATTCGAGGGCATCACCCGGGGTGCCAGCAAAATGTATATTTATGAAAGCTCCCGCCTGCTGGCCACTGAGCCCACACGCCTGTTCCACGACGCAGAATCCACCCTGAGTTGGCGCGGTAAAGGATTCTATCCCGTATTGAATGAACGTCAGAACTCGGCCGAGGCCAACCTGAATGCCAGCGTGATGGCCCAAATGCTGTTGCAAAAACGCGCTCACCCACTCCCCGATAGTCAGGTGCTTCCAGACAGTTTCGACTTCAAGCTGCATCGCGATCAACAGTGTACCGACCTGGAACACTATGCGGAGTACAAAGAAAACTATCCCCTCTGGGGCATGCCCTATGGATTACCGGGCCTGAAAGACCAAAATCACAATACCCTTATTGCCTGGCTCGAGTCCGGCTCACCCTACGAGCCACCCGCTCCCCTTACAGCGTCCCTGCAACAACAGGTCACCCAATGGGAAAAGTTTTTCAACCAGGAGTCACTGAAAGCCCGTCTTATGAGCCGCTATATGTATGAACATCTGTACCTGGCTCATCTCTATTTTGACGACAGCAGTACACCGGTCTTTTTCGAACTGGTACGTTCCCGCACCCCGTCACCCCAGCCTATTGACTTGATCAGTACCCTTCGCCCCTATGATGACCCTGAAGTGGAAAGAGTGTATTACCGATTACGTCGCCATCAGGAGACACCCGTTCTGAAAACCCATATGCCTTATCGCCTGGACCAGGAGCGGATGGACAAATGGCAAGAGTGGTTCCTGAACGACAACTACGAAGTGACGCAGTTACCGGGATATAAGATAAAAACATCCTCCAATCCCTTTATTACGTTTCAGGAAATCCCCAGCTACGCCCGCTATCGCTTCATGCTGGAAGAAGCTCAATACACGATTATGGGTTTCATCAAGGGCCCGGTATGTCGTGGGCAGGTAGCCCTGAACGTCATTAACGATCATTTTTGGGTAGCTTTCATGCATCCGAAATACCGCACAGCAGAACTCACCGAAGAATTTCTGAATAAAAATATTAACCTGCTGAAACTCCCGGCCAAGGACAGCAGCAGCGCCGGCCTGCTGAATTGGCTCAGCTATGCCAACAGGGAGAAAAAATTTACCGATGCCAAAACCCGCTACCTGAATGAACATGTTGATAAACAGTTCAAGGTTTCGCTGGATCTGCTATGGGATGGCGACGGTGAAAATGACAACGCGGCCCTGACCATCTACCGACACTTTGACAGCGCATCCGTCATAAAAGGTTTCCATGGAGGAAAACCCCAGACGGCCTGGGTCATCACCTACCCATTGCTGGAGAGGATTCACTACCTGTTGGTGGCGGGATTTGATGTCTTCGGAAACGTGGGACATCAACTCAATACCCGGATTTACATGGATTTCCTGCGTATGGAGGGTGAATTCAACTTCCTTACGTTGTTGCCCAAGCAAAACCGCAAAGCAGTGCGGGATCATTGGTATCGCGGTTCGGTCAATCCAGTAAAGGAGTATATTTATCAATATGCGCAAGGATACGAGGGTGAATCCTCGGTACCCTATAACACCAAGGATCCCCTGCAAGAGCTTTACGTCAAACTACAAGACAAGTTGTCACCGGTGCTCAACCACCAACATGACCTCAACCAGGGTTTCAAAAACGGTATCACCGTGGCTGCACTTTCCGATCTTAATAACATCAAGGGCGTCGCCGCAGCTCATATGCCGCAAACATCCATCATCGAGTTAACAGAAAATGCGTCCGGTAATACAGAATACTACACCGTATTCAGCAATTCGGCGTTCACCAACATTTCCCATTTGTTTGGCGAAGAGGATCGAAGATTACCCCAAGAAGACAGCCTTACCGTGGGCTACGGATTTATCGGCGCCTATCCCAACGTATTCTTCAAGCTAACCACAGAGCAGTTACCTGATTTTGTGGAACAAGTAGGGTTGATTAAGAAGACCGAAGACTATGTCGGCTTACTGGACAAATATGCCGTACGACGCAGCAGCCCTTCATTTTGGGACTACAGCGACCTTATGCATGCTGCGTTCAAACAATCCTCACCAATCGAGTTCGGATACCTGGACTACAACCGGCTGGCAAACCAGTAAACAAATACAGCAAAAACAAGCACAGCAAAAACAAAAAAGGGGCCTTTCGGCCCCTTTCTAAAACCAGTGATAAGCATTACTGCGTCATCGCCACACCATCAGACACCGGTTCCTTGATGAAAGCAAATTTAGCACCTTCATACTTGCCCAGTGCAGATGCTCTTAAATTCTTCATGGTGTTAAAGGGCATTTCATAGGTGAACACGTCCAGCAACCAACCCTGAACCTCACCACCGGGATCATAGTCCGAGTGATAAGCCACTTCCACCATGCCATTACCTCTCGGTGTCAGCACCCACTCTGCTTCCAGGTAGGGGGTGCGGATCATACTGCTATCCTGATTCAGGTACTGAGGTTCCGCGAACACTTTCTTGGTCACCACCAGGGTTTGCGGATTTTGTTCCCACTTGGAGTAAAGAACAGCATCACGATCCCGCTCCGGCCAGGGCGCATCCACTACGGTGTAAGTTATGGATTCCTGCTCGTTGATGTCCTTCAGTTTTTCCACTTTGGTCACTTTGTCCATCCACGCGGGAAAAGCGCTGTGATCTGAAAGAAACGACACCAGGCTGGACAGGCTGGACTTCACAGTTGTGACGACCTTGACCTGTTTTAAAGGTGCCGATTGAGAATCCATGGTATATAACTGAATACCACTTTCATCCTTGTCCAGTTGCCAGTCG
Source organism: Pseudomonadales bacterium (assembly GCA_002708905.1). Taxonomy (GTDB): domain Bacteria; phylum Pseudomonadota; class Gammaproteobacteria; order Pseudomonadales; family Ketobacteraceae; genus Ketobacter. Next base: position 916 of record PAPM01000028.1, on the reverse strand, counting down.
TTCGCCAGCGTCACGCTTGAAAACAGCAAAGCGGATGACATAACCAGTGCTTTAACACAGCTGATTTTTTGCAATGGCATTTCCCTTTCCTCCAATTTATTGTTCTTTTCGATATGTCTTAATGAGTGCTTTGCAACCTGAGGCGGTCTACTACCTGAATCTCACAATACAAACAGGCTGATTAGTCTCGAATCATATTAGGGTACGCAATGGTCTTCACAAACACAACTGTAATTTATATAACCATATGTAAATAAAAAGGGAGCGTTAAGCTCCCTTTTTAACAGCCAACCTTATTGGATTAGCATGTGCATCACTCGACCTGAGCACCACCAGCCTGTTCAGCCAGGGCTTCCTTGATGCTGAGCTTGATCCGGCCACGGTTATCGATGTCCAACACCTTAACCGTTACTTCCTGGCCTTCCTGTAAGTAATCGCTCACATTGTTGACCCGTTCTTCAGCGATCTGGGAAATGTGAACCAGACCGTCGGTACCCGGCAGAATGTTAACGAAGGCGCCGAAGTCCACAATCTTGTTCACCTTACCAGTGTACAGCTGACCAACTTCCGCCTCAGCCGTAATACCCTCTACCATGGACAGGGCTTTCTCAGCAGCCGCCTGGTTTTCACCGTAGATACGGACCTGACCATCGTCCTGAATATCGATTTCAGCACCGGACTCTTCACAAATACTGCGAATAGTGGCACCACCTTTACCGATAACATCCCGGATCTTGTCAGGGTGGATCTTGATGGTGAGGTAAACCGGAGCATCTGAAGACAACGTACCACGGGCAGCGGGCAGCACCTTGTTCATCTCACCCAGAATGTGCATACGGCCTTCGCGGGCCTGATTCAGAGCGATCTCCATGATCTCTTCGGTAATCCCGGTGATCTTGATATCCATCTGCAGCGC
>PAPM01000027.1 GCA_002708905.1 Pseudomonadales bacterium | reverse complement strand
GAAACCTCACCCGCTTTTGCGCACACCGTATTGTTAACTCAAATACTACACTCATATTCTACTGGTGATAAATACCCAATAGATGAATGTGACCTTATTTCGTTGTACCACTTCATATAAAGCTGAATCGTCCTGCGCAACGTCCAGTCCGAGGTAAAGTCTCTCGTCTTGATTCGCTCGGTCTTGAACTGCTGGAAGAATGATTCGATATACACGTTATCATTCATCACGCCCACTCGGTTCATGCTTTGACGAATTCCATAAGTATCCAGTAGTTCGCGGTATTCATACGCTCCGTATTCTATGCCTCGGTCCGAGTGGAATATCAATCCAGCGTGCCTTCCTCGATGCTTTACCGCTCTTCTAAGGGCCTTCATCGTTAAACTCGCTGACTTCCTCTTGCCCAAAGCCCAGCCAATGATCTTTCGGCTAAACAAGTCCAAGACCACCGCCAGGTAACGCCATTCTTCATTCACTTTCAAGTACGTTATGTCACCCACCCATATCTGGTTCGGCCCCGTCACTTCCTGCCTCCAGATGATATTGGGTATACCTTTATAGAAACGCTGGGTCCCAGGCTTGCACCGATAGATCCTGCTTTTCTTGGCCCTCAACCCATTTTCCCGCATCAGACGCGCCACACGCTTCTCTGATACCACCACTCCTTGCTTCTTTAGCTCATTATGGATCTTCGGGCTGCCGTAAACCTCGTCGCTTTTATCAAACTCATACACAATCCGTTTGAGCAGTAGCTGATCTTCAATCTCTCGTAGGCTTTTGCCTCGCTCAAGCCACGAATAATAGGATCTTGGGCTTACACCATATACGCGACACATTACGGCTAGCGAATAATTCGACCGGTTTGCGTTTATGAATTCGTAGATTTCTTTTCTTGTTCTAAAGAGTACTGGATGGCTTTTTTTAAAAGGTCATGTTCCATCTGGAGCACCTTGTGCTCCTTCTCCAGTTTCCTAAGCCGTTTCAATTCCGACTTCAACTTGGGGTCTATATTGATGTCTTTCTTCTTGGTCATGAGCTCACCGCGGCGTGTTTCCATGCACCAACGATAAAGCATAACTGGATGTATGGCGAGCGCTTCAGCGACGTCCTTAGCTTGAATTCCTGATATTTTGGTGAGGGCTACTGCTGTTGCCTTAAACTCATCGTCGTATCGATTGTATTGCTTTCTTCGTGCCATCTGACACCTCCACTTAGGTAGCTGGAGGTGTGCGCATTATCGGGTGAGGTCTCAAGGGCAATAACTAGAATAGTTACATACGTTGATCTTAATTTTGGCAATATAGCCAAATTAAAGCGAATAAGATCCATCTTGCTGATATTGGTAGTTACTCTCATACCTCTCCTTGCACATAACATTTATATCTACGTCTCTAAGACACCTATCCCCAAATCTACCGTCACCCGTCCGATATCTCCGTTCCCATATCTAGACAATTTGAACGATAAGCCACTGATAATTAATAATATATCAGCTCTATGTCATTACCTAATTTTCGGAGATATCAGTCATTCGTACATCTATCCCCAACATCAAGCTAGACCGTAACCGATTGTATTTATTGGGATTAATAAGTCTAAATCAAAAACATTCTAGATCACCGTCTCATAGACGTATGAACAAGAAACTAATTCCACGGGACCTGAATACGTATAACACCTTAATGAACCGAACCTTCGAGATATCCAAGGTGCAAATCACGGAACCTTCGGTATATCCCGGAAGCAAATACCGGAAGTTCCGGTATATCCAAATTATGGTCTTTCTTCGCGCCGGCCCTGTCTACTGTATATATTCACATTTTCAAATGCTTTCGTATAGTTGACTGGGATTATGGGAGAACCAGAGATCTGGCTCCCCCAACACCATCACGACATCAACGTAATCGGCACCGGCTGCACATCCCAGATATCATCACAGTACTGCTGAATTGAACGATCCGATGAAAACTTTCCGGTGCGGGCTGCATTGAGGATGGACATACGGGTCCATTGATCACGATCCCCGTAGGCTTTTGAAACCGTTTGCTGGCACTCCACATAGGAAGCAAAGTCCGCAAACAGGCAATAGGGATCGTGGTAGAGCAGGGCGTCGGTCAGATCCCGGAATAATTCACCGTTGCCATGAGAGAAGAAGCCGTGCTGGATCAGATCCATCACGTCCTTCAGTTGCGGGTTGTTAAGGTAATAATCGTGTGGGTTGTAGCCCTGGGCTTTCAGGCGATACACTTCTTCGGTCGTTAAACCAAACAGGAAGAAATTCTCGGCGCCCACTTCTTCACGAATTTCCACATTGGCGCCGTCCAGGGTGCCGATGGTGAGCGCGCCGTTCATGGAAAATTTCATATTGCCGGTGCCGGAGGCTTCTTTCCCGGCGGTAGAAATCTGCTCCGACAAATCCGCCGCCGGATAAATCCTCTGCCCGGTGGTCACGTTAAAATTCGGCACAAATACAACTTTGATGCGATCCCGAATGGCCGGGTCCCGATTGATCACATCCCCCACGGACGTAATCAGTTTAATCATGAGCTTGGCCATGTGATAACCCGGCGCCGCTTTACCACCAAACAGGAACGTGCGTGGCGGAATATCCAGGTTGGGATTGTCTTTCAATTGCCGATACAGCGCGATGATATGCAACACACTCAGGTGTTGGCGCTTGTATTCGTGGATGCGCTTTACCTGGAAATCAAACATGGAATCCGGGTCCACCAGAATACCGGTACGGTCCGCAATAAAGCGGGCAAAGTTTTCTTTGTTGGTTCGTTTCACCTCCCACCAAGATTTGCGGAAGCCGGCGTCTTCCACCAGCGGCTCCAACTTGCTTAATTGCTCCAGATCACACACCCATTCACAACCGATATTTTCGCTGATCAGGTGGCTCAGGTTGGGATTGGAAAGCACCATCCAGCGGCGTGGCGTCACCCCGTTGGTTTTGTTATGGAATTTTTCCGGCCACAGTTCGTAGAAATCTTTCAGCACATCCTGTTTTAACAATTCGGAATGCAATTCCGCCACGCCGTTGATGGCCTGGCTGCCCACACAGGCCAGGTGGGCCATCCGCACATAGCGGGCACCCCCTTCGTTGATCAGTGACATGCGCGCGACTCTCGCTTCGTCACCAAAAAAGCGCATGCGCACTTCTTCAAGAAATCGGTCATTGATCTCGTAAATGATTTCCAGGTGACGGGGCAATACTTTCTCAAACAACGCCAACGGCCATTGCTCCAGGGCTTCCGGCAACAACGTGTGGTTGGTGTACGAGAACGTACGCTGGGTAATGTCCCAGGCATCTTCCCAGCACAGCAGATACTCATCCACCAGCAGGCGCATCAGTTCTGCCACCGCAATGGCCGGGTGGGTGTCGTTTAGCTGCACTGCATATTTTTCATGGAAGCGGCTTAACGGCAATTTCTGCTGTTTTAGAATTCGCAGCATGTCTCTTAACGAGCAGGACACAAAAAAGTACTGCTGCTCCAGCCGCAGTTCCTTGCCGCTCATCTGCTCGTCGTTGGGGTACAGTACCTTGCTGATGTTTTCCGAGATGACTTTCTGGTTCACCGCGCCGTAATAATCCCCACGGTTGAAGACTTCAAAATCGAAGGATACCGGCGCCTCCGACTTCCACAGGCGTAGTGTGTTGGCCGTGTTATTGTTATACCCCAGGATCGGGGTATCGTAGGGAATGCCATTGACGATCTTGGCCGGCACCCAACGAATGCGCAGGCGGCCTTCCTCGTCCGTGTAGCGTTCAGTATGGCCGCCCAGCTTGATCTCCTGCGCCCACTCCGGCCGGGAAATTTCCCAGGGGTTGCCGTACTTGAGCCACTTGTCCGTTTTCTCCACCTGCCAGCCGTTGACGATGCTCTGCTCGAAAATACCGAACTCATAGCGAATGCCGTAACCCATGGCCGGGATTTCCAGGGTGGCCAGGGAATCAATAAAGCAGGCGGCGAGACGGCCCAGGCCGCCATTCCCCAAACCGGGTTCTTCCTCCTGTGCCATCAGATCGTCCAGGTTCAGCCCAAGCTCTTCCACCATAGTGCGGGTGATGCCCTGGATGCCCATGTTGATCAGGTTATTGCCCAGGTGCGGCCCCATCAAAAACTCGGCCGACAGGTAGCAGACCGTGCGGGCACCCTGGTCTGTATAGGTACTGGCGGTACTGATCCAACGGTGCAGCATTCGGTCACGGATGGTGTAGGCCAGTGCCAGGTAATAATCCGCTTCTGTGGCCACAGAGGGAAATTTCCCCAGCCTGAAATAAAGGTTGTCCAGAAAGCCCTTCTTCAGTGCATCCTTGGTCAAAGCGGTGCGGTCGTGTTCTGAATAAGAGGCAGGAAATTGGTTCATTACTTGTGTCTCCGACAGGAGCAGGGATAGGACTGCGACTATTGCAATTTACATGTGCAATTTACATGCTTAAAACGCAGGATAATAGCGACAAATTATGAACGCTGTTTGATGAAGCATATGACCGGTGCTGTTTATGAGCTTGAGTTATGACATCAGTCCAGATCCAACGGCTGCGGCACGACGGGTTTGACATGCAGCTGATCACGACCGGCCATCAAGCCCGCATCCACCTGTTGCTGCAGCCGAAGCAGGTCCCGCTGACGGATATCCTTGATGATGGCGTTCACATGCATTTCATCGGACTCCAGCCCCAGCAACACCTGTCGGCTCAGGGCCAGGGCCGATTCGAATGTTTCCCGCACGGTAAAGGTTGGATTCAATGCCTGTAAAGCAATGGAATGCACCCGATCATAGGAACGCACGTACACCGGCATCGACGGGGCTTCTTCCCGTACCCGTTGCACGATGTCCGTGGTCACTTCCGGATGGTTGGTACAGACAATCACCGCGCAGACCTCAGCCAAACCCGCCGCCCGCAACACATCACGGCGCTGCCCATTGCCAAAGTGGACATGAAAGCCAAAACGGCGGGCATCTTCGATCCGCTTGGGGTCATGTTCAAGAATGGTGATGCGTACGCCATCGGCAAACAGGGGCTGCGATACCACCTGTCCGAAGCGGCCGAAGCCGATGATCAGCACGCAGCCTTCCACATCGGAATAATCCTCCTCCGGGACCGGCAGGTGATCCTGCTTGATGAAAAGGGGCTCCAGTTTTTGCGTTAACGCCGACAACGCCATAGAGACCGAGACCACGCCCACCAGCAATGCAGACAGGGATGCATCGAGCAGGCCGGTTGCTGCCGCCGCGGCAAACAATACAAAGCCGAATTCTCCGTGTTGCGGTAAGGCAAGCGCCACACGCACAGAGGTATTTCGGTCATTACCACTGACGCGGGTAACCGCAAAGATTGCCGCGGCCTTCAGCATCATGGCCAAAGGCGCCGCCAGCAGGATCAACAGGCCATTGTCTCGAATCACCGACAGGTCCAGCGACAAACCCACTGCCATAAAAAACAGCCCCAGAAACAGTCCACGGAACGGTTCGATGTTGGCTTCAATTTCGTGACGGTAGGAGGATTCCGCCAACATGACACCGGCCAGGAAGGAGCCCATGGCATAGGACATGCCCGCCATGTCCATCAACAACGCGGATGCCACCACCACCCCCAGGGCACTGGCGGTCATGATCTCCGGCAATTTTGCCTTGGCCAGCAGCAGAAACATTCGATGCAGCAGGAAGCGCCCACCAAAGATCAGGATGGCAATGGCGCCAAGAGCCACTCCCACATCCACCAGACTCTCCCGCAGGGTAATCTCGCCGCCACTGGGCGCCAGCAAAGCCGCCATCAGCAACAACGGTACGATGGCAAGATCCTGCAGCAACAGGATGCCGAAGGCTTTGCGGCCGTGGGGCGTGTTACGCTCCCGCCGTTCATCCAATTGGCTCATCACAATAGCGGTGGAGGAGAGCGCCAGGCCCAATCCAATAATCAATGCAGCATTCCAGTCCAGACCATAAAGCCATGACGCCAGCCCCAGCACCGCGCCACAGCCCAGCATCTGGGCCAGACCCAGACCAAAAATATCGCCCCGCATTTTCCACAACACCTGCGGTTTCAATTCCAGTCCGATCACGAACAAAAACAACACCACACCGAATTCGGAAAAGTGCAGCAGCTCTTCCGGATGCTCGGCAAACTTGCCGCCGAACACCTGGTTCACCGCAATACCCGCCATCAGGTAGCCCAAAATGGCACCCAATCCCAGCTTCTTGAATAACGGTGTAAACAGGCAGGCCGCAACGATCAACGCCAGCGCCTGCCAGAACATCCATTCCATATGACTGGGTGTGTAATCAAGCATGCAACGTTCCTCAATCTGTTTGCGCCCTGAAATGAACTCATGCTAGAGGACAACCCGGTATTCACCAAGCTCTGGTTCAAACTTTTGAGACAGAGGAGTATGGTGTTCAGACATACCCTCAAGGAGATTTCCCCATGAGCAATGAGGCCATTACCGTTGAACTGGAATGCGAGTGCCGACAAGGTTGTGGTGCTATCGAATTAATGATTCAGCCCCGCGAAGCCGACCTGGGGGATTTTTCGGTGCGCCGGGTTTTACCCACCCGCCAGCGCAAGATGGTGGGGCCCTGGATTTTCTTCGACCATATGGGCCCGGCGGAATTTGCCCCCGGCCGCGGCGTCAATGTTCGCCCCCATCCCCACATCAACCTGGCCACGGTGACCTATCTGTTCGAAGGGGAAATTCTGCATCGGGATTCACTGGGTAGCCTGCAGGCCATTCGGCCCGGCGACATCAATCTGATGGTGGCGGGCAAAGGTATCGTGCATTCGGAACGGGAACGACCGGAGATAACTGCCCAGACCCACCGGCTTCATGGCCTGCAATTGTGGCTGGCGTTACCGGAAGCGCAGGAGGAAATTGAGCCCGCGTTTTATCACTATCACTCCGCCAGCATTCCCGCCCTGGAGTTGGAGGGCGTTCCGATACGGGTCATGATGGGTACTGCCTTTGGCGTAACATCGCCAGTGAAAACCTTTGCTGACACACTCTATGTGGAAGCTCATCTGCAGCCCGGTCAGCGCCTGCAATTACCGGAGGCCCAGGAGCGGGGCGTCTATGTGGCCAGTGGCAATCTGCAGGCAGAGGATAGTGCTTTACCTGAGTATTCAATGACGGTGTTTAATAACACCCCCAATGTGGAAGTGGTTGCGCAAACGGAAAGCCGCATTGCCGTTATCGGTGGCGAAAATCTTGGCCACCGCTTCATTGAGTGGAACTTTGTTTCCAGTCGCAAGGAACGTATTGCCCAGGCCAAGGCGGACTGGCAGGCACAGCGTTTTCCAAAAGTGACCGGAGACGAAGAGGAATTCATACCACTGCCAGGTTGATCAAAAACCGCACCGAAACAGACCCCGGGCAAGCACCAGCTTTGGGCAGGGCAAGCGTCAGCACCGGGTCATTTACGCTGAAAAACCCGTCCAATGCGTCAACCGTTGCTGAGTGGTCCATGGCATATTACTTGCTCCTACTGCGTTAAGATGTTAAACGTTTTCAAGGTAACCTGAAGCCGTTTCCTGGGAACCCCTTGGAATTTCAATCTGTCCTGGAATCTTGATAGTTCCTTTTGCCATGGGGAGTAGCTATACGGCATGCCACGTTTCATCGTTGGTTATGTACGGATAATCGATCGCTTCAACCGCCGCATCGGCCGCCTGATGATGTACAGTATTTTCATCATGGTGGGCATACTGCTGTGGTCTTCCATTTCCAAAACGTTTTTTCTGCCGTCATTGTGGACGCTGGAATCCGCCCAGTTCGCCATGGTGGCCTATTACATTCTCGGCGGAGCCTATTCCATTCAATTGAATGCCAATGTGCGCATGGACCTGTTCTATGGCCAATGGTCCCCGCAAACCAAAGCCTGGGTGGATGCTTTCACCGTATTTTTCCTGCTGTTTTTTTTGGGTGTACTGCTCTATGGCGGATACGAAAGCATGATGTATTCCTGGGAATACAACCAACGCAGCCGCACCGCCTGGCGACCATACCTGTGGCCTATCAAAGCGGTGATGTGTGTGGGTTTTATTATGATGATGCTGCAGGCTCTGTCGGAATTGTTTAAAGACATCGCGCGCATTCGGGGTGTAGAACTGGAAGCAAGAGAGGAACTTTGATGTCCCACAGCCTGATCGCCTCCACCATGTTTGCCCTGATGATGCTGTTGATGATTACCGGCCAGCGGGTGTTCGCCGCCATTGGCGCGGTGGCGGCAGTGGCCGCCCTGGCCTTGTGGGGCACCGGCGGCGCGGACATCCCGTTTACGGCGGCGATGAAGCTGATGAACTGGTATCCGCTGCTGACCCTGCCCATGTTTATCTTTATGGGTTACATCCTGTCGGAATCCCGCATCGCCGATGACCTCTACCAAATGTTTCATGTGTGGATGGGGCCGGTGCACGGTGGTTTGGCCATCGGCACCATCGGCCTGATGGTACTGGTGTCGGCCATGAATGGTTTATCGGTAGCCGGCATGGCCATTGGCGCCACCATCGCGTTGCCGGAACTGTTACGGCGAGGTTATGACAAACGCATGGTCACCGGCGTGATCCAGGCCGGTTCCTCCCTGGGCATACTGGTGCCGCCTTCTGTTGTATTGGTGTTGTACGCCATGATCGCACGGCAACCCGTCGGCCAATTATGGCTGGCGGGCATTATTCCCGGTTTGATCATGGCCGCACTTTTTATTCTGTACATTGCGATTCGCTGCCGCCTGCAACCGGAACTGGGACCGGTCTTGCCTAAAGAAGAGCGTCAGGTCAGCACCGCCGAAAAATTCCGTTTATTGCGGGCGGGCTTGCTGCCCATCGGTATTTTTGCCGTGATGATGGTGCCCTTCGTCAATGGCTGGACCAGCCTGGTGGAAAGCTCTGCCCTGGGTGCCCTTGCTGCCATGGTGGCTGCCATCGTGAAAGGTCGTATGAACAAAACCGTGTTCGAAAATTCCCTGCGCAACACCCTCGGCATTTCCTGCATGTTCATGTGGATCATTCTGGCGGCACTGGGATTCGGCGCTGTTTTCGATGGCCTGGGCGCAGTGAAAGCCATCGACAATCTGTTCACCGAGCAGTTGGGTTTGAGCCCGTGGGTGATTTTAATTTTGATGCAGTTGTCGTTTCTGGTGATGGGAACGTTCCTGGATGACACCGCCATGCTGGTGATCGTGGCGCCATTGTACGTGCCGCTGGTGCAGGCCCTGGGTTTTGATCTGATCTGGTACGGCGTGCTGTACACCATCACCACCCAGATTGCGTATATGACACCACCGTTCGGCTATAACCTGTTTTTGATGCGCGCCATGGCACCACCGGATATCACCTTGCGCGATATTTACAGTTCAATCTTACCTTTCGTTCTTGTCATGGTGTTGGCCCTGGCCATCCTCATGATTTTTCCGGATCTGGCACTGTGGTTGCCCAACTATGTTTACAACAAATAGTAAAAGGCAATCCTGCGCCGATATGCTGTACCGTTTCTTGTGTTGAACCGAAGTCTACTGCTATGTAATTGAGGATGAACCAATGAAAGATCGCCGTACATTTATAAAATCCGCCGCTCTGCTGGCGGGCACTGCCGCCGCTCTGACACCTCCGCGCCTGTACGCCGCCAAACCCAAAATCAAATGGCGTATGCAAACCTATGCCGGCCCGGCATTGGCGGAACACGTCATCAAGCCTGCCATCGAAAGTTTCAATAAAATCGCCGGTGATGAAATGCAGATTGAATTGTATTTTGCCGATCAGTTGGTTCCCACCGGCGAGCTGTTCCGCGCCCTGCAAAAAGGCACGCTGGATGCCGTACAATCGGACGATGATTCCATGGCCTCCCCCACGGAAGTCACTGTGTTCGGTGGTTATTTTCCCTTCGCCAGCCGCTATTCGCTGGATGTACCGGTGCTGTTCAACCAGTACGGATTAAAAGAAATCTGGGAAGCGGAATACGCCAAAGTGGGCGTTAAGCATTTATCCGCCGGCGCCTGGGACCCTTGTCATTTCGCCACCAAAAAACCGGTGAACAGTTTGAAGGATTTAAAAGGCCTGCGGGTTTTTACTTTCCCAACGGCTGGTCGTTTTATGGCGCAGTTTGGCGTAGTCCCGGTGTCAATTCCCTGGGAAGATGTGGAAGTGGCGGTACAAACCGGTGAGCTGGATGGCATCGCCTGGTCCGGTATCACCGAAGACTACACCGTGGGCTGGGCCAACGTCACCGACTACTTCCTTACCAACAACATCTCTGGAGCCTGGATTGGTTCGTTCTTTGCCAACATGGATCGTTACAACGAACTGCCGGACAAAATGAAAGAACTGCTGACACTTACCATGGACAGCTCTCACTATTATCGTCAGTGGTGGTACTGGGGTGGCGAAGCCAAACTGCGCGTAAACGGCACCAAAATGAAACTGACCAGTATTCCCGACAAGGAATGGGATCAGGTGGAACAGGCCGCCCATAAATTCTGGGACGAGATCGCCAAGGAATCTGAGACCAAGGCCAAAGTTGTCAAAATCTTCAAGCAATATAATGAGGATATGGCAAAAGCTGGGCGACCTTATCGTTATTCGTAAGCCGGTTTTGTGTGGCCCCGAACAAGGGGCTACACCAAGTATTAATGCACTGTGCTTAATTTCGTTAACTTTGATCCGGTCGCGATTGTGATCGGATGCTGCGTGAGGCTTGGGAAAGGTATTTTTTAACTTTCACTTCAATAAATTCCTTATATGTTTTATAAACGAAGGGATGCCCTCAAAATTTAGCCTCCCTGAACAGGGGATAAGGCATTGGCGCGACATGATAAGAATTAGACAAATAATTGGCGCGGCTCAATCAGCACTTTGGGAGCAGCGACATTACTCTATCTGATAGATGTTTAATAAATTCTATTTGATCAGGGGGTAATTGACGATGAAAGTACGATTTACTCTTTCATATATCATCCTGGGTGTTTCGCATATGATCGCCATTTCGGCTGGTATGGAAACCTGGACAGAATTGCCCTGGGCGCTCTGTATCTTTATCGCAGCGCTGGTTTGCTTCACGCCCATCATAAACACCACCCTCGCTATGTTGGGATCAGTAGCAGCATGGCATTGGAGCTGGGCGGCGGCCGCATCGGTGTTCCTGCTGCCGATGGTGATCTACTTTATCTCGGCCATTGTTGTGTACCGTCATCTTGGTCAAATTGAAGAAATGGACGACACCCAGTCAGACTTCTGAGCAGGGAGGTTGCTCCCTCCCCGGTAGGCCTCTATACTGCCTTTTATCACTCATCAACACCTGCCTGACCAGTGACTTACAAGACATTCCTGACAAGCTTTCTCATTACCCTCGGTTGTGTTTTTCCCATCCAGGCTAAGGAAACCCCCTCCCCGTCAGACATCCAATTGGGGGCGGTTAAAGCCGCCGTGGTGGAGCTCAACAACGGTAACACCCTGTATTCAAAGCACTCTGACTGGCAGACCCCGATTGCTTCCCTGACCAAATTGATGACCGCCCTGGTGGTGGTGGAAAGTGGGCAAAACATGGACGAATGGGTCATGATCCCCAAACCGGACCGGGAAACCCGCAAGAACGCCTATTCCCGCATGCGGGTGGGTTCCACTCTGAAGCGCAAGGATCTGCTGCGGTTGGCGCTGATGTCCTCCGAGAACCTGGCTGCCTATACCCTGGCCCACAGTTATCCCGGCGGTGTGGACGCCTTTGTCTCCGCCATGAACCAGAAGGCCCAGTCACTGGGGATGCAGGATTCCCGGTTTGTGGATGCCAGCGGCCTGTCCTCCCGCAACCTGTCCACGGCAGCGGACCTGGTGAAACTGGTGGAAGCGGTGGCCAAACATGACCTGATTCGAGAATATTCCACCACGCCCCGCTATACCGCCTATTTTCGTAAGCCGCGCTATTCCCTCGGCTATGGCAATACCAACCGGCTGGTCCATCGTACCAGCTGGGACATCGAACTGAGCAAGACCGGATACATTACCGAAGCGGGCCGTTGCCTGATCATGGTGAGCAAGGTGGACGGCAAGGATGTGGCCATCGTGTTACTGGATGCCTTCGGCAAACTCACCCCACTGGGGGATGCGGGCCGCGTCAAACGCTGGCTCACCACCGGTGACGGCGGCAAGGTGGCCGGTGCGGCCCTGCGTTACGAACAGACCAAGTCCAGGGAATACCCCCATCAGTACGACAAAGTCTCGTCTTTTTAGGGTATTTAACTTAGGGTATTTAACGTTTTTAGGAAAATCTTAGGGTTTTCCTAACTTATATTTAGCAAACTCTCATCGCCATAAATCGTAGTCTAGCTCCACGGACGAATCAGCGTCCCCTTTGCTTCACGGAGAGAGACTATGACACTTCAGCGCTACGATATTTATCGATTGATTCACAAAGGCATCCGTTCTTACCTGACAGAGACTCTGCTGGCCATTGGTCGCATGGATCCCCGGGAAACGGTGGACCGCAACGGCGCACTTGATCAGTTGGAACAGTTACTGAATTTCTGCATGGGACACCTGCAGCATGAAAACGCCTTCATTCACCCGGCCATGGAGCGGGTAAAGCCGGGTTGCGCCGAGTCCATGTACGATCACCACCAGCACCATGAAGCCATGATCCGCGATCTGCGTCGGGCCGCGACGGACCTGAAAATTGCCGAGCCGGTTGAACGGGATGCCCTGGCCGCGGAACTCTATCGCAACCTGGCGGTGTTTGTGGCGGACAATCTGGCCCATATGCATGAAGAGGAAACCGTCAATAACGCCATTCTGTGGGAGGGTTACAGCGACGAAGACATTATGGCCATCGAACATGCCCTGGTGAGTTCACTGACCCCGGAGGAAAACGCCCAGACCATGGTGTGGATGTTGCCCGCCATGAACCATCAGGAACGTTGCGAGTTCCTGGCCGGCATGCGGCAGGGGGCGCCCCGGGAAGTGTTTGACGGCACCCTGGCCATTGCCCGCCAGCGATTGGCGGCAGGTGAATGGGGGCGACTGGAGTTAGCCCTGGCAAGTTAAGCAGTGCGGGCGGGGGCCATGTCATGTGCTCAGTTGAGTTATGTGCTCTGCTCAATTAATTGCACCGGCCGATTCAGCTGCAGGCGGAAACGACCACGCCCGGTTTTCACAATGGCCAGGGCGTTGGTCTTTTCAACCAAGCGGCGCCGCAGCAGAATCAGTCGCGCTTCCAGATTATCATCCACTTCCGGCAGTTTCAGCTGCGGGTCAAGCCGCAGCTCCCGGTTGCTGAAATCCACCCGTTGTTCTGCTGCATGGCGTGCAAGCAGGCGCCACAAAATGGCTCCGGCCACGCCTTTGATCAGATACTCCTCATCCAGGAAAACACTTTGATTGGCGGCAAAAAAACGAACCTGCAGCGGGCGCCCTCCGGCAACGGGCAAAGCGCTGCGGACAGGGGGTTCACCGGCTTCCCTGTCCGTTGCATCCGGCAGCCACTGCACACGGGCAATGGCGTCTGCCAATAACCTGGCCAGCACCGCCAGGGCATCCTCGTCATCGTAGGTAAACCCCATGTCCTGATCCGATTCCACATAGATCACAGCCAACAGATCCGAGCCTTGCAACACCGGTAATGCCAACTGGGAATGGGGTTGGGGTAGCCCGGGAAAGGGGATTGCGGTTTCCAACTGTGCATCGCCGCGAAAAGCGGCCCGCACCGCCTGGCCATAACCGTATTCCGCCGCATGGTGATTAATGCGGATCGGGACGCAGTATTGAGCCGCCACCCCAATCACGCCGGCACCAAAGGGAATCTCCGAACCCACCCCGCTCTGGGCATAACCCTGGGTGGCGACGGTGTAAAGTTTAGCGTGCGGGCTGTCGGCCATCAGAATCATGCTGTGGCTGATACCCGCTTCCTCACCCAGACCGGCCAGGGTCTCCTCAAACAGGGCGGCCAAGTCCAGTTGCCGGGCCATCCGCTCCCCCAACGATCGCAATACGGATAACCAATTGCGCGGGGCGTTGTTGCGGGTGTTGTTGCGGGCAGGCAGCGCACCGATCGCACCCGGTACAGCCTCCACTTCCAGCACGCGACAGATGTCCGCCCCTTTCAGTTCGAATACACCGCTCATACCGGTATGGGAGGCGATCCCCGCCAGTTTGGCTTTCATATTCTGGAACAGCGGGCCCTCGGTCTCGGTACGCAAATATAATAACGCCAGTCGATAGCGGGCTGTAGTAACCGGGTCCATAACGTAGGCGGTCATCTGTGGATTCTGCAGCATATTGCGGCGGGTTTTATTAAAGAACTGAAACGACAACGCCACCTGGTCGGCATCCACATAATGCACCTGCGACACATAGGAAACATTGGGAAAACCTTCCCGGTCGCAGGTGGCGATAATACCGGGGATGGCCCCCTCCAGGCAGTGGCGGATGGTGCTCAGGGCAGAAGTCATAAACCGGGCTCAGCCTGCCCCGATGGGTCGGGCTTTAAAACGCCACCGGCACCGGGTCCCGGGGTCTGCTGATACACAACTTCCGGGGTGAAAGCGATCACCACCAGATCATGGGGCTCTGCGTGAAAAAAACGCTGGTTAAATGCGTCATCAAAGCCCAGCTGCCCTATCTCATGACCAAACGCCTTTTTACTGCGGGCCAGCGCTTCCCGATCCAGGTTCGACAACGGCTCCACCCGGGCATCCCGACCTTTAATTTGCAAAGTTCGATGGGTACTGGGTTCCGTAAACCCAACTGCCACAGCACTACCCGCATTAATATCCCGCAGTAAGTCCTGACTTTGCGACGCCACCAGGACCAGGCGTAACTGGGTACTGTCCTCAGACCGCACGCAGGCCAATGCCCGACTTAAAGACGGCACCAGGCGACGATCCCTGGACGCCACGCTGATGGAAATACCTTTCTGAATAAAGGCCAGATTGTCAGCCGAAAGCAGCTTGTCCAGCCCCGGTGCACACTCCATAACGCTTCACTCGCTCACCCAAACCGGCTCATGGTATTCCCGGGGTGACAGGGTTAGCAAGTGTTATGAAGCAGCCGGGTGAGCCCCCACCGAGCCCACCCGGCCTGGCTTTACTCTACGATTTCAAAGCTCATGGCTTTGGCAGACTTCTGGCCGAACTCGTCCCTGGCTTTTATCCGGATCACGTGCAGACCCAGGGTTAACTCCGGCAGCGGATACTCCCAGATATGGGAGGACGGTACCGGTGTGGAAAAACTATCGTCGGTACCGGCAAAGCGGGCACGCAAACCTTCCATAAAGGGATCGGTACGCAGAACATTCTGCATATCGGTAAACGGCGCACCGTCGACAGAAATCATCACCGAATCCCGCTCTCCGCCATCAAACAGGTTCACCACCACTTTGGTACCCGGCACCAGAGCCCCCCGATTGATGCTGACCACGTTACCCTCATCGTCCCGAGCGCCCTCCAGCAATGGGTCCAGTACGATGCGCATGGTTTGGTTGGGATCACCCTGCGCCGGGATAAAGTGAGGCACTATTTCTGTGCCATCAAAATTCATCAGGTAGTAGCCGTTGGGGTTGCCGTCCTGCATGGTGGCCAGACGTACATCCCGTTCATCCCGAGGACCACGACCCCAGCCATTACCGCGGGTTTCCGCCAGGGTATGTGCCAGAAACCAATCGCCATACCAGTTGTGTTGATGATCCACTTTTACCTTCCAGCTGTTGGAAGTGTCGTGACCAGCCATGGCATATACCCGACTGAAAGGTTGCAGGATGTCCACCAGTTCGTGGAAATTAACGGTGTTGATATTGTCGCCCAGGTTATAACGTTCACCTTTGCCATCCAGGGCATGGGTAATCAGGGAAATGTGGGTGATGATGACAATCAGCTTATCCTTTGGTACCACGCTTAGATCGTTACGAATCCATTGCAACTGTTGCTCTGTCAAATAACCACGATAAGCGGAGTTATCATAGCGGCCCTGGCCATCGCCCTTGTACTGCACGTTGTCCAGCCCGATGAAATGCACATCGCCATGATTTAAAGAAAAGTTGGTGGGTCCGAAATAACGTTTGTAGGTTTCTGTGGCATACTCGTCGCTGGGCGCGCGGTAATTCATGTCGTGATTGCCCGGCACATTCCACATGGGAATACCAATGGCCCCCATCATGGCATTGTGGCGGGGATACAACGCAAGGTTATCATCCACCACATCACCGGCCACCAAACCGAAGGCCGCCCCATAGGGATTGTCGATCAGCTCATTCACAATGTCTTCCCGCACCTGATCCTGGTATTCCTCCGTCGCCGCCTGGGGGTCAGCAAAAGCCATGGCCTTGAAACGACGCGTGTGGGCCTTACCTTTCAACAACGGAAAGTTAATCAACCGGGGTAACGGACCGGTGGGTTCAATCACAGGAAACTCAAATTCAGCCACATCCGGAGTACCATTTGGATAGTGGCGATAATAAAACTGCGGCAGGTTGTTCTCGTCCACCGGCACTTCATACTCAGCGGGTTTGGAAATAAACAAGATGGAGCGCTCAGGTAGCGCGATTTCGTAGTAACCATGGCGATTCGTCACCACTACATCCTGGCCGTTGGAGACACTGACTCCGGGCAGGCCGCGCTCGTGACGCTCCTTGGTACCGTTGCCATTGCGATCCAAAAACACAAAGCCCCGGGCCACACCGGCCTCATTGGCAGAACCCGGTGTTGGCTGGCCCGGGTGGGTACCGTGTGCCATCGCCTCAGTGGCCAGCAAGGCACTACACCCCAGTAGCAACGGCACGAATTCAAAACGGATAATGTGTTTCAACTTCATTTCAAAACTCCCCTTCCATTTAATGTGAAGCCGTATTGCCGCACAGGGAGTTGAAACTGAGATGCGATCGGGATGAATCTTTTGTAGACAGGTTATGAACAAACCGTTAAACCCGATCAGAATTCGGTCGAAAAAAGAGCCGGTTTCCCGGCCCTTTCTTCAAATGGTACTTATCTTCAAATTGAGCTTAATGGAACAGTCCTGGTCGACTGCTGCCCATCACCGGATCCGGGTCCAGTAATTCCCGATACATTCGGTAAGTGATCGTGGACGCGATCACAATGTTGGCTTGGGTCTGAAAATCGGTGATCAAATCCAGCGACTTCCGAAATTCCCACAGATCCGCTTTTTGCTCGCTGCTGCCGCGCAAATAGTGCGTGGCATTACCGTTTAATTCCAGGTGATGATCCAATACCTTCGCTATGCCGGGGCCGGCATAAATAACCGTCTCTTCCAGCATATAGAGAATGCCCAACAGGGCGGTGGAATAAACCTGATGGGCACGGGTCATGTAGTCGATGATTTCCTGTGCCTTGTCCGGTAACCTGGTGCAACGCACTCCCAGTGCGCACTCGAGTTCATC
The DNA here is from genome assembly GCA_002708905.1 of Pseudomonadales bacterium. Lineage (GTDB taxonomy): Bacteria > Pseudomonadota > Gammaproteobacteria > Pseudomonadales > Ketobacteraceae > Ketobacter. The sequence goes on along the minus strand of PAPM01000027.1, from coordinate 142,783 downwards.
AATGTCCCGCTGTAGTTGAGCTGACTTGGTGCGTCGCTCCGTTACATAGCGTTTCAGGTCAAACACTTTCTGTTCGTTGGAAATCACATCGCATACCCGGGAAATCCCGCCCAGGTCCTCAAACAGGGCTTCCAGTGTTTGCCGCATACGCAGGTGCGCATAGAGCAATTCAGCGTACTGTTCTTTGCTCACGCCTCCCAACCAGAACGCATGATAAGAATAGGTGCGCAGGATCTCTTTCCGGCAGGAACGGGAAACATTTCGAAGGCTCACCGAAATCCTCGCCTTGCGGCCTTCCTTCTGCTCCTTCGCCTCCCTGAAATCGATTACATCCCCCGCCATACAACTACCTCAGACTTAGCATTACCAATTGAGGACCATATCTATCAGACGTCAGCTCAAAAAACAAACAGTATAAAGTCTGGTATTTGTGTAGGGTGGTAACACGCAACGTAGACAATTGTTTTGTCGAATTTTTTACCGGCTTTCGTTGCCCTCAATTACCCTGGACAAAGTACATATTTGAACCTTGGCCGCCGCAGTGCGCACAGTCACTATCCTAATTAGTGTTCTCGTAGCCAGCGCTCAATCCGGCCAATGCCAGGGTGGGGCATCCAGCAAACCTTGCCCCAGAATAACGGTTTCACCCAGATCCTTGCTGAGGGCGATTGAGTTACAGTCCAACGCTTCCTCCAACGCCGCCACCAGGCGACTTGCATGGGACACCACCCAGACCTGGGTTTCCCTGGAAGCCCGGATGATCAGGCGCCCCAAAGCCGGAAGCAAATCCGGGTGCAAACTGGTTTCCGGTTCGTTCAATACCATCAATGACGGCGGCCTCGGTGTTAATAGCGCCGCCACCAACAGCAGGTAGCGCAAAGTACCGTCCGATAACTCCGCCTGATTCAGCGGACGCAACAAGCCTTGCTGGATAAATTGTAATGAAAGCCGGTTACCGGCATCCGCCTGGAAGCCGATGGTCGCACCGGGAAAGGCATCTTCGATTGCCTCAAACAAAGCCTGCCGATCACCGATCTCATAAATGGTTCTGAGCGCCGCCACCAGGCTGTGACCGTCGTGATCCAGAATGGTGGTGCGCGTACCGATCTGGGGAGTCCGAATCATGGACTGTGCATCGGTGCGGAACAGATCGTAGAAACGCCAGTTACGAATGGTCTGTCGAACCTCATAGATCTCCGGTACTGCCACCGGATCACTGATTTCATTGAGGATACTTTCATAGGTATTCAGGTGCGTATCATACACCTCCCACTTACGTCCGGAACGCACTTTTACCAGCGGTCCGTTCCGATCAATCAGGCAGGTATTGGGGCGATAAAAATCCCCGGCCCAAATGCACTCCCGTTTGATCTCCGGGTCGAACTGAAACATGGAGGGCTCTTCAAAACCGGCAAATCCCTGGGGCGGTGGTAATCCCAGAGAAATACTGTAGCCAAAGTTTTCTCCGACAAATCCCAATTTCAACCGGGAATTATGGTTCCTGGCATTACCCTGAATCGGCGCCGAACCATTCCGCATGGCTTTCGTGAAACTGGCGGGGCCGGCCCAAAAGGTGTAATCCAACCCACCTTCTTTCGCGATGGAGGAAATCAAATTACCTTTTGCCGCATCGGCCAATAGACGCAGTGATTTGTAGAGATTGGATTTGCCGCATCCATTTGGCCCCGTTACGACATTGAGTTCCGACAAGGGGGCAACGGTTTCTTTTAACGAGCGGTAATTAGCAACGGCAAAGGCTTTGATCATGGAATTATAAAAATTTGCAAGAGACCGGATGCAAAGAGGATAAAGCATTTGCAGGTGATTTGGAAAATCCTGGTGACCTATTCTGCATCCGTTAACATCTGATCACGTCCGGATTTCTTGGCCTGGTACAACAGGGCATCCGCCTGTTGCAGCATGTATTCCGGGTTCGTCTTATTGCTGGGAACAATAGAGAATACGCCACCGCTGATGGTGATGCATTCCGCCACGCTTGACTTCGCATGGGGAATGGATAGCTCACGCACCGCCGCAGAACAGTTGAGCGCCAGATGAAAGGCATCATCCGCATTGGTTTCCGGCAACAGAATCACAAACTCCTCACCGCCATAACGGGCCACCAGATCCGAGCTTCTGGCAATTTGCTGTTGCAGTGCCCGGGCCACCTGCTTCAGGCAATCGTCTCCCGCCTGATGGCCATAGTGATCGTTAAAGAATTTAAAATGGTCCACGTCAATCAACACCAGGGACAGGGGAAGTCCATGCCGCTGCATTCGAAACCATTCCTGGTCCAGGGTTTTGTCGAACATGCGTCGATTGGCAATTCCGGTGAGCCCGTCTTCAAACGACATACGCTCCAGGTCCTTGCGCATGGCTTCCAGAACTTTCTCGGTTACCTTACGCTCGGTAATATCCCGGATAAAAACAGCCACACCAATCCGGTTGTGCTGATGATCCCGGATCAGAGACAGGCTTAATTCCAGAAACCGATTGCGATCACCTTCGGCTGACAAACAAATTTCCTGTTGGCAGGATTGATTATCGGCATCCGCCAGCTCTGCGTAAAACTGCCGTAGTTGTTGCTCCCATCCATGTTGCAACAGGGTAAAAACAGAGCAGCCAATGGCCGTTTCTGCGTCCACCTGCAGCATGTCTGAAGCCGCCCGATTCCACTTCACGATCAGTCCATCATTGGTGGTGGCAATGATGCCATCATAGGCATGCTCCACAATGTGATCCAGATAATGCAGCGACACAGAGTAGCGCTGCAGCTCCGATACTTTCGGTTTAGTGTTGCGCTGCAGCTTGCGGTTCAAACCTGTCAGCGTGGTGCGGAATTTTCGTTTCCTGATCGCCGCTGTAAAAGAGCGCGTCAGCGCAGCGTGAAAACCGGGCGCCTCCAACTCCAGCAGTTCCCAGTTCGCACCCAGTGCGGAAACCGGCGACTGTAAGCTCAACATCAGTTCCGAGGTTTTAAATTTCACCAGAAAGAACAGCGAGACATCCGGCAAGATCGCAAGTACGTTCCTGGCAACTTTGACAGGGCTCTTCAGTTCCGGTCCCAACAACACAATGTATGCTTCGTCTGCCTGTAGCGGCACAGGTGGGAAATGCTCCCTCAAAGAAGCAGGATCCACCTGAATAACAGGCGGAATGTTGAACTGCCGACACAACGCATCCAGATTTGCTTGCTGAATCTGGAACGAGGACATGTGGCCAATGTATAACGCGTAAGTCGTCATAAGGTTCAAATCAAGGGTAAATCCAACAGCAGGCGACCGCTCCAGTGTTTCAGAATATCGGTGGTGGGAGACATGACATGCGCTGCCCGTGCATCACGCAGCAAGCGGGACAGCAGGCCGTTTTCACGATAGGCAGATCCGCCACAACAGGTCATCGCATCATTGGTGACGCTCACCGCCAGATCCGCGGCATCGGCTTTCGCCATAAGAATGGTATTGGTGGCCTGCTCATGCCCCACATCCCCCAGGTAGGCTGCCTGATAGAGTAAACCCCGGCTTTTTTGTACGGCGATGTTCATTTCCGCCAGCCGATACTGCAGGGTGGGCACATCTGCCAGCCGCTCACCGGAGTGGGCATACTGGCGTTCCTTGAGGTGCCGGGTGGTCGCATCCAACGCCGCCTGGGCGACGCCCACGTAAGCTCCAGCCATGGCAATCAGAAAATAAGGCGCCACCACTTCAAAGGTATACCAGATTTGATCTCCCTCCTGGCCCAACAGGTTTTGACGTGGCAAACGTACGCTGTCCAGCTGCATGGCCCGGGATGAGTTACCGCGCATTCCCAATCCCACCCAAGGATCACGCCAACTTATGCCCTTTGCATCCTTGTCCACCATCAGGCAGGAGAAATCGCCGTCACCCGCATCCTGCTCACTGGTCATAGTGGAAATCACATAGGAATCGGCGTGGCCTCCGTTGGTAACAAACTGCTTGGTGCCGTTGACAATGTAGTCGTCACCACGCAATTCCAGCGCCGTTTGCGGCAGGTAGAAGTGCGCGCCGGTGCCGTGCTCGGAAAGGGCCAGGGTGGTGATGTGCCGGTTTTCGGCAATGGGGACCAGATATTTGTCTTCATGGTAAGGTGTGGCTTTGGCGGTAATCACGGCGGTTCCCACACAGTGCATGGCATAGCAAAGCGCGGAAGAGGCACAGCCTTGGGCGATGGTTTCACCCAGAACCGCCAGCGCCAGCAATCCCTGTTCATGCCCACCCAATCGCTTCGGCACATGCAACCCCATCAGCCCCGCGTCACCCAGCACACGCAGGGAGTGTTCGGGCCAACGGGCCTCACGGTCGGTTGCAGCGGCATTGGGGGCGATCTGTGAGAACGTCAGCTCCCGTACCAGTTGGCGGAGCCGAATGACGGGGTCGGGCAAAAACTCATCCATACACTATCGACATCCATCTCGATAACGGAGTGAGTATAAAGATTAGCCCAGTGAGTAAACAGCGTCAAAACTGTCCAACGCACACCGGTCAGAGTTTGAGCGGGTGTCGCCCTAGCCCCACCAACATTTTTCTTCGCCGGCGTCGTCTACACAGAACTGATTGCCTCTCAGGTTGGGGGTTATCATGTACTGCTTGCGTAAATTGGCGGGGTCCGTAAATTCAGGCGTGTCCCTTGGCCCGTCGGTGCCCCAGCATTTTACGCCTTCCTGATCCAGTACACAGATTCGACTGCCCAGCATTTCCATTTCCAGGGGCGGATACACTTGGGGCGCTCCCTGAGGCAGGAAATTCGGGAAGCCCCAACAATGAATTCCTTCATCCACCTGGGCACAGGCCACGTTACCACCCACTGCGACCTGCTGTGGATTATTCAGTGCCGGCACCTGTTCCACTTCGTCCCCCTGATAGCGGGACCAACATTCAACCTCGCCGCTGCTGAACGCAGCGCAAACCGCACTCTCACTCCATCCGGAATCCAGCAGATAAGAAGCATCGACAAACACCGGCCTGATGGTCTCCTCAAAATACATCATTCCTGTAATGCAGAGTAACTGATCGACACACAGACCCATAAACTCGATGTCACACACCTCTGAATCTGTACAACTGCGATGATTCCAACCCAGGAATACAAAGCCCGGTGCCGGTGTGGCTGAGGTTTTGACGCGTTTATTGCCGATCAAGGGTGGTGATAATTTAACCATGGCTACACAGGGTTCAGAGCAATCCACGCCGGCCGCTGAATTTATAGTGCCCTGCCCGACAAGCTTGACGTTAAGTTCCACCTCTTGGGCACCACAGGCACTCAACAACAAAACAGAAAACAAACTGATCCATTTAATACAATAATTCATTGCGCCTTCCTTCCATGTGAATTGCATGATTCTCACATTCGAAGAAAAGCTTTACTTGTAGATTGAGGCCATAAGTGATAACTATCGGATTGATACCGACGTATTGCCGACACTGATTTCCGCACAACAAATAAAAGATTCTCAGCCATGAATTCCAAATCGCTGGCCATTTTAATTCTGGGACTGTTTTCCGTTTCTGTTTACAGTTACACCCCGGACGATCCCACTGGCATCAACCTCAGTTTGTTTCCCGGCACTTTATTTGAGTTTCTACCGTCCAGTGACTGGATCAGGATGTACATCAGCCCCAACCTGCCGGGCGCATTGTTCCTGCTGTTTTTGAGTGCCCTTATCAGCACACTGACCTTCTACTCTGATTTGAAACGAAGTTCGGTTACCGGTCGGGGCAGCATTCGTTACCTGGTACTTTGGATCTTCGGCAATTACCTGTTTGCCCTGATCATGTTGCTGCTGATTCTGCCACCGGACAAAGGCTTTAATGAAATGGATCGCACCATGCTGCTGTACTGCCTGGTGGCCTCCAGTATGCCGGAACTCAGTGCCTATCTGAAAATACAATTGGGTAACTCTGAACGGGGAATCAACTTATACAAGATCCGGGAATCCTTCACCCAATATGTGTCGAACCGCGTGGGCAGTATTTCCGACCAGGGGGAATGGCGTGAACTGGGAGCGCTCAAGGAAGCATTTTCAGGCCGCGGCAGGGAACTGCACGAAAAATTAGTGACCCTGGCCAACGTCTGCAATCTCCCGGAGGAACAAAAAGAAAGTATCTTAACGCGGATCAAAGACAAAACCGTTGATGAGGTATTTGACTTTGTTTCGTCCCTGGATGATGTCACCAAGGACAAGGTACTGTGCTATTTTGCGGAGGAACTCGAGCGTTATCAGGAATCCTCCAAATCCAAGTTGATCCGCAGCCTCTATCCACCTATCAGCCCCCTGGAAGCAGACGCGCTGATTATCAACGGCGTCACCAGTCCAATCCGCTTTTTTATTCGAACCACCGGGCAAACACGACGCTCCACCTTGCAGAAACGAACCCAGATTGACCTCAACAGACTGGCTCTTATCCACAACGAAATGAGAAGCGGACTGGTAAGACGCACGACCCGCGCTATCTTCAAAGTGCTCATTGCCCTGGTCATTCTGTGCGCGTTGGCTACCGCCTTATACGTGGTGGGAAAAAACATGGAGAACGCCTATCGTCCTGACAGTATTATTCTGGAGGAAGAAGTGCCGCTGGCCCTGCATAAAACTGAGTTTGAAGAGATGGAAAAACATGCTTAAGCACTTTTTTACACTCGCGATATTCCTGTTCCCGATGCTGGCAACTCCGGTTGCGGTTTACGGTGCAGCCAGCACCAGCGTGCAGGTACAAAACCGAAGCGGCAGCAACGTGAATATTTGTCTGAGAAGAGTCTCCTGGCAGGGCGAGGTTCGGTGGCAGTTAATCGGCACTGTCAGCAGCAATCGGGCCCGAACCTTCGGCAATGTCATCATCGGCAGCGAACTTGTTGCTGTGCCATCCGCCGGAAGCACCAGCTGTGCATTGCCCGATGGCAGCCCCACAAGCCGTTTTACAGTAACGTCGCCGCCAAGGGGCATCGGCCATGTGGTGTTTTCTGTGCCCTAACGCAGGCACTAAGTTAAATTTCTTAGGGAGATTCGAAATATGTGACCCAGTCGATGGATTTTTAAGTGAATGTGTCGGCTTTTTTATCAGTGCAACTTAGGTGCAAGCCTAACTATCTGAATTTATTGATCCTAAAAGTTGGCAGCCCTTTTGCATTATTCTATTTGCTGGCGTTAATTTCACTGGAACCAACGGACGTCAAAGTAAATCACTGCCCAGCGTCAACCATTAGTAGTTTCGATATAAAGGGCAACCGAACATGAACACGATTAAAGCTATTCTGATCACACTGGTTATAACCTTAATTCCGACGTATGCATTCAGCGGTAGTTCTCACCCTGACCGGCACCACAACGGAAGCAGCAAGCATCACGAATCACGCAAGGGTCACTATCACGGTGGCGAATATTGCAAAAAGGATCACTCCAAAGATGCGACCGCTGTACCTGAAATCAATGCCGGTGGAACCTCCATCGCCCTGGCCCTGCTGGCCGGACTGGTGTTAGTTACCAGAGAGCGCAGAAACTCTTCACGATCATAAGAATTCCGGACCTTGGCGTTGGGTGGAATCCCAACGCCAGCCCTGAAAATCCCCCCCTGGATATTGCAATCATACTTGCAACCATTGAAATGTAAGCTATTGTTCACCCATGGTTATTTGAACACTGGCCTGATTTCTGTACGACCGCTCTTCGCCCACTATATGCCCCCCAGGGCAAATACAGATACCCTGAAAACTCCAAGGACGGCACCCTTCTTTGCTTTCGGGCAAATCACAGGACTGTGTTGCCAGCACCTGTTCAAATTACGTGTCACGTATTAGAGAGTCGATACCATGAGGAACAATCAGCCCGTCACCGGCCACGAAGTGAAACTGGGATCCGCAACTCGTATTGTATCCACAACCGATCTGAAGGGCCGAATTCTAACCACCAACCAGGACTTTGTGGACATCTCGGGCTTTCACGAAGAAGAACTGTTGGGTCAGCCACACAATCTGATTCGCCACCCTGACATGCCGACACTGGCATTCAGGGACCTGTGGGAAACCCTGAAAGCCGGCAAACCCTGGATGGGCATTGTTAAAAACCGCTGTAACAACGGGGATCACTATTGGGTGGATGCCCTGATTACGCCGGTGAAGGAACACAATCAAGTGGTTGGCTATCAATCTGTGCGGCGGCAACCCACACCGGCGCTGGTGGAATCCGCCGAGCACAATTACCAAATAAAATCCTCTGTGCTGAAACGCTTGCAAAGCTGGCTGCACAGTATTCCGATCGGGTTGTTGATTGGTTTGAGCGTTGCACTGACCTCCGCCCTGACGATGCTCGTGCTGGCATCCTTCGAAAGCCCCCTTAGCCTGTTGATTGCCATTAACAGTCTTGTGCTGATGACTGTAGCCTGGCTCACTACCGGACGCATTCGGTCCCTGGCTTCCCACAGCCGACGCTTTTTCGACAACACAATTGCCCGCACTGTTTATGGTGGCGGCAATGATGAAATCGCGCAGCTGGCTGCAGCACTGCATTATCTCGAATCGTTGAAAGAAACCGTGCTCTGGCGAGTCAATGAATCATCCAATGCTGTGGCCCGGGAAACGGCCAGTACCATGACGAATATGAACACCTGCGATTCGCAACTGGAAACCTTATCCAGCGAAGTAGAACAGTTGGCAACCGCCATCAATGAAATGGCCGCCGCAACCCAGGAAGTAGCCAGTCATTCCGCCCTCACACTGGAATCCGTTAACCGCTCGCGGGAAAGCGTAGCCGGGGGGGAAGCGGAACTGTCCACTACCATTGAATCCATCAGCAACATGACGTCGCACCTTGGCGTAAGTTCCGACGCCATCAACGAACTGGCACAAAGCAGTGATCGTATTGCAGATATTCTCACGACTATCGATACCATCGCCGACCAGACCAATCTCCTGGCACTGAACGCAGCGATCGAAGCTGCCAGGGCCGGAGAACATGGCCGGGGCTTTTCCGTGGTGGCAGATGAAGTTCGGCAGTTAGCCAAAAAAACCCAGGATTCCACCAAGATCATCAGCTCTCTGGTAGACAATTTCCAGAAAGCGGCGGCCCACTCATTGCGGGCCATCAACGACAGTGTTGAGATGGCCCGCCAAAGTAACACCAATATTCAGGCCACCCGCGGCGCCCTGGACCAGATCAGCAGCGAAATCGATATTATCGTGGATCAATCAGTGCTGGTGGCAACCGCCACCGAGGAACAAAGCAAAGTCGCGGAAGAGATCAGCAAGAATGCCACCAATATCAATGCAACCGGACACGCAAATCTGGAAGAGGTCGGCAAGGCGTTGGCTTCAGCCACTCACCTGGAGCAAGAAGCCCACAGGCTGCGCAGCGTAATCCAGCAATTCGGGGCATTGTGAAGCCCAGGGAAAACCTGAAGCAACGACAACCCTTATTTCATCGCCACCAGAAAATAGACGAGTGGATTGCCATCGGGTACCCAGCGATAATCAATATTAAAACCAACGCGCTCCAGGCTTTGCTCCAGCTCGCGGCGGGTAAATGCTTTCACCAGCGGTAGCTTGAACAGCCGCGTGAACGGTGCAATAAACCGGTACGGATTCAGCCCCTGCTTCAAGCACGCCGTACTGCTGATAAAAACACCGCCGGGATTGAGCAACTGATACACCTGTTCAATGGCTTTATCCCGGTCCTCCATCAGGTGCAACACGTTCAGGCCCAATACCCCATCGAAGCGTTCACGGCGGGCCGTAAAATCGTCCAACGCTGCCACCTCGAAGTGAAGATTGCCAGGTCCGCTCGCAGCCAACTTTCCATTGGCAATCTCGATCATGGCAGGGGCGAGGTCGGTGGCAATGTACTCGCGCACCAAAGGCCCGTGGACCAACGCGGTGGAGCCGGTACCACAGCCGAACTCCAAAACCCTCATGTCCGGTTTCAGATAATGCTGAGTCACTTCCAGCTTCTTTTGGTAATCCGCTTCATTGGCAATGGGCTGCCTGGCATAGCGCTGGGCGATCCGATCCCAATAGGCAATTGAGTGGTCCATGTTGAATCCTGGCTTTTCTTGACGATGAAGGTCATTTTATCCATACAATAATGAATGCAATACCCCCATATATGCATTTAAACTATTCATAAATGAATAGCCTCTCCTGAATGACGGGATATCGGTATGGATCGCTCACTGAATTTCGACTGGAACCATGCCCGCGCCTTTCTGGCGACGGTGGATGAAGGCTCGCTTTCTGCCGCCGCCCGGACCCTGGGTGTGTCGCAACCCACACTGGGACGCCAGGTGTCTGCACTGGAACAGGCGCTGGGCATGGCACTGTTTGAACGCCACGGCCAGAAGATGCAGTTAACACCTGCAGGCGCACAGCTGGTGGAGCATGTACGTGCCATGGGGGAAGCCGCCGAGGGGTTGTCCCTGGCGGCATCAGGTCACTCCGATTCCATTGCCGGACGCATCTGCATTTCCGCCACAGAAGCCATGGCCATGATGGTATTACCCACGCTGATCAAAAAACTGAAGCTGCGCTACCCCAGCATTGTGGTGGACCTGATTGCATCCAACGCGACAAGTGATCTGAAACTCCGGGAAGCAGACATCGCCATTCGATCCTACCGTCCCACGCAACCGGGTCTGATCGCGCGCAAGCTGGCGGAAATTACCGCCTCGTTGTACGCCACAACCGAGTATCTGCAATCTCTGCCGCATCCTCTGACTGTCGAATCCCTGACTGAAGCTTGTTTCATTGGTTTCAACACTGGAGACAACCGGGCGTATATCGAGAGCCTGGCAGAGTTTGGCTTGCACCTGCACGAGGATAATTTCTGCGTAAATGCAGACAGTCATTTGGTACATTGGGAATTAACCAAACAGGGACTGGGCATCGGCGTTATGCCCACGGCCATAGGCGACCATGAATCCGGTGTTGTCCGGGTGATAACCGATCGTGCATTTTACAAGGGCGAGATGTGGCTGGTCTCCCACCGTGAGTTGCGCACCAACAAGCGGGTGAGGGCGGTGTTTGATTTTCTGGCTGAGGAACTACGGGAGGCATCGCCGCAGAAACCTACATCAGGCTTCAGATCGGCGTAGCAAATTCTTCCAGCAGCAAATCAATCTGATGCAGTTCGTCTGCAGAAAAATTCACATCAAAGCTGTTCAAGTCCAGCTTCATGTGTTCAACGCTCTTGGTGCCTGTTAGTGGCGTTACGTTACGCTGCCGGAGGTAGTTAAACAACACCTGCGCCGGCGCTTTGCCATATTGACCGGCAAGTTGAACCAGAACACTGTTCGTTAACAGATGGGGATTGGCCGTTAAAGTCCAAAAACTTTGGTTGGCTATGTCGTGTTCACGACACCACCGACGCAACTCAATGTCATAGCCGGTTTCATCGTAAAAGCGATTCTGGACCAGCGTCGGTTTTATTTCCGCAATCTTATAAAGGTTCTGCAGCACCTCCAACTGATAGCAATTGCTGATACCGAGGTGCCCGATTTTGCCTTGATGATACAGCGATTCCATCGCCCGCCAGGCTTCCACGGTCTGCTCAAACACTTTAAACGGCGAATGCAGGATATAGCCATCCAGATACCGGGTCTGCAGGTTGTGCAGCGACACCTCACATGACGCCAGCACCTGCTCATAGACCGGAGCATTCGGGTCGTATGGAACGGTATCAAGATCGCCGGTACGCTGTTTCTTCCAGGCAGTTCCGTAAATAATAAAGGGCATGTCGTGCGTGCTCATGATCGGTTGCTCATTCTCTTCGGCCAGACTCTCTGAAGGCACTCTCTTTGGGTACTCCCTGTGTGCAATAGCAAGATGTTTGCCAACGAAAAGGTGGGGCGCTATCGGTACCACCACGTACACAAGACAATAGATCAAACCCCGGGCAGGCTCTATACTGCAAGTTTATTCATTGGGGAATCAAGTGTGGTGCGTTATGACTCGTGATCACGCAATTAATATGACCGCCAGCAGGGCCTGATCGTGGAACTGAACACGCTATTCGCCATTGAACCCTATGACTGGTTGTCGATCGGTACCGCATTGTTGTGCGGCCTGATCATTGGCTTGGAAAGACAACTGCGCGGCAAACCGGTGGGTATCCGCACCTCATCGTTGATCACCCTAGGCACCTACGTCTTTATCGTTTCCGCCATGCATGTCAGCAATGACGCTTCCGATCCTTCCCGCATTATCGGCCAGGTGATCACCGGTATTGGTTTCCTGGGTGCCGGGGTTATGTTGGCACGGGACGGCATGGTGATCGGCGTCACCTCGGCGGCGACTATCTGGGCACTGGCGGCCGTTGGAGTATGCATTGCAGTGGCCAGTCATGGTACAGCCATCAAGCTGTCGATCATAGTGGTGTTCGTATTGGTGGGTGTTGATCTGATGGAGGACTATTCACAGGCACTTACCCGCGGCGTACACGCGCGCTACCGTAACTGGCGGCAACGGACTGGCAATGAGCTGGAGCGCCGGGAAGGGGAAGACAGGCGTCGGAATTAGAACCCGGGGATGAATCGGCGCCACACTCTGAGAGCGTGACGCCGTTGTTACAATGATTACTGCTTGGGAATCGGCCAGGCAACCGACTTGGTTTCCAGGTATTGATTGAAACCAGCCTCGCCGTTCTGGCGACCGATACCGCTGAACTTGTAGCCGCCGAATGGAATGTCCGCACCGTGCGCATAGGCACCGTTGACAGACAGCACACCGGCTCGAATACGACGCGCGACGGACAAAGCACGATCGATGTTGGTGGAATTTACGCTGCCCACCAGACCGTACTTGCTCTCGTTGGCAATGCGCACGGCATCGTCGTCGTCTTCGAACGGAATCAGTACCAGCACAGGGCCGAAAATTTCTTCCTGTGCAATGGTCATCTTGTTGTCCACATGGGTAAACAGGGTTGGCTCAACATAGTAACCGGATTCAAACGCAGCCGGTCGGTTGCCGCCCAACGCCAGGGTTGCCCCCTCAGCAATACCGATATCAATCAGGTTCAGTACGCGGTCACGTTGCTTGGCCGATACCAGTGGCCCCATCATCACGTCGGCACGCTGTGGATCACCGTAAGGCGCCATCTGCATGATGCCTTTTACCTTGGCACAGATTTCTTCATAACGGGCCTTGGGCACCAGCATACGGGTAGGGATACCACAGCCCTGACCAGCGTGGAAGCACACCGCCAACGCGCCCATCAACGCGGAGTCCATATTGGCGTCGTCCAGCACGATATTGGCGGACTTGCCACCCAGCTCCAGGAACACACGCTTCATAGTGGCAGCGCCTTTTTCCATGATGCGCTGGCCCACCGCTGTGGAACCGGTGAAAGAAATCACATCGACAGCAGGTGACATGGTAAGCGCTTCACCAATCATGTGATCGGAAGAGGTCACCACGTTCAACACGCCGGGGGGAATGTCGGTTTTAGCGGCCATGCGGCCGATGAAGGTGGCACTCCAGGGCGTATCCGGAGCAGGCTTCAATACAATAGTGTTACCGGTTGCCAAGGCCTGGGCAACCTTGTTGATCGCCACTTCAAAGGGGAAGTTCCAGGGCACAATTGCACCCACCACACCCATGGGTTCCTTCCAGATACGACGTGCGTTCGGTTCGCCCTGGCTGCCCTTGCCATCAGGCAGTTCCACTTCCCAATCAAACCGGTCCATCAGCTCGATGGGATAGTTCAGCGCTTCCGGAAAAGACGCGTCCAATTGCTGGCGCACCGTGGACATGCGAGGGCAACCGGCTTCCTGGATCAACTGCTCCCGCAATTCCTCTTTTTCTTCCATGATCGCATCGCGCAGCTGGATCAGGCACTGCTTACGGAATTCACGGTTGGTGGACCAATCGGTTTCGTCAAAGGCACGGCGCGCTGCCGCAATCGCGCGCTGCATGTCGGCACGGGTCGCATCGGCACACACACCCACCACTTCTTCCGTGGCCGGGTTGATATTGTTATAGGTGGCACCGTTTTCCGCTTCCACCAATTCGCCGTTGATATACATGCGGGTTTCCGGATTGATCTCCGGCAACTTGGGCTTGTCGGCATCGGAAGCTGCTGAACGTTGAACCTGGGGCGCAGCGGCTGCTGAACCACCGGCTGCGCCGCCACCCACACCACGCAGGAAATTGACGATCATCTTGGCGCTGGGGAATACATCGGAAACAGCAGAACTGGTGAAGCCCACGTCAGTAATCAGCGTGATACCGCTGACAACAGAAGCCGCTTCACTACACAGGTAAACCAGCGGACCGGCCTGCTCAGCTGGCGTGGATACTTCCACACCTGCCTCATCACGGTAATCCTTACCAAAGGTCAGCCAGGAATCTGCGTTGTCACGGGCCAAAGGCGTGTCGGTGGGGCCAGGCAGGATCGCGTTAATGCGCACGCCTTTCTTCAGGAAAGGCATAGCCATACGAGCTACGTAGGCGCACACGGACTGCTTGGTGAACATGTAGTTGCACTTGCCGTTATCAACCGCCCACTGGGTTGCCTTGTCGAAATCGTCAATCGCCAGGAAACCGATCAGCTCAGGCAGGTTGGCTTCCCAACCCATACCGGCGGCGGAGGAAATCATACCGATGGCCGCACCCTGGTTGAACATGTCCGCCGCGAACAACTGGTCGATCATGTAGCGGTGGCCGATGAAGTTGATACGCTCGATGCCCGGCGTGCCGTCAGCAACACCCGCGCAGCTGAAGAGTGCATCTATCTTACCGCCGCACTCCACAATGGACTGGTCAATCGACTCTTTGTTGGACAGGTCGAGGTAGATTGCCCGCACGCCTTCCAGGGTGATCTCTCCGCGGTCCATAACCACAACTTCGGCGCCCGCATCGCGAACCAGCTCGGCGGCTGCAGCGCCCATACCTGTTGCACCGCCTACGACCAAGACTCGCTTGTTGCGGTAGCTAAACTTGTCGAATAACGACATTGCATTCTCCTATAACTCAACGTAGTTCAAATTAGGTCCGACTCGTGGGCGTGATGGCCACAGGCGGTCGAGGGGTGAGGCATTGCGTCGACCCTGTGCTCATTGTGGAGACGGCACAGTGGTGCGAAGAATCGTGAGGGTATCGGGACATAACTTATAGCCAACTAAAATTTATCATTGTTTTTTACTACTATACACCATTGTTGATTATAAAGAAATTTACATTGTGTTGAATTCAACCAGTGCAATTTCCCCGTTTTATGCAGGCTGAAAACACGTGGACAGACTGTTTTTGAACTCCGTATTTGTATCCAGGACCTTGATTCTTCAACGGGTTACAAACGGATTGATCGAACCCGGCGGGACCAAGCATATTCTTTTGACTGTGCGGGCAACAGAGACACTTTATTTATATTGTCTCTGCGCATTGCTCCGGCCATCGTCGGCCTGGGCCAGCAGGATATTCTGCTGCATGACATCGGAGGGGGGCTGCGGAGCACAGGTTGCCTTTCTGCAATCGCTGTAAGCAAACCCGCTAGCGAACCGGGATACTTTTTGAATTTTCCGTAACGATCTCAAGCACAGTTCGGGAAAACTCACTGATCAGATTGGACATGGAAAGTTGGAATGGGCAAATCATAAACACGTCCAGCGGATCAAGCTTCCACTCGGGCAGCAAAGGAACCAGCTCACCTCGCTCCAGCTCTTTCGAGCAAATTATTTCGCTTGGCATAATCCCGAAGCCAAAGCCACGTAGAATATATTCCTTGCTCACATGAAAGTTGTTTGCCCTGGCACGGACCATGGGCGAAAAGTCATATTCCCGCCGGCCTTTGTTCAGCGTCAATTTGCTACTGCGTCCGTAAAAATCAAAATCAATAAACGGCAATTGGTTAAGTTGTGAAGGGGCAGAAACGGACCCGTCTATTGCTGCAACAAACTCACTGGATGCGCATAGAAAACATTCCAACGTAAACGCTTTCCTCGCCACCAAAGTGGAATCCTGCAATGGCCCGATTCCGAATGCAACGTCGTAACCATCCTTAATGGGGTGCACCATATTATCCACCAGGCGCAGATCCAATTGAGCTTTGGGAAAACGCTGCAAAAAAGTACTGCCGACCCGGGTCGCAAAATCAATCCCCATGAAGATAGGTAACGCTGCTCGTAACTCACCCTGTGGCTCCAGCCGACTGCCTTCAATCAGGGACCGGACATCATTGGTCTCGGCCAGGATTTTCAAACTTCGACTGTAAATTTTTTCCCCCAAATCCGTTACGGTAATTTGGTGAGTATTCATCCGCAGCAACTTAACCCCAAGATCCGATTCAAGTTTGCTGATGCTGCGGCTGACCGTAGATTTTGGAATTCCCAAAATATCCGCCGCCTTGGAAAGATTCCTGCATTCCACCAATTTGGCGAAAACGATCAGCGTATTGATATTGAAATTTATATTCTTATTCATCTGACTATGCTATCAGCCCGAGGCAAGCTTGTTCCAAAAATGGAACACTGAGTTCAAATTAAATTCCTTTTTTCAATACTTCGTCAAGCGTAGTATTTCGAGTGCAAGCCATTAGAACAACAAGACCAGGCCGTTGCAGGAAAGGAACACCATGAGCCAAGAACGCATTCTAATGAAGCCCGAGTCCGGCAAATGGACTGACGCCTACCCACATCTCGGCCGCGGTCCCATCTCATTGGACGACTGTGTCAGCCCCGAGTTCTACGAAAAAGAAAAGCAATATATCTTCAAAAAGAACTGGCTGTATGTCGGTCGCACAGAGCGGCTGCCCACCATCGGCAGCTACTTCACACGGGAGCTGGAGATTCTCGACACCTCCGTCCTGGTACTTCGGGACCAGGACAACAACGTTCACGCCTTTCACAATATGTGCCCGCATCGCGGTAACAAACTGGTTTGGAAAGACGATCCCTTTGTTGAAACCGAAGGCACATCGTCTCGCCTGTATTGCCGGTTTCATGGCTGGCGTTACGACCTTAACGGCAATCTGATAAAACCCTCCAGGCAAGACCTGTTGCTGGATTTTGAACCTGAAAAATGCAAGGTGCCGCCCATTCAATGCGAAGTCTGGAACGGATTTATCTTTATCAATCTGGATGCCGACAACAAGCAAACCGTCGCCGACTTCCTCGGTGATTTCGCCCGCGGCATTGATGGATTTCCATTTGCAAAGTACAGCCAGACCTACAAATTCAAAGCTGAGCTAAAATGCAACTGGAAGATCTTCATGGATGGCTTTGCCGAAAGCTATCATGGCCCCTATCTTCATGCAGGCACCTTTGGCGCCCTGTCCGCATTGGCAAAGCTTGATGCTCCCAATCCCTATACGGATGCCCTGGGTTATGAATTAAAGGGATTGCACAGAATGTTTTCTTTTTATGGAGAACCATCAAAGGAAACACCTTATTCACTTCCCATTGAAAAACTGTTGCAGGCCGGTGCTGCCGGCCCCTGGAACAAAAGGGTGGAACCAGTGCCGCTACCCCCGGGGCTCAATCCCACCCGGTCTGAAACATACGGCTTCGATTCATTCCAATTCTTCCCGAATTTCGTGCTGATATTTTCTGCATCGGGCTTCACAACCCATGCCCATTGGCCAACGGGACCTCACTCACATATTGTGGAAGTGGATATGTACTACCACCCACCATCCACCCACCAAGAGCGCATCGCTCAGGAGCTCACAGTTTCCTATCTCAATGACGTGATACTGGAAGATGCCAGCCCGCTGGAAGGCATGCAGGCCATGTTGAACAGCGGCGCCATAAAGGAGTTTCACGCCAACGATGAAGAAATCCTGATTCGACACCTTCACAAAACAGTACAGGATTATGTTGCCAATGCAGAAAGCGAGCAAAACAATGAGCACAAAACTGCCTGAGGCGTTCCAAGATCTGGTTTATCTGGTGGATGAATGGGCCATTGCAGATGGGCACCAGCGCTACTTAAAACGGGTCAATAGCACTATGGACGAGATGAAGGCGTTCTATGATGCCTTGTTTCCCCGCGCTGCTGAGGCCATAGAACATATCAACCAGTTCGACTACCAGCTGGCGTTGCCCGCCGATACTGAAAATTTGCGCAACCTGTTGTATTCCCTGATCACCGTATCTTTGGCGGTTGAACTCTGGCGCCAACCGCGGGTCAGGAACTCCGCCAATATCATTCTAACCCGCTTATGCTGATGGAACCCCCGGTGATGAAACTGCAGGCATTCGATAAAACACCGCTCATAGGCAGCGAAATAAAAACAGACATCGACACCTTGCTCAGTGGCGCTGAATCAGAGGCTATCCGTGAACTACTGGAACAACGCGGTGTGATTTATTTTCGCGGCCTGGATATTAACGATAACCAACAGGTTGCGTTTGCAAAAACCATCGGCAACACCGTTGAAACCGAAGGTGAGAACGGTATCTATAAAGTCAGTCTTGACCAGGGAATCAATGCAAGGGCGAAGTATTTACAGGGTTCATTATTCTGGCACGTGGATGGTTCGTTACAGCCGTATCCCAATTATGCAGCCCTGCTCAGAGCCCTAAAACTCTCTGATTCAGGTGGTGATACTGAGTTCTGCAATACGTACGCTGCGTATGATGCGTTGCCGGAGCAAGAAAAACGGGAAATTGAGAATCTCCGTGTAGTCCACAGCGCAGAACGCTCTCAATATTACGTCACCCCTGAGATGAGCTATGACGAAGTATGCTTCTGGCAGAAGTCACCCACTAAATCCTGTCCTCTGGTGTGGACACACGCGTCCGGCAGGAAATCACTACTAGTTGGCGCAACCGCAGACTACGTTGAGGGATACACAGTGGAGAAAAGCCGGGCACTGCTCGCCAAGATGCGGGACTGGTGCACACAACCGGAGTTCGTTTATCGCCACAAGTGGAAATTGGGTGATCTTCTTATTTGGAGCAATACCGGGACCATGCATCGGGCGTTGCCTTATTCCTCCAGTAGTGGACGCCTGCTGCATCGCACCATTCTGGCGGGTGAAGAGCCCCTTAACTGAGCCTCCCATTCATCACAAAGATAACAAGAATTCTGTCAGCATATGGAAGCACTGTTAACGAAAAAAGTAGCGATAGTCACCGGCGGCGCCAGCGGGCTGGGCCTTGCTATTGCGACGCGGTTCGTGGCGGAAGGAAGCAAGGTGGTTATCGCAGACATTGATCAACAGGCGGGCGAAGATCTGGTTGCGAGGCTCGGAACTAATGCGCGGTTCATCAAGACCGACGTCTCCAAACCATCCGATATTACGTCACTGGTTGATTTCACCATAAGAGAGTTTGATGGTTTGGATATTATGGTGAACAACGCCGGCATTTCCGGAAAAGTCTACCAGCGCTTCCTCGACGACGATCTTGCCGATTTCCATAAAGTTATTGACGTCAACCTGTTGGGAGTCATGCTCGGCAGCCAATATGCCGGAAGCTACATGGCCGCACAAGGTTCCGGTTCCATTATCAACATTTCGTCCATTGCGGGCATTAAACCTGGGTTGCCCTTAATAAGTTATCGTGTGGCCAAAGCCGGCGTCATACATTTCACTAAATCTATTGCCCGCGAGCTGGGTGAATATGCCGTGCGCGTCAACTGTATTGCCCCTGGTCACATACCGGCAGGGCAGACGTTTTACGACATGAGCGAGATGGTGGCAAGAGTGCAGCCCCTCAAACGCCAGGGAGCACCGATGGATGTCGCCAATGCAGCTCTCTACCTGGCGAGTCACTTATCCGAACAAGTCACAGGTCTGGTTTTGCCAGTGGATGGCGGATCCTGTTTGGGCGGACCGTTACCACAACAGCAGGGGTAAGCCATTAATGTATGCCGCCAACAAAAAAGTGGTTCTGGATTTCATCAGCGCCATGGGCCGGGGAGATGCAAATACCGCAGCGGACTGTATCACGCCGGAAACCTTTACCTTGGCAAAGGGGTTCGGACATTTTGCGGGTAAACGCACCCATGACACCATTCTCGCAACCATCGCAGCCTTCAAACAATTAATGCCGGAGGGAATGTCGCCCAGTTTCAAGAGCGTTACCGCGGAAGGGGATCGAGTGGTAGTTGAGTTTGAAGGTAACGGCAAGTTGGTAAATGGTGATGACTACTGCAATGAGTATTGCATGGTTTTCATGTTGTCCGCAGGCAGGATCACACAGGTTAATGAGTATTTTTGCACCCTGCTGGCAGACGAAAAACTGTGGCCCCTGATCGGAAACATGGATCTCTAAAGTACAGCACGAGGAATCGTAAGTATGGATAACAAAAGCACCATGCGGATATCACCCATCGATCACCAGGCCTGGACCAAAGAAGTTCGTGACATACTGGCGATGTTTTCGGAGCAGATGTCCAGCCTGGGTTTGAACGGAGACGAAACGGAGAAAGACAGTCTGTCACCGGTTTTATCCTGCTTATTGCACAACCCGGCTTTGGCTAGGGCTTTTCTGCCATTTGGTCGCTATCTGCTGATGGAGTCCAGCCTGACTGCCCGCCAGCGGGAATTGGTTACTCTCAGGGTCACCTGGCTTTGGCGCTTCGAATATGAGTGGTCTCACCACTATCTTGTCGCGATCAATAGCAGCCTATTCACCGCAGCTGAACTCAACAATCTGCAGCAGGATACCGTTGCTGACCACTGGCCTCTCGAAGAGGCGGCTCTGATTCAGGCAGTTAACGAATTGCATGCTCGCTCCAACATCGATCAACACACTTGGGAATCATTGAGCCGTCACTTCAGCATTCAACAATTGCTGGATATCGTATTTACCGTGGGTGGCTACGTGGTATCCGGGCTTTACATGAACGCTATCCGCCTGCCTTTAAAAGAGGGGATGCAAGGCTTTCCACGCTAGGAGAACAACATGAACACCAGTCAGCAGATACCTCTTTACTACGATCCCTACAAACCCGAGATCTGGCAGGACCCCTATCGAATACTCAAGCGCTTGCGAAAGGAAGCACCGCTATACTACAACGAGGAATACGATTTTTATGCGGTGAGTTGTTATGGGGATGTGGCTGCGGGGCTCATGGATGCCGCTACGTTCAGTTCCGCCAGAGGCAATATCATTGAGCTGATAAAATCTGATTTCCAGTTCCCTCCCGGCATTATCATCATGGAAGATCCGCCCATCCACACGGCCCATCGAAAAGTGTTGTCCTTACTTTTTACCCCCAAGAACATCCATCATCTGGAAGGCAAAATACGCGGGATTTGCAGCCAGTGTATGGATACCGCCCTTGAAAAAGGGCATTTCGATTTCGTCACTGATCTTGGAGCCCAGATGCCCATGCAGGTCATCGGCATGCTGTTGGGTATCCCGGAACAAGACTTGCATCACATCCAGGAAATAACGGACGCTACCATTCGGGCAGAGTCAGGCAAGCCCATTAATGCCGAAACCAGTATCTGCGACGCTGAGGATTTTGAAGGGTACATTGAATGGCGGCAAAAGAATCCCTCCGACGACATTATGACGTTATTGATGAACACGGAGTTCAAAGACGACACCGGCACCCAGCGCAAGCTCACCCTGGAAGAGATCACGTCCATGGTGATGTTAATGTCCGCCGCAGGCAACGAGACCACCAGTCGCTTGATCGGCTGGGCCGGAAAGATTCTGGCAGAACATCCTGATCAGCGTCACCAGGTAGCGGATGACCGATCTCTGATTCCTGCAATGATTGAAGAAGTCCTGCGGTTTGAAGCACCGGGCGCCCACGCGGCACGGTATGTTACCCGTGACGTAATAATACGCAATCAAACCATTCCCAAAGGCAGCGTCGTTGATTTTATTCTGGCATCAGCCAACCGTGACGATGCCATCTTTGAAAATGGTGACGAATTCAATATTCATCGCCGCAATGCCAACGCTCACCTGACCTTTGGCAAAGGAATACACACCTGTATCGGATTAGCCCTTGCGCGTATGGAAGGGAGAATCGCCATGGAGGAGGTGTTCAAGCGCGTGCGGGACTGGGAGGTGGATTACGACAAGGCCGAATTTTCCCCTACAACGTCAGTGCGGGGATGGGATTCCTTGCCTGCATTCCTATCAACACGCTAAATCACAAGCATGGCAAGCAAAACGATGGATACAAACCATAAAACAATCGTCATTACCGGCGCTAATTCCGGAATCGGATATCAGGTTGCCTGTCAGCTTGCCCTACAAGGCGCTCACATCGTAATGGCCTGTAGAAATCCGGACAAAGCGAAACAGGCGCAGCAGGAACTTATTGATCAGGTCCCCGATGCCAATGTATGCATCTTGGTGGTGGATGTGTCTGAGCCTGCCTCTATTGCCGAGTTTACACAGCACTTCGCCAAGCGATTCGGGAGCCTGGATATACTGATCAATAACGCGGGCATCGTTGCACCACGCCTCACCCACAACAGCGCCGGTCACGAATTACACCTGGCTACCAATTATTTAGGGTCGTTTGCATTAACCGGTTCACTCTTGCCTTATTTCAGCAAACAAGGCTCGCCCAGAATCGTCAATGTTGGCAGCGTCGCTCATCGCTTTGGAAAATTCGACTTCAGTGATATCAATTGGGAACAGCAGAAATTCAATCACTGGAAGGCTTATGCCCGCAGTAAAATTGCCGTCGCCGCCTTTACCCTGGAATTGAATCGCCGACTAAAACAGCAGGGAAGCAACATTGTCTCGGTGGGAGCGCATCCCGGGCTTGCTGCCACCGATATCGGTCAAAAAACCGGTGTTACGACAGCCAAAAACCGCTTTGTTCAGTGGTATCAGGACAAAATGGTGGCTTGGGTAGTCGCACATCCTGCGGATGGCGCTTTGCCGATTGTCCATGCCGCTACCGACGAAACCGTGCAGGGTGGAGACTACTACGGCCCCAATGGATTGTTTGAAATCAAGGGCAAGCCGGGCAAAGCTCGCATCAATTCCCAGGTCCTTGCTGCTGATTTTGGTCCGCAACTTTGGGCGGTTTCCGAATCCATGACCGGCGTCAGCTATTTATCACCACTATAATCAAACCGCCGTAATCGGCCAGTTCTTGTAGGCATTCCAGTGCATCGAAATAGACTCCTGCATACTCCCATTCCAAAGAATGAGTTTGTCGTGCACATCGAAATTATTCAGCTCCACAAGCCCCAAATTATTCTCAAACTCCACCAAATTGAGAGTACTGGCCTCTGGATTGAAACTGCACTCCCCAGTCTCAGTGTGGCAGCTTTGTCTGATTTTGCTACACTATCAACTCAGCAGCGGCAGTGCCCATACCTGCTAAAACGCTGCTCAAGCTGGCTAATTGGAACGGCAGTCAGTCACGATTGCGTTTGATTGGCGTTACAGAACTGTCCGGGTTATATGCCGTAACTCTGTTCCTGCCTTTGGACTTTGATAGATATAGTGCCTTGTCTGCGTTGCTCAGCATTTCTTCCTTACGATCTGAGTCGCCTGGAATCAAACAGCTCACACCAACGCTGATTGTCACCTGAAAGTCTGTGTTTTCAGCTCTTATATTTACTTTGGAAACTTCAGACCGCAGACGCTCAGCTACCACTGAAGCGCCGTCCACATCCGTTTCCGGGAGCAGCACACAGAATTCCTCCCCGCCAAAACGCGCGACAATGTCGGTGGGACAGCGCATCATATTGTTCATCTTTTTTGACACTTCCACCAAACACGCATCACCGGCCGGGTGACCGTATTCATCATTGACCTTCTTAAAATGGTCGATATCAATCAACAGTACGGAAAGACTATGCCGATAGCGCCTGCAGCGCTCCCATTCTGCGGCGAAAACCTGCTCAAAATAGCGGCGGTTAAACAGCTGCGTCAACTGGTCAGTATTGCTCAGCACCTCCAGCCGCCGGTTGAGCTGTTCCAACTCAAACGTTCTTTCCTCAACACGCTTTTCAAGCTCCACATTCAATCGCCGTGTTGTATCTATGGTTTCCGTTTGGGCTTCAAATCTAAGGCGTCTCTCCGTGTTGATACGTTCCACCAGAGCAAAAGACAATAACACCGCTTCCAACACTGAGCCCAGTTGTACTGCATACTCCACCACAAAGACTTTGGGTAACAGGCCAATTTTCTGGGATGCCATAACAATGGTTGCAACCAGAAAACAGCCCCAGGCAATTACGTAAAAACGCGCTGACTGAACCCCTCGATACCAGGCTACACTTCCCGCAACCAAGTCTGAGACACAGGCTAACGCTGAGATCGGTATTAAAATCAGGATGGCTGATTTATAGGGAATAAAGAAGGAGAGAAACAACATCGTGCCGCCCAATACCGCGAAGGCCATTATCAAACGGTCCAGGGCAATGGAAACCTTATGCAAACCGATAAACCTTCTGGTAAAGAGTGCCCCAAAAAGTATCAGGCAGGATAAACTGAACAACAGGCTTACAGAGTTCCAGTATAATTGATCTGTCCAGAGATAACGGAAACCCTGCCCGGATATGGACAAGAAAAAGAAGGGACTCGAGAGTACAAAGCAAACGTAGTAAAGATAGCTTCGATCCCGCAGCAGCAAAAAAATCAGAAAATTATAGGCAGCAATGATAACCATGGCGCCGTAATAAAGGCCATGAATGATATTGGTGGTGCTTTCGTGCTCGTAGAAACTGTCCTGATGCCAAATTTTGATGGGGACCTGCAAGGAACTACCGGTTTTAATGCGGTAGTACACATCAAGCTGTTGCTGGGAATCGATTTTCAGTGGTACCACAAAATTTGCGCTGTCCACAGGGCGCGATTTGTATGGCCTGAGATCTCCAGTGTTATAAGTTGTAACGACTTCTCCATCAGTAACGACATAGATATCAACGAAATCCAGAATAGCATAGCCAAGCTCCAACATGCGTTGTTGAGGCTCAGCACTGGTATTGATTATGCTGAGTTTAAACCACCACGCGGAATCACTATAGCCGTGTGCAAATTCACCGTCTTCGTTGTGCTGCCATTCCGTCTGGTCTTCCAGTATTTGGCCAATCTCAAGCTGTTCGGAAAAGTCTTCGATAAAGTAAAGCTGGTGGTTCAGATTTTTGTTATCGTCAGTCCCCAACTCATAGGGCGCACCGCAGGCGAAAGAGCAGGCCAGCATTATCGCCAATATATAAAAAGCTCGAACGAACCGCATATTGCAACGCATCCAAAGGTAACCAGGCATTTGTATTATGAACAGTAAATGAACTAACTATAGCATTGAGTTTCCTTAGGCGCTTTGCCATTCCCCGCCATCTGTTTCGATAATCACTTGTTTTTCAAGCCGGATTCGCAAGCATTTGCCCCGGCCTGTATGAGGGATACCTGCGGTAGTACCGGGCCCTGGAGCCCTGTTTCAGAGCCAATTGAGTGCTTTACATTGCCAGAACCTTAAATGCCATTAATATCAACAGCATATATGTCAGAATTCGATTATTGACCAGCAACGGAGTTTCCCCATGGACTTACAACTCGCAGGTAAAACAGCTTTGGTGAGTGGCGCCCACCGCGGCACCGGCAACGTCATAGCCACCACTCTGGCGGAAGAGGGTGCAACCGTCGTGCTGCACGCATTTACTCCGCAGGAAGCCGACGCGGCCATGGCATCCATAGCGGATGAAACATTAAGCGTTATTCCTGTGGTGGGTGACCTGCTTACAGATGAAGGTACACAGCAGATTATGGATCAGATCGCACGCCACTCCCTGCACATCGACATACTGGTAAACAACTATGGCACCGCCTTAGCCGGAAAATGGGATTCCCTTTCCACCACACAATGGCTGGAGGCCACCAATGTCAATGTGCTGAGCGCGGTGCGACTGATTCAACATTGCGTTCCACATATGAAGGAGAACCACTGGGGGCGCATCATTAATCTGAGTACCATGGGCGATCATCAACCTAACTCGATTATGCCTCATTACTATGCCGCCAAGGCGGCCCTGTCCAACGCCTCTGTGAGCCTGGCCAAAGAACTGAGCGCTACCGGCATCACCGTGAACACGGTTTCACCCGGCTTGATTCATACCCAGGAAATGGAACGCGCCTATCAGCTTAGGGCGCAGAAAAAAGGCTGGCCCAGGGACTGGGAATCCCTAGAGCAACACATCGTAGAGCACGATTTCCCCAACCCCTGCGGCCGCTTGGCCAAGCGTCAGGAAGTGGCTGACCTGGTAGTGTTTCTTGCCAGCCCTCGGGCGGGTTTCATCAACGGACAGAATATCCGCGTGGACGGTGGTGCGGTGCGTTACGTTTAGGCAGCAGCTTTCTCTCTCTTTTGTTAACCAGTTGTGCTTTTTCGGCTCTGCACCAACCTATAAACGGGGGCTCTTGGTCTATATTTACTATTTAGGGCAGGGTTCTCCAAAAGCTTGTTGCAGCATATGGCCAGCATTTCAAAACCTCAGTTCAATTTATCCATTGCGGTCAAATACGCAGTCAGTATCACTTTGCTGATTGTTATGGGTATGGGCATTCTGGCGCTGGTGACTTTTCGTGATCAATCCGAAGTTCATGAGACTCTGCAACAGGATTTTGGCAGAATCATCTCACAGCAAATTGCCAATAGTGCCGTGGAACCCTTTTTTACTGAAGATGAATTCAAGCTTGGGGTTTTGCTTAATAACCTGGGTAACAACAGTCGCGTTGCAGGTGTGGTTATCCTTGATCATGAATTCAAGGTCATAGCCCAAACCGGCATTGACATTCCCAAGCGGGCGATAGTCGAGTCAATCAAAACCAATCAACGGGTACAACCCTTCGCTGCACAGACCAACCATCCTAACCAGAATATCGTTCTGTATGTCAGCCCCATCGTGTTCAAAAACGTTACCGGGGGCTATGCAGCGCTGGCGGTCAACAATGAAAGCGTCGCCACTCTGCTGTCAAAATCCCTGAATACGTTCATCCTGGTAAGCGTGACTCTCTGTATCAGCGTCAGCCTGCTTGGTATTGCGATGGCCCAGAAGTTCTCCCAACCCATTACCTCCCTTGCTGCCGCAACACGGGATTTGCAGCAGGGAAAACTGAAACACATTCCCGAACGACGTTCGGACGAACTCGGCATGCTGATCAATGCCATAAACAACATGAGCCACGGACTGATCCAGAAAGATCAGGTTGAAATCATGTTGAACAAACTGGTTGATCGGGATATTGCCGCGAAAGTGTTGGGCGGCGTGCAGGAAGTGGAGTTGGGCGGCGAGCATGTGGAAGCCACAGTGCTGTTTGCGGATATTGTCGGTTTCACCAATATTTCCGAGCGTCTTTCACCGCAGGAAGTCAGCAATCTGCTCAACGAGTACTACAACTATTTTGATCAGTGTGCCAAATTCTATTTTGGCACCGTGGATAAATTTATCGGTGATGCAGTAATGCTGGTATTTGGCGCACCGAAGCCGGACAAAGATCATCAGTTTCATGCCCTGGCCTGTGCCGTGTTAATGAATCAGCTGGTCCGCCGCCTGAATCACGTCCGCAGAGAAAAGGGCTTATACGAAGTCAATCTGCGTATCGGCATCAACTCCGGCAACATGCTCGCCGGACTCATTGGTGGCTCCAACCGCATGCAATACACGGTGGTGGGTGATGCCGTCAATCTCGCTTCCCGACTATGCAGCGAAGCCGGCGCGTCCCAGATCATTATTGAAGAATCCATGTACAACACGATTATTCAAACTCACAAGATAAACGCTGAATCACGAAAACAGATCAAGGTTCGGGGCAAGTCTGAACCCGTTGCCATTTACCATGTCCATGATATCGAACAATCCAATGCCCATGTCGTCGATAATCTGATAGACGACATTCTCAGTAGACCTTTTAGTCGCGGCAACAATAACCCGATCAATCTGGATAAACCCTTAATAGTCGATCAACCTGCGAATGGTAAAATTCACTGATCACTAGCGTTTATACCGACAGGCGCACTTATATGCCATACAATAAAATACTGGCAACACCCGTACGCATTTTGGCCCTGACATGCTGTTTGGCCCTGACCGCCTGTGCCTCGCTATCCATTCCCAAACAACCGTCAGATGACTACATTGCCGAGCTCCTGGCACAAGATAACTTTGACAGCGCACTCATGGCCATCGACAAGTGGCAGGCTGACTATCCCAGTGACCTGGAACTGCCGAAGCAGCGAAAATTGATTACCCAGGCGATCAGCCGTTTTGAAAAGAGTACCCTGACTGCGGCAAAACAGCTGGACGCTGCAGGCAAGTGGCAGGATGCCAAACACCTCTACGAAGGTGCCCTGGTAAAATTACCCTCCAGCCAGCCACTGCAGAACGCCTACAGCGAGTTCAGCATCCGCCGCCTGCAGTATATTCACGGACTTAAAGAAGATCTCGATGTCGCCCAGGCCAAACACTGGCTGGCCATCAGTAGGGACATCAAGGCCGTGTACGAAGCCGCCCCGGACGACAGGGAGGCTCGATCCTGGAAAGAAAGGAGCGATTCCGAGAGGGAACAGCTTGCCCGTCGTTTGGTGGATTACGGTTTGGCACATGAGGACAACCAACATTTCGGAACCGCAGCATTACGCTATGATCTTGCCTATAAACTCGCTCCGGGAGAATTCACCAAGCCGTATCATGAGCGTGCGGCTAAAACGTTCGCCCAACGCAACGCAACCCAACAGAAACGTGCCAGAGAGAACCAACAACGACAACAATCCAAACTGAGTCGCTTGGGTGAAGAGTTTGACCAATATTTGGCAGAGGAAAAATTTCATCTTGCCCGGCAAACCCTAGGCGCCATGGAAGTCATTGACGGGAAAGCACCTGAAGTTCTGCATCGCAAAGCACAACTGGATCAACAGCGCAACATAGCATTGGATAAAGCCATACTGGATGGAAAGCAATTCTATACCAAGGGGGAGTTTGACAATGCTATCCGAGCCTGGAAACGTGCGCTGGAACTGGATCCCGATAACAAGGAAATTAAGGAAAACATTCAGCGGGCAGAAAAGTTTCGAGAAAATCTTGAGCGCTTGAAGCAGGACTCGTAGTAGCCAGGTCAGGTTTCTGTCTCGGGTGCGCTGGCCTGATCAAGTACCGCCATATCAGACTCCGTCAACATCAGTTCCAGCGCAATTGCCAACTCATTGAGTTGTTCCATAGAGGTCGCACTGGCAATGGGGGCGGTGATGCCGGGGCGCTGGATGAGCCATGCTAATGCGACGCTGGCCACTGGCACCTGATGCTGTCCGGCGATGTTCGTAAGGGCGCTGATAATGCGCTCACCACGGGGGGTCATGTACTTGTTGACAAAGCCTTCACCCCGCTTCGAGTTTTTCACATCCTCCAGCGTGCGGTATTTACCGCTGAGGTAGCCACTGGCCAGGGAAAAGTAGGTCACCACACCCAGGTTGTTATCGGTGCACACGCGCTGCAATTCGCCCTCATAACCACTGCGGTCATACAGATTGTACTCCGGCTGATGGGCCACGAACTGGGGCAGGCCGTTACTTCTGGCAACGGTCAGTGCTTCCTGCAGGCGGGGGGCTTCAAAGTTGGAGGAGGCGATGTAACGCACCTTGCCAGCGTCTATCAGGCGTGAGAACGCTTCCAGAGACTCCTCGAAAGGCACATCCGGGTCGTCCAAATGGGCGTAATACAGGTCGATGTAATCCGTCTGTAAGCGACGGAGTGAATGCTCCGCAGCCCGCATAATATTATCAGCCGACAGCCCTTTGCTACCGTCGCCCAAGGGCATGCCCACCTTGGTGGCGAGCACAACGCGATCGCGTTTACCGGTTTGCCTGAGCCAGTTACCGATGATGGTTTCAGACTCGCCGCCCCGGTTACCCGGCACCCAGGCTGAATACACATCGGCGGTATCCACCATGTTCAGCCCAATATCGGTCAGACCATCCAGCATCGTGAACGACGCCTGCTCATCCAGCGTCCAGCCAAATACATTACCGCCAAATGCGAGGGGTGCAATTTCCAACGTGGAGCGTCCGAGTTTTCTGAGTTGCATTACCTTCTCCTGTCATGATGATGTCAATTTCACCAATTCATGCCACCCAGAGTATCTTATTGCGTTGCGGTTGGTCATCTCGATTGCGCCCAGGTATCAGACTAATGGCAATTACACCCCACGTCATTTAATTTCATCAGAATAATCAATAGCATCTATACTGGGTAAACACATTCAAAGGATGGTCTCACATGCAACTTCTCGGTCAAAACTATTGGGGCGGGGTCTGCGGATTCGTCTCGGTGATTCACGGAATACTGCTTTCAAAGGACGACGGCAATGCGTTGGACGGGCTGAGCCGGAATGAACTGGAATACAATTTAGGATCTTCCATCCTGGAATTCCTGAAGTTCGTGCGCGGTAATCGCCCGGCGGTGGCCGCTGAGTTGGTCAGCTTCACCCAGACATTCGGTGGTGTACACGCAAATAAGACCATTGATTCACTGATTCAGGAATGCCAACGGGCTGTGGAGTCAATCAAGGGCGGCACCAACGGGGCAAAGGCCACCGAGTCCGGCTGGGGCGTTGCCATGACAAAGAATGCGCTGCTGGAATACATCAAGTGGATTGGCGCGTCTGCCACCGAAGTTCAGCATAACGGCGTCTGGACGCAACAGAATTTACGTTCCTTCAAGAAGTGTGTATGCGGTGTCGGCGACAGCGCACAAAAAGACACCCCTTTTCTAGGGCTGCGCCATTGGGTCTATATCAATGAAGCAGGTGAGATGTATAACTGGGGCGCCAAGACCAAAATGAATAACAGCGCTGAGCGACCTTATCAGGGCATGGCTCACCATAACTATTTGGTTCACGTGCTGAAGCTGGGATAAAGCTGAGCTGATCCACTCAATCACAAAGAAAAAGCAATGAAAAACTCAGAAGTATTGCAGATACACGCCTCCAACCTGCGTCTTTTGCAACCGCAGATAGAACAGATTGAAGACATCGCCCAACTGCAAAGTGTCATTGCGGATGCCATTGCCAGGAAGTATTTTCGCCCCGAGGAAGAACGTCAGTTACAGCAGTGGTTTAGCGAGTTTTTGAAGATCCGCAAGCAGCTTTGGCACATTATTGAGGACATTCAGCTTTTTCTGAACGACGATCTCAGTACCATTGACGACACACAGTGGCCATTCTGCATCCTTGGATACTGCGCTATCTGTTTGCTGGTTCGGATGGATTTTCTTTTGGTAAAGCGCCTGGCGACCCATTCGCTGGCGCAAAGAAAGCTCAACGAAGCCTCAAGCGAATTCGACTATCCCCGTAAACAGTTTAGTGAGGTATTTTACTCCGTTGCTTCACTGCGCAAG
Source organism: Pseudomonadales bacterium (assembly GCA_002708905.1). GTDB lineage: Bacteria > Pseudomonadota > Gammaproteobacteria > Pseudomonadales > Ketobacteraceae > Ketobacter. The sequence continues at coordinate 111,525 of PAPM01000027.1, read as the reverse complement.
GCCGTTAAGCTATACGAGATCATGCAGTTGGTACACCGCAATCGCGCCACATTGAATCGGTTTGGTAACGATACGCTGGTGGGCGAATTCGCCGGCGAACTTAACCACTATGAAACGTATCTGGATCCGAGTAAGAAGAAATTTTTTAACTTGTACTTCAATTATCGGTGGTATTACCTGCGCCGTAAGGCCGTTATTGTTACGCAATTTGTGTTTTTCTGGCTGCTGGAAACCGCCGGGCGCATAGTCTCAGAATTGCACGACCGCTGGACACCTAAACGCGTCACCCAAACCGTTCGCGACCAATTGGCCGATATATTGAAACCGGGTGACATTCTGCTAACCAAGCATCAAGGCGCGCTCACCAACCTGTTCTTGCCGGGTTTTTGGCCCCATGCGGCACTCTATGTGGGTGCGATACACCAGCACCCCGAATTACAGATAAGCGATAAAGCCCGGGACCACTGGTTCGGCACGCGTTGCGTATTGGAAGCGCTCAAAGACGGCGTCCATTTTTCGGCCCCTGCATGAGACGTTGCGGGTCGATGCGTTTGCCGTGGTGCGCCCCAAACTCAACGCCGGCCAGATCAAGACAGGCATCGAAAAGGTCGCCATACATGCCGGCAAACTCTACAACTTCAATTTCGACTTCTTCAGCTCCGACCGGCTTGTCTGTACCGAAGTGGTGTATCGCGCACTGGATGGCTTGGGTGAGTTCCAGCTACCCCTAAAGGAACGGGCCGGGCGCCCCACCTTATCCGCTAATGATCTGATGGAAGCCGCATTGGATGGCACCTACCTCACACCCATTGCCTGTTTTGGATTGGAAGGTTGTGAGGACACTATCATTGAGGGCTCTGAAGCCATTGCCGTGCTGAAGCAATGCTGAGGCTTACCTGGCCTTGACCCTGACGCCCTCTTCAATCGCATCATCCGGATGGGTAATCACAGTCTCGCCCTCTGCCAAACCTTCCAGAATCTGGGCAGAGAGTCCATTCCGCTGACCTACTTTCACCCGGCGCCGTTCCGCCTTGTTATCGTTGACTACAAAGAGCGCCCACTGGTCTCCGGAACGGAATAGAGCACTCAAAGGAACTTGCAGCACATCCGGTTGTTGCCACAGGACAAAACGCGATTCAACGCGGTAGCCATCGCCCAGAGTTTGCCACTGCTGGGGATCGGAGGTGATGCCGGAAATGATCAGCACACGTTGTTCTTCCACACCCAGCGCGGATACCTTGGTAAAGCCCACCGGCTCCACCCTCAACACCAGTCCCTCCAGGGGCTGATCGCCACCCCAGCGCTCGTACAACACCTTCATGCCCGGCTTGATCTTCACCGCATCCGCAGACAGCACATCGGTGGCGATTTCCAGCGAACGGGTATCACCGATCTCAAGCAACGGCGTACCCGGCGCCACCACACCTTCACACTCGTGTTGCAGCTTGAGAATCCGGCCGTCGATAGGTGCTCGCACCGGCACCATATCGGCAGCGTTAGAGGACTGGTCGCCAGTATACTGTAATGCCGTTTGCGCCGCTTCCAGCTCGTACTTTGCCACATCCACTGCAAACACCGCCGAACGTAACGCCGCAACCGCGCTACGCTTTACTGCCTCGGCCTGATCAAGCTGACCAATGGAAACATGGCCCTTTTCCGCCAGCGGCGCCAGGCGCTGTACTTCTTTGGTGGCAAGATCGGCATCAGCGCGCGCCGCATCCACATTCTGTTGCGCAGCGTTCAAGGCGGCTTTTGCTGCAGCAACCTGCGCTTGCGCCTGGGCATGGGCGCGGGGATCAAGCGCTTGTGATGGCAACGGGTTGATGTTCACCAGCACCTGTTGTTTTTCCACCGCATCACCCACGTCCAGGTCAATTCGGCAGGTAGTACCTGCGACCTGCGCGGTAATAATGTAACGGTCTATCACTCGGGTTTTGCCTTCTTCCTCGATAGTGACCTGCATGGGTGCACGGCTCACCTTAGCCGTATCCACCTGCCGTGGTTGAGGTCGAAAGCCATAACCGAGCGCAACGACAATCAGTGCCAGCACGATGATCCAGGTGACATGTCTTTTCCACTGCACTGTTTTACGAGAGGCCATAGGAGAGGTCATAATTATTCCTTCGTCTTCAACACTTCAATCAGGTCAAGTTTATCCAGCCGTTGCCGTACCAGCAGGCCCGACGCGGCGGCCGCCAACAGTACGCAGAGCGCTGCAAATGCGTAAGTAGAGGGTTCAACAATCAAGGGAACACGGTACATATCGTTGTTCACCGCCCAGGCGATATAACCACAAAGACCACGCCCGAATGCCAACCCAATGGGAAGCGCCACCAGGGTGAGCAATGCCAATTCGCCCAGCAGGATATAGGAGATCTCACCGCGGGTGTAACCCAACACACGCAGGCTGGCCAACTCACGGCTGCGTTCGGTGAGGATGATACGTGCGCTGTTATAGACCACGCCCACGGCGATAATGATGGCAAAGATTGTGGCCACTGAAGTCCAGAACAACATGGTCTGGTCCATAGTGCGGTGAAAGTTTTTGATTTCCTGCTTGCGAATCAGTGAGCCGGCAATGGCAGGGCGCTCCTTAATCTCCCGATAGATCTCATTGGCATAGAACTCGTCTATATACAGGCTCGCTCCCGAGATCAGCTCACCTTCCTGCATCAAACGATTGAGGGCTCGCAAACTCATATAGGCCGTGACACCAAAATCCTGCCGGATGAAGCCCACCACCGGCAGCGATGCTTTGCGCATGCGTCCATCCAGGGTTTCAACAACGACCTGATCGCCGACGTTCACATGAAGGATATTATTGGCCAGATACTCATTGAGGATGATGCCTTCTGGTGGCGGTTTAACAATATTGAGATCATTATCCACCAGGCGCCGGATTTCGGAGTCGGGTTCCATCGCCCAAATCATCGTTCGATAATGGCGGTGTTCGAAACGCAAACGAACCGGCACCATGCGGAACGACTCACCGAACTCAACCCCCGGCAGGCTGACCAACTCGGTCAATGCGCGCTGTGATTTCGGCTCGTTGAAGACCACAGTGAGATCATCACGCTGCGATAAATCATAGCGCACGTACATCATGTAATAGGTGCTGTCCTTCTGGAACTGACCTGTCATCAGAATGCCGATGGCCAACGCGATACCCAGTATGGACAACAACGACTTCACCGGTTTGTGACCGAGGTTGCGCAGGATCATCCGCGTTGGTGCGGAGAACAACCGCTGCAGGCCGGCTTTCTCGAGGATAGAAGCCCGGTAGACAGCAGGCGCTTCCGGGCGCATGGCTTCGGCGGGTTTCAGGCGCACGGCGGAGCGCACCGCCGCTAGCGTGCCCAGCAGGCCCGCAATAATGGTAATCAGCGACACCTGAATGACCCGCAATGGCTCCAGGATAAAATCCAGAAAGGGCAGGCGGAAGAATCCCACGTAAATCTCACTTAACATGTGGCCGAGGGAAGCACCCACCGGAACCCCGATCACAATACCCGCGAGCACAATCATCATGATCATCTGCAGATAGTGCAATGCAATGCTGAGATTGGAGTAACCGAAGGCTTTCAGGGCCGCCACCTGTTCGCGCTGGGTTCCCACCAGACGGCTTACCACCACATTCAGCAAAAACGCCGCCACACCCAGAAAAATCATCGGGAAAATACCGGACAGATTTTCCAACTGGGACAGCTCCTGTTCCAGTATGTAGTTCGACGACTGATCTTTCCGCGCAATGGCCCCAACACCACCATAGGGTTTGAGAATGGCCTCCACCTGATCCATGATTGCCTGCTCGTCGGCACCCCGGGTCAATGTCAACACCACATTGTTGAATGCACCGTCCATATCGTAAGCGCGGGACAATGGCGTGCGTCCCATCCACATAATGGCGTAGCGCTCATAGTCCGGAAACGCTCCACCGGGCGGCACCTGGTGCACATATTCCGGCGAACTACCACTACCGACAATACGCAGTTGCTCACGCTTACCATTGATAATGACATGCAGCGTATCACCTGGATTCAGCTGATGAGCATCGGCATAGGCCTCGCTGATAACCACTTCATCATTGCGTCCGGGCTCGATCAGCCGGCCCGCACGCAGGTACAGCCGGTTGAGCTTGGGTTCACCGCTATCGGGTATGGAGGTAATGGTGCCGATGATCGGCTCATGAAAGCCCTCCATATCCACCGTCACCGGCGCCACCACCCGCGTATCCACTTTACTGACGCCGTCGATCTCCGCGAGACGCAGTGCGACGGTTTCCGGTGCGCGTTTGATGGGCACAAAAATCTCGGCAAAACGGTATTCACTGTAATAGCGATCACGGCTCTGCAACAGGGAATCCAGGGTGCTCATGAACATGATGAAACAGGCAACGCCGCTGGCCATCACGGCAATAATGGCCAGCGACTGTCCCCGCAGGTTCCACAGGTCACGCCACAATTTACGATCCAGCGCCCTCATCACGACTACCAGCTCAGCTCGGCGGCTGATTTCTTGTGGGTATTGACCTGCACGCTGGCAATCCTGCCGTCACTCAGGTTGAAAACCCGATCCGCCATTTCCGCAATGGCAACATTGTGCGTAATGACTACAGTGGTCGTACCCAGCTCCCGGTTCACCTTGGCCAGCGCCTCCAACACGACAATGCCCGTCTTGATATCCAGCGCCCCGGTGGGTTCATCGCACAACAACACATTGGGTCGCTTGGCAATGGCGCGGGCAATGGCCACCCGTTGTTGCTCACCCCCGGATAACTGGGCCGGAAAGTGATCCATACGCTTATCCAGTTGTACAAGTTGCAAGGCCTCTTCCGGCGGCAACGGATGCGCCGAGATCTCGGTGACCAAAGCCACGTTTTCCCGTGCCGTAAGGCTGGGAATAAGATTGTAGAATTGAAATACGAAGCCGACGTGTTCACGGCGATAACGGGTCAGCACCGACTCATTAAAGGTGCTGAGGTCGTGATCCTCATAACGCACAGTTCCGCTACTTGGCACATCAAGGCCACCGAGAATATTCAGCAGTGTCGACTTGCCGCTGCCGGATGGCCCCAGCATGACGACAAACTCACCCTGATACAATTCCAGGTCGACACCACGGAGTGCATGTACCTCCACCTCACCCATCTGGTAGGTTTTGGTGATATTGATGGTCTGGAATACTACTGTTGGAGATGAGTTTGTCATTGTCGATGCCTGGCAGCGCATGCCGTTGCGTCTATTAAGCTACCGTCCAATAGTACTCAGTTAGCCAGCGCCTAAGAAGTATAAAATGCGCCAGGACCCGATGCAGATCAACGTATTGAATAGGAAGTCGGTTAAAAAACTGGCGATTTGCGGTACAGCAGTCGATTTGTTACGGTAAAAGGGTCGCAGCAAAAAGGAGATAACTCGTGACTGACAAGAAAGAGTATATCGACAAGGCACAAAAGCAGCTCGATGAGCTGGATCGTGAGCTGGACCAGATTGACCTCAAAGCTGAAAAGGCTAACGAGTCAATTCGACATGAATGGGAACGGCGTAAACTGGAATTGAAAGAAAAACGCCGCGAGATGGAAGACAAGATCGAGAAAGCCCGTGATGCCGCTGATGATGCATTCGAGGATATCAAAAAAGGCCTTGATCAGGCTTGGACCAGCTTCGCTGATGGTGTGCGCAACGTGCGTGACAGTCTCAAAGGCTGACACTTCTCTCAATAGTGCACTTTTTCTGCACGGGTAACTGAGTTAATCGACAAGCGCTGGCGCTTGTCGATTATTATTAGGAGGACTGAGACAACTTACCATTTCATAGGTAATAAAGGAGGATCTATGTTTAAGAGAACCTCACAATCAATAGCCGCAATGGCGTTCTTTATGTGTCTTGCAACCCCGCTAGCAGCTGCTGAGAACCCCTACTTAAAGCCCAATGAAACCTGGATCAGCATTAATGGTACCGTGGAGTCGGTGTCACGGGATACTTTCATGCTGGATTATGGTGAAGGGCATGTCCAAGTGGAGATGGATGACGGTGACCGCGACGCTGACGCGTACAAACTTCTGAAAGGCGACAAGGTTACGGTTTCGGGCATGGTGGATAAAGACTTTTATGAAACCACGTCTATCGAAGCCGCCAGTGTTTACGTAGAAAATATCGGCACCTACTTCTTCTCCAGTGCAGTTGATGAAGAGGATAGTTACGTAACATTTGAAACGCCAATCATCGTATCCTCTACCGCAGTGATAAAAGGCACCGTAAGCAAAGTCAACGATGACTCGTTTATGCTCAGTTCCGGGTCGCAAAAGATCAAAGTTGAAGTGGACGAGATGGCCTATAACCCACTGGACAAAAAAGGTTATCAAAAGATACGCGAAGGCGACCTGGTCAGTGTAAGTGGGCAAGTTGACAATGAACTCTTCGATGGCCGGGTGTTTAATGCCCATTCCATTGTAACCATCCAGGATAACAGTAAATCCGATAGTGGATAGCGAGTTCGCTGATCCATAATAATGAGAAAAAGGCAGTAGCTGATGCTACTGCCTTTTTTGACGTTAACCATGATACGTCTCAGGTTCTTACTACCTGAATGCGGTTTGTAGTTTGTTTTCATAGTTGGGATCAGCCAATTGCTCAGGCTCATACTGTACAGCGTCCTTCACCTGATCCGCACTTAAATTCACTTCGACATGTTGCTGCGGCCAGCTGATCTCTTTGATAACCTCCCGTGGCAAAACCACATTTGGCCCCCCTGGCAACCAGTTACGCAGGTTTACCACGACATAACGGATCGCCCAACTACGATCGTCCACCAACAGGTCAGCCACGTGCCCACAACCATCATCCTGTGCCTGCACAATGTAGCCGTCGATCTCCTGCACTGATCTGAGATGATACTGCTTTTCATCCGCCAGACCCTCTTCCATATCCAACGCCCGGCTATCAACCAATGCCCCGGGATGCGGATACGTACCCCACAGACCGGCACCCATCCAGTAAAAGCCGTATCCGTAATGACGAAACAGCCGTGATTCGTATTCCCTTGAAATGGGTTGGTTATCTTCCAGCAGCGGGCTGTTTTTAATCTGGTCCACATCGAGTTTTACCGCGATTGCTTTCTCTTGCTCATAGGGGTGCCCCATGGATATGGGGCTGATCAATACATCCCGCCCACCCGGCAGCCAACGATGGGTGTTCGCCACCATATAGCGCACCACCCAGTCCCGATCATCAAACATAAAGTCCTTACACCGACCGATGCGATCATCTTTGGCATCCAAGTGATAACCAAACAAAGTCTCCAGGCTCAGTAGCATATCTGATCTCCTATGTCGGTTTATTCCACGCTAGTGTTCCACCTTAACCTATCCTTATCCTGGATGAAAATACGATGGTAAACAGGCGTTAACTTTATGGAATTTTTATGATGCCAGGGCCGGTCGCCATTGAATTTTTATACGCCTTCTGCTGGAGTAAAGCATGTAGATACTATTCGCCACGAAAACTGGAAACGAGGAATGCATCATGACGAATGTCCTGAAACAAGCACAATCATCACCAGAAACAGCAATGTGGCAACAACTGAAAAATATAACTGCCGTGATGCTGGGTGTAGAAGGAAGAGACAACTTCATGTCACCGATGGCGCCCATGGTCGACACTGACAACAAGGTCATCTGGTTTTTTACCAGCAAAGCCAACCATCACTATGGCAACGTTACAGATGGTGCGAAAGCGCAAATCTGCCTGGCAAATGAACGCGATCATTTCTGGGCCTGCATCAATGGCTGGATTGAGAAGAAAAACGATCCAGCCGCCAAAGAACGGTTCTGGTCTGCCAAGGTGGAAGCCTGGTATGAGCATGGAATTAATGATGAAAACATTCTGATGCTGGCGTTTCACCCGGAAGCTGCAGAAGTATCATGCTCGACGAAAAACCTACTACGCTTCAGCTGGGAAATCGCCAAAGCGAATCTCACCCACCGTGATCAACCGGATGTCAGTACCCAGTCAAGGATTCGCTTAGCTAAATAACATGTATCCATAACCGGGGGGCGTCACCCACAAGACGCCCCCCGGTTTTTATGGGATTTTATTTGTTATATCTGGAATGCTGTGCAACTCAAAATTGCCTTATTTCAGCGTTGGAGGGTATGAACCCAGTAACGGCTGAAACTGGTATAGCCGTGTGAAAAGTCGTATTCCACACTGGTTACAGTGACCCGGAATACCGGCAACAGGCACTGCAGATTCTGGAGAGTCGCCACCGACGAACAATGGTTCGGTCGCGGCAAAGCCAAACTGCGCAAATATCTTCCGCCGAAACACCCTGTTACATCCTCTACAAAAGTAGCAGCAGGCGATACTTCCTGTTGCGCGTTGTTAGCCTTTAGTCATGGGAGTTCAGCTCCCCGCGCACTTGGATAACACTGGATTCCGTTCACCATTCTTTTGTGTCAACAAGAAGGAATCCCAGTTCATGAACAGGACAATTCAGTCGCTATTACTCCGATCGGCCTTTATGACATCTGTCATTTTTGCCATAGCCTCCATCAGCACCCATGTGTCCGCAGCCGGGTTACTGAAACCCGTCAATCAACAGTATCAGGATTTGATCATTGAATCGCACCACGTGGATGTGGTGATCGCGGATGGTTACGCCACCACCCAGATTGAGCAGGTCTTTTTTAACCCCAATGCCATGGACCTGGAAACCATTTATTCCTTTCCTGTGCCCAGCAAAGCGGCGGTCGGTGAGTTTACCTACTGGATTGACGGCAATCCCGTCACCGGTGAAGTGCTGGAGAAGCGTGAAGCGCGGGAGGTTTACAATGAACAAAAATCGCAAGGAAACGAAGCCGCTTTAGTGGAACAGGATGATTATAAGACCTTTGATATCAGCGTCTATCCGGTCAGGGCAAACGACAAAGTCAAAATCCGCTTGGTTTACGTGCAAGCCACTCACACGGATACCGGCATTGGCCGATATCAATACCCGTTGGAAGAAGGTGGCGTGGACGAGGCAAAACAAAGTTTCTGGACCCGAAACGAAACCGTAGAGCAATCCTTTCAATTCAATCTAACTTTGCGTTCCAATTACCCCATCGACGGACTGCGCCTGCCGAATCAACCGAATGCGGTGGTGAACCAACTATCCAGTCAGGAATACCAGGTGTCCTTGTCCAACCTATCCAATCAAGCGTCCAACCAGATGATCAACGAAGGTACCCTGGAGGGAACCAAATTATCCACAGAAAACCAAACCGCGTTTACGTTGAATCAGGACATTATCGCCTATTGGCGTTACACCCCGGGATTACCCGGCGCCCTGGACATGGTGACGTACAAAGCCACGCCGGAGGAGAAAGGCACGTTTTTACTGACGCTCACGCCGGCCATGGACCTACAGCCTTTGCAACAGGGCAGGGACTGGGTCTTTGTGCTGGACATTTCCGGTTCCATGCAGGGCAAATACAGCACCCTGGTCGAAGGTGTTCGGCAAGCCATGGGCAAACTCACGGCAGACGATCGTTTTCGGGTGATTCTATTTAACGACCGCACCAAAGAATTAACCCACGGCTACGATGCCGTCACCCCGGAAAACATCAACAGGGTATTAAACAAGCTCGATAACATCACCCCAAACAATGGCACTAATCTGTACGCAGGCGTGGAAAAAGCGTTAAAGAATCTCGATGCAGACCGCGCCACCGGCATTATTTTGGTCACCGATGGGGTTGCTAATGTTGGCGTCACTGAGAAAAAGGATTTTCTTACACTGCTGGAGAAAGCCGATGTTCGCCTGTTCAGTTTTATCATGGGCAACCAATCCAATCGCCCGTTGCTGGAAGGCATGACCAAAGTCTCCCAAGGATTCTATCAGGAGGTGTCCAATGCAGATGATATTCTTGGCCAAGTCCTGCTGGCGACCGGGAAACTGAATCATGAAGCGTTGCGTGACATCCAGATTGACATTGACGGCGTCAGAGTCAAAGACCTAACCCCTTCTGACATCGGCACTCTGTATCGTGGCCAACAGTTGCATATTGCCGGGCATTATTGGAAAGGGGGAGCAGCGGATGTTCGCATCAGTGGTAAAATCGGTGGCGAGAAGAAGGTCTATGAGACCACCATCCAGTTTCCCGAAACCGAAACCCGTTACCCGGAACTGGAGCGCATCTGGGCCTACACAGCCATTGAAGCCCTGCTGGAGCAACAGGATTATCTTGGGGAAAGCCAGGATACCAAACAGGCCATTATCGATATCGCCAAAGAATATTCCCTGGTGACGGATTACACCTCCATGATCGTGGTGCGTGATTCGGTGTTTGAAGAGAAAGGTATCGCACGCAGCAATCAACAGCGTGTTGAGAATGAGCGCCTGGCGCGGGAAGTCCGGGCAACGCAACCTGTTCAAAATCACCGCGCCGATACCAACAAACCGCTGTACACTCATTCACGGCCGAGCGTGGGTTCTGGCGGGGGCGGGGGTTCAATCAACGGATTTATATTACCGATGATTGCTGCTCTGTATATTTTGCGAAGAAGAAAACGGTCTTAATCAAATCGAAAACGGCGAGTTTAACAATCTAAACTCGCCGTTTTCGATTAACACTACAGAAATGAGTACTAAAGAATTTGCGGAATAATATTTTCCATCATCCGTTCCGCGTTGGCGGCAATGGTCAGCGAAGGATTGGCCGCCGCAGTGGAACCCGGCATCGCCGCGCCATCCACCACAAACATATTGGGTTGGCCGTAGATTTCACCGGTATCACCATCGCAGGCTTCGTTCATGGTTACACCGCCAAGGGGATGCCAGATGGCCAGACCTCCCAGGGCGTCGGAATTCAAAGAAGTGCCGCCACTTTGGGCGGTAATCTTATCCAGACTGCTCATAATCGCCTGGCGGGAATTGGCGTTGGCGGCTAAAGGCCAGTTGATATAAGCCTGATCCGTCGCCAGGCTGTAACTGATGGAACCCAGCGCATCCGGCACGCACATTCCCATCTGCAATTGAGTGGGATAGGGGAAGCCCTGGTTCGCCGGGGAATGCATAAAACCAACCGATTTAATGGCGTTGTTAAGGTCAAAGGCGGCGATACTGGCGGGGCCACCCTGAACTGCCCCAAGGGAATGGGATGACACACCCATACGCGCCGTTAATTCATCGCCGTTACCACCCCAGTTCCGACCCACCTGGCTATTGAGACCACGCAAATCTCTCAGGGCATCGGCTTTTAGTAACAATTTAGTGGTATTGATCGAACCCGCTGCCATAAACACATACTGGCAGTTAATGACATGCTCATAGGCGACACTGCCATCTTCATTCAGCACATCGCAATAAACCCGGTAGCTGCCATCGAATCTTTCCGTAATGGTGATGACATTATGCAGCGTATGCACTTCGACATTGCCGGTGGCTAAAGCCATGCTGATGTAGTTCTTATCCAGCGTATTTTTTGCATTGCTGTTGCAGCTGTAAACGTAGTCACCCACGGAGGCAAATGGCGTAATGGCCCCGGTTACCTCCTGGCGAATCACATCCCAGTCAAAACCCACATGACTTTTTACCACGTCCATTCCCGCCGCAGTGGCATTATCGATGAATGCCCTTTTGGCGGAGTAAGAATCCGTTGCCAGAACATCATCGGGAATGGGGCCGCCACTCACCATATTCAACACACGGGGATAATAAACCGCGTCCATTTCCGCATAACTGATATGAGGAAAAACCTGTTCGAATATCTCCTGCTTCGGTTGCAGCAACACACCGCCATACACCAGGGAACCGCCACCCAAACCAGCACCCACCACACCATAGGTCGTATCACCGGGAATTCGTTCCAACATCCCGGTGTAACGCTCCACGGGAATCTGGCCAGTATTGGCGTCGAAATCACTTAGCCAAGTGGTGCGCTTGTCACCGGCAAAACCACTGGCAAGGGTAGGAAAGCTATTCTCATCGGTGTACGCCCAATACTTCCCCCGCTCGATCAAAGCGGTTGAAATACCGGCTTCGCCCAAACGCAGTGCCGCCACAGACCCGCCAAAGCCGGAACCAATCACAACCGCTTTTGTTACCGAATAAGACGTCCCACCGTTGCCTTTACTACCAGAGCCACAGCCCAGGGTAGCTGATAGTCCCGCTGCCAGTGAGGCATAGGCACCGTTTCTAATAAATGAGCGGCGAGTTAAATTCTTCTTCATAGTGACCTCTGATACTTCTAATTCTTTTCGGGGACAGGACGCTTTGTTGCCTGATGCAACAAATAGGGAATGTCTCATTTAAAAGTAGAAAGGATGAGGTCAAATAGCGAGCCGGCCGATACAAATATGACCTTAATTTACAATTTGTTGCACAGCTGCTCTCGTCAGCACTTAGCTGTAATAACCTAAGGTTTTATAAAAAGGGAAATTTGAGCGATTTGAGAATATAAAACGGGCTTTGAGGGCAACCTCCAACACCGCAACGATCTGGAAGCTGTCACCGGCCCGGTACGGGGGTGTGATAATCGACGGGGCCGCACCACAGAGAGCAGTAACGAGCCCATTCAATACCTTTAATGCTTTTTATCAACGCTGAACTCCGTCTTCTGCATATACTGCAGCAGCTGGTCGGCATTAATCGGTTTTGAAAACAAATATCCCTGGAAGAAATCGCAACCAATACCGACCAGGCAATTAAACTGCTGCTCGTTCTCAACGCCCTCAGCGAGAATCTTGACCTCGTAGTTACGGCCAATCGCCACAATGTTTTTTACCATTCGCATAGAGGTGACATCCTCTACCACATGATCCACAAAGCTTTTATCTATCTTGATTTCGTCCAGAGTTAAGCTTCTCAAAATGCTAAGCGATGAGTAGCCAGTACCAAAGTCATCGAGAGAGATGTGGACCCCGGCTTTGTGAATGGAATTAAGTGTTGAACTTATCTGGTCAATATCTTCGATAAGCGTGTTTTCCGTAATTTCCAGCGCAATTAATGAGGGATCAACACCACTGTTCTTGATCTTCTGAAGGAGCTTGTGGGCAAAGTCAGACTCAACCAATTGTCGAACAGACATATTAAGTGACAACCTGAAAGCCTTGCCGGTTTCCTGCTGTATTCTGGCAATTTCCTCCAGCGACTGATCAAAAATGTAATAACCCAATTCGCTCATCATTCCCGAATGCTCAGCTATGGGAATAAAATCATTTGGGCTGACCATGCCAAGTTCGGGGCTCAGCCAGCGCACCAAAGCCTCCACCCCAAAGAAACGCCCTTCCGCATCCAACTGGGGTTGATAATTCATATGGATTTCACCACGCTTGTGGGCACCTCTCAGCAAATGCTCCACTTTCGTCCGAAAAAATTGGCTGTCCTCCATTTCAGATTTAAAAACGTGGACCCGATTACGGCTTTTTTTCGCTTCATACATCGCTATATCAGCGGAACGAAGCAACGTCTCCAGGTTGTTACCATGTTCGGGAAAGCGGGCAATGCCGATGCTGGCGCCGGGGGTAAAGTACATCTCATCTGCCGGTACGGATTCGCAGCACCCGTATATGCTGTTCGTTACTTCGATTTCATTTTTTTCGACATCATCATGTTTAGTCAAAAGAACGAATTCATCGCCTCCATGCCGCACCAGCAGGTCGTCTGATTTTACTATCTTACGGAATCGTTCGGCCAAATTAACCAGCATCTGATCACCCGTTGAGTGACCAAAGGTATCATTGATGCCCTTGAAATTGTCGAGATCAATAAAGAGCAAAGAAAATCGGGCTTTGTTATGTTGCCATTCTGCGAACTGTGAAATGAGATAGTTTCTATTCGGCAGCTGTGTCAGCGGGTCATGATTCGCCTGGAATTCGAGTATCCGCTGTTGTTCTTTCTGACTATTATCAATCAAACGAAAGAGTACAAACATCCCTGCCTGGAAGACCACCATAATTGTCAAATATCCAGCGAACACATGAATAAACTGCCCTACCAGATACGATTCCTCAATTTCCGATATCAGCCAAAATTCATATCGAGGGCTATAGACGGCAACGCCCCGGACCTTGCCCCGCCCATCTCCGCTATCACGTACAAAACCGATTGCTTTATCTCCAGACATCGCTGCTTCAAGGTTACCCGCAGACCGGGCAAAGGTCCGCGTTAAATTTTCGTAGCTCTGTTCTGGGAGAGGTTCGTCATGAAATCCTTCGATCAGCGCCCCATCGCTGGCGTATTGTATATATCGATCCCGTGTGCGCAGAATGGTGATTCGATTGAATTTACCCAACAGTCGTGCCCGCCCTAAAAAGCCTTCTGCGGTATTCAGTTTCAGCGCTCCGGTCATCACCCCCAATACCTGGCCGTTGTCATCATGGATTGCCTTTCTGGCCGGAATCACTAATCTCGGAGCAAAATAGGTACGGCCCAAAACCATTTTGTCTGTGGACATCGCATAGACAAATGAATCACGTGTTTCAGGCCGCTGCAGAAGATTCGGCAAATCGGGTGATTCAAGATTGGAAGTCAACTCCAACACTTCCCCATCGGTGTTGACGAGGGCAAACCCGGCGAAGATTTCAGGGTCCAATTTCATGATGTGATCGAGATCCGCCTGGACATCCCGTCCGTCATCACGCTGACGCATCAGCAAGTCTTTACCCAGAAGCGTGATGATTCCTTCCTGTTGGTTCAGAATCGATAGAAAGCTGCCATACCACTGCTGGACCAGAGCACTCTGATTATCGTTGTAGTGATTGACCAAGCCTCGCCAGCGGGCCAGCGACAGGACCGTCAGTAAAACCAGTCCTGATATCAAAAGAACTATAAACAGTATCCAGATATTCTTTCTGAGTAGTGCCATGCAGTCTTCCCTGTAGCGCGCTTCTCATGGTCCGTTGGGAAACCTGGCAACGCAAAACACAAGATCATCGGCTATCTGAAGCCAAATTAACTCTTTATTAGTACAGTTTGGTAGTAATACTAACGGTCACGTATCGACTCTACATCCGACGCATCCGGCTCCTGCAGATCGGCCGAGTCATTATCACCGGCAATGATGATCTTCCTGGTGAGGGTGGTTCTTGTTACGGTGAATACGATGGCATGGGAATCCACCCTGCGTCCGTCTAGTCGGTGTGGATAATAAAAATGGCTTTTAATGAAGGCAATGTGAAATTCGTGTGCAGGAGTTGGTGCTGGGTGCCTTCTCCACAATCGACCAATACCCAAGCTTTGCCCTCTGGGAGCGCTAACGCGATCCCGGATACATTGCGGTTCTTGGTGGGAGCGCCCGAAGAGGTACCCAAAAACTGTAGTTTAAACATCGGTGGAGACTTTTCTTAGGTGATCGCGATTTAGAGAGTGATCAGATTAATGGTATCTATGGGCGCTAGCAAGATTCCTATCTCACACCGCCCGTTTCAGATTAGAGCCCTTCCGCAGCAATGGGTTGTCTATTGTAATGCGGACTTTACAGGTCACCGAAAACAGTATAATTTTTGATCGCTAACAGTAAAAACTAGCTATAAGCTTTAGGAAAGTGCGATTCAGCTTACCCTGGGAAACTGAGTCGCCCGATTTTGTCCGGATGGGGAAATACATGAAAAGAAGAAGTGCCAGTCTGAAAGGACTGCTGGCGTGTTTGCTGGTGTTAATATCAGGTTGTGGGGGTGGAGGCGGTGGTGGTTCCTCCTCCGGGGGTTCAACAGGCCCTGCCCCAGTCACATTAGAAGCAGGTCAACTGGCGCTGTTTCCCATGACCAATGATTTCGCGTGGTTTTATAATTACTCTTCATCCGCAACCAAATTCACCCAGGATCTCTCCATACAAGGACATAAGGTTCGCGTCCTGCAGCACCCTACGAAAGCAAAGGAGTACTTCTTCACTACCCTCAGTTCGCTCCACTATTTTGGTATTTACATGCCGCAGATTACCGTGGCGACCAGTGAGGGGTATGAGGACTATAGCGCCAACGTCACTCTCGAAACGCCCATCACCTTGTTCGATAGCAATTGGGCACCAGGTACCCATCACACCTTTTCAGGCAAGGGTGCCATGCATATCCAGCCCACCTACGGTAATCGTGCCATCGGGTTTTCAGGATCACTCGACTATGTTGGAGTGGAAGACGTAACCTACGGTGCCAAGACCTACCAGGCCCACCACGTCAGTTATGAATTCACGCTATCACTGAACATCGAAGGCCAAACTCTGAAGCTGCCAATGGTTACCGAATTGTGGTTGGCACCCAATGTCGGCATTATCAAGCGCCGTGAGAACGGTGGACTGCTTAATCTTACAGATGCACATGGCCTGCCAGCTTCGACCAGTTTCCATGTGGTAGAGGGAGCACCAGAACTGCCTGAGACCCAAACCCTCCAACGCGACCTTACACCGCTCTTGGCAAGCGAGTATGACGCACAGGTGACCTATGCCAATACTGAGGAAGACTGGTTGCAACTCAGCGTAAATGAGTCTGGCGTCTATACCATAGTTCCGAAAACCAATACACTGGCCGCCGGTGAGCATGTAGCCACCATCGCGTTTGAATCCCCTGGCCACTGGCCCTATGAGTTGAGTGTGCGTTATTTTGTGGAAGAACCGCACCTCATCGGCCCTGACTCTCTGGTGTTTGATCTTAGCACCGACTTTGACAACACTGACCTGACACAGACCTTAACATTAGCTAATACCGGAGCTCCGGTGAGTTTGTCTATAGACTCCGATGCAAGCTGGGTTACACTCGTCGACCAGACAGTTAATCCTGCCACTCCCGTTTATCAAGTCAGTATCAATCCCAACGCGTTCTTTGCAACCCCTACTTCGGCAACAGCTACCGTGTATGTCACCTATGACAATGGCTATCGTGACAACAATAAATTGTACGTTCCTGTAATAGTGCAATTGCCAGCACAGGCGTTCGGGACTGATGCGATCGACTTCACTAATATCAGCGGCGAATCAGACCTACCGGCTGCAATCGCTTTAAGCTGGCTGAATCAACCAGTACCCGCACAACATTACACATCGGCGGTTACCTATGCAGAGGGTACAGGTAACTGGTTAAACGTATTCGAAGACGAAAACAGCGGCGCACTGCAGACACAGATCCGGCACAACAATCTGACGCCAGGAATTCATTCCGCCACGATCACCCTGACGGATACTGATGGTTTCTCTGTGGTTTACGAGGTCACATTTACAATCGATCCGCCTTACATGACAACACCCACAGCATTGGCCTACGACATAGACGAAAACACTCTGGAGAGCGAGCTGACACAAACCTTTACGCTGCAAATGATAGGTGGCCCATTGCAATGGAGTATTAGTTCCTCAGAGAGCTGGCTGGTCGCAACCCAAACAAGTAACGATGATGTCAATGGATACGAGGTGCAACTACAAATTGCTGTAGCCGATATCGAGGCATTGCCGGACGGCCATTACGAAGCGACCGTAACTATAGAGTACGACAACGACTTTATCGACCCGGTGGTAGTAGACGTTCCGGTGTCGGTGGATATCACATTTCCGAAGGTGACGTTCCCATTGCCCTATGTGGTTTATGAAAACAAAGCGGCAACCATTGCAGTGAATGGATCCGGTTTCAACGCCTTGCCCACGCGACAACTGATTTTGGATAACACACCCATTTCACCGCTGAACATTATTGATGATCGGGAATTGCACGTGGAACTGGCCGGACTGAGTGCTGGTGAACATGTTTTATATGTGGACAATGCCCTTGGCCTTCAACGTGCCAGCGGACGCTTGCTGGTGAAAGCAGAGCCAGCCTATGCAGACACTGAAATCAGTGTCCCTGGACGGGTAGAATCCATGGCTTATGACGAAGAAAGGGAAGCCTTTTTCGGTGTATTCCTGGATTTAAACATTAGGGTAAATAACGTTGCGAGAATCCAATACCAAACCGATCACTGGCAAGTTGATCCAATTGACATCGGAGAGCCTACGGCTATCTCCCTGACCGCCGACGGCAAAACATTACTGGTTACGGATAACAACTGTACTGTGCACGAAGTAAATCCAGACACCTTGCAGATCATCAAATCCACACTGATAACCGAATGCTATCTCTACGATATCTTAGGGTTGATTACCCAATTCAATACGGGTGAAATTCTGGTGGGTAATATTGTAGGAGGTTCGGTTTGGCGTTACCCATCACAGGAGGTCACTTCAATTGGATTGACAGGTGATGCGGTGGTAGACGTAAGCCGCATGCGTAACAAAATGGTTGTGGCGCAATTGCCAAGTTATCTTGGGTATCGGCCTCTCTACATAGTGGACAGTAAAACTGAAATCAGTACTGAAGTTGACGTTGTCGGTGATGATTACTTCGCGCGGGATTATATTGGGTTAAACGCGGACGGTTCGCGCCTATTAATAAGCAAGGACGTTTATGACAAAAACCAGACTTATATTGGCTCTCTGGACATCGCCGATCCCTATTTTTATTCCACCACTCGCCCCACACCAGATGGTCACTATGCACTGGCGTTCGACAACAGCGCAGAATCCATCCGGATGTTTGACATCTCGGGTACTAGTGGACCGTTTCCAGAATTGGGCAGCAGTCTTGCCATGCCTTCCAGCTTGATCACGACTATGACGGATATGCATTTTCCCTTGCCGGGCGATATCGTCTTCATGTTTGGATACACAGGCAGTGGCTATTCTGATAATAACGAGCACAGAATGGTAATTCGCAACCTCACATTTGAATAGAGGATGATCAAAGCGGGTGCGGGGGAACAGCCCATTCCCCCGGGGGAAGCCTCAAACTGGTCCGGGGACGATCAATTACCCCCGGGGGAAGCTCCAAACTGGTCGGGGGACGATCAATCGCCCCCGGGGGAAGCCGCCAGAGGCCGGTTGCCTGCTGTTGGGGAGCGGGGGGAAGCCATGCCGGAGCGGCGGGTTATCCCAGAACACATACTCGCCGCAGGTGCGAATCTCGTCCACGGCTTCCTTCAGGTGCGTATACGCCTGATCGCGGATCACGCGGGCGCTGCTGCCATGGGCACGCTCGCAGTCGCGCTCTACACGGGTATAATGAGTGCAAATCAGTCAAGGGATCTCATCTCTATGCGTAAAACCAAAATCATCTGTACCATCGGCCCGGTCAGCTCATCCTATGAGGCGCTGGAGCAATTGGCCCGGGCGGGAATGAACGTGGTTCGGCTGAATATGTCCCACGGTGAGCACGAGGCCTGTGCCAAGGTGATCAAGGCCGTACGTACTTTGAACCGCAAGCTGCATCACCCCATCGCGGTGCTGATCGATACCCAGGGGCCGGAAATTCGCACCGGCGATCTCAGCAATGAACTGGACCTTAAGACCGGTGACGTGATCTCCGTGGTAGCGCGGGGCGTGGAAGATGTGGAGGCCAGCTCGATTCAGATCAATTACGAGGATCTGATTCATGACGTCAGCGTCGGTGACAAGATCACCGTGGATAACGGCCTGATCAACCTGGAAGTCTTGAGCAAGGAAGAGCGCGTGATGCAATGCCGGGTAGTGGATGGCGGTGTGCTCAAGAGTAAACGTCACGTCAACCTGCCGGGTATTCGCGTTAACCTGCCCGCCATCACGGAAAAGGATCGGCGCGATATCGCCTTTGCGGTGGAGCAGGAAGTGGATTTTATTGCGTTGTCGTTCGTGCGCAGCGCCGATGATATTGCCGAACTGAAGCAGCTGCTGGGCAGCAAGGCAGACAAAATCAAAATCATCGCCAAGATTGAAGACCAGGAAGGGGTGAACAATCTTGACGCCATTGTCACGGCCTCGGATGGGGTTATGGTGGCACGGGGTGATCTCGGTGTGGAAATCAATTTCGAACTATTGCCCCAGGTGCAGCGGCAGATCGTCGCCGCCTGCGCCGTTCAGGGCAAGCGGGTTATTGTGGCGACGCACATGCTGGAATCCATGATATCGAGCCCCATGCCCACCCGTGCGGAAGTGACCGATGTGGCCAATGCGGTGTACGAAGAAGTGGACGCCATTATGCTTTCCGGTGAGACCACCATCGGTAAGTACCCCTTCAAGTGCGTGGAGGTGCTGGATCGCATTGCGCGTACCATCGAACCCAGTCCGGGGCTGGCCTTTACCGACCAACTGCGGCTTGGCAATAACAAACAGGAAATCGCGCTGGCCGCCGTGAAACTGGCGGAGTCGATTCACGCGGCGGCCATTGTGGTGCCCACCCGACGGGGCCTGATGGCCAATCTGGTGGCCAACTGCCACCCGCGCAAGCCGATCATTTGCGCCTTCACCAATGACAGTCGTACCCGCCGTCATCTGGTGTTAACCCGCAACGTGCTCAGCTATCGTATCAATTTCAGCTCCGATCCGGAAAAAACGCTGGCCAACGCCGCGCGCATTATGCTGAGTCGTCAGGAGTTTTCGCTGGACGACAAGGTGGTGGTGATTTCGGATGCTTTGTCCGGAGCGGGTATTGAAGCGATTCAGATTCGTACGCTGCGGGACTGGGATCCGGGTAAGGTGGATTCGGATGGCCACGCGGACAAAAACTAAACTACTAAGGGCTCTTGAGAATGAAATGAGCATGTAACTCGGTGTTTATCGCTTTAACTCGTGAACAGCACGCTTCATAATTAGTAGTCTTGTAACCACTTAAAACGCCTATCACTGACGCGGAGTCCTTTTTATGCAACCGCTACAATCCGCCAAACAGGAAGCCATCGAAGCCATTCAGAAACTACCCGATAACGTAGACCTGGATGAGATCGTGTACCGCCTTTATGTGATTAATAAAATCCAGCAGGGAATGCAGGATGTAGAAGCGGGCCGCACTATTTCCCACGAAGAACTCACCCGTGAGATTGAGCAATGGTAGTATGGACGCCCCGCGCCCGAGATGATTTAAAAGCCATTCACGATTACATTGCGCAGGATGCGCCCATCAATGCAAAAAAAGTAACAAGGGATATTCTTTCTAAAGCCGCCACTCTAGTTGATCTACCGCCACTCGCCAGCAAAGTGGTTCGTGAAGTCAACGACGAAAGCCTACGAGAAATCAGTATTCATTCCTGGCGCATCATTTACCATCTACGAGACCAACAAATTTATATTATTACCCTTGTTCATAAGCGCAGGATGCTTACACCTGAGGATTTTTAGAACATCAGAAGCGCTTTTTGCCATACCGCTCCCCTACCCTATACTGTAAAGAAATCACACTATATCATTCTCTACAATTAGCCCTTGGCTTGCAGGATATGATCCGTACCTGAAGCCAACACACTAGCTCATGAGCACACACCATGGCCATATTCTTTCCGGCGCTGCCCACAGCCCGTAAAAAAATGCAGCCTGGGGAGCGGCGCTTCGCAGAGCGTCTGGAATCCCACCTGGAAGACGATTACCTGTGCTGGTATGACATCGGCATCGGGAATAACTACCTGCATCCGGATTTCACCTTGCTGCACCCGGGCCGGGGGCTGCTGATTCTGGAAGTGAAGGACTGGAAGGTGGATACCATCCGGGAAGGGGATAAAGAATCCTTTACCCTTCTCACCGGTTCGGGATTGAAGGTGCAACCCAACCCATTGGAACAGGCCCGCCAATACGCCCACCAGATCGTGAATCTGCTGGCGAAAGATCCGCAGCTCACTCAACAAGAAGGTAACCATCTGGGCAAGCTGTCGTTCCCCTGGGGTTACGGCGTGGTGTTCACCAATCTGACACAAAAGCAGATCCAGGCCCTGGGCATCGACCAGATCATTGATGAACGGCTGATTCTGAATAAAGACGACCTGCTGGCCAGTGCGGATGCGGAGGATTTTCAGACCAAGCTGTGGAATATGTTCAACTACCAGTTTGGAGACAAACTATCGCAGCCGCAGATCGACCGCATACGCTGGCATCTGTGGCCGGAGGTGCGGGTGAACCCGGATCAGCGTGACCTTTTCGGGGCGGCGAATGCGGAAGACGCCACCAACGACGACAACGCAGATAACAACTCATACAACCATGCACAAGAAACCCAACAACCATGGGAATTGCCCGACATCGTACGAGTCATGGATTACCAGCAGGAACAGCTGGCTCGCAGCCTGGGTGAAGGGCATCGGGTGATTCATGGGGTGGCTGGGTCCGGCAAGACCATGATACTGGGTTACCGCTGCCTGCATCTGGCCAAGGTGCTGCACAAGCCGATCCTGGTGCTGTGTTTCAACATCACCCTGGCAGCCAAGCTGCGCAGCTATGTGGCGGCGCAGGGGGTGGAGCACAAGGTGCAGGTGTATCACTTTCACGACTGGTGCGCGCAACAACTGCGGAGCTATCAGGCGCCCCTGCCCCCGGGCGATGCGCCCCATTGGGAGAAGCAGGTGATGGGCGTCATCCACGGCGTGGACAAGGGGCTGATCCCACGGGCCCAGTACGGGGCGGTGATGATCGACGAGGCCCACGACTTTGAAGCGGACTGGCTGCGACTGATCACCGGCATGGTGGACCCGGAAACCAACACCCTGTTGCTGCTGTACGACGACGCCCAATCCATCTATCACCGCAGCAACCTGGGCTTTACCTTAAGCAGCGTTGGCGTGCAGGCCCGGGGCCGCACCACCGTCTTGAAACTGAATTACCGCAACACCCGCCAGATCCTACAGTTCGCCTATGAATTCGCCCAACACTACCTGCAGGAACACGCCAGCGACGAAGACCACCTACCCCTGATCAAACCCGAGAGCGGCGGCGTCAACGGCGCCCTGCCCATCGTGCGTGAATTCAGCAACCCCGAGGACGAAGCCCACTTCATCGCCCGCTGCATTACCAAATGGCACCAGGACGGCTGCGAACTGCGGCACATCGCCGTGGTGTACCGCTCCGCCTGGATCGGCGCACGGGTGGCCAAGGCGCTGGATCACGCCGGCATCCCCTATTTGCTCACCCACGACAAAGCCGCCAAAGCCCAGTACGACCCACTCAAACCACGGGTGTCGCTGCTCACCATGCACAGCAGCAAAGGGCTGGAGTTCAACCGCGTGATCATTGCCGGTGTAGGGGAAGGCTGCAGCGAAGACGACCAGGCCACCGAAGTCCGATTACTGTACATCGCCATGACCCGGGCCATGCAGAACTTGCTGATCACGAGTTGTAAGGCGGGGTATTTTTCGGAGCAGTTGGCGGCGGTGGAGGGACGGTTGTTGGGGGTCGGGTGAAGGTTTTTGGAAGAAATACGACTAGACAAGGTGATTGATCAAAGCGTGGGCGGTCACTATACTGCTTAGGTAATTCATTGGGGAAAGAAGAGTGGGATGACTAAGGTTTTAGCGTGCCCTTTTTGTCATAAACCACACAGAAGTGAACGCACTGATTCAATAGGCGGGTGGTTTGCTGACAAGTAAAAATTCTATTCAATAGTCAATACCACCAGTCATCCTTAACTAGTTTGCGCCAATTGTATTGCTCATAACTATTGAGTCAAATGACTTTTAAAATCAGACCTGACACATTGGTTTAGTGTACTTATTAAACCTTGGTAGCTTCACGAGAGATATTCATACAATCAAAGGAAACATGTAAGCATGAGCGGAGAAGTTTCTAATATCACTGAGATCGCCACAAAGGTTTCAGATGAAATATTCAAGTTCTTCAGATGGGAAACACTTCCGATCAAAGACCAGAACTTTCAGTGCAACAAGACTGACATCCACAAAAAGTCTAAAGGCCATGAGACCCATCCGGTTGATGTAGTATTTCACTATGACGACCCCTATCTTAATAAAACTATTTATCTGAATACAGATCTCAAGAGCTACTCGAAGGGAAGTATTGAATATAAAAAAGGTGTGATCAAAACATTAAATTCTCTGGCACAAACTATAGATTGTGCACAGGGTAGTTCGGAATGGAGAAAAAGATACGTACTAAAAAAAGGCAACTATGAGATCCGAGGATTGCTATTTATATATAATTGGGACCAAAAATGTGATTCCGATTTTTTAGAAAAACTTGGAAAACACAAGCTAGATAATCTTCCACTTACCAAACGCAGCATCATACACATTCTAGACCCTGCTCGTATTCTATACCTTTACAGAATAGTAAGTGACGTGATCAAGTTAAAAGATAACAATGAGTTCCCAAAAGATGATAATTATTGGTTTCATTATCCAGATCAAATTCTTCATAAACCTAGAGGTGACAAGATTAAGCATCCTGCAACAATAGAAACCATGTGCTCCCCATATATGGTCATCGAGCATGGGCCCATAAAGAACTACAACTATAAAGAGGGCAAAGTTGAAGAGGTAAGCGGACCTGGATTTGTAATTTATTACAACCAAGAAGGCAAGACATACCAAGAATTTCTCTATTTATTTGATATATTATCACGACTTCAGATATTGCGGGATGATGTCACCATAAAGATCAGAATTGCACATATATCACCGAATGAGGATCTAAAAAGCAACTTTAAAAAGGCTATAAATAACTACGTTTCTGATTGGGGGTTTGATCAATACAGAGAGAACGACCTAAATCGTATAGACGTAGAAGTAGTTCAACTAGCTGCGCCAAACTACAATCCCGGGATATTGGCTTGGAGAGAGCAATGATTAAAAAAGGCAGTTTATATTGTGCGTCAGATAAAGCATTAAACGACGCACTTCGCCAACACAAAATGACTAAAACAGCGCTTCATGAATTGATGTATTCCCGCGGAATGCTTGTATCCAATGAACTAGACAAAGAGGACATAGCACTACATCTCAGCAGAATTAATCATGACTACTTCGATCACGCACTAATTTCAGAGAAACTTGCCACCTCGTCAAGAAAAGAGAAACACCAATCAAAAAAGACTACTACCCAAGTTTCAAGAGAATCAATTGAAGAAGCAATTAAGCAGTTAATTGATAATAGACAAGATTTCGAAGACGAGATAACCCACACAGTTCATCAAAATTCCATTGAAATAGATGTAACATACTCATATCTTGACTATAACAAATCCGAGTTCAAACAACTGGTAAAGAAAGATGCAACTATTTCTATCGAATTTTTAAACGATGAAATATGCATTAGAAATCCAGACAACGAATATATAGGAATATTTTGCGAAGAACTATTAGATGAAATCGAAAAAGAATCTAACCAAGAGGTCCAATATAGAAAAATCAGCCTAAGTGGAACAACAGACCCTAGGGATAAAATCAGGTTCTTCGAACACCTAATATCAAACATTGATGGATTTGATCTTTACAACGTATCGGATGTAACTGTATTTCACCCAGATTCAGGGGAAGAAAACAAAGAAAAGCTAGGAACCTTTGTCAAAAAAGCCTCATTAAATGGCGATGGAATATTTGAGTCAGGTGAACTTAAAGATTTATTTAAAAAGGGTTTCTATATATACAAAGTCAGCTGGGCTTCTACAAAAATGGTTGACAACGAACCAAGGCTATATTTGTTTCACGCACAGTTCAACGACCCAGAGTTTTGTAGTGATTTCTCTTACCTAGTTAAAGGTTACCGGCCTAAAGGCGAAAAGTCCGACTTTTCCAAACAAACTAAACCATTAACCAAGGTAGAAGACATACAGCTTATGAGACGCATAGAAACATGTGCATATTCTGCATTGGATGAAATTAAAGCAACCTCAAGTGGCGGCCAGAGCAATGAACAGCCTTAGAACAAAGTTTTTCATTGTAGATATTGATCAATCCCTAGATTCTATAGCTGAAACCTTTTCTAAATATAGATTTACTGAAAAAAGGGGAAGCGGGATTAACATTAACTCTCTCGACTACTACGAGCTAGTATGTACATTTATTGAAAAGAAGCATGTCGTGGAGAAGATCATATTACCAAATGGGGCAACTGACACGTTTGAACATGATCGTTATATATACGTAGACTTCAAACTTTCCCCAACACCCAATCATAATTCTTACTATATTCTACAAGTTCATAATCCACCTCAGTCAATAAAGTCACTTTCCTCGATAATATCAAAACTTCTACCTGGCAGTGGATTTCATCAACACCAAATGAATCTTGATGTTTTCACAAAATCAATCAAGTCTGAGAATCATGTTTCGAGGTTGAAAGCACATAAATTATGGGCAAGCTCTCTTAGATTATCAGACAATAGCATCGCAAAAATTGAGTTGAGCTCAGAGAACAATGCACTAACTGAGCTTAAATCACTGTATAGAGATTTCATACTAGAAAAAATCCAACTTTCTTTCCGCTTTGAAAGCAACACCTTCCAGGTGATTGCTTCAAAGAACTGCTCAATCATATACGACAGTTTGACTATAGAAGAAACCATTAAAAACGCGTACCTAAACTCCATTTCCTTTCAGGCATGAAATTACACCCTTAGACAAACCGATAAACCTAAATTCTGATAGGTTTTATGATTTTTATTTGCAAGGGTTACATGTCTATTTTCTTTTAGAGTATTAGTTAAGCTTCATATGCAAAAAGAACAAATATCCTTGTATAACTCTTGGTGAGCGGTACTCAACGCATCCATATTGTTTCTAATGTTCTCGTCAACTGTCTGCGGATTCTTATTGAAAATGCCTAATGAGGACTGTTAAAGAAATTAGAGTACATCAAGAATATCTGAAACTAACTCATGAATAAGCAGACCAACTAGACGCATCACCAAAAGTCACCAATTCAAATCTATTAGATAATATCGGGTGTTTTCTCAAACTCTAAGGCAGTTCAAAGCGGCAGGCAAAGCTGGTCACCGCTATACAAATTCAGCGCCATACGTTTACCAGCCCACAAAGATCCAATAATGCGATTTTCTGTCATATTTGACAAAAAATTCGTTTTACATAAAATGGTTTTATGCATAGAATTCACAAAAACTTATAGATTCAATTCGGCTGTGCTAAAGATGATCAAAAAACTGGGATTTCGTAACTTTTCGAGTTTTAAAGAAGGAGCGGAAATTAGATTTGTGAGCAAGGACTTGCCAATTGAAGAACAAGACCTATTAGCAAACATTTCCCCAGTACTTGGAATTAAAGGAGCGAATGGCTCAGGTAAAACCAATATTTTGAAAGCCATAACGTTCTTATATTGCTTTTGCTCAAAGCGAATGGGAACTACAAGAAGCTTAGATAATGGAAAATCTGAGATAGATATTCCTTTTGAACCATTTGCGGGCAGTGACGACGTCACCGAGTTCTATATTGAGTTCATCAGAGATGATACTACATATTATTACGAGTTAGATGTAAGAAATTCGGGTATTGTCAGAGAAGAAGTTCGAAGAAAACACAAAAAAGAAGTCGTTTGTTTAATAAGAGAAGCAAATAAAATCACTCATTGTTTAAAGGAGTTTTCTGAGCTTAAAAAGTTGAAGTTAAAGGCTGACCAGTCCGTAATTAGCTTGCCAGACGATTTTGAATTTGAGAAGAGGATGGTAGACCTTGAAGTAATGTATTGGCACTTCAAAAGAATACTTTTTAACGTCGGATATGATGGATATAAGACTATTGATTCTGGAAGCTACTTCAAAATAAGTGAATTTTACAAGGAAAACCCTGATGCATTTGAATTTACAAAGCAGATAATTTCCGGTGTCGATGATGGGATTAAAGATATTCGAATAGAGTCGACTGTAGATTCTGAGACTGGTGAAGATGTATTCTATCCTTTGTTTATTCATGGATATCATAAATCTGAGTTTCCAATTGGATTAGCTCAGGAATCCATGGGTACAAAGGCATTGTTTATTAATTTATATCGATACTGGGCTGCAATTAGGGATGGGAGCTTATTGGTTCTCGATGAGTTCGACACTCATCTACACGCAATGATTTTACCTGAAATTATTGAACTATTTACAAACCAGAAGATCAACAAGAACAATGCCCAGCTAGTCATAACAGCACATAACACTGAGATAATTGATTCGCTTGGTAGATACAGAGCAATATTGGTTAACAAAGAGAATAATGAGAGCTATTGCTACAGATTAGACGAAGTTTCGTTGTTAAGAAATGATAGAGCAATTTCTCCCTTATATAGCAAAGGGAGAATTGGTGGTACTCCTAAAAACATCCAGGGCTTAGCCTCAAGAATTGCTAATAACTGGAGCATGTAGTGAATGGCTAAAGATTTCTCAAAGTCGAAGAAAAAGCAGAGTTTTATTTCTTCCATTCCTCATGACTCAATCAGTGATAGCGATATATTAACTAGATCAAAATTCAATTTTTCGTATTTTGACAATAATCCTCCTGGTCAAGATTTTATTGATTGGAATACCACCTCGGGTAATAGCAAAGTGGTGAAACTAATAGGAAAGTTAAAGGAATTTACCCGACAACCTTTAAGCCACTGGGAGAATACCAAGATAGGAAAAGGCAAAAGAGGTGGCAAAGGTAAACGCCAATCATGTTTAGAGGTTTATAAAGAATTTCCCAGAAAATCTGCTTTTTCTCATCCAGCACATGTCCCTGAGGACGTCTGGTGGGCTAGGTTCAGAATAGATAATGATACTCGTCTTGTCGGGTTTGTTATTCCAGACAAAATCGAATGTGAGAAAGACGAGAATTACGACCGAAATACATTTTACGTCGTTTTCTTAGATGAGAATCATCAATTCTATCTAAGCTGAAGCCAAGCTCAGCCTACCTAATCTGTGTTAGTTAAAACCTGCTGAATGTTATGGATGATTTCTTAAAGTAACTCGAGTTCATTTTTCGCATATTTCCTAATTTCATCTTTCAAGAAATCCTGCCTTTGCTCATCATTCTGTGGCAACCTCCAATACACATCATTAAAACTCCCCATACCACCATAGGCCCCTAGCACTTTCCTGTAGGATTTCTCGTGTTTCCCATCAATATAATATTTTTTTGCAAGGCTAAACCATTCTGCCCGATGGTCAGCTTCAGCTTTTCTAAGCAGTGCTATGAGTTCTTCAAGCATTTCTATATACATACTTATAACCAACGGAGATGTTTTTTGAGCGGGAAACCAACAATCAAGGCAGGGTGAGTAGAAATTATGAGGTTCTGGTACCATGCAATCAACAATCTGCACCAATGTGGTATTGCAACACTTCAACTCCAACCATACCGGCCAAGCTCTCCCCCAGTCGAACCGCTGATGCCAGTAGATCGTCTCGAAACACATTGACAGAACATAGAACTAAATTGTTGTTGCTACACATGCTGTCGTACAAATATATGCAGATAAAGCCTGGGCCTTTTCCTCGAGTCGTATAAGCAATCTCAACATGACCATCACCTGAAAAAGGCTGCCTTACATATCCAAGTCTATTTCCGATAAACATTTCATTTTCGAAGACTCTTAGTAGATACCAACCAGGGCCCGTCGATTGAAGCTCACAGCTGATATTTTCAGGTATATCTGAATAGTCTTTCTTGTTTGAAAGGTCAAAGCTGGTAGGAACTCTAATTTTCATACGAAACGTTATCTTTTATATGCAAAAAGAACAAATATCCCTATATAACTCTTGGTGAGCAACGCTTAACGAAACCCTACTTTTTCTGGTGTTCTCGTCAACCGTATGAAGAAGCCACTTTCCAGGTGGAAACCGCCCTTCTTGCTCACAGGAATTAATATTACTCATGCACTCTTCAATTGCTTCTGGGCTGATATATTCTATGACAAGGATACGCATGTACTCATAAATTTGGATGCGCGTTGGATATTCCATACTTAAAATTTTCTCCATTAGAACACCTCAAATATTCTAATTTTATTTAGGCCTTGCACGCTCATTTTTACACTATCTGTTAAATGGGTATTCCCCTCTCTGTTCCATGTTCAAAAATAAGGTCATTGTTCCGCAAACGATTTCTACATTCATCAGCAATATATTCAAGCTGACTTATGAGATTCGTATACATCAGTATCTACCCAGTAATACTCTTCATAATCAGCTTTTGAGTTACTTACTGGAATCGAGACGTAATATTTGCCAGACTCTTCTTCGACTCCTACAGAGAAGTACTTTTCTTTGGAGAAATAATTTTCTTTAAATTTCAATTACAGGTCCTCAATGAGGACCAAAAGCTCTGGCTGCACCCACCTGCACCGGTTCTGAGGAGCATGTCCGGAGTACTCAGCATAGGTAAGAAACACTGCGTTACATGCAGAACAGGTTCTAACTTGAGATTCATGATAAGGGTAAAAGGCCAAGGCTATTGGTGCATCCTTACTCCAATAGTTAGTTCCATTCGGGTGGTATTCATTGTAACCATTTTTGCTTATACAGGTTTCTGAATTTTCGAACTCACCTAGAATCTGTAACTTGGATTCCATCTCTTTGGTGAATGACTCCCACCCTTTGAAATTAGCCTTTTGGCAATCGCTGCAGTTTGTGCGCAATTCATTAGATAGGAGGCTAATGAAATCATCCCAAGTGATTTTGTTCATTTTCAGATCAAGAATTTTAGCCAAAAATTTCCTGACCTAATATGGACGCCTATCGCCATTTGCTTAATGGGCCAGATATTTGTTGCGATTGAATTTCGATTCCATGTTGCCAAAACCTTTCACCTTTATATTCAGGATCATGGGCCATTACGATAGCTACACCAAGATCTGTTAAAGTACTTTTAGTTAGCACATAAAAATTGCAACTTTCAGATACATCAAACGAAAACTCTGAAACAACTGTTCCATCAGGCTTTATTAAATGTATTACACCATCTGTTCCTGCGGCGACTATAAGCTCTTTCGATTCTGAGTATTCGGCCTCAACTCTACCGGAGAATCTAATAGATTTTTTTTCTCCCAGATGCTGCCATTTCAACGTCGTTGTTTTTTTTCCAACGGATCTATCTATTCTCATTCGATTCCTACTTTTGGGATAGCTTCGTATTCTTAATCACTTTTAAGTACGCATTTGGCGTGTTTCCATTATCCGGCCTAGCAACTGCATTCTGATAGTCTTTATAGTTCAGTTTTATTTGTGTTCCACCACCAGGCAGATATTTGTACGATCCATCGGGAAGTTTCTCAATTTGAGGGCCAACAGGGCCATACTCAACTTCAAATGGTTTCTGCACTTCATACTGAACCTTTCTATCAAGTGTCGGCTTCCAAACTTCCTTGATTGCTAACTTATCACGACCATAAGTTGCATTCTCAATGTTATCAAATGTACCAAATTGCCCAGGAAACTTACCTTGCCCAGTATTAGTTATCATGCTGAATTTCTCACCAGGCTGAATCATTCTTTTCTTAGGAGTGAAACCTACCGGCCAAGGTGACTCCTTATCACGAAGCTCTTCAAAGGCAGCAACCAAATCTTTGTCTGATTTAAACATCCCTTGGTGATTGCGTTCAAATTCATCAAAAACGGCTTGTTGATCCTTGGGAATTCGGCTTCTAGCAGTATTGGTTTTATTAACTTCCTTACAAGCTAACCCTAAGGGATCAACCCACCCACTCGGATTCGGCGCATACTGATAATTATTAATCCCCCCCAACAACCCAATCGGGTCCTGCTGGGTAAACTGCCCTGTCCCCGGATCATAATACCGGAACCGGTTGTAATGTAACCCGGTCTCTTCATCCCAGTACTGGCCCTGGAATGGTTCGCTTGTGGCAGCGGTCGTACTATTTTCGCTGTACCCCTGATGGCCTCTTGCTATTAAAGAGCGTGAACCCCGATATTCTACCGCACTTATTTTTTACACGCCCAGACGCGGGTTTTCGCTTATTTTTTTTCATCATTGCCCTTATTGATCACAACCCACAGGCAGGCACACACGGTTACGGTGGGTAAATGTTGTACGCCTATTTGAATGATCAGCTCTATTATTCCCGGTTCAATATTCATTCATGAGTCTCCGCGTTTAATCAATTTCACTTCAACGTATCCCTGAGAGATAAGCTGTCAAATCAGGTGGAAGGATGCCTACAGGTCGCTATTTTACTGGCTCCGACACTCAATCCTGTTTCGCTCAAGGCCCCTTAAAGGGGCTTTTTGCCGAAGGTAGCGTGACCGAACGTAAAAATCCTATTTAAAGGGTCATTCCTAGCAGACCCTTTATTATTCGACTCGTCCGGGCCGCGTATTAAGCGGCGCTCGGTGCTGATTCTGTGATGTGAAGGTGTCCCGCGTATGCGCGGCGTGGGCGGGTCTACGGGCGGCTGTTTGCTCTGGTTCGTTGCGGGCGGGGTCCGTCCCGCCCGTAACGCTCAGAGCAGGTTCGTGGCAGGGTTGTTGGGGTGAAGCGCGGAGGAAGGATTAAAGGCGGGCCGGAGCCCGCCTGGGGCGCTTACGCGCCCTCTTTGCCGTACTGGCTGCGGTACTGGTAGTGTTCGCCGCAATCGGCTACCAGACCCAGCATTTCCAGCAGGCTGCGTTCCCAACTGCCGGGCCTACGCGAGCCATCGGCGATGCTGGCCAGTATGTAGCTGATCAGGCTTTCCACGCTGTCACGGCCTGCCGGGCAGCCGTGCTGTTGGTACAGTTCGATCATGTATTCCAGTTCCTTTTGGATTTCAGGGTGGATTTGGATGTTCATGTTTTTTGCTCCTTGTGGGTTTGTTTGCCCTTTCTTCACAGCGGCGCACGCAGGGGGGTCAAGGCTGCGCAGCACCGCGCTTGCGCGGCTTGGCCTTGATGCCCCGAGCACGTTGCTACCCTGGGTGGGCAAGCAAGCTCCCTTTCCTGACGGCGGCACGGTTCAGCTCCCGCCCTTGAGGGCGGGCTGGGGTGGGTGATTAAAAAGCCCTGTGCGCTTGCGCACGCCCTGTTAAACAAGGCTTAAACGTGGCACGCACCCCGCTACGACACCCGGCGCAGGTTGCGCGCCTAACGCTGGCACAGGTTTTGGCTGGTGTGATGATTTAACCGGTGGCACAAGGCGCAACTAAGACCCAGGGCAGGCGCAACCTTGGGCGGCGGGGGAGGAGCGGGAGAGGTGGAAGCCGCGCGCTGAGTGGGTGGCGCGGGCTGGCACCTTGGCTTGCAGGCTTTTTTGCAAGCCATGTGACAGACCAAGACATCCCACGGGCCGCGACATTATTTGCCTGTGATCGAACGGTACAGACTTCCCGGTTAACTTCCCAACCTGTGACAGGGTGCGGGTTAAAGAACTGCGCCTGTGCTGATGTGGATCCGCTTGCTTCGATGCGAGCCTGGCACCTTGCCTTGCGGTTCTTTTGCAAGGCATGTGATCCGGCGGGTTTAGGACTCCAAGCCTTCGCGTTCCTGCTCCGCCTCCCACTCCAATGTAGCCAGTAAAGCCAGTGTTTCTTCACCTTGTTCGTTAGTGTGGGTTTTCAGCTTCGCCGGATGGGTGGCCGCGTGGATTTCCTTTAGCTTCTCAATGCTCACCCGCGTATAGATTTGAGTGCTGTTCAGTTCTTCATGGCCCAGCAAAGCCTGGATGTAACGGATGTCCGCTCCGTTTTCCAGCATGTGAGTGGCACAGGCATGGCGCAGTAAATGGCAACTGCCATGCTTATCGATACCGGCCTGGATCATCAGCTTTTTTACGTGTCCTGATAGTACGGCTCGGGTGAAGGGCTCGCCGTAATCGGTCAGGAACAATCGGTCACGGTGCAGGGCGGTGATTAACAGCGGGTGGACTTCTTCCAGGTATTTGTTCACCCAGGCCAAGGCTCGATCCCCCAGCGGCACCATACGGTCTTTGTTGCCTTTGCCGGCACGTATCAGCATCGCACACCGGCGCTGATCCAGGTCATACAGCCCCAGGTGGCACAACTCCATTCGACGCATGCCGGTGGCATAGAGCACTTCCAGTAAGGCTCTGTCTCTCACACCTTGTGGGGTGCCTAAATCAGGCTGATTCAGCAGGATTTCCACTTCCGTTTGATGCAGGATCACTTTGGGCAGTCGCTTGGGTTTGCCGGGCAACTGCATTTCACTGGCGGGGTTGCTGGGGATGTACTTTTCCCGCGTCAGCCATTTAAAAAAGGCTTTGATGGGGGTCAGCATCACATGCTGGGAACCGGTGGATAAGGGCTCACCGTCACTTTTACGGTAGTAATACAGGTGGCGCTGGTAGCGCTCCAGTATGGGCAAGGTGACTTCCTGGGGGTCATGAATGCCCCGTTGATCACACCATTCAATGAACCGCCTCAAGGCGCTGTCACGGCGTTTGGTGGTGTCTTTGGAAACCCCTTCCAACACTGCGCCCCATTCCAGGAATCGCGCCAGATAGGGATACAGGCCGTTGTGTTCAATGGGGCGTTTCTTGTCCTGCCGGTGGCTGTGTTTTTTGCGGCGTAAGGGCATCTCAGGCGCTCCAGTCTGCTGTGGCGGCTGACGCCTGGGCAACTAAAGATGGGGCGACTTGCTCCATTCCATTACCAGTACGGTACGACCGACCATTGATTTTTCTACTCTCTGGAGATGCGTTTTCAGCGGCTTTTTCTGTGTCGGTGCGCTTGAGGCTGTTTTTATCGAGGTTTTTGCTAAATTCTCCGGTCTGACTTCCCCCTGACTTGGGCCTAACTTGGCCCTGACTTGGGGCTGACTTTTCCTCTGTTTGCCCTGACTTCTTTTTGTCGTACTGGTGCTGGTTGAGCTTTTTCACGTCCATTAAGCCCATCATGTGGGGCTGTTCACTGCTGGCATCACCGCTATACAGCAACTCATACACGAACGATTGGCCCCGGCCTCCCCGATGCACTAACAGATATTCCAATTCCTCCAGCCGCTTGCAGTGGATTTTCAACTGGCCATCGCTCCAGTTGGTGAACTCTCTCACCGCCTTGCGACTAAAACGGTAATCGTCCTGCTCGATGCGCTGCTGTTGGCAATCACGCTGCACCAGGCATTGGATCAACTCCAACAGTTTACGGGTTTGCGGTGGCAATTCGTCTAAGGTGCGGCCCAATACTTCGTGGGCTATGGCGTTGGCTTGTTCAATGTCGCTTAGCGTCACCTCGATGTATTCCACGGTCTTGCCCTGCCGGGTTTCGGTTTTCACTTCACGCTGGTACTGGTGCAGCAAGGCTATGGAGCGGATCAGGGTTAGATACTTCTGGTGATCGCGGCGGGTGCGGGTTTTATCGCTTAAAAACTTTAAGTGCTGTGCGTAGGGATTGACTATCTTTAGCGGCTTTAATAAGCGCTGTGCGTTGCGGTGGATCTGGATAATGTCCTGACGTTCCTCTTTAGCAAACAAGCCATCCAGGGTTTCGGCAAAGCGCTGTTGTTCATGGATAGCTTCGGTTTGCTCCCGGCCTTCGTCCACCGACAGTACCAGGCAGCGGTTCATCAGCTCTGGATCAATGTCGATGGCCGTAGTGGTCATAAACAACTGGGTGGGGCCTTCTACTCGGTATTCCTGGGTGACTAAATTGCCGGTGGTGGCGTCTTTTCCGGTTGAAGCAATGGTGACTTCACCTTCTGATTGCAGCAGTTTTAATGCATAACTGGCGTTGTGTGCACCTTCTTCTTCGGCAATGGCTAAGGTTTTGTGTTTGAGGTTGGTTTCACCCATGTAGAACAGGCTTTGTCCGGTCATGGCGCTGTATTGGATGCGTTCTTCTTCGGGCATAAAGGACAGCACCGCATCCATTAACGAGCTTTTACCGGCGGCGCTGGTGCTTTGCACCATCACGGCCAAGGGCTTTTCCAGTTTGCGGGAGACACAGGCTAAGTAACCGGCCAGCTTGTTGGTTTCCTCACCGACCACGCCAGCAGCGGCGAAGTCACGAAGTATACGTTGCAGCAGGTTTTTGTCTTTTAGAAGGTCAAGGGCATCGGACTGCTCTTCATTGCTTAGCGGTTTGCCTTCAGCTTCCTGCTTGGGTTTCAGATGGTCGTTGATCTGTTCTTCCTGCAAGCCTTCCAGCTTTAACAGCACCTTGCCCAGGTCTTTTTTAATGGTCTCGTCTTTAACCCCCAACTCCACGCACGCCTGGTTGATAAACACCTGGCGTTGTTTGGCGTGGTACAGGTCTAAGGTATCGGTATGGAAGCCGTTTTCATTGCAGGCCATCAGGCTGATTTTTAACACATCGTGGACGGTGTTTTTCTTGAGGCCGCGCACTCGGTACACGCGCCCGCCGATGTCGAATAACACTTCGTGGTCTTTGACGGTGCAGCGCACGTTGTCCAATACTGGCAGCGGTAACGGGCTGGCCGGTAGCGGTTCATCAATGACAGACGCGGCTGACACATCAGCGGCTAAAGGAAGGGCGGGGTTATCGCTGTTGCTGGTTTGGGCTTCTTTGTCATCCTCCGGTGCAGGCTCGTTTTTTTCTTTAGCGGCTATGCTTTTCACTTCGCTTTGGGCTTCGGTGCTAATCGTTGGTGCATCGCCTTTGCCCAACCATTCGGCTTTTCTGATCACCACTTCTAAGGCTTTACGCGCTGGTTTCATATTCAGGGCATAGCTGTTGGCGTCCATTCCCTTGGGGAACAACACCCGGAAGCACTCTAAACCCGCTGATTGTAATTTAGCGCTTAGCTGTTCTGACGCTTTGTTACCAGCTTCATCACGGTCATAGGCAATCAGCACCCTTTTCACGCCACAGTTTAAAAACGTGTTCAGGTGATCATCAGTAAAACCAGCTGTGCCATAACTGGCAGTGACGTTTTTAAAACCGTTTACCCAGAAGGTCATGGCATCCAGCAGCGCTTCACACAGGATGATTTCTTCTTGCCCTTTTAAGCCTTGGGCATTCCACACACCGGCGTGTGGCCCCGGCAAATACAGGTGGTAGGCGGTGCCTTTTTTCAGATCATCCCGTATCTTGCGCCCATACAGTTCCACCACGTTGTTTTCTGTGTCGAAGATCGGCACGGTTAACGAACCATTCAGATGTTCGTGGCCACTGTTGCGCAGTATGCCGCAGTCTTTGAGCTTGCACCGGATCGCCGCCCCGTCTTCACGGTTGTTCTGGGGGATGTGGTAGGCCAGGGTGCGATTGGCGTAACCCAGTTTAAAGGTGTGGATCAGTTCCAGGTCGTGCAGGCCACGCTGTTCCAGGTATTGCAGGGCCTCCGCTTCGTTCAACAGAGTGTCGTGGTAGTAATCCACCACCCGGTTTAACGCGCCTTGATCATCAGCGGCTAATAAATCAGCCGCTAAGGTGGAGGGCAGCTTTCTGGCCGTGTTGTATTTCACTGGCTGCGCGGTCTGGCTGGCCAGTTCAGGGTGATCGTTTCGCAGCAGCTCCACTGCATAACGGAAGCTGACCCCTTGGCTTTTCATCACCCAATCAATTACCGAACCGCCCATCTGGCAGGCCCCCATGCAATGCCACAGGTTGGTTTTGGGGCTGACAATCAGGCTTGGGGTGTCGTCGTCGTGGAACGGGCATTGGCAGGCGTAGTCCTTGCCCTGCTTCTTGAGCACATATCCCTGGGACTCCAACAACCGCACCAAAGACACGTCCTGTTTGATTCTGCTCAATTCTTCGTCGGTGAAGCGTGCCATAAATTGCTGTTCCCCCTAAAACCCTGTCAAGATCATTATTGACTCTTTTGCGGAGTATTATATGATCCTTTAAGGATCACCTGTCAATCCCTTTGCGGAACTACCCCTTACACTAGAGCGAGGTTGAACTATGCAGGCAAGGCTGTTCATTATGCAGGATGAGAAGCTACGCAAAGCCTTTGGCGCGCGCTTAAAGGGATTGCGTAAACAGAAGAACTGGTCACAGAAGGAACTGGCGGCGTTGGTGGATATACGTTTCCAGCAACTCAACAAGTACGAGAGTGGACTTAATATTCCCCCAGCGGGGATGCTGATCAAGCTGGCCGATGCGTTGAATGTGTCGGTGGATTATCTGCTTACCGGCAATGTGGATGAGGCGGAACCCCTGGCCAATTCACGCCTGTTCCGCCGTTTTCAGGAGCTGGAAGCCATGGCCCAGGAGGATCAGGAGACGGTGATTAAGGTGATTGATGCCATGATCGCTAAGCAGCGCATTGCCTCCGCCTTGGCCCCGGTGGACACGAAGTCGTGAGCCTGTCGATTCCACCCTATAATATTGCATGGGATGCGGTAAAAGCCGCCATCAACCAACGTAAGCACGGCGTGGCCTTTACCGAAGCCGCCACCGTGCTGCTTGATCCTCTGGCGTTAACGGTATTTGATGCCGCCCATAGCGAGACCGAGGAACGTTGGTTTACACTGGGCCGTAGCCATGAGGGCCGCTTGCTGGCGGTATCTCATACCTACGATGATGAGAACCCCGAATACATTCGGGTACGCATGATTTCCGCTCGACTCGCCACCAGCCGCGAACGGGCACAGTACGAGCAGTAAGGTGATTTATGAGCCAAGCCAAGCACGATGATGATATGCCCGCCGAAATTGATTTTTCTAAGGGTGAACGCGGTAAGTTTTACCGCCCCGGTGCCAAGTTGAATATGCCCATTTATTTGGATGAGCAAGTGCAGGATGCCTTGGCCGCTATCGCTACGGCCAAGGGGCAGGAGCTGTCTACTTTGGTCAACGATCTACTTAAAAAAGATATTGAACTGATTCAGATGGCGCGGTAAGAACGAAGGCTTTTAATCACTTTGTGTTCCCTGGGCTTTGCTATGGGAGTAATAAAGATATGCCAAACCTATGGGTGCAACAAACAAGGCCCCACCCCAGCATAAGGCCATTGTCATCAACTTTGAAAAAATCATCATCTTTCCATCAACCCAAAAAACATTATCACCCACAATAAAATCGACAACATTTTCATAGACGAAGCGAGAATAGGGATACAGAAATGTATTAACGATAACAAAAAACCAAGCACCCAAGGGTGGAGCCTTTCCCTGTCCGCCCTGAACAATCACATATGCCAAAAATGCAGCAATTAGGACACTAAAAAACATCTGCCTAAAATAGTACTGAGGCGAAAGACCTCCAAGAGTCTTCTGAAAAACCTGACGCATTAAATTACCTCCTTGTAAGAAATCAATTCCCATTCAATCTAATAGTACGCAGCTTCGGATAATAAGTGTGGAAAGATTACACTGGATTGTCTTTAAGCTACAACAGAGTCTACAGTGAGCTGTTGTACCAAGGTGTCCAATGCAGAGCTCAATTCATTCATCTTGTTTTTTATTTCAGTATTCTTACTTTGACATCGCGTCATTTTGTCGTGGGCATCTTGCCATTTTGACTCGTCTTTTTCCGCTTCTCTGATTTCCCGGTAACGGTCAATCAAGTGTTGATACCACTCCCGATCACTGGCCAGTATTTGTATTCGCGCTGTATAGGAACTGATTTGCAGCATAACTTCCTGGCGGCGCATTTGCTGAAGCAATGCCTGCTCCTGTTCTCTCTGAGCTGCAATGGAAAGTTTTAAAGAACGTGATTGCAGAATCACTGCATACACCGCAACCAACACAGTAAACGTGGAAATCAGACCCACAAAGATATTCAGGGAATCACCCAACTCCGCCGTACTTGTCGGGAATTTTATATGTTTCAGATAAGGTGCCAACCATTCCGACTGCAATACACCCACCATAAACGCCAGCATGATCAGCCAAACGCAAAAAGCCACCAGTAAGGTGGCGATACCTTTAAATATTGACGTCATCAGATTCCTTTCTCTACAAAGATTTGGCTATACAACGCTAGCCTTTCGCCGCTTTTATGATTCTCTGCCTTAGGCTGCTTTTATATCCTTCCAGGTCTTTGGTATTGCCGGAATAAAATGACGCTTTAATAAAAACCTGATCCGCACCATCTTTGAAGATTTCAACCTGGATGGTATTGGGTGTTTCTTCTGTGTTGAATTTATGCTCTCTATAGCCACGCATCGTATAATTCACACCCGGCGTCGCTTGGTACCTGAAGTCCAACGTGCCATCCAGCCAACCTTCTACATTGGGGTCGGCCTCAATCCGCTCTGCGCGTGTTTTAAAGTTAAATTCCCTTTTGATCCTGGTGTAAGCCGTATCAACATCAATAGCGGACAGTGAAAATTCAATGCTTTCCATTGGGGATGGATCATTGCTTTTGCAACCAATCCAGCAAACACCCTGCGCATTGGCCTTTGCGGATAAATCACGCTCTTGTTGCGGCTTGGAATCTTCACTGCTGACTGCTACCTGTTCAGATTCGCGACTGGAAGATGTGGCAGGCTGTTCCTGTTTTTTGCTATCAAATCCCTTTACACGGACAAAACCACCGAGATACTCACCATCCTGGATGTTGGCGCAACCTGACAACGCCAAGGCTAATACTGAACTGATTATTACTCCCTTTTTCATTCGATCTCCATTTGGTTTAATGATCTAATCTAATAATGTATTTTCTGGCTTGTATTAAACGTTTTTCCCGCTACTTTTTTCTCAAAAGAACACCAACATTTAGAGCACACTACCCGCTTTTTTTGTTCGTTCAGAGTTACAAAATCAGGCAGGTCAAAATGATTTTCTATTAGTTTAAAATCAATATCATTCTCCAACAAAAGAATATTTCCATCGCCTTTATCACATATTATTCCAGTCAATCTATCCACTTTATTGCCATTATCTTCTAACAGCTTAACTATAGGCTTGAGGTGGCTGCACACCTCATCTTTCGTTGCAGATTTATAAGGCGTTTCTTGGATCTTTTGCTTCATTTTTTCTTATCCATACTAGCTCGATAGTTGTGAATAGAATCGCTTGGTACATTATTTGGCAAGTCATTCACTTCCATTTCTTCTAAAACATCCCAATGATCTTTCATATACAGTTGAGTGCCTCCACCTTCGCCCCACTGTGCATTAGCTCTCACCACACCTACTGGGACATCTGTATCTTGGGTAACTCTGTAAGTTGCAAGCGCCGGTCGATAACGATAAATACCTTCAGGCTGACCATAATCACTAGGCCAAACCTGTAAAGCTTCATTCATCGACTGAGAAGAATCGCCATATCGCTGCACTGTGTTACTCGTCGTATAGTATTCACCCCGACCAGGTGCCAAACCATGAACAACATCGCCTTCTTTCAAAGTCATCACACCTGCGTAGGTGTCCTTATGAGGATACCCTTTATTATCTGGGCCTTGCCACGCAACCGCACCATCAATTAAGGCTCTATCATTATCCGTTAACTCATCACCCATTCTCAAAGCATTAGCTTTTGAAAACTGTGCTGACTCTTGAGCTGAAAAACCCTGTTGCCTTAATTCTTTATATCGGTCATAGCGCTCTTTACAAACCAATCCCAGCGGATCAATCCACCCACTAGGATTCGGCGCATACTGATAATTATTAATCCCCCCCAACAACCCAATCGGATCTTGCTGAGTAAACTGCCCCGTCCCCGGATCATAATACCGGTGCCGATTATAATGCAGCCCACTTTCCACATCATAATACTGGCCCTGAAAGCGCAGGTTGTTCTCAACCGCCTCAACATCCTGCTTCAGTACGTTGCCGTAGACGCGGTAGCGGGCGCTCCAGACGATCTGGCCTTCCCAGTTGGTCATTTCCTGGGGGGTGCCCAGGTGGTCCAGGTGGTAGAAGTAGCATTGGTTGTTTTCGATAAAGGCCAGGGGCTTGAAGCTGTTGGGTTCGTACAGGTAGAGCTTGTCGATCCTGTTGCGCTGCTCACTGAGCAGGACGTCGCCGTTCCACAGGAATGTGGTTTCGCCGAATTCATCCTGTTTGCGGATGCGGCGGCCCAGGGGGTCGTAGGCGTAGGTGGTAACTTGTGATGCTTGCGCGCCTCCGCTCTTTTCCACTTTGATCAGCTGGTTCTGGCTGTTGTAGTGGTAGCGGGTTTGCAGGGCGCCACCGGTGCCGCGGCGTTCTTCGATCAGGTTGCCGCGTTCGTCATAGGTGAAGTGTCGGTCGCCGTGGAAGGTCAGGCGGTTGCCGGCTGTTTTTGTTTTCTCCCCGCTCTGCCCACTTTGCGGGCTCAGGATGTTGCCGGCCGGATCAAAGTCGAATTGTTCCTGGGCGTAGCCTTCCACCGCTTGCAGGCGGTCGAGCGCGTCGTAGTGGTAGCGGATCTGGCCTTTGCGCAGGTCGTCGATTTGGCTTAGGCGGCCGGTGCCGTCGTATTGGTATTGGCGGTCGATGATGGCCTGGCGGCTTTCCTGGCCTTGTACCCAATGGCGGGTGAGCCTTCCGGCGGGATCGTAGTCGAATCCGGCGTAGAGGTTGCCCAGGGTGCGGACGGTTTCCTGCCCCTGGCGGTTGCGTTGCAGTTGGGTGAGGCGGTGGCCGTTGTAATCCAGGGCGGTGAATTGCCCGAAGGGATCGTATTCATAGGCCAGTTGTTGGCCGCCGGGCAGCAGGCTGCCGATGCGGTTGCCCAGGGGATCGTAGCTGTGTTCGATTTTAGCTTGATCCTGGGTTTCGGTTTGCAGTTGGCCGTTGGGGGTATATCCAAACGAAAGCGTACGTTGGCTGTTGCTTGCGCTGGCCAGGCGGCCATTCTTGTCATAAGCGAAGACGGTGTCGCAGCCATCCGGGGTGTGCTTGTGCAGCAGGCGGCCCATGGGGTCGCGTTCGAAGCGGGTGGTGTTTGCGGCGAGCGTGTCGTCCTGGCCTTCGATATGCGCCCCTTCAATATGAGCAACCAGCTGCCCCAGTGGGTTGTATTCGTATTGCTGCACGCGGCCGTCAAAGCCGATCTCTTCAATCAGGCGTTCGTTGGCGTCGTATTTCAGTTGGTAGTGTTCGCCGTTTTCGTTGGTGAGCCCGATCAGGTTGCGTTCGCGATCGTAGTGGTAGTGCAGGCTGTTGCCGGCGGGGTCGATGCGGCGTGTGACCTGGGCCAGGCCGTCGTATTCAAAGCGCGTGGTGCGGCCCAGTGGATCGGTGTAGGCGGTGAGCTGGCGGTTGGCGTTGTAGGCCAGTTGGGCGCGGCTGCCATCGGGGTAGTGAATGGCGGTGACGTCGCCCTTGGCGTTGTGTTGGTAGCGGGTGATCTGCTTGCCCTGTTGCACCTGGGCCACGTGGCCTTGGGCGTCGTATTGGTAATGTGTCGGTTCAACTTCGCCGGTTTTGCCTTGCAGGGCGCGGGTGAGGAGTTGGCCGCTGGGGCTCCAGGCGAGGATTTGTTTTTGTCCAGCTGGATCTATGATGAGTTCCGGCAGGCCCAGTTCGTTGTAGAAGTATTGGGTCTCATTGCCTTCGGCGTCGATGGTCTTTTGCACTAAGCCATCGTCGTTGTATTCCCGCGCCCAGCTGTTGCCTTCTGCGTCGGTAAAGCAGATGGGCCGGTGTTCCTGGTCATACAGCAGGGTGAAGCCGCCACCGGCGCTGTCCAATTGGCCGGTGAGGTTGCCCACGTCGTCGTAATGGTAGCTGTGTTCAAAGCCCAGGGCGTCGATGGTTTTGATTTTGCGGCCGTTGCGGTCGTACTCGTAGTGGGTGCTGTGGCCCAGGGGGTCGGTTTCGCGGATGACCTGACCACGGCGGTTGTATTCAACCTCGGTGACGCCGCCGTTGGAATCGATGCTGCGGCTGATGCGTTTTTTTGGCTCCCACTCGAAGCGGTAGTCATATGTCGGGGCCTGCTCTTGTGAAGAGCCGGGGCCTGTGGCGTCGCCCCATTGGCGCAGGCAGCGGGCTTGGGGGGTGAGCTGATCCCACTGGAAATAGAAGCTGAAGCCGGTGCGCAGGGTGCGTTGGGTGATGATGTGGTTCTGGTAGGCGAAGCGTTCGGCGTCGCCGCCGGCGTCTTCCACGGCGATCAGGTCTTGTTCGGGGCTGTAGTGGTATCTAACTAGAGTCTTGTGGCCTTCCGCCGTGAGTTCGCGGACCGACTGGATCAGGCCTTTGTCGCTGTTGTGGAATTCCAGCACGGTGCCCCAGCAGGCTTCCATGCGTTCGATCTGTTGGTTGCTGTCGTTATAGAAGCAGTCCCAGCGGTTGCCCACGGTGTCGATCAGGGCGGCCAGTTTTAAGGTGTCCTTACCGATAAAGAGCTTGTCCGGCTGGCCCGGTTGCTTGAGGTAGAACACGGTGTGCCAGTCCCGGTGCAGGAACAGGCCTTCGGCACTGTTGCTGGTGAACTGGCCGATCTCGGGCACGGGCAGTTCGATTTGGCGGCCTTCGGCATCGTTGTAGAGGATGGCGTCGTTGCCGATCTGCAGGGTTTCGCAGGTGGGAAAGGTCCAGCCGTGGCCCAGGCCCCGGTTGCGGGGGTTGCTGGTGCGGTACAGGCGCTTCCAGGTGAGGGGGATGACGCCGGGCAGGGTGAAGTCTTCCTGTTCCAGCAGTTCCTCGCCGGTGACCATGCTGATAGGTTCGCCGGCGACACAGGTTTTGGCGTTAGCGGGGCAGGCGTCGCCGTTGAGGTTTGTGCCGGTTTGGTTGCTGTTGGCGCTGTGTTTGTCGGAGAGCGGTTTGTTGGAACGCTTGGACGGCAGGGTGGCCTTTTTGGTGCTTTTGGTGGTGCCGTTGAAGCTGAGTTTGCCTTTGACACGCTTTAAGATGGGCACCAGCTTTTCGATCAGTTCCATCACCTTCTGCACGGCCTTGCC
Organism: Pseudomonadales bacterium; assembly: GCA_002708905.1. GTDB lineage: Bacteria > Pseudomonadota > Gammaproteobacteria > Pseudomonadales > Ketobacteraceae > Ketobacter. The sequence continues at coordinate 67,110 of PAPM01000027.1, read as the reverse complement.
GCCTTTGGCCAGGGCCTTGGCCCCCATGGCGGCGGCACCGGCACCCCCGGTGAGGGCCCCCATCACGATTCCCACCACCAGGTCACTGCCGGCGGACCCGGCCATGTACACCTGATCCACGCTGTGGTGGGCATCCCAGTAGCGCTCGGGGAAGTCATAGAGCATGTCCCGCACTTCTTCATCGGACAGCAGCAGGAATAGGTTTTCGAAGGTTTCCACCGCACTGTCGGCCATCTCGGCGCCGTTTTCCCGGGCCTGTTCCAGTTTGCGCTCCAGGGCTTTGATGTCGCCAGTGACGATGCACCCCCACACGTCGGCATAGGCCATGCCCATCTTGGCCAGAATGGCGGCGGCCTCACCAATGAAATCCACGAATTCGGTGGCGCCATCCCACACGCCCTGGGCGGCGGCCCCGGCGTAGATCACGCCTTTCATGAGGTCAGGGGTTTCTTCCCAAGCCTGTTGTTTGTACACCGCATCCTGCTGGATACCGGCGATGACGCTGTCCAGGGTCTGCTTCATCTCCTGGCGGATCTGCTGGGCCTGCTGGCGGTCGGCGGCGTCGGAATCCGGGTTGAAGGCAATCTCTACGGGGCCGGGAATCAGGCCTTCAACGTGGGCTTTGCCCTCAGCATCGGTGGTGCCGCGCACTTTGATGGACTCGTCCCGCTTGCAGGTGACCTCGAAGGGCATGTCCGCCACGGGGGTGTAGTACAGGTCGTCATAGCGGTATTCCAGATCAATCCAGTGATCGGCGGTCTGGCACTGGGGGGTGCGGACTTTGGTTTTTTGATTGGATGAATTGTCGTCGCCCATGACGGTACAGAGTCCTTACGCAGAGAAAGTAGAGAGCCTGGTATAGAGACATCTGTACCGTTAACAGAGATGCGTTAAGTCACATCAGAACAGGCCCCCAAGCAGGTGGGCCACACTCTCAAACAATATGTATACCAAAAAGCACAGACTACCGAGCAGCAAAATATTGGCATTGATGACAATACCAAGCGCACGCACCGGTGCCGCTTCAATATTTAACTTTTGTACCATCCAAACGCTGCCATTTATTAAACGAATAATGAACTGCGCCAAACCATGCATCCACAGCCAAAACGAGGTGGTAAAGGAGGTGGTGAATACGGATAACACCAAAACCTGATCCTTGATATCACGTTCCGCCAAATGCAGGACCAGATAAATGGAATCCGATAATGAATTCCGACTGAACACGAAAAGAAAAACCACGGCCCAAAAAAAGGTAATGATCAGGGTAAGCGCTATATCCACAATGAACTTACCCAGATAGGGTATTCTGGTACCCAGGATCCAGCGCGTTTCCAATAATGAGATATAGTCAACCAACCCGTTACACATAATCGCGAAAAGTGGGGCAACACCAAAGTAAAACCAAGAATCCCGCTCATCAAACTCAACGTCCAGTACACCAACATAGATCCAGAAAAAGAAAAGATAAAACACCACCGAGATCAGCATGGATATCCCAAAGCAGCGCCAGCGAAAATGTTCTTCGCCAAACACCAGATCGAAAATCCGGTTGAAACCCTGAATCCACTCTCCGGGCATGCGCGGTTTTAGATCAAGCAACATTATTGCGATAGAATCCCTCACATCTGCGCCCAATTCCTGATCAGCATTTTTGGTCACCATGCGAAAGGCCGTCATCAGCGCAAACAGGCCGCCAAACCAAGTCAATGCCAGGCCCTGCAAACTGTGTATGTATTCCAACATTGAATTCAACTCCCTCCCCCCATACGGCACACGGCCGACCGCAATCTTGGCATCGTGCGCAGTCCGTTATTGATTTGGACATTAACAGAGTAGTCGTCCATTCGCTGGCGAAATCGCACTTCACTTCTGTAGTAAATTCACTATACAAGCACCGGTGCCATGGCCCGTAATAGACACACTCATTCAAGGATAGAAGGAGTTGACTATGAAACGCACACCGAAACGCTCAATACTGGCATTCCTCGCACTGAACTTTCCTCTGCTGTGTTTGCCTCTGCTGTGTTGGCCCGCGCTCTGCTCGGCTGGCCTGTTCCTAAGCAGCGAATGGCCTTTACCCGGCCCGCAAATTCAGAGTTCCCCACCGGCTGCAGAAAACGATGTAAATTTTGATCCCGTCTTTATACCGCAATCCTTTGAGGAGGAAGACCCCCTCACGGATCTGGATGACTTGGACGGCCTGCAGACGGACGTCAAAAAGATAAGCCTGTCATTGAACGGCAAGGACCCGATGGTGGCCGCCGGCCGCAATTTTGTGGTGGTCAGCACCTCGCAGGAGGTGTCTTTCCGCGATAAGGAAGGGGCGCCTCTGGCCACTAAAAACGGCGTGTTCTCGACTATCGCTACCCAAACCATGTTTGCGGAATTCCTGGACCGGGAGTCCGCAAACGACATCAACAAGCACACCGGTTTTATTCTGCCCTGCGATTCACCGGTGTACCCGAACACCACCCTTAATAAATTCTGTGTGGGCAGGGTGCTGGACACGCGGGTGTACTTTGATGCACTTGGCAATCGCTTTATTATTTTGGCAGAAGCCAAGAATGTGATTCGCACGGATCTGTGGCGCCCCGAAGAATACCCCGATAAATTCAGCGGCTCCAAGAATGGCTTTGAGTGGTGCGGTGTTTATGAAAATGCCCGCACCGGAAAAGACTCTGCACTTCCCAGCACCAGTTATTGCGCGCTGGCCCGGCGCCATCAGTTTTTTGCCATTTCAAAAACCGAAGATCCGCGGGATGGTTTTTATACCTATGCCATCAAGAAGCAGAACTACGTGGATTTCCCCTGGGGCTCGGTAAATGCCGAGGGCGATATGTTCACCATCGGCGCGGCGAATCCCGGTACCAAATACGGTGCTGTGGCGACGGTGATTCGCCTGTCTGACTTGCGCAACGGCAACCCGGAGCCCCGTTACTTTCAATTGTCGCGGGCGGACCTGATTGCCGCACACCCCAATACGGTGGACACGTCCACGTCACCCTACAAAAATAATCTCTACAATCCAGCGCCCATTGTGCAGCATGGATCAGGGGCAGGGCTGCAGGGCCACACGCTGTTGCTCAGCCCACTCAATCGTTGGAAGCCCGGCTACAATCCGGATGTTATTCCCGGCATGACCGACAAGTTGCGTGTGTTCGGGTTTGGCAGCCCCCAGGGACAGGGAATAAAACCGGTCGTGCATTATGCGGAATCGGTTATGCCGGACCCATTCCTGCCATCCTTCCCGATGCACACGGTGTATCGCAACGGCAATCTGCACATGGCATGGCAGGTAACGGAAACCGTGCGACCAAAACGCAAACAACTGCGCTACATTCGCGTTCCCATCAGTGTGACTTCCACACCGGGCAACGTCATCAAATTCCAGTCGGTATTCAGTACCGGATACAGTTATTGGGTGACGTCCTTTTTGGATAAGACCAACCTGTTTCCGGCACTGGCGGTGAATGCCAATGAAGAATTAATCGTGCCCTATCGTCGCGGTGGCGGAGCTGAAATCCGGTTGATCCGCTGGCATCCGGACTGGAGTTCGCCTGCCACCAACGGCACACTCATGCACCTGGCGGATGTAACCTGGAAAGAACGCGACATTGACTATTCCTGGGCGGTCGTTGATCCGGCGGACGACCAGACATTCTGGTTTGCCCAGCGCGCCCAGATCACAGATAACTATTCACAATTTCATCTGTATCGGGTCGGCGCGCTGCTGCAATAGCCTATTGTGGAATTCACCGCGCTGAAGTTCTGCAGCGCGGTAGGGGGTCAGGGGCAGGGTTGGTCCAGTTTGACGGTTCTCCAGTTTTTTGCGGTTTTCAGGTCGGTACAATCAAATCGCGCACCTTGCAATTCCGCCTCGAACAGGTCTGCGGCAATGAAATCCACCCCGGCAAGATCAGCTCCTCTCAACTTAGCGTGCTGTAAGTTCGCTTCCATCAGCCGGGCATTGATCAATATGGCTCGCTCCAGATTCGCCCCTTCCAGATTGGTGTTATGCAGGATCGCACCAGAGAGATCGGCCCCTGCCAAATTCGCTTTCTTCAGCTCAGACCGGGTCATGTCCGCCTCAGAAAGATCAGCATCAAAAAAATTGGAACCGCTCAATCTTGAGCCCACCATATCAATGCCGCGCAAGTTGGTTTTGTTAATGTCCGAGCGTTCAAGCTGTACGAAGCTCAAATCAGCATGGGACAGGTTGGCCCCGGTAAAGTTGACGCCTTCCAAGCACTCCCCCACCAGATAGACCTCCTGCAGAAACGCGCCCCGCAAATCCGCATTCTTCACTCTTTTACACTCATCCTGTTGTTGAGGGTTGTGCGCTGCCTGCTGATCTGAGGTTTCAGGTTCGAAAAGAGCACCGAGGATGGTCTGGGCAACAAATTCCAGGGTGGGTAATGACGCCGGCTCAGGTTGCTTTAATGGCGTACGCTGAATATCGAGGTAAGCCAGCATGGATTCTGTTCGAATCTGGGCGTTGAATTTTGGGCGTAACTCTACTGACGGCCCACAGCTGCCAAAATTCTTCGACTTGCGAACACACTGCTGATGCTCATTCGCCGCTTGTTTGCTGAAAGGATCCGGATCGTAAAGTTTCTCTTTGATATCCACCAACATGCGTCGACGCTCAGTGTTGGACTGGACATAGATCTGTTGCTGAAAGTACTGGTTTTGTTTGGCCAACAGCAAGTTGGCCTGGTACATCAAAAGCAATGTCACCAGGCCAATCAACGTACCGCCTGTAATCAGCATCAGCACGCGCCCCGGTATCAGGCTGTAGAGTACCGCCTTCAAGGCAGGCACACGATCCGCTTCGCGTCCCTTGCGGAAACTTTGAAAAAGATTCAGCCAGACGGATATAAAGCGATGTTCCTGTTCCAGCAACCGATGTTCCAATTGCAGAAAACGGGCATCGTATTGCTGGTGTGGATTCTCTTGCTGGGGCTTCCCTGCCTTATCTGTCATAACTCAACCATTTTTATTCGTAGCCAAACACTCTCGCCTCAATGATACCGGTATAACGGGAACTGCGCATCGCCACCCGGATGGCCGTGGTGGTGACATCGAATTCCAACCGGTTGAAGGTATTCAGGCTGCGACCGATGTTACCCAGGGACACCCAACTGCTGCCGTTCCAGTACTCCACATAGGCGGTGCTGGGGGCCAGGATGCGGTTGTTGTCGGTGAACCAGTAGACTTCCATGGCGCTGAGATTTTTCGCGCTGCTCCAACTGAAGCTGACCCAGTTGGTGCTGCCGGAGCCACCCCACCAGCGGTAGTTGCTGTAGGCGCCGTGGCTGTTGTCGGTTGAGCTGCTGGGGGTATAGCCGTCGTTCACCGCGCCCAGGGAATACCACCAGGACAGGTAGGAAGTATCCAGGGAGGCGCTGGATGCGAGGTTGACGATTTCCACTGGCGCCGCTTCAACGGTAACGTTCACAGCATTGCTGCTGGTGCTGTCACCGTCATCGTCATAGGCAATGGCGGTGAGCACGAAGTTGCCTTCGGTGGCGCTGTTCCAGGTGACGCTGTAAGGAGCAATGTTATCGCTGCCCAGCAGGGTTTCACCCAAATAGAACTCCACGTTGGTGACACTGCCATCGGTGTCGCTGGCATCGGCCGTCAGCACCACAGTGTCCGCCACATAGTATTGGGCATTATCCATGGGAGCTGTCAGCGCTACGGTAGGAGCCACATTCGGTGGTGGTACAACAACGCTGATGCTGACTGGGTCGCTGGTGCTGGCGTCACCGTCGTTGTCGTAGGCTACGGCGGTGAGGCTGTAGCTGCCTTCTGCCGGATTCACCCAGGTGTAGCTGTAAGGTTGAGACACATCCGTATTCAGCAAGGTGGTGCCGTTATAGAACTCCACCCGTTCGATGCTGCCGTCGCTATCACTGGCCGTAGCGGCCAGGGTAACGCTGGTGCCCAGGTCAAACTGCGCATTGGCAGTGGGTGAACTCAACACCACGGCGGGCAGCACGTTGGGAATGGAAGTGTCGTAGAGTTCGAACACATCCGCATCGGTAAGTGCCTGGGTGAACACGCTGACTTCATCAACGGCACCGGCCACCCAGTCGTTAGGTGCTCCCCAGCGGCCACGGCCCACGTTCAGGCTACCGTTGGATGCCCAGCCACCGGCATAGGCGGTGGTACCTTCCAGCTGGCCGTTCACATAGATTTTCATGGTACCGGCTTGCTGATCCCGCACCCCGGTAATGTGATACCACTGCCCCACCACCGGCGTGGTGGTGGATACCGCGCGGAACGCTGTGCTGTTGGTGGAATCAATATCGTGCATGGTGAGGATGAACTTGTTGTTCACATACTGGCTGTACTGGAGCCAGAAGCCACTCACATTCACCCCATCCTGGTTGACGAAGGTCTGCCAACCGTTGAGGTTATCCAGTTTGACCCAGGCCGATACGGTGAAGCTGGCACTGGTGTCCACAATGGGCGTACCGGTGGCACCAAAGGCGCTGCCGCCGTTGAACTGAGCCCCCAGATAAGCGGGAGACTGCACCCAGCTGGTGTTGGTCAGAGTCAGCGGATGGTTATTGCCGGAGGCATCCGCCACTGTATTACCGCTGCCTTCATCGAATGACCAACGGCCATCCGGGAACAGGCCTGAACCGGGCTCTTCGCCACCGATCTGCTCAACATAAGCCACCACTGCGGTGGTTTCTTCCGAGGTTAACGTCAGATTGTTATGAGCCGCGATGGCGGCACCGATGCTGGCGGCACTGCCGTCGTGCAGGTAAGGTGCCGTGGCCCACACATCTCTCAAGGTTGGAATATCAATCCCACTGAGCACACCGCCCAGGCGCTGGCCACTGGCGGCGCTGATGGTACCGATATCCTGCAGCGCAGACGCATCCCCACTCAGGGTAAAGTGACGGCCACCGTGACAGCTCTGGCAGTTGTCGGCGAACAGGGCCTTGCCGCTTTCGGCCGCTGCAGTCAGAGAACCATCGCTATTTCGAAGCGGGCTGGCGGCAAATTCGTTGAGGGAATTCACGTAAGCCGCCAGGTTATCCAGATCGGCGCTGATTCCGGCTTTTTTATCCCCCAGCGCCTGGCTGCGGGTACCGGAGTTGTAACTGGTATCGCTCATCAAACCTGTACCACCGGACAGATCGCGAATCTGCTTTTCGAAATCCTGCAGCTCGTCAAAGTTGGCGCTCCAGTGCAGGAAGCCCTGCCCCATGGCGGCACGTCCGTTCAACGCAATGGTGTTGCGCAGGCCTTCCCCAAAGCCGGTGAGATCCCATACCCGGCCATCGTGACCACCATCGTTATGACAGGTGGCGCAGCTCATGTAACTGTCGCGGGCCAGACGGGGGTCGCGGGCATCGTAGAACAGGGTTTTGCCGGCCAACACGGAGGCGGACAGTTTTTCGTTCTGCACGGTACGTATGGTGGCGCTGATGTTCGCTGTCAGTTGACCGGTGCTGATCAGGTCACTGAGATCAATAACCGATACCTGGCGGGCCATGAATTCCTTCACGTAAAGCGTCTGTCCATCAGCGGAAACTGCCAATGCCTGCGGTGCCACACCGACGGTCACCCGGAACAGTTCCGAGCCGGTCAGCGCATTGATGGCCACCACCTCACGACTGGTTTCCAGTGCAACGAACAGGTACACGCCATTGGGATGGTAGGCAGCGGCAGCGCCCAGGCTGGAGTTATCGTGGTCGGCGCGCACAGCATAGTCTTCGGTGAAACTGGTGAGGTCAATGCGTGACGAAATGGCGCGCACGGTGTTCTGGAAATCCAGCGGCTGGCCATTGCGCAACATACCGCGGCCGATGTTGTCCTGCTTGGACGGAATCCAGGCATTGGTGCCATCCGGTGAGATAACCGGTGCCGCCAGATAGTTGGGTATACCACTGCCCTGGATTTCAGTGTCCGGCTTATCGCTGTGCTGCAACCAGGTGGTCGTCACCAGGGACATGCTGTTGGTATCTACAACCAACACTTCCCCACCGCCGCTATTCACGTCCACGCTGGCGGTGCTTTCACCAGAAAGCGCGGGCGTGATAAATCGGCTCACCAGTACCGTGCTGCCATCGGCACTGATGGCCAGGTGACGGATATTGATGCCCAGGTCGACGGAGCCTGTTTGCGCACCGGTGGCACTGTAGCGCACGAGCAAACCGCTGGCTTCCAGTGCCACATAAACATCACCGTTTGCCGCGATGGCCAGACCATGGGGTTGGGAGGCACGGGGCAGGGTAATCGTATCCACCACGGCCAGCGTGTCAGGATCAATCACCGACAGAGTGGCGGAACCTTTGTTGCTCACCCAAATGCGACCGTCTGGTGCCACCGCCACTGAACGGGGCGAATCACCCACGGAAATTTCAGCAATCAAACCCGTTGCGGTCATAACGCTGACGCTGTCGTTATCCGGATTCACGGCCCAGATCCGATCCGCCAGCCCGGCACGGGATTCAATGGCCAACTGGGATGAGGACACCGCTGTGCCAGCGGTTTTCTCCGTGGATACCGCCTGCACCACGGTTTTGGTACTGGTGGCGCCGTCGTCCGCACGGGCCGTGAGGGTCACCACGTACACACCGGGGGTAGCGAAAACGTGGGTCACGGTGGGATCACTGGAATAGGCGGTGCTGGTGCCGTCGCTGAAGCTCCAGCTGTATTCGGTGCCCGCCGTTGGACTCACAGTATAAGTAGCGGTGTCACCGGCGCTGATCACCGGTGTGGCAATGGGTGCTTCCAGGCTGGGCGGATCATAGGGGGTTACCACCACCGGCGGTGCCGCCTGGCCCTGGCCGATGGCAATGATCACGGCTTTGGAAGGCCGGCCGTTGGCATCCAACGCCACCAGTTGGTAATAACCCGGTGGGGTCAGGTTGGCGTCGGGCAATACCGTACTGAGACGGAAACGCTCCTGGGTAAAGCTCAACGGAATCCGGCGTTGTCCGCTGTTGAAGGAGTGGGTACCACTGCTGTTGCCCAGCAACACCAGTTGGCTGATGGCCTCCTCTGCCGCCAGATCCAGTTGCAGTTCCGCGCCGTGCTCGTATACCAGCCCACTGATAGCCGTAATCACCGGGCGGCTCGCCAGCTGCGCCACGCCGCCGACGTTTTCGAACAGATAGGGAGGATAGTAAATCTCGGCATTAAGATTGGTCACCGGACCGGGGGTACCGCCGCCGCTGGAGAGGATGGTGCCGTCCGGCAGCAACGTGGTAATGGAGTGGTAAACCCGGATCTGGTTGGCGCTGGCACCCATGGACCAGTTGCCGGTACTGGAATCCCAGATTTCAGCGGCGTAGACGGCCACGCCGGGTTCATCGTTATAGTGATTGCCAAAGGTGGTTCCGCCGGTGACCACCACCTGACCGTTCGCCAGCACCACGGTATTGGGGTAGCGACGGGCATAGGTCATGGCCGCTTGTTCCTGCAACAGGGGATCGGCACCGTTAATGTCGATGACCGTCGCCATGTTGCTGGCGGGCAGTCCATCTCCGTTGTGACCGCCATTACCCCCGATCTGCAGAATGCGCCCGATGTCGAACATGGCGGCCGAACCCACTGCCCCCACGTTCACCGGATTGGCATTACTGTAGCCCTGCTTGAAATTGGCCACGTAGGTGATGGCGCCGTTGTTGCCGTTGGCGTCCGGATCCAGATACCACATTTTGTCGGCAGAGATACCAAACACCAGACCGTTGGGTGCCACCCAGGCCCGGGGATAGGAGGTCCGCAGATAGTCCGGGCCAAAGGCCTCCCGGCTGTAGGCGCCGAACAGGGAACGCCACGTGCCGTTTTCATAAATCTCGGGGGTCATGGAGGGCCAGCCGTTGGCGATGGCCTGTTGCGGATCGTCCACCATGCCCTCGGTATAGGGCACCATGCCGCCCATCATCAGCGGGCGGCCATCCGGCAGATTGATCAGGGTGGGATACCAGCGGGCTTCCGCCAGACTGGCGGCATCGGTATAGGAAGAATGGGAAGACGTGTCATAAATGGTGCTGGTGGTACTGCCGTTACCGCCGGAGATCATCAAACTGCCGTCGGTAAGATAGGAGGCAGCGCTGCAAAAGCTGTCCTGGCGGGTGGCATCGTACACCGTAGTGTGGGAGGACGGCCCAGTGCCCAACGCCGGATCCCATACATCATACCAGCGCCCATTCTGGGAATTGCCGTCCAGTGAGGTACCGAAACTCAGCAGCCGGCCATCGGAGAGCAGAATCGCGTGCAACCCGTTCATGGGCCAATCATAGGTGGCCGACCACATGCCTCTGCTGGGTGCGTCAGCGGGGATATTGAGGTTTTCCAATGTGGGGCTGGCAGTGACGGGTACGGTAACCCAGGCCTCGGGATCGGTGGCGGCCTGAGCCGGGCTCAAAGCCCAGACCACTGGCAGGCAGGCAAACAGAGAGCGGATAAGCAGGTGACTGTTTTTCATAGCGAGGATCCGAATAAGCGGTTAGGAATCAGAAAGAGGCATAAGGGAAACCTGGATAAGCTCACGTACCAGACGCTCCCGATCCGGGGGGTCGCCACGATAGCGTTGCAACATGCGCCCCTGTTTATCCACCAACCACAGGGACGTGCGGTGAATAGCGGGGGTGTTGGGGGAAGTTTCGTCCATCAGATGCAACCGCCGGGCAAGATCCTGCAGCTGCAACACATCCCCGGTCAGAAACAGCCAGCCATCCTGGTCGGCCTGCATCTGGCGGGCAAACTTCAACATTTTCTCGGGGGTATCGTTTCCGGGGTCGATGGATACCGAGACAAAGCGCACCTGTTCACGCGCTTGCGCTGGTAAATCCTGCAACACCTGGGACAACACCCGGGTCTGGATCGGGCAGGTGGAATCACAACCGGTGAAAATGAAGCTGAACAGCACCACCTGATTAGCAAGCTGGCCCACCGTGAACGGTTTACCGGACTGATCCTGCAGGGCAATCGATTTAAAATTGTGGAGAAAGCTGGTGCTGGTGGCGGCCTGCGCACAGGTCACCCCCAACAGCCACAAGCAGCCCCAAATGCAATGATGCATAACTCTACGCATAACAACGTTCCCCAACGACGACTACGTTTGCGTGGCGCAATAATAAGTGTTCTTGTTCACACCGGTTTTGTGAGCTGGTTAGCAATAATTGGACCAATAGTTATAACTGCCTGATATAACGCCAGAAAGGCCGTAAACGGTCTGTAAATGAGCTTGAAGAACGTAAAAAGAACCGACAGTAAAGTCATGTAAACTTTTGGTTTCTATAAGATTTTTGTTGGTAACGAAGGCGGCCATCGAGACTACTGACAGGAGGCTGTCAGTAGCCCACTGATAGACTGCCTGCTCTTGGAATTACCGATCAGGAGATCTCTATGTACACGCTCTACCATTTCCCCCATTCCCAGCATGGCCGCCGCGTAGTGTCCCTTTTGGAAGCCGCCGGCCTGCCCTATCAGGTCAAGCATGTGGCACTGGATGCTGCCGAACACGAGTCACCCGAGTTTCTGCGGATCAATCCAAACCATCAGGTGCCGGTGCTGGAGGATGGCGACCTTCGACTGACGGAGTCCAACGCCATCCTGCGTTACCTGTGTACACAACATGAACTGTTGTCCTGGTATCCGGCTAACCCCCGACAGCGGGCCAAAGTGGATCAATGGCTGGACTGGAACCAGTGCCGGCTGGCGCCCACGGTGGTGGATCTGGTATTGCATGGGGTGTTCCTGGGGGAACAGGGTGATCCGCAGGCGGTGGCGCGGGGTGAGCTGGCCCTGCCGGAACGGCTCGCCATCCTGGAAAGCGCATTGCAGTCAGACGACTACCTGACCGGCAGCCACCCGACCATCGCTGATCTGTCGGTGGCCTCCAATATTACGCAACTGAGTTTTGCACAGATCGAGATGAGCGGGCACACTGCACAGTGGTACCGGCGCATGCTGGCACTGGACGCAGTTCAACAATCCCTACCCTGAGGTTGCACCATGAGGCGCGCGGACCGGCTGTTCCAACTCATCCAGATTTTACGCGCCAGCAAGCAGCCCGTAACGGCGCTGCAGCTGGCAGAAGAGCTGGAAACTTCCGTGCGCACCGTATATCGGGATATTGCCGACCTGATGGCACAACGGGTCCCCATCCGCGGTGAAGCCGGTATCGGTTATGTCATGGAACGGGGCTACGACCTGCCGCCGTTGATGCTGACGGAGGCGGAGCTGGAAGCCGCCGTGCTGGGTGCACGCTGGCTGGCGACCCAGGGTGATGCCTCATTGGCCCGGGGGGCCCGGGATCTGATGGCCAAACTGAATGCGGTTGTTCCCGAACACCTGAAAGCCATTCTGGATGATCACACCATGCTGGTACCTGAACTGGCTCCCGCCGCAGACGACAACATGGATGTCGCCGCAATCCGGGACTGGATTCGGCAGCAGAAGTGCCTGCGCATTCGGTACCGGGATCAATCCGATCAGCCCAGCGAACGGGTGCTCTGGCCCATTGCCGTGGCGTACTTTCGCAACACCCGGTTGTTGGTGGGCTGGTGCGAACTACGCGGCGCCTTTCGTCACTTTCGCACCGACCGCATACTCGAAATTGAGTTTATGGATCAGCCGATTCCCATTCCCGTGAAACAGTTGCAGCAGCAATGGTGGCAGCTGGAGCAGGTAAACGTCGATCAGTACCGTCAATCGGCGCACACATCCGCAGCCAGCAGAGAACTCAAGTAACGGTCACGGTTGATCAGGAACTGACGCAGGCGATCCGGATAATCCGGGCTGACTGCACTGCGGGCACTGGGACGCTGTGACAACGCCAAACGCCATTGCCGTACGCCGGGCAGATCCGCAAACAGGTCCCGGGGCAAATACGCATCCAGCACATCGAAATAGCGGAAAATGGGGGCATAGGCAGCATCCACCATATTGAATTCCGCCCCATTGAAACAGGGCCCTTGCACCTGCGGTTCCAGCTGTTGCCACTTTTGTGCGAGCACTTCCATTTTTTGCATAAAGGTGCTCCGGTCCGCGGCACTGTAGAGGCCGGCAATATCCATCAGCAAACCGGAGCCGAATTCAATCCAGGCGCGATGACGTGCCTTGGTCAACGGATCGCTCGCGTGCAAATCCCCCGGCGTAATATCATTGAGGTACTCACAGATGACGGCGGATTCAAACAGCACGTCCTTGTCATCCACCAGCAGAATGGGCACTTTGCCCGTGGGTGAAAGGCGCAGAAACCAATCCGGTTTGGCTGCCAGATCAATATAGCGACGCTGGTGTGGTATGTTCTTCTCCAGCAGTACAATAACAGAGCGCTGCACAAACGGGCAAAGATGATGACTGATCAGGGTAAGATCGGGATATTGCATGTGATGCTCCATGTCACGCCTCCTCCAACAGGAAAACTCAGGTTGTGAGGGTTACCTTAGGTGGCGCCACGCCACGGGGATAGATCAATTTCTGCAAACGGCCTTTGCAATCCTGCACAGGCCGCAGAAAACGTAAAAGGGAGTACACTGCGGTTATGAAAGATCTCGACTGGAATGACCTGCATTACTTCAACGCGGTGGCCCGCGAAGGTTCACTGGCGAAAGCGGCCCAGGCACTGGGGGTGACCCACTCCACTGTGTTCCGCCGTATCAATCAGCTGGAGGAAACCCTGGGTGTGCGGCTGTTTGACCGGCTGCAGGAAGGCTACCGCCTGACCGATCTGGGTGAAGAAATGCTGCGCTACAGTGATCAGGTCGCCGCCACTGTGGATGATCTGCAACGGATGTTGGACAACCACAACGATGAATTGAAAGGCGCGATTCAGGTCACCGCCCCTCACAACTTCGCCTACCATTACCTGCCACCACTGATTGCACAGTTCCAGGCACTGTATCCGGACATCCGCATTCATCTGATTGCCAGTAACGCCGATCTGAATTTATCCCGACGGGAGGCGGACCTGGCGATTCGGGCAACCCACACACCGCCGGAACATTGGGTAGGACAAAAACTGCTGAGTTTGGGCTGGGCGGCTTATGCCAGTCCGGACTATATCGCCCGGCAAGGTGGCTCGGTCACGGGCCTTGAACATCAACAACTGATTCTGGCGGAACCGAATCTCCAGCACATCAGGGCGTTTCAATGGGCGGATGCCCAAGTGCATCAGGGCAAGGGGCGGCACAGCAAGGTCGTGGCACGCTGCAATGACCTGATGGCCATGTCGGCCCTGGCGGTAAACGGAGCCGGCATCGCATTGCTGCCGGATGATCAGTTCAAACCACAACTCACCCGCTTGTTCAGCCTGCCGGCCGAATTCAAAAGTGATATTTGGGTGCTGATGCATCCGGACCTGCGAGGCTGCAAACGGCTGCTGCTGTTCAAGCAATTCATCAGCGAGCAGTTACGCCAGGATCCGGTGTTGCAGAATTATGGTGCGGTGGAACAGACCACCATTTTCACGTAGGCGCTGGACAACCACTCCGAATACTTCTCACCTTTGTAATCCCAGGCCAGGGGATCAATGGAAACCCGGGTCAGGGGCGGATCGCGATCCACTTTGTCCAGCAGGGCGCTGGAGACGCTGGGGTCGGTGAGCACACAACCGATATTATGCTCTTGCACCCGTTTCTTGATAGCCATGAGATGCTTGATACCGGGCTTGATTTCCGGATCCAGGGTGATGGCACCGTCGGAGAAGGTATCCAGATCCTCTTCCAGATAATGATAGGCATCGTGGGACAACAGGAATGCGCCTTTGGACTGGGCCAGCAAGCCACGGGTTTGCAGGCGCTGCTGCTGCAGACGTCGTTTGAGGTCAGCCTGGTTGCTGGCCAATGCTGCGGTGTGTTCCGGCAATAACGCTGCGAAAACCGGCACCAACGCATTCGCCAAGATCAACGCATTATCCATGCTCATCCAGAAATGCAGGTCATAACCGGCGGCTTCATGATCATGTCCGGCGTGATCGCTGTGATCGTGATGCTCCTCGTGCATGGCCGCCCGCAGGGGCAGGCGAATCAGCTCGGGTTGGGCACTCCAGTCCACGGTGTTTTTCGCCCTGGCCACGGCCCCTTTCAGGTAGGGTTCGTTGGCTGGACCCATCCACACCACCAGGTCCGCCGTGGCGATGGCTTTGATGTCGCTGGGTTTGAGGGCATAGTCGTGGGGGGTGGCACCTTCCGGCAACAGGGTTTGTACGCTTACCGGCATATCCCGGGTCAGCTCCTGCACCAGCAGCGCCACCGGACGCACGGAGACCACCACCTGCAGCGTTTGCGCAGGCAACTGAAAAGAAATGAACAACAACAGGATGGGGAGAAGTCGGTACAACATGGGCTCGGCCTGACTACGTGGAACACAGGCCGAGCAGTATATCATGCTGGAACGGGTTACATACCGAGATAGGCCAACAGATCCCGCACGGTAATGCGGCCGTCATCATCGAAGTCCCACGGAGCCAGATCCCCTTCGGCGGTTTGCCACAGGTGACGGGCGATGATGAAGATACCTTCCAGGGTCGGGCCCGAGCGTTGCAACAGCATGGACACCAAAAACGGATCGTGATCGGAACTGCGATAGGGGCCCACATCGGTGAAGGCATAACCGTCTTCATCCGGATAGTAGGTGAGCGCCTGATCGTATTGCAGCTGGTAGGCTTCCACCGCATTGATGTGCCAGTGGGTAGCATCCACAATATCGCTGTGGAATTCGTCGTTCACCAGAATATGATCCAGGCTGCCCACTTCACCGGTCCGGTAGAACCAGTAGGAAAAACCATCGGGATCAAAGGTGGCGGCTACATTCTGATAATCAAACGTGGGGGCCACCACGGACTCACCATTATCGGCAGCTGTGTTCACCGCAGTCATGATCTGGTAGCCGCGCTGCTCCGGATCATAACCGGTGAGTACAGCGATGGGATCTTCGGCCGTGTAGGCATTGAGATCCCCCATGATCATCACCCGCTCGGGCAAATCGGCATTCTCCAGGGCCTGGGCCAGGGTCACTGCAGCGGAAACCCGCAAGGCATTACAACTGCTTTGGGCGGTGGTGATCACGTCTTTCAGGTTCGCGTCTTCCCAACAACCGGAGCCCTTGGATTTAAAATGATTCACCACCACGGCGAAGGACTGGTGGCTGTCACGGTGACGGAAAGTCTGCAGCAGGGCCGTGCGCATCTGCACCAGTGAACCATCATCCAGGGTTTGAACGGGCATGGGAATGGTGAGTGCAGCACCTTGGGGTTTCACCACAGCGGGTCGATAGAGCAATCCCACGGCGATGGCATCGCTGCCCACCGGCGTAGCATCGGCCGTGGCCACAAACGCATAGTGATCGTCCTTGGACTGGGTCGCGTTCAGCGCATTCACCAGGCTGGCAATAGCGCTGTCTTCCGCGAAGCCGTCGTTTTCAATTTCCATCAAACCGATCACATCCGCATCCATAGCCAGAATGGCACTGACAATCCGGGCCTGCTGTAGATCGAATTCCTCTTGATTTTCAGCACCACGGTTTTGCGGATAATCAAAGGTTACGCCGCCGTTGCCATCATCGGTGCCATTGAACTGACCATTAAAATAGTTGAGCACGTTGAAGCTGGCCAGGGTCAGGTTGCCCGGTTGCAATTGAGGTGTTGCCGGTCGGTCCGTGCTGACCTGAATGCTCTCCTGCGGATTGATGCGATAGCTGCCGAACGCATAATTCAGCGGCCCGGTTGCGGAGACCCGATCACTGACACGAATAGGCGTGGCGTAACTGAATTGGGGGAAGAAACTGAGTTGATCCGGATACTGGCTGCTGGTGCTGTCCTCCACATAGATAAGGTTTTCCGTATTGGCCTGCACCAGGGCAAGGTATTCCGCAGTGCCCGGCGCAAACACATCGGTGGGGGCACGCTTCAAGGCATTGCTGAGACCGATCTCACCGTAGCGCCAGAGGTCATTGATGTCCGTGACCAGTAGATCATTCACCGCTACCAGCATGCCTTCATGGGCTTCAAAATAGGCCTCAGGCACAGTATTCGCAGCAACGGGAAGTGTAAATTCAACCGGTGTCAGACGGGTATTGCCACCACAGTCCAGCAGAGCGGTTACATTGGTGAGTTCCGTCAGGTCATAGTATTCATCCACGGTACCCATCACCCGCAGAGTCGTTCCGACGGTAACGTCTTCATAGGAGAACACGAACAACCCTTCCGAGGTTGCCGCATCGGCATCCTGGTCCGCCGTTTCTTCCTGCAGGAAAAAGCCGTTGTTGCGCAGGCCCGTGACCACCGCTTCCACCACCAGCGTCTGACCGTCCAGCGGCGACGCATCACCACTGCCCTGAATCTGGCTGATCAACGTAGCGCTGTCCCCGCATTGCCCGATTTCCACTGCAGGTTCTTCACCACCGCCATTCGCGCTGTATTGGCCCAGGTCGTCAAAGCTGTCGTTGGCAAAACCGGCCCACTGCAAAGCAGGATCGAACACATCCGCAGGATCAGTATCACCAACATCCACGCTGGTGAGGCGACGCAGGGTATTGTTCTGGGTGCTGGTGTCACCGCTGCCCCACTCACTGCCGGGATCAAATCCCACCTGCCCCAGGGAGTCGATTACCACGCCACCGTTCATCAATACCACGGCATCATCGCCATTGAACAAACCGGCGCCGGTGGTGAAATCCGCCTGCGCCAACACTGGTTCCGAGGCGCTGCTGTGCGCCACCACATACACCTCACCGGGGTTCACGCTGCCGGTCAGGTTGAGCGTCAGCCCGGCGCTGGCGGAGCCATTGAAATACACCGCCAGTTCGTAGGCCGCCAGGTCGATGGCGTGGTCAGTCCCGTTATACAGTTCCACTGCCTTGTTGTTACTGGAACCCTCAATGTACTCGGAAATCATCAGATCCGTGGCACACAGCCCGTTACCGGCCACACACAATCCCGCCAGTACCGTGCTCAAATGGCGTTTAAACAAATCCATGGTGTTCACCCTGTTATTGATTTTGGAATGAACCCAGGAGTGTTTGCGTTGGGGATGAACAGGGAATGAAGACTATATGAACTTTTTGTTAGCTCAATGCCTCAAGGAAATTTGGCATCAACTCTTCGGCGTGTTTTACCCAGTTGAGATGATCGGCATTAAAACCGATCTCCTGGTTGCCCAGACAGTGAAAGTTCACTTTCTCCTGCGGCAGTTTTTCCAGAATTTTATTCACCGCCTGTTTCGGCGCAAAAGAATCGCTGGTGAAGCAAAATGCCTTGATTGGGATCGGGATAGCGGCCAATTCCGTCTCATATTGGCGATCATCCCCTGTTACCCGGAATTGATTGGTTTTCGCCAAGTGCCCCCACTCATTGATCAGGGTTTTGCCCTGCACACCCCCAAACCCCCAACGATCACCGGGAAAATAACCCATCAATGCCGCACTGCTGGTGAACAGATACGGCAGCGTCTTCAGCAACCAGCGCATACCACCCCGAAAGCCGCTCCAATGGGGGGTGCCACAGGCGATCAGTAAAATCTGGGCGATATTCTCCGGATGCTGCACCGCATAAAGCAGGGATAACTGACCACCTAAACTGTGGCCACCGAGAATGACGGGTAAATCACCAAATCGACTTTTCACATCGTGGATCAGGTAATGCAGATCCTGCAGCAGATCCCCATAGCCAAAATCGCAACGTCGTGATGCCCGCAGGGGGCTGATACCATTACCGCGCAGTTCATGCACCATGACATGGTAACCCTGTTCGGCAAAGGCCTGGGCCAGTGGCGCGTAAAACTTGGCTTTGGTGCCCATTGCCGGATTAAACACCAGGATGCCCTTTACAGCTTCTCCTTGCGGCACAGTCTCTTCAAAAAAATGAACCGGAATGCCTCTGCCTTTTAGATGTCGCTCCTGCATTGGTTTGTCCTGTCTTGGTCTTTGCTGTCTTGATCTATCCACTGAATGGCCTTGTGATAGGCGGCAATACCGTAAATATTTACGTTTTCTTATTGATAGTCAGATGTGATTTAATCTGATCAGGTAATGATGTCCCATTGATGATATGAATTCCATTCCAGAAATCCAATACGCCAATGCCGGCGATATTCTACTTGCCTATCAGGTATTGGGGCAGGGTGAGCGCACACTATTGTTCGTGAACGGCTTCGTCTCGCACCTGGAATGTATCTGGGAAGAACCCAAATTAAATTGGTTTTTAACCGAACTGGCCCGCCACTACCGGGTGGTACTGTTTGATAAACGGGGCGTGGGCCTGTCGGAGCGCATCAGCTCCGAGCAGCAAATTGAAGATACGCTGGAAGACATTTCCACCATACTGTCGGCGTTATCCTGCGACCGGGTTTCCCTGTTGGGGGTGTCAGAAGGTGGCCCTGCAACCGTCCTGTTTGCCGCCACCTATCCGCAAAAGGTGGACAAGCTGATTCTCTACGGCACCATGCCGAAATGGAGTCGCAGTTTCGATTATCCGTGGGCGTTGTCGAAAAACCAGTACAAGCTTTGGCTGGATCAGATGATCGAACAGTGGGGTGGCCCGGTATCTCTGGATAAATTTGCCCCCAGTCAACTGGATAACAGCGCCTTTCGGCATTGGTGGGCGCGAGCCCTGCGAATGGCCACCAGCCCCGGCAGTCTGCGCACAACCCTGGATGCCATGCAGGACATTGATGTGCGCCCGGCCTTATCCCATGTACGCGCACCTACTCTGATTCTGCACCGCAAGCTGGATCAGGCGGTACCCTTTGAAGGTGGCCGCCTGATGGCTCAACAGATTGCCGACAGTCAACTGGTAGCATTAGACGGAATTGATCATTGGTGGTGGACGGAAAATCCGGAAGAGATTTTGCAATCCGTTCACCACTTCTTGCTGCAAAGTGATTCCTCTGACGTACTTGAACAAGGCAACTCTCTGAAGGCAGAAGCCTTGTCAAAGCGGGAACTGGATGTGCTAAAACTCGCGAAACTGGGCTACACCAACCAACAGATTGCCGAAGAATTGCATCTTTCAACCGGTACGGTGAAAACCTACAGCAGTTCCATCTACGGTAAACTGCATGCTAAAAACCGAACCGAAGCCATTGCCATCGCACGCAAAATGGGACTGATTACTTAGCTCCACTCAGCGCGCCGGTGCGAACCAGTTTTAAATGCCGTAACGATGGTATCAGCATCGGCACCTGCTGCTGGTAACGTCGATAATCATCACCGAAGCTTTCCAGCAAACTGCGTTCTTCAAACCGAATACCCACCAGAATATAAATCGTCATGGTAAGCGCGAACACCATATGGCCTAACGTCATGTGCGGTGTACACCAGAACGCCAGGAGAATGCCGCTTTGCATGGGGTGGCGCACGATTCGGTACAACAGCGGGGTCACAAACCGGGGCTCAGGCTCATCCTGATCCATCAGGTGATGATATACCTGTTGCAACCCGGTGAGTTCGAAATGATTAATGGCAAATGTGGCCCACACAACCAACGCCCATCCCAGCCCCTGTAAGCCATAGATCAATCCGGCAAGCATCGGGTTGTCGAAATGCCACAGGCTGGTGGGCATCGCCTGCCATGCGATACAAACGCCGATCAATATGGCGCTGGATTGAAATACATAAAGACTGCGAATGGACGCCTCGGGCAACAGCCATTGCAGGCGTTGCTTTATGGATTTCCGGGCGAACAGGCTATGGCAAAAACCAAACAGCGAAACCAATCCCACATTGATCAACAGAGCCACACCAAAAGTGGTACTTTCCCCTTGATCCACTCCCGTTGAAACCCAACGGTTATTAAGAAAGCCCATGGTGTACAGGGTACAAAACAGAAATAATAAATAACTGAACAGGCCAAAGGCCAACAGAGTAAGTTTTTTCATGGTTACGCTCCTTTTCATGTTGCTTGTCATGTTGCTTGCAGTGCCAGAGTCATGCTGGGACAAAGAAATCGATCGATTGCCGCCAATGCCTGGGAACTTCGGGTGATGGCTGAAAAATGATTCAGCCCTTTCAGTTCGATATATTCGCTGTACGGAACCCGTTCCGCGGTTCTCTTCACAAGGGGCGCCAAAGGATCTTCACTGCCCGCCATAAACAGGCAGGGACATTCCAGGCTGAAGAGGGAAGACGACAGATCCGGGCGATCGTTCGCCACCAGTGCCTGTAAAGCGTGAAGATCGTTCCCATAGAGCTGCTGTACTTGTGCTGTGGTAAGCCCCGCGTGGTAGTGAATAAAACTGATCCAACCATCCAGGTCGCCAGCCAGTAAGCCACGCAATGGCGCCAGGGATTGGGCAAAGGCGTGGGCGCCGTTAATGATCAGCGCACTCAATCGCTGAGGCGCGTAACGAGCCAGCCCATAGCCGACCCAACCGCCCATCGAACAGCCGAGATAATCAAAAAAGCGCAAACCCAGATCATCTGCCACCGCCAACACATCCTGCACACAGTGTTCAACCGCATATTGGGATGGCTCCGCCGGCTTACTGCTTCGGCCATGGCCCCGTCCATCCATCAACACCAGTTGCCGACTCTTGGTCAGTGCGTCCACATAACCCAGTTCGTACCAGCCGCGACCGGAATCGCCCAAGCCGTGATACATTACCAGCGGCGCTCCCCTGCCGATGGTTTCGTAATAAATACTGACATCATTGTTTCTTGCATAAGGCATTATCCTTTCCTCAATGTTTATGCCGTTGGAATGGCAACAATAATGTCTGCAGAAAACGTCCTGTACTGCCAAAAGTCAGTAGTTGGGGTTAATATCCGACTCTATTTGTGAATCGGTGCCATCCGGTTTAGCATGGCAGCATCACTCTCAAGCTCTACACATGAACCGTCTTACATGACCCAAAGCACCCTGGTTGAACTACAAAATGTGGGCCTGGACTTTAAGAATCGTCGGGTTCTGCATCAGATTTCGTTTAATGTCTATCCAAAACAGATCCTCACCATCATCGGGCCCAACGGTGCCGGTAAATCCTGCCTGTTGAAAGTGATTCTGGGACTGTACCCTCCCAGCCGGGGCACCTGCGTACAGGCACCGGGTTTGCGCATCGGCTATATGCCTCAGAAACTGGCGGTAGACCCCAGCCTGCCGTTGTCGGTGGAGCGTTTTCTGACCCTGACCAACCAGGGCGACAGTGCACCGTTGGATGAAGTACTGCGCCGGGTCGGTGCCCGGGGCTTGCGTAAAAACGCCGTGCAAAGCCTGTCCGGTGGCGAGTTCCAACGGGTATTGCTGGCCCGGGCCCTGTTGCGTAAACCGGATCTGCTGGTGCTGGATGAACCGGCCCAGGGCGTCGACCTGCAGGGGCAACAGGCCCTCTATCACCTGCTGGCGGAGCTGCGGGATGAACAGGGCTTTGCCATTCTGATGGTGTCCCATGACCTGCATTTCGTGATGGCCCAGACCGATCAGGTGCTGTGCCTCAATCAACATGTGTGCTGTTCCGGCACGGCAGAGTCCGTATCCCAGCATCCGGAATACCTCAGCCTGTTCAGCAATAAAGAGGTGGAAGACATCGCGGTCTATACCCACAACCATGATCACCATCATGACTTGCACGGCCATGTCGTCGCCGACGATCATGACCACAAGCAGCACGGCCACGAACACCATGGCCACGAACATCATGGAACAGGAGGCTGCCGTCATGATTGAACTGGTTTTGCCTGCGTTGTTGGTGGGGTTGTTGCTGGCCGCCATTGCCGGACCTTTGGGCTGTTTCGTGGTGTGGAGCCGCATGGCCTATTTCGGCGATACCCTGGCCCACAGCGCCCTGCTGGGGATTGCCCTGGGATTTCTGTTTGATCTCAACCTGTCCATTGGGGTGATCGCCGTCAGCAGCTGCATCGCCCTCGCCCTGACCGTGCTGCAGGGGCAACGTTTCATCGCTAGCGACACATTGCTGGGGATCATGGCCCACGGC
Organism: Pseudomonadales bacterium; assembly: GCA_002708905.1. GTDB lineage: Bacteria > Pseudomonadota > Gammaproteobacteria > Pseudomonadales > Ketobacteraceae > Ketobacter. The sequence goes on along the minus strand of PAPM01000027.1, from coordinate 44,206 downwards.
ACCCTGGCGCTGGGTTTGGTACTGGTGAGCCTGATGGAAACCGTACGCCTGGATTTGCTGGGACTGCTGTTCGGCGACCTGCTGGCCACCGGCTTCAACGACCTGTATTGGGTGCTTGGATTGGTGCTGGTGATCGGCGTCACCCTGTACTTTATCTGGACACCGCTGTTGAATATTGCGGTTAACCAGGAGCTGGCCCAGGCGGAGAGTGTTCCGGTGGGCCGGGTTCGCCTGTTGTTTATGTTGTTGCTGGCCAGTGTGGTGGCCATCGGCATGAAAGTGGTGGGCGCCCTTTTGATTACCGCCATGCTGATTATTCCAGCCGCCGCGGCCCGCAAACTGGCGAATACGCCGGAACAAATGGCCCTGATGGCAAGCCTGGTGGGGATGGCCGCCGTGGCCGCTGGCCTGGCCTTGTCCTGGCAGGCGGATACTCCCGCCGGTCCCAGTATTGTGCTCTGCGCCAGCCTGGCGTTTTTAATCATCTTCAGCTTTGCCCGTAGGAAGGATGCATAACCATGAGCAGTCTGTTACCGGAAGGCATCAGTGCCCTGTTGTTCACTGCACTGGAACTGATGGCCGCGTTTTTTATTTTTACCATCGGCACCCTGGCGGCCGTGGTGCTGGTGATGTACATCGTCGACCGCAACCAGACCAAGCAGACCATTCGCCGCAACTATCCGGTAATCGGGCGTTTTCGTTATCTGTTCGAGCACGTGGGGGAATTCTTTCGCCAGTATTTTTTTGCCATGGACCGGGAGGAGCTGCCGTTCAACCGGGCGCAACGTTCCTGGGTTTACCGGGCGGCCAAGAACATCGACAGCACTGTTGCGTTCGGCTCCAGCAAGGACCTGACCAAACCCGGCTCGATTATTTTTGTGAACACACCTTACCCCACCCTGGAAAAGGATGCGGCGGAAACCGCACCGGTGGTGATCGGACCGGACTGCGACAAGCCCTTTACGGCAAAATCCATCGTTAACATTTCCGGTATGAGTTACGGTGCGCTTTCCAAACCCGCCGTGCAGGCCTTGTCCCGTGGTGCCAAAATGGCGGGTTGCTGGATGAATACCGGCGAAGGCGGATTGTCCCCCTGGCATTTGGAAGGCGGCTGCGACATCGTGTTCCAGATCGGTACCGCCAAATATGGTGTGCGGGACGCCAACGGCAACCTCAGCACTGAAAAACTGAAAGCGATTGCGGCCCACGACAATGTACGCATGTTTGAGATCAAATTAAGCCAGGGTGCCAAGCCCGGCAAAGGCGGCATTCTGCCGGCGGCCAAAGTATCCGCCGAAATTGCGGCCATTCGCGGCATTCCGGAAGGGGAAGCGTCCATCAGCCCCAACCGCCATCCCGAAATCACCTGTGCAGAGGATCTGCTGGATATGGTGGCGCTGGTACGCAACACCACCGGCAAACCCACCGGGTTCAAGTTTGTTCTGGGTGGGCCGGAATGGCTGGATGAATTGTTTACCGCCATCAAACAGCGGGGCGTTGATTCCGCGCCGGACTTTGTCACCCTGGACAGTGCCGACGGCGGTACCGGTGCCGCTCCCATGTCACTGATTGACGATGTGGGTTTACCCATTCGGGAATCCCTGCCGATACTGGTGGATAAACTGATCGCCTATGGTTTGCGGGAGCGCATCCGGGTTGTCTGCTCGGGCAAACTGATCACCCCCAGTGCAGTGGCAACTGCAATTTGTGTGGGTGCCGACTTTGTAGTGAGTGCCCGCGGTTTTATGTTTTCACTGGGTTGCATCCAGGCCCTGCAGTGCAATAAAAATACTTGTCCCACCGGCGTCACCACCCACAATCCAAGGTTACAGAAAGGCCTGGACCCCACCAACAAAGCCGTGCGGGTTTGCCAATATCACCACAACCTGCAACACGAAGTGGAGGTGATCGCCCATTCCTGTGGTGTCGCCGAGCCACGCCTGTTGCGCCGCCACCACGCCCGCCGGGTAATGGAGAACGGCCAGTCCGTGAGCCTGGATAAATTGTATCAACGGGAGCATCTATGAGACTGCTATTCACCGCCCTCACGCTATTCATTTCTTTTTCGGCCGTTGCCGTAGGCGTTAAAGAACCCATGTATGGGCAAGTCATGTTCGGCAGCTTGAAGTTGAACGACAACAACGTGACCTTCGAAGCCAACGATGAGGTGTTTGAAGGCGAACTGCCGAATAGCATTCCCTATCTGGGCGCCGCTGCACAGGTGATCTGGAAGGATGATGTGTTTGGTTACGGGTGGGAAGGTGGTGGTTTCTTCTCCTGGTACAACCGCAGTACCTCCTACTACGGCAGCAGCGGTGGCGATGGCACCACCATTCGCATCAGCATCGATAACAGTTTCTGGTCTTTTGAAACCTTCATTGGCTTGTACGGCAGCTTTAAGCCCAACGAGAATTTGCGCTTTTATGCTGGGGCCGGACCATTGTTTTTATTCGCCACCACCAAGGTGGATGATGTCGATGAAGTGGAAATACAACCAAACAGCGGCAGCACCATTGTCATTGACACCAACGACTACCATTCGGATTTTACTGTGGGCGGCTATGCCCGGGCCGGACTTGAGTTCAAACTACCGAACAACTATTGGGTCGGTGCCAGCATCAGGCATATGCGGGCCGACCTGAATCTGAACAAAACCATCGGCAAGTTCGATATTGACGGCAATGTCTATTATCTGACTGTGACCAAGCAGCTTTAACCAATTAAACCGATTACCTGGCTGCGGTCGGTGCCTGCAATTTGGCAGGTATCGACCAGCCCTGACCCGCCAGCTCCAACACCACCTCAATCTGCGCAGGGGCTTCGGTAAAATCCGTGTGCCGCTGCAAACGAAACTGTAATCGTTTTGCTTCGTAATTGAATTCAGGCAGGTCCGCCGGTTGTGCAATCAATGCGGGAGCAATAAATATGGAGGAGACTTTACGGGGCAGGGTGCGGGCCGGCATATCCACCACAATGTACTCGCCGTCGACTCGATAGGTGCCCTCGATGTTCATGGTTAGCGGCAATTTGAAACGGGTCTGCGCGAACAGCTTCTTGTACTTGAGATCAATTGCAGCAAAGCGGTCGACGGGCAGGGACAAATCAAAATGGGCCTCGCCCCGTACGCAGGAGCCTGAGCAAACCACCCAGCTGGCGTCGAGGCCCAGCTGCACCTGCTTTTCCTGAATCAGAAAAGGCGGTACCAGCTCAACCAACAAAGCACTGTCGCCCTGGTAACCGTAACTGATACGTTCGCCGACATGAATAACGCCGGGCGTGGGGAACTGCGGTTCACCGGCTTTCCAACCGGGCGGCAGCTGCCAGGAAAGTTGGGGAACCGCCCCGGCGTCACCCGGGTTCTTCCAGCTGGTATACCAGCGCTCATCCGGCTGGAAGGTCAACAGTACCCACAATGACTCGCCCGGTGCCACAGCATTGGTTTCGGCCAGAAGTTCCACTTTGACATGCTGCGCCTGCACCGGAGCGGCGAGCGCCACTGCGGGCAGGAATAACGCAGTAATTAATAAGAGAATTACTTGATAATTCTTACGATACCGTCCACCGGCTGTTCCGATTCGGGCAGGGGTTCCACCTCTTTCGGTCGCACGCTGATATATCCACAGGCGTTGCATTCCGCCACGTCCTCCCCATCTTTTTTATAGACAAAAATCTTGTCTTCCTGATCGCATTGGGGGCACTTGGCCCCCGCGATGAAACGCTTTTTCATGCGGCCAACCCACTGTGACGTAACAGGGCATCCACCTTCGGCTCACGGCCACGGAAACGCTTGAACAACTCCATGGGCTCCTCAGAGCCGCCTTTTTCCAGAATACATTCCCGGAAATCCCGGCCAGCCTGTTCATTGAAAATGCCTTCTTCCTCAAACCGGGAGAAGGCATCAGCAGACAACACTTCCGCCCATTTATAACTGTAGTACCCCGCGGCATAACCGCCGGCAAAAATGTGGCTGAAGCTGCATTCAAAACGGTTGAACTCAGGGGGCTCAATTACCGCTACCCGCTTGCGCACGTCCTCCAGCACACTGTGAACATTCATACCGGGCTGATATTCCATATGAATACGGAAATCAAAGATGGAAAACTCCAGCTGCCGAACCATCATCATCGCCGACTGGAAATTCTTGGCCGCCAGCATCTTGTCCAGCATGGCATCCGGCAGGGCCTCGCCGGTTTGATAATGACCGGACATGAGGGGGATGGCATCTTTCTCCCAGCACCAGTTTTCCATGAACTGGCTGGGTAATTCCACCGCATCCCAGGCCACACCGGCAATGCCGGAAACCGCATCTTCTTCCACCTGGGTCAGCATATGATGCAAACCATGACCGAACTCGTGGAACAGGGTGGTCACTTCGTTGTGGGTGAGCAGGGCAGGTTTATCACCCACCGGACCATTGAAGTTGCAGGTCAGGTAGGCGATCGGTTTCTGCAGGCCACCGGCCAGGGTTCTGCGACGGGAACGACACACATCCATCCAGGCACCGCCCCGCTTGTTGGCCCGTGCATACAGGTCCAGATAAAAACCGGCAATGGCTTCCTCACCTTTGTACACACGATAGAAACGCACATCCGGATGATACAGGTCGACATCCGTTTCCTGTTTGAAGGTGACATCGAACAATCGAGTGGCCACCTCAAACAAACCGTTCAACACTTTTTCCAGGGGGAACCAGGGGCGCAGCTCCTCTTGCGAAATGGCATACCGCTCCTGCTTGAGTTTTTCACTCACATAACTCACATCCCAGGCTTGCAGATCACTCAGACCACATTGTTCTGCCGCAAACTGCTTCAGTTCTTCAAATTCCTGTTTCGCCACCGGCAGGGATTTATCCGCCAGGTCGTAGAGGAAGTCCATCACCTGATCCGTGGTTTCGGTCATCTTGGTGGCAATGGAGCGTTCTGCGTAATTATTAAAGCCCAACAGTTCAGCCAACTCATGACGCAGCGCCAGGATTTCCGTCATCAACGGGTTGTTATCCCATTGCCCGGCAAAGGGGCCTTTTTCCGACGCCTTGGTGTTGTAGGCTTCGTAGAATTCACGGCGCAGATCCCGGTTGTCACAGTAGGTCATCACCGCGATGTAAACCGGTATGTCCAGCGTCAGCAGATAGCCATCCTGTTGTTTGGCCTTGGCCGCCAATTCCGCACCGTGCAATTGGGTTTCCGGAAGACCGCTGAGTTCACTCACATCCGTCACGTGCTTGCTGAAGGCGTTGGTGCAATCCAATACATTTTCGGCAAACTTGCTGGTGAGCTCTGACATTCGCTTGCTGATTTCACCATAGCGCTTTTGTTTTTCCGGAGGCAAATCGATACCGGACAAATGAAAATCCCGCAGCGCATTGTCGATCACTTTCTTCTGCGCCACAGTGAAACCGGCAAACGCAGAAGAATCCTTGAGCTCGCGATAAGCCTGGTACAGGCCTTTGTGTTGACCCAGTCTGGTGGAGTATTCCGACAGCTTGGGCAGGCAGGCGTTGTAGGCATTACGCAACGCCTCATTATTGGTGACACTGTTCAGGTGGCTCACGGGAGACCACATTTTACCGAGCTTGTCGTTCAGTTCCTCGAACGGCAGCAGGAAATTCTCCAGGGTCACATCGTGTTGCTGAACATGGGCAACGATCTCTTCAATCAGTTGGTAATTGTCATCAATGATCTGCGACAGGGCCGGCTCGATGTCTTCGGGTTTGATCTGGCTGAAATCAGGCAATTCTTTCGGTTCAAGCAATGGATTCATAGCGACAACGTTTTCCAATTCTAGAGAAGAGAAGTTCTTTTTAAGTTCATCAAGTACGGTTACATGGGGCCACCGTGACGCCCTTACAAGGTTAACTCTAACGCATTTTCCACCGCTTGGCCGATTAGGATTTGCCTTGATTTACTTACTTATCAATAAGTCAAGACAAAAACGGTTATAACAATCCCGCATTGAGACAAATATCATATAATGTCTTGATGTATCCATTTTCTGCTGCTACCTTTCAAGAGCACAAGGATCGAGCAGTATCAATAACAAATACAAAACGGGTAACTAAAACCATGTTAGATCATGTCAAACCGGTCGCATCTGCGAGGATGCTGGCTAAAGCACTGTATTGCCTGCTATTCAGCAGCGCTCTCTTAACGACTACGCAATCCGCCTATTCCTTTGTCTACGATGATGACCCGGATGCCCTTCTGGGAAGTACTCGTGGCGGTCTGTGGGAATGGGATTATTGTTACGGCAAGCCTGATGACACGCCGGTGCCTGAGGATCCCCGATCCCTGGTACAACCCGGCATCAGTGATGGCAAAGCTGTTCACTTCAACGCTTACTGGAAAGAATGCCACACCGATCCGGAAGCGGTTCAGGAAGAAGCCCACGCGGAAACCTGCGGCGAACTGCGGGAGTATTTTTACCGCGGTGAAAAGCTGATGGACACCGGAGGTGAAGGGGTGGCAGCCCTGTTTGCTGGCACCAGCTACAACGATTGGGCGGCAGCGGGTGGCATCTCCACCTTCACCGCTTCACAGTACAACAACCTGTGGAAGATCTGGGGCGGCTTCAGCAGCCGGCCAGAGAATTTCGACGAGTTGGTGTCCAACCGCTATGGCTCCGGCTTTGATGTGGGTCGCAACCCCTATCCACTGCCCGGCGAAGATCCGAACGAAACCAACGGTGGCAGCGGTCAACTACCGGAGATGTTCACCCAACTGCGCAAGGATGACGGCAGCTGGAGCGGACGCATCGGGGTAACCTGTCACGGCTGCCACAGCGGCGAAATCACCAGTGATATCGCCGCTCCGGACCTGGGCTTCCAGTTCGGCGGGTCCAGTGCCACCGATCTCAACCTGTTCCTGCGGGACATGCTGCCCCTGGGTTATCTGGCTTCCGGTGTAACGCCCCTGAACCTGACCCAGACCCGTGGCACCAACAACGCCAGTGCGGTGAACATTGCCTTCCTGTTCCCGGATGCAGGCCTGCCCACCATCGGCGGTTTCTTTAATATCCTGACCTCCGGCTCCACCGGCAGTATGGATTCCCCCAACTGGTGGAACATGGGTCACCGCCCGCTGAAGTTTGTGGATGGCCTGTTCCCCATGGATGCTCCCCGGGTGGACGCGGTGTTCTACACCCCGTTCTTCGGCCTGTTTGGCGGCACTGCCGGACCACTGGGTGAACAGGGCCAGAACTGGATGCGCAAACACGGTCCTGACATGAACAAATGGGTGGAAACCATGAAAGCGCCCCGCTATCCGCTGCCGGTTGATACTGAGCTGGCCGAAACCGGAGCTGTGTTGTTCCACGAGCTGGACCTGTGGGCACCGGAACGCAACAACAAGATTCCGCGCCCTGAGGGCAACGGTTCCTGTGCTGCCTGCCACGGTGCCTATGCACCCCGCTACGTAAACGATCCGGAGTTCCTGGCAGATCCACGACTGGAAGGCATGGCCGGCTATGTGGTTCCGCTCTCCATCATAGGCACCGACAAGCGCCGGGTACTGACCAATACGGAAGGCATGACCACCACCGGTGCCAAGAACTTCTTCGGCTATCCGCCCACCGAGGATACGGAAAACGATTGTGGTCCGCAGAGCCAGAAGAAAATCCGTGGCGATCGCGAAGTGGGTTATCTGGCGCAACCTCTGTACGGCGTATGGGCTTCGGCTCCGTATTTCCACAACGGTTCCGTACCCAACGTATGGGAAGTATTGAAGCCCGAAGACCGCTGGCCGATCTGGCGCCGGGTGTCTGCACCCCGTGCCGAGGGTGAAGGCAATGTGGTAATGGGCTTTGACACGAATCTGGAGCGAGCCTTCGATGCCGAAAAACTGGGCTGGAAATACGATCGCATCCAATGTGAAAGCCTGCCGCCCATGGTGTCTCCGGGTTATAACTGCAGCACCCGCGACATCTACCGCACTCCCTGGATCCAACTGTTAATGGAATGGGTCTACGGCAACATCACCGGTACCTGGAACCTGGACTTCCCCCCCATCATCACCACCGAACATATGGAAAACCGCAAGATCATGAACACCCATATGTATAGCCATGGTAATGAGGGTCACGAGTTCACCAGCGTGCTGACCGATGAGGAACGCTATGCCCTGATCGAGTACCTGAAGACCCTGTAAACGATCAGGTAACTTCGACTCCTAGAGGACGGGGGCAGCGCTTACACAGGCTGCCCCCTTTTTAGTCCCTTTTCAGACTGAGACATATATATTAATATGTCTCAGTCGTTGTTTATAAGAATTACAGGGATTTTGGGGATGTGTTGGAGTGCAGAGGCCAGCTTTACGTTGGCTACCATGGGGTTCGCTACGGTTGCGGTGTCCGCCGTTCAAGGCGAAAAGAAAGAGTTGTTCCTGCCCCTGTTGTGGTTCTCCCTGATGGAGTTACTGCAAGGCTTTACCTACTGGTGGATCGACCTCTGCGACAGTCCGCCGAACCAGGTACTCACCCTCTTGGGGTATCTACATATCGCTTTCCAGCCGTTCTTTGCCAACATGATTTCCATGTACTTCCTGCCGAATACCGTACAGCAACGCATCGCCCCCTGGGTTTACGGCATGTGCTTCGTCGGCGCCCTGGCCATGATTATCGACATTTATCCTTTTGCCTGGGCTGACCACAGCACCATGCATATGCTGGACAGCACCAAACTATGTTCGGTTTCCGGTGACTGGCACATTGCCTGGCACGTACCGGTGTTCGATACCACCTGGGCAAAATTCGGATTCTTCAAAGAACCCTATTTCATGCTGGTGTTCCTGCTGCCGCTTCTCTACGGCTCCTGGAAATTTACGATCTACCACATACTGACCGGTGTGGTGTTGTCTGCCATGTTAACCCGGGATTCCCATGAAACTGCCGCAGTATGGTGCCTGTTGTCCATTGGCTTGTTGGCGGTGGTCGCGAAAACACCCGTAAGAAAGATATTGTTTATCAAGCGTTGGTATGGGTTGCGCTACCCACGCTGGCTGGCAGGCAAGGATGCATTTGAACCTGAACGCTTAAGCAACGGAGTAGCAGGGAACTGATCATTTAAAAATAATTAAAACTCATCGCCAATGCATGTATTGCATTGGCATTACGACCGGCCAGGATGGGTTTTTCACCTTGCTGTACCGCCAACTCCGCAATCAACCGACCGCTATAACCGTTGGCGCCATACAGCATCCACTTTTTCTGCATGAAAACATCCTTGTTGCAGATCAGGTCCTAATTACAGCAAGGCTCAAACTGTTCCTGAATATCTTCCATACGACTGCGATTCTTACCCAGGTCGCTGTAACCCACACGTGAAGCAGAACGCACCAAAATGCGGTTACCCAGAATCAGGAACTCAACGTCATCTACAAAACCAAACACCGCCGTTTCGAATTCCACCCGCAGATAATTGTCTTTATCCTGGGTGATCGTGGTGCGCGGATAATCGTTAATAACATTCAACAGTTTTTGCTTGGCTTGTTTGGGATCCCCTTCAAAGCGAATAGGATCGTACTGCTGATCCTCATCTTCGGCATTGGAGGAAATACAATTGGGTTTATCCGGACAATTTGCCAACTTATCCTGATACGCCCCACGGGCAACCGGATAGGTTGTACCGCATCCCCCCAGCACCACCACCGTGGCCAATGTCATAAGAACAAGACTTCTACTTATAATGGTATTAATCATTTCGGCTTTACCTCATTTGCCAATTAATCAAGCGTATTAAAATTCCCTTTGGTCAACCTGATACATTATTGCGCAAATGTATCAGCTTTTGGTACTACACTACAGAGATTCGAAAGTGCTTGTCGTTACAACTTTCGATCAAATTTGACGATATTTTGTTTATTTTATTACTCTATTAATGTCTTGCTGCATCACACCAACAACAACGTCCCCAACCCAAGAAACGCCACAAAACCCACGATGTCCGTGACGGTGGTCAACACCACCGAACCGGACAACGCCGGATCCAGTTTCATCTTGTCCAGCAACACCGGAATCGCCACACCGGAAAACGCCGCCGCCGCGATGTTCACCAGAATCGCCATGGCGATCACCAACCCGATCACCGGGCTGCCGAACCACATGGAGGCCACAATGCCGATGACAATGGCCCACAGCACTCCATTCAAGCCACCCACGCTGAGTTCTTTTTTCACCAATGCTTTCAAGTTGGCACTGGTCACCTGGCCCATGGCCAAACCGCGGATAATCAAAGTCAGGGTCTGGCTGCCGGCAATCCCCCCCATACTGGCCACCACCGGCATCAAAACCGCCAGCGCCACCACCTGTTGCAGGGTAGCTTCAAACAAACCGATGAACCAGGATGCCAAAAAGGCGGTGAGCAAATTAATCCCTAACCAGAGTGCGCGATTACGGGCGCTTTTCACCACCGGCGAGAACAAATCCTCGTCTTCATCCATACCGGCGCCAGCCATCAACTGACCTTCGTAATAGGTGTTTACCAGTTCTGCGGCCGTGTGCACGTCGATACGGCCCAACAATTTTCCACCATCATCTACAACCGGTAGCGCTGTAAAACTGGATTGCTGGACTTTCAGGGAAGCGTCCACCGAGTCTTCCTGACCTTCCAATACGGTGAAAACATCTTCCGACAAATCCACTAATGGCAAGTGGTCCGGCGAACCAATGATTTTTCCGATGCGCACGGCCTCCGAAAAATGTCCGGCCCGGTTCACCAGAAACAGAGTGTCCGCATACTCCGGCAACTCACGCCGCAGCAACCGCATGCCATCCCGCACCTTGGCATTGGTGGGTAATACCAACATTTCATGACTTACCCAACGGCCGATCTGATCGTCCCGATAGACTTTGGCTTCCTTGAAGTAATGACGTTGTTGTTCATCCATTACCCAAAGGGCACGATCCACCATGCGGCGGGGCAGGGATTCCGACAGTTCCACCAGATCTTCCGCTGCCATGCCCTGGAACAGCGCATCCAGCTCATCCAGGGTCATATTATCCAGCAGGGTTTCCCGTGGATCGCCGCGCATGGTGAGCAGAATCTCCAGTTTCTCGTCGGCCGGCACCTTGCTCCAGGCCTCCAGGCGTACCGACAACGGCAGGGATTCCAGCAGCAAGGCCACCTCCTCCGGTTCACGGGTGGCCACTACCTGACGGATTACCTGATCCTGCTGTTCTTCAGTGGTATCGACCAGTTCACCAATGAGATCGGAGAGTTCGTCGGTCATAGTATCTTCCTGTACTAAACGGTGTTGCGCCTAACGGCCATCATAAGGGGGTATGCACTGCTCTTAATTATAATGGACAAAATGGTTGGTTCCGTAACATTCCATTCATTACACTAGGTTAAGCAGTAGAGTCGTAACACTTTAACGGAACGAAGAAAAACCATCATAAGGGGATGTCCATGACGACGAAACGCACCTGCCAACCTTCGTGGCTGGTAACTCTGCTTTGCAGCTTCCTGCTGCTGCAAACCACCATCAGTACCGCTGCCACTTCTGAACCTGCCAAGAAGCCAAACATTCTCGTAATTTGGGGCGACGATATCGGAACCTGGAACATCAGCCACAACAACCGCGGCATGATGGGATACAAGACACCCAACATCGATCGCATCGCCAACGAAGGCCTTTCCTTCACCGATTACTATGCCCAGCAGAGCTGTACCGCAGGACGCGCAGCCTTCATCGGCGGCTCAGTGCCGGTACGCAGCGGCATGACCAAGGTGGGCCTGCCCGGCGCCAAAGAGGGCTGGAACAAGAAAGACGTCACCATGGCCACCGTCTTGAAAGGTCAGGGTTACTCCACCGGACAGTTCGGCAAGAACCATCAAGGTGATCGCGATGAGCATTTGCCCACCATGCACGGTTTTGATGAGTTCCTCGGTAACCTCTACCACTTAAATGCCGAAGAGGAACCGGAAAATGAAGACTATCCCGGCGATATGAAGCTGGCCAATGGCAAGACATTTGCCGAACAGTTTGGCCCCCGAGGCGTCATTCACTCCTGGTCTGACGGCAAGGGTGGCCAGAAAGTGGAAGACACCGGGCCCTTGACCAAGAAACGCATGGAGACCATCGACGACGAAACTTCCACGCGTGCCATGGAATTTATTCGCGAGCAGCACAAGGCCGGAAAGCCCTGGTTTGTATGGTGGAATGGCACCCGCATGCACTTCCGTACCCATGTTAAAAAAGAACATCGCGGCCTCTCCGGTCAAGACGAGTATTCCGACGGCATGGTGGAGCACGATATGCACGTGGGTCAGTTCCTGAAATTACTGGACGAACTGGGCATCGCTGACAATACCGTGGTGATGTATTCCACCGATAACGGTCCACACTACAACACCTGGCCTGATGCCGGCACCACTCCGTTCCGCAGTGAAAAGAATTCCAACTGGGAAGGCGCTTATCGCGTCCCTGCCTTTGTCCGCTGGCCCAATCATTTCCCGGCGGGCAAGACGCTGAATGGTATTGTGGCCCATGAAGACTGGCTGGTGACCTTTGCTTCCATTGCCGGTGACAAAGACGTGAAAAAGCGTTTATTGAAAGGCACCAAGATCAATGGTCGCAAATACAAGAACCATCTTGATGGTTACGACCTGGTGGACTACCTGAGTGGCAAAGTGGATCAATCTCCGCGTCATGAATTCTGGTATGTGAACGACGATGGTCAGATTGTGGCAGCCCGCTACGATGACTGGAAAGTGGTATTCCTGGAAAACCGCGGACAGGCGTTTGGTGTGTGGCGCGAACCCTTCACCGAGCTGCGTGTACCGTTGCTGTTCAACTTGCGCCGCGATCCATTTGAAAAAGCGCAGCATAACGCCAACGTATACGACGACTGGTTCCTGTCACGGCCCTACGTAATCGTGCCCATCCAGGGGCTGGCTGCAAAGTTCCTGCAATCCATGAAAGATTATCCACCCACGCAATCACCCGGTTCCTTTAACCTGAGCAAGATCGAAGCCCAGTTGCGTTCCAATATGGGTACCCACTAACCGGAGAACAACATGACACAGGCAACATCGCTGATGCGATCCCTGGTAGTGTTGCTGGCTCTGGTTGCGTTCAACAGCTACGCTGCTCCCCTGCCATCCTGGCAGGAGGGCAGCAGTAAGTCCGCAATCATCAAGTTCGTCAGCAACGTCACCGACCCACACAGTAAAAGCTACGTTGCACCGGCGCAGCGTATAGCCGTATTTGATAACGACGGCACGCTCTGGTCTGAATATCCCCTCTATTTTCAGGCATTCTTCATCTTCGACCGGATCAAGGCACTGGCACCGCAACATCCGGAGTGGAATACGGAAGAACCCTTCGCCTCGGTGCTGAAGGGAGATCTGAAAACGGCATTGGCCGGTGGTGAGGAAGCGCTTCTGGAAATGATGGCCGCCACCCACGCGGGTATGAGCGATACTGAATTCACCGCATTGGTGAAGCAATGGATCACCACCGCGCGCCATCCGAAGACCGGCAAACTCTATACAGATATGGTTTATCAACCCATGTTGGAACTGCTGAATTATCTCCGTGCACAGGGTTTTAAAACCTTTATTGTGTCTGGCGGAGGCATAGAGTTTATGCGCGCCTGGGCTGAATCCGTGTATGGTATTCCTCCGGAGCAAATCATCGGCAGCCGCATAAAAACGAAGTTTGAGATGAAGCAAGGCAAGCCCGCCATCGTTCGCTTACCAGAACTGGAGTTTCTGAATGATAAGGCGGGCAAACCCATCGGTATTCACCAAGCTATTGGCCAACGTCCGCTGATGGCATTTGGCAATTCAGACGGTGATATGCAAATGTTGCAGTGGACCACAGCTGGCGAGGGTGCCCGTTTTGCCGCCCTGGTTCATCATACCGATGCCAAAAGGGAAGCGGCCTATGACCGTGACTCCCATATTGGCAAACTGGATAAAGCGCTCGATATTGCCAAAACCCAAGGCTGGACGGTGATCGACATGCAGCAGGAATGGAAAATTATCCACCCTGAAAAGCGCTGATGCATCGGCTTTTGAACAGCCGCAACAGGTTCATGAAGAAGCGTCACTATAATGCGGCGGCTTCCTGCTTGAAGGCTGCCCAGGCGGCCTTGTCGGTGTTGTCCCGATTACGCAATCCCAAGCTGTCCAGATATGCGCGGAACTTTTCATCGTTAACGCCGTAATACAGCACGAATTCATCCACCAGTTCAGTGGACAGATCATGCAATAAAAACCAGTTCAGAAATGGAATACGTCCGTTGGCATCGCGCCAGGCCGCGAACACCTGATGCACAAACTCCGCCTGCATGGCTTCAGAGCTTTCTCCCACCGGTGAAGATGGATAACCCACTTCCTGGAACACCCAGGGACGATCATTCACCAGCGACAGCAAAGCGGGAAAATCAGTTTGCGGCACATTGGCATCACGCACACTGAAATCCGCCTGCAGGGGATAATAAGTTGTGATGATCACATCGGTGAATGCGGTTAAATCAATCCAGTTCTGCACCTGTGGTCCCTGCCAACCGCCGGCGGTAACCGTAATGCCCACTTTGACCTGGGGCAGGCGCGTGCTCAGGTAGCTTTGAACAGCGCTGACCAGACCCCGATAAGCGTTCAATTCCGACAGACGACCATTGGCAAAATACACATCCACTTCATTGCCGATGGAAAGATAGCTAACCCGCCCCCGCATGGCAGGAATCAACTGATCCAGTAAATTTTCCAGCGCGGTAATCATCGCCGGGTCATCCCACTCGGTGTTTTCCAAACCCACCGGCACTTCCCGGGTGACCGTATTGATCACCTGCAGCCCCACCAATTGCGTAAGCTGATTTTGTTCAGCACTGTTCATGGTGTTACTGAAATCCGTGAGGCTCTGCGTGTCATAACTGCCCGCAGCCGGTTCCAGCTGCGACCAGCGATAGGATTGGAACTGCCCCGTTGCTCCTGCATCCTGCACCAATTGCAGCGCCTCCAGATAACGTTGCAGCAATTCCAGATCATTGCCGGGCGTGGGCTCGGTATAGTAGTAGGCGGAGACGGACAACACCCCCGGCGTTCCGGGATCATTCACCGATGGCGGATCATCATCGCTGCCGTTACCGCAGCTCCACAATAATGTGGTCATCAGAACAAGCAGAATTCGCATGCTACCCTCCGTGCCCATTTACAAACGCCTTATCGCAACAGAATAAAGTTCTCCACCAGCCGGATCACCATTGCTTTCTGGTCCGGCTGGCTCTCTGCCACCAACAGTGCAACGGCCACCAGGGTATTATCATTGATCAGCTGGTCCACCGGTCGCGCCAATAGATGTTGATTGAGATGCAAATACCATAAAAACAGAAAAGCGCCGGTGCGCTTATTTCCGTCGGTCAGCGGATGGTTCTTGATTACAAAATAAAGCAGGTGAGCAGCCCGGCTGGCCACGTTGGGATAGAAAAGTTCATCACCAAATCCCTGTTCTATGGTGGCCAATGCCGACGCCAGACCGTCCCCCCGCAAGCGACCGAATAGCTCCGAGGCCTCCTGCTTATCCATCAGATACTGCTTGAATGGGGCGAGGGCTGTCAAAACCTGTTCCAATGACAGCGCCACCATGCCGTCCTGACGCTCTGTCGGGGACACTATGGTCTGGTCGTCATATCCCAGTAGAAGCGTCCAGCTGCGGCTGAACCCTGTAATCAAGGCCTGCTGATCCGTGTTACTCATGCTATTCTGCCTTATCTAAGTTAACTTCCTGACGGTCATTATCCACGATCCTGGCAGACAGGCTAATTTTAATGCAGGTGCTATTCTTTCTAAGGATAAGAGAAAGGAGATCGCTATGGAGAAGGCTCAATGCACAACCGCTGTAACCACCGCCGTGGTGGCCATGCTGGTTTGCAACGCGGCCTTGGGGTCAGACGATCTTTTCGAACTGCCATTGGAAGACCTGCTGCAGGTTAAAATCACCAGTACCTCCTATTTCGACCAAACCCTGCTGGAAAGTGCCAGCAGCGTCTCCCATGGCGACCAGGACCGTTGGTCTGAGCTTGGATCCCGAAACATCGGCGAATGGCTGAATACCCTGCCTTCCACTGTGGCTCCCCAGGGCTTAGCCCGTTCCCGGGTCATTGCCATCCGTGGTTACTTTAATTTTTCCAGTGATACCGGTGTCGCCACCTTGCTGGATGGCGTTCCCATCAACCTGCTGCGCTTTGGCACCAGTGCGCTGGCGATTGATGGCCACGATTTGTCGGTGATGAAGTCACTGGAGCTGATTCGCGGGCCCGGCTCTTCCCTGCATGGAGCGGACGCCTTTCACGGCGTACTGTCAATGAATACTGTGGACCACGGCAAAACCGGCGTTACCACCCGCGCCGAACTGGGTTCAGAACAATACCAGGCGGCGTCACTGGTCAGCCGCTATAGCGATGGTCGCCAACAGCTGACCACTGCACTGGCCTATCGCAACCTGGGTGACCAAAGCCTGGAGTATCCCTATACCGATTACTATACCGGGTTACCTGGGGAGGGTGTGCGCAGCAATGCCCTGGAAAATCAAAACCTGCTGATTAAATACAGCGCCGCTGATGCCTCCAACAACCGTTATCACCTGTCCGGTTATCATATGAAGCTGGATGCCGATCAACTACCCGGCATTGCCAGTCAAATCGGCTTTGCCCTGCAGCTGGATCGGGATTGGGCGGACTATGATGCCCAGCTCAGTTTGATGAAATTGGGCTTCGACCATCAGTACAGTGAGGATTTTTCCACAACCGTAACAACCTACTACTGGCGCTACGCCGATATGGAAACCCTGGACGCCAGTATGGGGCCGGCGCCATTGAACTTTTTGCAATTAACCGAAACCGAGGAGCATCATTGGGGTGTGCAGGTGATCAACCGACACCAATTCAGTGGCGGCAGCAACCTGGCCTACGGTTACGAATACGATAGCGCGCAGAACGACAGGTTCACCACCACCCGAATCCCGCTCGGCGGTAGCGCGGTCACCAACTCAAATCCGCAGGAGGATGCCAAACAGAGCCATCACAGCCTGATGCTGGATGGCCGTTATGAAACCGGCTGGTTTGATGGTGCTTCCACCATCGCCTACGGCAGCCGGTTCGATGATTATCAGGATAAAGACCTGCAGGTCAGCCCACGCCTGGGTTACATTCATGACATCAACCAGACCACCGTCGCCAAGCTGGTGTTCAGCCGTTCGTTTCGCATGCCCAACAGTTTCGAGGTTTACGGTAGCAGTTCCGTGGCCAGTAACGAGGACCTGGATCCGGAAACGCTGGATAATATCGAGTTCTCGCTGCAACACAACAATGCCTATTCCTTCACTTCCCTGACCCTGTTCCACAGTCTCTGGCGTAACGCCATCCGCGCCGAGGAACTGGAAAACCCGGTCAATAACGTGCGCTACCAATTCCGGAACACGTTGGAAAATGAAGCCTGGGGCGTAGAGTTTGAGTTCGCACAGCGATGGGAACGCTTACGTCTGGACGCCAGCGCCTCCCATGTGATCAGCAGAGATAAAGCCACCGGCCTCGATTTCGAAGCCTTCCCGGATTGGATGCTGAATCTGGGCCTGGGCTATCAATTGTCGGCGAGTACGGATATCTATGTATTTAATCGCTACCACCACCGCCAGGCTGCTTCCATACCGGAATATGGTGAGGAGCCTGACCAGGAAACCAGTGATTTTTTCCGCACCGATGTCACACTGTCATGGCAGTTGAGCGCAGATCTGAAAACACACTTTACCGTGCGCAATCTGTTTGATCGGGAAAATTACATGCCCGCCTATCACAACCGCGAGAAGGGCGCACCGGACAACAGCATCAATGCATCCCTGTCCGTAGAATGGATACCCTTCGATCACTGACCGTGATCCTGTGAGCCGGACTACATGGCGGCCCGCAGATCGGAAATCACAGTGGGGGT
The DNA here is from genome assembly GCA_002708905.1 of Pseudomonadales bacterium. Lineage (GTDB taxonomy): Bacteria > Pseudomonadota > Gammaproteobacteria > Pseudomonadales > Ketobacteraceae > Ketobacter. Next base: position 26,283 of record PAPM01000027.1, on the reverse strand, counting down.
GGAGGGCATCACGCCGCGCCATTTGCGAAACGATTCCGCTGCCTGTTCCACCAGCATACCCAAACCGTCGAACGCTTTCTCCGCACCATTATCCAACGCCCAAGCATTGAAGGGAGTAATCTCTTTGCCGTACATCATGTCATATACGCGGGTGTGTTCCCCCAGCACGGATTCTGGCAGGTCAGGCACATCTCCCTGCAGGCTGGCGGCGGTACCATTGATGATCCAGTCGAACGGCCCTTTCAATTGATTCATGTGGACTGCTTCAATGCGGCCCAGATCGAGAAATTCTTCCGCCAGATGATAGGCTTTATCGAAGGTACGATTGGTTAATACCAGTAATGCAGGATTCTCTGCCAAAACAGGAGCCAGTACACCCCGTACGGCACCACCGGCGCCCACAATCAACATCTTCTTGCCGGCAATGCGACCGTCATGGTTATGCATGATATCCCGCACCATGCCCACGCCATCAGTGTTGTCACCCACAATGCGGCCGTCCGAGCTCTGCCATAACGTGTTCACTGCTTTGGCCCGTTGCGCCCGCTCCGTCAGCTCATCTGCCAGATCAAATGCGCGCAGCTTAAAGGGCACAGTGATGTTCAGGCCTTTACCGCCATCGGCAAAGAAATGGCGCACGCTATCCTCAAACTCCGGTTCCGCCACCAACATGCTGGTGTAAGTCATATGCTGATCGGTCTGATCCGCAAACGCTTTATGAATTTGGGGCGACTTGCTGTGCTTGATGGGATTCCCCATCACCGCATATCGATCAATACTCATGGTCATCAATAATCCGTTAGATCCAGTCTCTGGCACCCAGGAAGTGGGTGTAGAGTTTTTCCTCTTCTGAGCCGGGCTCCGGCTGCCAGTCGTATTTCCAACTGACCAATGAGGGCAATGACATTAAAATGGACTCTGTACGTCCGCCGGTTTGTAAGCCGAACAGGGTGCCGCGATCATACACCAAATTAAATTCAACATAACGGCCACGGCGGTAAAGTTGAAACTCACGCTGCAGTTCAGTGTAGAGCAAGGATTTACGCTTCTGCACAATTGGCAAATAGGCCTGGATGTAGGCATCTCCCACCGAGCGCATGAAGGCGAAGCATTTCTCATACTCCCATTCGTTCAAGTCATCAAAAAACAGTCCGCCCACACCACGGGTTTCATTGCGATGCTTGAGGAAGAAATACTCGTCACACCATTTTTTATAACGGGAATAGACCTCTTCACCAAAAGGATCACAGGCCGCTTTGGCGGTCTGGTGCCAATGCACACAGTCTTCCTCAAAGCCGTAATACGGGGTCAGGTCGAAGCCGCCGCCAAACCACCAAACCGGGTCTTCCCCCTCTTTTTCAGCGATAAAGAAGCGCACGTTGGCATGGGAGGTAGGCACCATGGGATTGCGGGGATGAATCACCAGGGACACCCCCATGGCCTGGAAACTGCGGCCTTCCAGTTCGGGCCGGTGGGCGGTGGCGGACTTGGGTAAGCCATCACCAAACACGTGGGAGAAATTGACCCCGGCCTTCTCAAACACGGCCCCCCCTTCCAGCACCCTGGAACGGCCACCGCCCCCCTGTTCCCGTTCCCAGCTGTCTTCCAGGAAGGGCTGTCCGCTGCTTTCCTCTTTTGCCAGTTGACGGCAGATATCGTCCTGCAGTGACAACAGGTACTGCTTTACGGTGTCAGTATCGATGGTTTGCATGCATTCCCCTCTAAGCCGCTCTTATGATACGACCGCTTTGTAAATCCCGTATTTCAGTGGGCTTGGTGTGTTTGGGTGTGTGGCCAGGAAGTATGTAGTCGGCCCCGACGCCATAACGGGCCCGCATAATCTTTAGTGGGTACTCACTTCGCGCAGGCTCCTGCCCGCTGCGGTTGGCACTGGTGGATACAATGGGGCCACCCCAGGCGGTACAGAGCGCCTGCACCACAGGATGAGCACTCACCCGCACAGCAACGCTGTCGAAATCCCCTTTGACCCAGTGGGGAATTGTGCCCTCCGTGTCGGGGATAATCCAGGTAACCGGGCCCGGCCAGGTGGATTGTAACTGATTTCGCTGAGCTTGGGTCAGGGTGGAAAGTAACGGTTCAAGCTGGTGCAGATCCGCCGCCACCAGGATCAGCCCCTTGTGCATGGGTCGCTGCTTTAGTTGCAGCAAGCGGTGGACAGCCGCTTCATTGAACGGGTCGCAACCATAGCCGTAGACTGACTCTGTTGGGTAAGCGATCACATCCCCCTGGGCCAAGGCATGGATGGCGCCCAATCGATGCCGCAAAGACACCATATCAGTAGCGCTGGGCCAGGCGCGCCTGCAAAGCGGCGTCTTTTTCCTGGACCGCTTTGGCATTGGCCGCACGATCGTCTTTCAGGCGCTGAGCCAGGTCAGCATCCGCCAAAGACATCATTTGAGCCGCAAGATAAGCGGCATTTTTGGCACCCGCCTTGCCGGCAGCCACGGTGGCAACGGGTACGCCGCCGGGCATCTGAACCGGGGAGAGCAGGGAGTCGAGACCGTTCAGGGAGGTGTTGATGGGAATACCAATCACAGGCTTGGTAGTGGAGGCGGCCACAGCACCGGCCAGGTGTGCCGCCATAGCGGCAGCGCAGATGAACACAGAACAGTTACGCTTATCCGCTTCTTTCACATAGCCGTGGGTGAGTTCCGGGGTAAGGTGTGCCGATGTCACTTTCACTTCATAGGCCACTTTCAACTTGGCCAAGGCATCCAAAGTGGGTTCAACCTGGGGCAGATCAGTGTCAGAACCCATCAGAATAGCTACAAATGGCTGGGACATGGTCACACCTCGAATCTTGGGATCAGAGTAAGGCATACAACGGAGGCGCGACACTAACGCAGGTGATTATCGGATGCAAGTCAGATTCGACAGTACCCGCCCTGTTGCTGTTGCACGATGCCGTCAATCTCCAGCATCACCAGTGCGGAGCTGATATCCGCCACACACAGTCCGGTCAGGCCCACCAATTGGTCTATCGGGGTGGGGTCGTATTCCAACGCGGCCAGCAGGCGCCCTTCCACCGACGCGCCATCGTATTGCTCCAGGGACGAATCCGGTTCTGCGGATGGAACGCTCAACTGCTGTTGCAGGAAGCCCAACAACGGCATCAGCTCGTCCACCACCTGCTGCGCGGTTTCCACCAGTCGGGCACCATTACGAATCAGGGCATGACACCCCTTGGCCAGGGGATCGTTAATGGAGCCGGGAATGGCGAACACCTCCCGGCCCTGGTCCACCGCTTCGTGCGCCGTAATCAGGGAACCGCTCTTCAGGGCCGCCTCCACCACCAGTACCCCCAGGCTGAGGCCGCTGATGATACGGTTGCGGCGGGGAAAGAATTCCGCCCGGGGCGATACGCCGATGGGGAACTCTGACACCAGTGCCCCATGCTCCACCACGTCCAGTCCCAACGCCCGGTTGCGGGCCGGGTAGATGTCATCCAGGCCATGTGCCAACACGCCAATGGTCTTGCCACCCCCCAGAATGGCACCGGAATGGGCAGCGGCATCGATTCCCAACGCCAGTCCACTGGTGGTAACGAAACCGCTGGAGGAGAAGCTGGCGGCGAAGTCCTGGGCCAGTTTGCGACCCTGCCGACTGGAATGGCGACTGCCGACAATGGCGATCTGAGGTAATGAAAGCAGACCCGCATCGCCCCGTACAAAGAGCAGCGGAGGGGAGCCCTGAATTTCCCGCAGCAAGGGGGGGAAATTATCGTCGGCCCAGGTCAGGATTTGGTGGTCCTCACTCTGTTCCAGCCAATCCAGGTCTGCCGTCACCCCTGCCAGCAGTTTACGTTCGGTGCCCCGCTGAAACCCGCTGATCATCTGGCTTTGCCGTTGGCTGAAACCAATCTTTTCCAACTCGGATGAGGACTGGTCAAAGAAACTCATCATGCAGGGATAGCGATCGGCAATTAACCGGAAATGGCTGGGGCCTACACCGGGCACCCGCCATAACGCCAGCCAATAGGGCAACTCTTCAAGCATGGAACTCCATCTCCAACGGTAATCCTGGAATATGGGTATAAAGACGGGGGTCAGGCAAAAATCAGATAATAAAATCCGGCTCGGGGGGCGCCTTGGTGCGGGCCTCGTACCAGAGATCAAAGTCCTGGGCGGGAAGCGGCCGACTGATATGGTAACCCTGAGCCTGTTCACATTGCAGGTTGCGCAGGGCCTGGAGGGTTTCTTCATCCTCCACCCCTTCCGCCACCACATACAGGCCGAAGCTGTGGGCCAGGCCAATGGTGGAGCGCACGATTACGGCATCCGCTTCATCCGTCAGCATGTCTTTGACGAAGGAACGGTCCACCTTGAGGGTCTGGATCGGCAGGCGTTTCAGGTAACTCATGGAAGAATATCCGGTACCGAAATCATCAATGGCCAGGTGCAGCCCCAGTTCATGGAAAGACTGCAGCACCTGCAACGCCCGTTCAGGATCGGTGATCAGGGCACTCTCTGTAATCTCTATCTCCAACAGATGATTGGGAACATTAAACTCAACCAACAAGGCCTTGATCTGTTCGGGGCAACGGGTATCAATCAGGTTGCGGGCAGACAGGTTCACCGCCACCGAGATTTCGATCCCCCGATCGAGCCAACAGCGGATTTGCTGCAGGGCAGCCCGGATTACCCAAAGACTGAGCGGATGAATGATTTCGGTCATTTCCGCCAACGGAATAAAATCTCCCGGCGGCACCATCCCCTGTTCAGGATGCTGCCAGCGCAACAGCGCTTCGCAGCCGTTGCAGGCGCCGGTCTCAATGTCAATGCGGGGTTGATAATGCAGCTGCAGCTGGTTCTCCCGAATCGCCACCCCCAGGTCGGCGAGGATGGTAAGGCGGCGTGTACTGTTGGCATCCATGTGGGTGTCGTAAATCTGATAGCGCTCACCATGGGTCTTGGCCTGGTACATCGCCACGTCGGCACAGCGCAGCAATGCATGACTGTTGTCACCGTGCACAGGGTACAGGGCCACACCGACACTGGCGCCCATTTCCAGGGACATGCCCTCCACCTCCAGTGGTTTACTCAACGCATTTACGATCTGGTCCACCCGCTTGATGACCGTATCCAGGCGCGACACTCCGGACTGCAGCAACGCAAACTCGTCACCTCCCAGGCGAAAGACTTCGAGATTTCCGTCCTGTTCCAGTACAGACAATCGCCGCGCCACCTGTTGCAGGATGAAATCGCCAATGCGATGACCCAGGGTATCGTTTACATCCTTGAACCGGTTCAGGTCCAACAGAATCACCGCCAGTTGCTTGCCCTGCTTCTTGGCCTGAGCCAGCAGGCGGGCCGCATTCTGATGCAGGGAATCCCGGTTGGGCAGTTCCGTGAGGCTGTCATGGGAGGTGCGGTAGGCCAGCTGCCGCTGGGATTGGATCAGGGCATCTTCCGCCTGTTTGCGGTCACTGACATCGCGCACCGATCCCATGATGCAGTTCACGCCATCCAGAATCACCGAAGTCAAACTCACTTCCGCAGCGAACAGCGTGTTATCGAAACGTCGGTGGGTCCACTCAAAAAACTGATTCTCACCCGACAAGGCACGGGTAACAAAATCCGCAGCTTTACTGGCGGAACTCACGCCGTCGGGCTGGGTTTCAGGCGACAGGTCGGACGGTTTAACCCCGATTAATTGCTCCCGCTGCGCCCGGAACATTCTCAAGGCAGCCGGGTTGCATTCAATTATGGAGGGCCCCCTGAGAACAAAAACCGCATCGCCGGAGCTTTCAAACAAAGCCCGAAAGCGGGTTTCCCGATCCCGGAAAGAATTGAACAACAGGACCTGGGATACCAGATCCGCCACCGAGCCGACGAAGATCTGCTCATCGTCAGTCCACAGGCGTCGTTGCCCAACCTGCTCCAGGCACAATACGCCCTTGATCTGCCCTTCACCCCGCAACGTGCCGTCCAGCATGGATTTGATATTGTGTGGGTTGAGATAAGGCTCCGTAAACTCTCGGGTGCGGGGGTCGTTCACCGCATCACTGGCGTTGATAACCCGTTCAAAGGCCAAAGCGGCAAAGTAACGGGGAAAGGAACCAGCCTCAATTATTGCACCTTGCTCGAAGCTGTTGGTCTCCTCGCGATACTGACACAGACATTCCATATAGGTCATATCAATGGAAGTCTGCCAAACGCTGGCACGCTCAACACCCATTACATTGGCACAGGTCTGGGTGATATGGCGCAGAGACTGTATCAGGCTGGACTGCCATACAACCTCTGCCTTGGACAGCGCCACGTATGCTTCCGTGAGCTGTCTGGACAAGCTGTGCACACTGGACGCAGACGGTTTCGGCATGAGTTTAAACGAAGATTAAAGAGTCTTACCAAAGTATAGACAAGCTTGCCTGCTCCGCGCGAAAAAACTAACCGGATTGGTTATATCCACGCCGGTAAATACCCGCCCATTAACGCAAAAACCCGCCGGCAGGCGGGTTCATGGCTAAAACGAGAGCAGGTATCAGCTGGGGTTTTTAACCATATCCCCAACCTGCAGCGGTGCTTCCGCCCGCAGGATCAAGCCATAGCTCACCTTGTCGAAGGTACGGAACACCATCAGGATGCCGCGACGCTCATCAGGCAGTTTCACCAGTTCTTTGGTAATCCGATCCTTGACGATCGAGCCTCTGGTGTGAACGGCCAGCACATCACCGACGGTCATCCCATCACGATCGCCCAGGTTCAACACCACGACGTCGTACTGACTTACATTACGCACGCCGCTGAAGACATGGAGGATTTCGCCTTTCACTTCCATTTCCGGGGATTTGGGGTAGAAGATAGAATCCACCTTGCGCTCTTCGGTGGGAATCAGGCGGTCATTAGGGCGAATATCCTCATTGGAACTGGTGATCTTGAAGCGGGCCACTTCGTCTTCGCTGCTTTCAAACCGGGCCAACCCCAGGTCCAACGCTGCGAAACCCAACAACTCCTTGGTTTCAGGATCAATGTAGGGAGGGCCCTTACGATATACACCGTAGGCCTGATGGGCATCTTCCCAGCCGGGCTGGTGACGGGCATACATATAGTCCCCCAAGCCCATTACGATGTGGTCTTCATCACCCGCCAGAATGTAGGGGGATGCATCGATCTCCTCCTCGGTCATCACCCGGTTATTCTTCAAAAAGCTTTGGATATGCTCCAGCGGAATAGCAGGAATAACGGACTGCAGCGGCTCAGAACGCACCTGGGGGGACAACTTTACGGTGTCGCCTTTCTTGAACACCATGGGACCACGCTCCACCGTCAGGCCGGGCTTGCCATTCACGTACACCAGCTTGATCAGATCGCCGGGATAGATAAGGTGCGGGTTATTGATCTGGGGGTTTACGTGCCACAATTCAGGCCATAACCAGGGATCACTCAGAAAGGCATTGGAGATGTCCCACAGGGTGTCGCCTTCCTTCACCGGATACACATCAGGGTGACCGGGCTTCAGTTCGACCGCGGAGACCTGCATGGCGATGCCCAGCAAACAGCCAGCTGCCAGCCTGAGAAATGATTTCATCATGGTGAGAATCCCTTTATCATTATCGGTGCCTGACCTATCAGGCAAATTTGGCATATGGGAAACGGCAAAACACCAGCACTCTGGAATCAGCCTACATTTCACTATAGACCGGTTTTACGGTGTTGTGTTTTACGCAATCTGACTAACAGTTTAGACAAGTTTGGCAAAAACCAACACAGCAAATCCTGTATGATCATAATCTTAGCAACAATATCTATAGTTATACTAGAAAAGTGGCATTCTCAAGATGGCAATACTGGATATTCTTGAATTTCCTGACCCTCGTCTGCGTACAAAGGCCAAGCCGGTCACAAAAGTTGACGACAAAATACGCAAGCTGACGGACGACATGCTGGAAACCATGTACCAAGCCCCTGGTATCGGCCTGGCCGCGACCCAGGTCAATGTGCACCAGCGCATCGTGGTGATTGATGTCAGTGAAGAGAAAGATCAGCCTCTGGTACTGATCAACCCGGAATTTGAAGTAATCTCCGGGGAACAGGACTTCGATGAAGGCTGCCTGTCGGTACCCGGTTATTACGAAACCGTTACCCGGGCGGAAAAGATCCGGCTTAAAGCCCTTAACCGGGACGGTGAGCCCTTCGAAATGGAATGCGATGGCATTCTCTCGGTGTGCGTGCAACACGAACTGGACCACCTGGACGGCAAGCTGTTCGTGGATCATATCTCCAAGCTGAAGCGGGAACGCATCCGCAAGAAGCTTATCAAAGAGCAGAAAGACCGGGTGAAAGTCCGGTAAACGCATTTCGTTAAGGATCTCCGCTTTGAGTGACCCCCTGAATATCATTTTTGCCGGCACCCCGGACTTCGCCGCCACCGTGCTGCAATCCATCCTCAGCTCCCGTCATAATGTCATCGCCTGCTATACCCAACCGGACCGTCCCGCTGGCCGGGGCCGCAAGCTGACCCCCAGCCCGGTGAAAGCGCTGGCGCAAGAGCAGGATATTCCGGTTTACCAGCCGCTAAATTTCAAGCAGGCCGAAGACGTGGAGCGGTTAGCGGCCCTGAATGCCGATCTGATGGTGGTGGTGGCCTATGGACTGATCCTGCCCAAATCAGTATTGGATGCACCCCGCCTGGGTTGCATCAATGTACATGCCTCTATCCTGCCGCGCTGGCGCGGTGCCGCCCCCATTCAGCGCGCCATCGCCGAGGGTGACACAGAATCCGGCGTCACCATCATGCAGATGGATGTGGGTCTGGATACCGGCGACATGCTGCTGAAGGAATTCACGCCCATTTCCGCCGAGGATACCGGCGGCAGCCTCCATGACCGGCTGGCGGAGATCGGCGGCAAAGCCATTCTGGATGCCCTGGAACAGATCGCCACTGGCAATACCACGCCGGAACCGCAAAATGACAGCCTGGCCACTTACGCCCACAAACTGAGTAAAGAAGAAGGCAAGCTGGATTGGAACCGGTCCGCTTTGGAACTGAATAATCTGGTGCGTGCCTTCAACCCCTGGCCGGTGGCTCACACCGAATTGAACGGCAACGTCCTGCGCGTCTGGCAAACCCAGGCCCTGCTGCAAAATGTGAATGCAGAGCCCGGCACCCTGATCGCAGTGAATAAAGACAGCCTGGACGTTGCCACCGGCAGCGGCGTTTTGCGATTGCTGGAACTGCAGTTACCCGGTGCCAAGCGATTGCCAGTGGCGGATATTCTCAACGCCAAGGCGGATTGGTTTCCGGTGGGAGCCCGTTTCATTTGAGCGCCCCATCCCTGAAAACCAGGGCGCTTAATACCCGCGCCCGCGCTGCCCTGTTGCTGGAACAGGTTCTGCCCCTGAACCGGCAGAACCACTTGCCCCGCTCCCTGTCGGAGCTGCTGCCCCAGGTCCCCGCTGACGAAAAAGACCAGGGGCTACTGCAGGAGCTGTGCTTTGGGGTCTGCCGCTGGTACAACCGGCTGGACAAACTGGCAACGCCGCTGATGCGCCAGCCCTTCAAGCCCAAGGATGCGGAACTCCACGCTCTGTTGTTGGTGGGCCTGTACCAGATGTTCTACCTGCGCATTCCTGATCATGCGGCCATCTCTGAAACGGTGGAGGCCTGCCGCCAACTGGATAAAGACTGGGCGGTAAAAGTCATCAACGGCATGCTGCGTACCGCGCAACGGGATAAAGCCATGCTGGAATCCAGTCTGCCGGATTCCACCCCCATTCAGACTGCTCACCCCAAATGGCTGGTGGACGCGCTGGAGGCCGCCTGGCCGGAGCAGAGCAAAGTAATCCTCAAAGCCAATAATGAACCCGGGCCCATGTGTTTACGGGTAAACCAACAGCAGGGCACCCGTGAACAATATCTGGCGCAACTGAAAGAACGCAATATTGCAGCCCGAGCGGGTGAATGGGCCGACTCGGCTGTTTATCTGGAGAAACCCCGGGACGTCATGGAGCTGCCCGGATTTGCGGAAGGTCGGGTATCGGTGCAGGATGAAGCCGCCCAGCTAAGCGCGTTGCTGCTGGACCCGCAACCGGGGGAACGCATTCTGGATGCCTGTGCCGCACCCGGCGGTAAAACCGGTCATATGCTGGAACGGCAGCCGGATCTGGCGGAAGTGGTGGCTCTGGATATGGATGCGCAAAGACTGGTCCGGGTACAGGAGAACCTGGACCGGCTGCAGCTCTCGGCCACCCTCTGTCACGCCAGCCTGGAGCAATATGCCCTCGACCACCCGGGGGAAGCGTTTGACCGTATTCTGCTGGATGCGCCTTGTTCCGCCACCGGTGTGATCCGCCGCCACCCGGATATCAAGTGGCTGCGCAAGCGCGCCGACATCGGCAAACTGGCGGATACCCAGCAGCGCCTGCTGCAGATTGCCTTCTCCCTGCTTAAGCCGGGCGGCACACTGCTCTATGCCACCTGTTCCATCCTGCCTCAGGAAAACAGCCGGGTTATAAACCAGTTCCTGAAACATCAACCCAAAGCCAGCGAATCCGTCATTGCAGCGCACTGGGGTGAGGCGTGCGAAGCCGGGCGTCAGTTGTTCCCCACCCGGCAGGGTCACGATGGTTTTTACTACGCCAGAATCTACAATGGCCAGGCTGCAACATGAGGTCACACAAGCAGACTGATGCCGCCATCCCGAACGTGATAGGATGTGACCGTTGCCGTGAAACCTAACCAAAACAGCGAAAGAGCAGCATGAAGATCATTATTCTTGGGGCAGGACAAGTGGGTGGCACCCTGGCCGCCAATCTGGCCAGCGAGCACAACGACATCACCGTAGTGGACACCGATTCCGAACGGTTACATGAACTGCAGGATCGTTATGATATTCGTACGGTAAACGGCATGGCCTCATTCCCCAGCGTACTGCGTCAGGCCGGTGCCGACGACGCCGACATGCTGATTGCCGTCACCAACAGCGATGAAATCAATATGGTGGCCTGTCAGGTGGCCTATTCCCTGCACCGCACCCCCACCAAAATCGCCCGGGTGCGAGCTGCCAGTTACCTGGCCAAGAGCAAAGGCCTGTTCGGCAACGAAGCTTTTCCCATCGACGTTATAATTTCCCCCGAACAGGTGGTGACCAATCACATCACCCGCCTGATTGAGCATCCCGGTGCCCTGCAGGTACTGGACTTTGCCGAAGGCAAACTGCAATTGGTGGCGGTGAAGGCCTATTTCAACGGCCCCCTGGTGGGACGGGAACTGCGTTATCTGCGTCAACATATGCCGGCGGTTGATACCCGGGTGGCGGCCATCTTCCGTCGCGATCGCCCCATCATTCCGGAAGGCACCACCATTATCGAAGCAGACGACGAAGTATTTTTCATCGCCGCCAAGAATCACATCCGTGCGGTAATGAGTGAACTACGCGGCCTGGAACACAACTACAAAAAGATTATCATCGCCGGTGGCGGTAACATCGGCGAGCGCCTGTGCGAAGCATTGGAAAGCCGTTACCAGGTGAAGATCGTCGAGCGCAATCAAAGCCGCTGTGAATTTCTGGCGGAGAAGCTCAACAAAACCATCGTCATCCGCGGCAATGCCTCCGACCAGGATCTGCTGCTGGAAGAAAGTGTGGAAGACACGGATATTTTCATCGCCGTCACCAACGACGATGAAGCCAACATTATGTCTTCCATGCTGGCCAAGCGTTTGGGCGCCCGTAAAGTCATGACACTGATTAACAACCCCGCCTATGTGGATCTGGTGCAGGGGGGCGATATTGATATTGCCATCTCGCCACAGCAGGCCACCATCGGCAGCCTGCTGACCCACGTACGGCGGGGCGATGTAGCCAACGTGCATTCATTGCGCCGGGGCGCGGCGGAAGCCATTGAAGCCATCGCCCACGGCGATGAAAAATCCTCAAAGGTAGTGGGCAAAGCCATCGGCGATATTGACCTGCCGGAGGGCACCACCATCGGTGCTATTGTGCGCCAGGACCAGGTACTGATCGCCCATGACGATATCGTGGTGGAGTCCGATGATCACGTGGTGCTGTTCCTGATCGACAAGCGCCGTATCCAGGATGTGGAACGCCTCTTCCAGGTGGGTATCACTTTCTTTTAAACCGGAGAATTCAACACCGATATGCATCCTGCCGTCATCCTCCGCATACTGGGTCTGCTGTTAATGGTTTACAGCAGCACCATGTTGTTACCGGTATTGGTGTCACTGATCTACGGTGACGGCGGCGCCCGGCAGTTTCTCTATGCATTCGCCATTACTCTGGTGGCCGGCTTGTTATGTTGGTTGCCGGTGCAGAATCGCAAAGGGGACTTACGGGTGCGGGACGGCTTCGTGATTGTCGTCCTGTTCTGGTCCGTACTCGGTTTGTTCGGCGCGATCCCGTTTATGTTGGGGGATCAACCGGACATGGATGTGGCGGATGCAGTCTTCGAATCCATTTCCGGTCTAACCACCACCGGTGCCACTGTCATCAGCGGTATTGATAATCTGCCCAAATCCATCCTCTTCTATCGCCAGCAACTGCAATGGTTGGGGGGCATGGGTATCATCGTGTTGGCGGTAGCGATCCTGCCCATGCTGGGGGTAGGGGGAATGCAGCTGTATCGGGCGGAAGCCCCCGGCCCGGTGAAGGACAACAAACTGACACCACGGATTACTGAAACGGCCAAGGCGCTCTGGTACATCTATGTATCATTGACCCTGGCCTGCGCGCTGGCTTACTGGCTCTGCGGTATGTCGCTGTTTGATGCTATCAGTCACAGCTTCTCCACCGTTGCGATCGGCGGCTTTTCCACCCATGACGCCAGCATCGGCTACTACAACAGTACCAGCATCGAGTTGGTTACCATTGTCTTTATGCTGTTGGCCGGTATTAACTTCGGTCTGCATTTCTTCGCCTGGCGACGACGTAATATCTTTTCCTATTCCCAAGACCCGGAGTTTCGCTTCTACATTACAGTATTGTTGAGTATCAGCGTACTGGTGTTTATTGGCCTCCTGCTCACCAGTGAATATTCCGATCCGTTGCTGGCGGCACGCCACGCCCTGTTTGAAACCGTCTCCATCGGCACCACCACCGGCTACGGGGTTGCCGATTTCTCCAGTTGGCACCCGTTGTTGGCTACCGCCCTGATTATGGGCAGTTTTGTCGGCGCCTGCGCCGGTTCCACCGGCGGTGGTATCAAGGCGATTCGTGTGTATCTGATGTTCAAGCAAGGCTTGCGGGAGATCCGCCGCCTGATTCACCCCAATGCCGTTATGATCATCAAACTCTCCAATAAAGCGGTGCCGGACCGGGTGATTGAAGCAGTCTGGGGATTCTTCGGTATCTACCTGATTAGCTTTTGCGTCTTATTCCTGGCGATGCTGGCGACCGGACTGGATTTTATTAGTGGATTTTCTGCTGTCGCGGCCTGCCTTAATAACCTGGGCCCCGGTATCGGTACCGTTGCCGTGCATTATGGCGATGTGAGTGATACGGCGAAATGGATATTGTGTTTCGCCATGCTGTTGGGACGACTGGAAATTTTCACCCTGCTGGTACTGTTCACCCCGATGTTCTGGCGCCATTGATTACGTTGTTTAATTGGTCGTTCTGTCTGTTACTTAGCCAGCTTTTGTGAATTATTCCCGTTTTACGTTCACAGCACCAATACCGGTGCAAAAACTGGCTATACTCAGGGCAACACCCACAAAGTATTATCATCGGCTATGTTCAATCGTGACGAATGGATTCTTGAACAACAGAATCCGATGATTTCCCTGAAAAAGTGGCAGACCACTGTGGATCTGGTGGCAAAGCTGTATGAAGCGCCTGCGGTTTACATCATCCAGTCCACATCCCACGGCTACCAGGTCGTCATCGGCAACAAAAATGCAAATACCCCTTACCACTCCGGTGACAGCTTCGCCAAGGATGCCAAGCTGTTCAGTGCCGAAGTGATCAAAAACGCCGGACCGCTGTATGTAAACCACGCCACTACCATGCCGGAATGGCAGGATAACCCGGTGGTGCAGTCCCATCGCATCAATTCCTTTTTGGGAGTCCCCATTTACTGGCCGGACGGTGCCTGCTTCGGCACCATTTGCGTTTTGGATTTTGCGGTCACTCATTACAACCGCACCTACCAGGAATTGTTATGGCAGTTCCGTGATCTGGTGGAAGGTGATCTGCTGTTAAACAGCCAGTTCCTGCAACTGCTGGAGTTGTCCACCAAAGATGAACTGACTCGCTTATTGAACCGCCGCGGCTTTTTCATGCAAGCGGAAAAGCATGTGCGTCTGGCGCAACGTTTGAAGCAAAGTGTCGGCGTGATGTATCTGGACCTGGATCGGCTTAAACATATCAACGATCAGTACGGGCATCGCCTGGGGGACAAAGCCATCTCGGCATTGGCGTCCGCCATTCACAATGTGCTGCGCGACAGTGATGTGGCCGGTCGCATTGGCGGTGACGAATTTGTGGTGGTTATGATGCCCGGCGATGCCAAAGCACTACCGAAAATGGCGGCCCGCATACGCGCCGAATTGAAGAACCTGAGCACGGGAGAACTGCAGGCCGTAAAACCCAGTGTAAGTATTGGTTATCGTCTGTTTTCAGTGGAAGAGCTTACCGGTATTGACCGCATGGTGTCCATGGTGGACGAACGCATGTACGAGGATAAGAACCACAATCACGACGCTACCCAGGATGCCGGTTGATCCGCCGGATAAAGATCAATGATCCATTTTCCAGGTAATGCTCACCAGCGCCCTTAAACCCGGTTCTTCCACACCGCCAATCACGGCGGCATTGTAGGCCATGCCGTAATCATCACTATCAAGCAAGTTGTAAAGATTCAATTCCACATCCAGATTGGATGTCACTGAATAACGTCCGGCCAGATCCCACCGCCAGCTTGAGTCCAGTTCAGACCCGCCGGCAGCAGAACTGTTGGGATCCCATCGCTCTGCCTGATAACGGGAGAGGAGAGAAACGCTGTAATCACCGGCTTCATAGCTCAGAATCAATCCCGCAGCCAAGTCTGAATCGGTATAAAACTCCGTTTCATAGTCCAGCAACTTCATCAGATTGGCCCGGATCTGCCAGTGCTCTGCAAAAGCCTGTAACCATTCCAGTTCAAAACCGTGGGAGTGTCCGCTGCCTTCATTCAATGGCATCGATGGCGT
This sequence comes from Pseudomonadales bacterium, assembly GCA_002708905.1. GTDB lineage: Bacteria > Pseudomonadota > Gammaproteobacteria > Pseudomonadales > Ketobacteraceae > Ketobacter. The sequence continues at coordinate 11,115 of PAPM01000027.1, read as the reverse complement.
GGTCTGCGAGGCTCGTACAGCATCGTCGATTTCATTGTAGAACAGGCCGGCAGACAGGTAGGTTACGTCACTGCTGAACTGCCAGATCAGGTCCACGTTGCTGAACACTTCAGGCTCCAGATCCGGATTCGCCATAATGGCACTGCTGTTGAGAATATCGGTTTCACTGCGGCTGGGCGCGCGAAACGACTCTCCATAAAGGAGTTTAAGCACATGCTGGCTGTTCACATTCCAATTCAAGCCCATACGGGGACTGGAGTGGGAGCCAAAATTGCTGTAACTGTCGTAACGTGCCCCCACAACGTATTCCAGTTCCTGCCACAGGGTATCCTGGTACTGGACAAATGCGCCTTTAATAACGCGACCATTGAGCGGCCCCTGGGGTAGATACTGGTTATCAAATCCCTGGGTAAACGCATCCGTGTCGGTTAATTCCGGAGTGCGGTATTCCAAGCCAAGCAGCACTTGCTGCTGATGCTCTCCGCTGTAACTCAATTGCGCTTCGATACCTCTGTCTTCTTCTTCAATGGTTCCCTCGATCAGGGTTTCGAAAGGTTCCGGGGAAATTCTGCCTGCCACATCGAACCGGTAACGGGAGACAAAGGCCTGCGTGGTTAACTGCAATCGGTCACCAAGGCTGGTTTCATACTTCAGCCGGAGGAACTGCTGGGCCACTTCAAGCTGATTCGCCGCCCCGGACACAAAGCCCAGGGCATAAAAATCTTCGGCTTCATTCTTCTGGTGACTGGCGATGACTTCGAAATCACCCAAACCTGCTTTGAGATAAACCTGCTCCGCATCATGCGGGTCATTGACCGCTACCGACGCCAGGGTGAGTGGATCCTGTACCTGGTAACGATCTCCATCCCGGGTTTGCAATGATACAAACCCGGCCAGGCTCAATGGGCCCAGCTGTTGATTCAGTTGCGTCTGGGCCAGCAGCGCGCCTCCGCTGCCGACACCCACCGTGGCTTCGTTGCCCATCTCAGTAATGATGTTGACAACACCCGCATAGGCGTTGGAGCCATATATGGCGGAGCCGGGCCCTTTGATGACTTCCACCCGTTTGACGTTGGCGAGGGAAAAATGGGAAATCTGGCCATTGGCTCCCCCGGTCCAGTCGCTGTTAAGACGCTGACCGTCCACCAACACCAATAGCTCACGACCATTCCCATTGGCCTTCAAACTACGGCTGGATACGGACTGGTGATAACCACTGGTATCGGAACGTTGTACCTGATAACCCGCTACATAGCTGAGCAGATCGGTGAGAGTGCGGAAACCGTAGCGCTGGATCTGACTGCGTTCAAAGACGGTCACTGAAGCCGGCACGCTGCTCAGGGTTTCCGGCTGCAAGGTGGCGCCGGTGACCGGGACCGCCATTAGTTCGGAAAGTGAAAGTGAGAATAATTCGTCATTGGTATAGGCGTTAGCAGTGCCTGAACAGAGGAAGCCCGCTATCAATACAACACCAGAAGCCCGGATTTTCCATCGTGGCGCCATGAAGCCATTGTCCTGCGCGATTATCACCATCAATCCTATTCAGCATAGCAAATACCAAAAGATTACAGTGAAGTGCGCGCACCAGGCAACGGAAAACCCGGACGCTCAGCAGAATTCGCTCATCATCCTTATTGAAAGTAACGCGTGACCGTTTTGTGCAACCAGTAACGACGCCGACCGGCTTCATTACCCAACAGATATTCATGCACTGCCTCCACGTACCTGGCGTCCTCCGACATGATATGGGTAAGCAACCAGTTGCGCAGAAACGCCGCCAGCTCTGCCGCCACTGGTTCACCCTGACGTGCCCGATGGCACAGGTTTTCGATCAATCGGGTAAAGGTCTTGTGGGTAAGCTGATGGCCATGGAAGTCCTCATAGCCGATTTCTTCCAGCATCGCTTCCTCAAATGCAAGGTGCGAAAAGGTGTAATCCACCAGATTGGTGAGGATAGCGTTCATCGCTTCCTGACTGGTGTCATTACTCAGCACATCATCAATCCGATTGATGTACTCGATGATCCGCTTGTGCTGGGCATCAATGACAGGAATACCCAGTTCGTACTCACTGGACCAGACAAAATGTGGCATGGGACACCTCCCGATTAGCCGAACAAACGGGACATCCAGCCGGCTTTGCGGGATTTAACCCGCTTGGTGGCTTCTTCCATATTGGCTTTCACCACATCTCCGTAATCACGGTCGTCGTGTTTGATGTGATTCACCAACCAGGCTTTCAGCGTGTGGGTCAACTCATCCGTGATATCCGCTCCGGCCTTGGCCTGTTGGTGGTAGCTGTCCACGCGACGGGTGAACAGGGCATGCACTTTTTGATGGGCCTTGATAAAGGGATAACCTGCTTCTTCCATCAGGGATTCTTCAAACGCGAAGTGGGAAAGGGTGTAATCCACCAGCTCATCCAGCACTTCCAACAATTCTTCCTGACTGTGATGTTGGTGCGCCATTTCCACCTTGGCAATGTATTCCACAATGCGCTGGTGTTGGCTGTCGATTACGGGGATACCAATTTCTAATTCAGAAGACCACTGCAAGCTCATCGTTATTGCCTCCTTGCGACTACGGTTTCGTTAATTCCAATATAGTTTGCAGGCAGAGGCGCTCCACTGCAGAAAGCGCGAATACCGATCCAGCTCAATAAAAGAGGACTTTTTTCGGGGAGTGTGAAATACAACGTGACCGGCTTCACAGGGGCACCGTGCTCAGCCACAAAAAACTGAACACGGAACCACGAAATGTTGGGTTCGAGCTAGATGATATCCGGGGATTTCACCGAAGTGCCGCCATCCAGGCAGATCACCGCACCGGTGATATAGGCTCCCGCCGGTGAAGACAGGAACACAGCCAGGCCTTCCATATCGCGGGGTTCACCCAACCGTCCCATGGGCACGGCCCGGCGCTGTTGCTCAGCCATCTCCTCATCTTTCAACACGAAGGTGGTCATCCGGCTGGGGAACACACCGGGGGCAATGGCATTCACCGTAATATTACGGGAGGCCATTTCGCCCGCCAGAATCTTGGTGAGATGATTCAGCGCCGCCTTGCTGGGGCCGTAAGCATACGCCTGCATGCTGCCGTACATCTGTCCCGCTACCGAAGTAATGTTGATGACCCGTGCCGGATCGTCCGCGGTGGCGGCTGCTTCCAGCATGGGCAAACACTTTTGTGTCATGACAAAAGCAGACTTTACATTCAGATTCTGGATTTTATCCCAAGCGTCGCCAGGGTACTGTTCCAGCGGTGCACCCCAGGTAACACCGGCATTGTTCACCAGAATATTGAGCTTGCCTTCTTTACTCTGGATTTCATTCACCAAATCCAGGCAACCCTGTTCTGAGGACAGGTCTGCGGGAATACCAATGCAGGTACCAAATTCTGATAATTCCTCAGCGGTTTTGGCGCAGGCTTCCGCCTTGCGGGAAGCGACATACACTTTGGCGCCATTCTTTACCAGACCCTGGGCAATCATGTAGCCGATGCCGCTGGTGCCACCGGTGACCAGGGCAATGCGACCTGCAACGGTAAATAACGAACTCATAATCTTTCCTCTCCTTTAATATTCAGGCTCGTAGCATTCAATCTTTGTAATTTTTCTTCAGAATCAGGGCGGCGTGCATAACATGTTCCTGCATCATAAAATCCGCCCGTTCCGGTTGTTGGTTTTTCATGGCATCAAAGATCACCTGATGGTGATCGTGGGCACGATGGAACTCCCGCAGGCTGTACCAGCGAAACGAACCGTTAAACACAATGGGGATATTGCGGGACTGTTTGGCAAACCGCACCAGTAATTCATTGTGGGTCTCCAATAAAATGGCCAGGTGGAAAGCTTTATTCATCTCCCGCCATTCATCAAATTCCCCCCGCTCCAGTTGGCCGCTTTGCAGCAGATTTTCACCGGTTTGCAGAGTGGCTTGCAGGGTATTGGTTAATTCATCCGACATGCCCCGTTCCGCAATCAGGCGGCAACCCAAACCTTCCAATACCGAGCGCACCCGAAATGCACTGACAATATCATCCAGGGAAAAGTGCCGCACCGAGTAGCCCCGGTTCGGCGCGTATTCCAACAGGCCATCCTTGGCTAAAACCCGTAACGCTTCCCGAATCGGCGTGCGGGAAACCTGCATGCGCTCGGCCAACCAGGTTTCCTGCAAACGGGTGCCGGGATCGAATTCACCCTGCAGCAATAATTCCCGCAGGGCTTCGGTGACGTTCAGGGAACGGGTGGACTTCAGGACTTCCGTCATGGGCGTATCCTTTATTTCCCTACCTTATTTTCCAACTTTATTTTCCAACCAAGGAACGGGCGATAATTTCCTTCATGATCTCGGAGGTACCACCGTAAATGCGCTGGATGCGGGCATCCATGTAGGCACGGGAAATGCCGTATTCCATCATGTAACCGTAACCGCCGAACAGCTGCAGACATTCATCCGCCACTTTGGATTGCAGTTCGGTGGTGGACAATTTGGCCATGGATGCTTCCACCGCCGACAACTCCCCCTGTTCGTATTTACCAATGCACTGCTGGATGTAGGCTTTGTTCACTTCCACCTGGGTTTTCAGGTCTGCCAGCTTGAAGCGGGTGTTCTGGAACTGGGACACCGCCATGCCGAAGGCTTTACGCTCGTTCACGTATTCCACCGTGGAGTCGATCATGCCTTCACAGGCCATGATGGCACTGATGGCCAGGATCAAACGTTCCCGGGGCAGCTCGTTCATCAGGTTGGCGAAACCTTTACCCAGACCACCGAGAATTTCCGCTTCCGGCACGGTGACATTGTCAAAGAACAGTTCGGAAGTATCGCCGCAGTGCAGCCCCATCTTCTCCAGATTGCGACCACGCTCGAAGCCGGGCAGGGTAGCGTCCACGGTGAACAGGGTGATGCCTTTGGCACCGGCGTTGGGATCGGTCTTGGCGGCCACCACAATCACATCGCAATGCTGGCCGTTGGTGATAAAGGTCTTCTGACCGTTGATGCTGTACTGACCGTCTTTCAATACGGCGGAGGTACGCATACCCTGCAGGTCGGAGCCGGCACCGGGTTCGGTCATGGCAATGGCACCGACCGCTTCACCGCTGACCATCTTCGGCAGCCACTGCTGCTTCTGCTGCTCGGAACCCAGATGCAGGATGTACGGAGTAACAATGTCAGAGTGCACAGAAACACTGGACGCCAGGGCCATAAAGTTATGGCGGGCAAACTCTTCGATGATGATGGCAGACAGGCCAAAATCGGCCCCGTAACCGCCGTATTCTTCCGGCACGTCCACTGCCAGGAAACCGTTCTGACCCAGTTTGTGCCACAGCTCACGGGGAAAAATCTCATCCTTCTCCCATTGGGCATAATGGGGCTCTACTTCATTTTTCAGGAACTTACGAAAGGTATCACGGAACAGTTCGCGATCTTCCCGGCTCAACAGGGTCTCTGTAGTCATCTGTACTTCCCTCAAAAAAAGGAAAAGATTGTATACAATTTGCCGGGTGCGGCCAATTGGTCATTGTTACTGTCGAGGTGAGCGAATTGGTCAGGTGCCTGTTTCCTCATGCGCCCCCATGCGCCTAAGTCCCGATCACACCGCCATCGTCCTTGGTGATCAGTACAGTGGTGGAGCGGGGCCGGGTCGTACCATCGCTGGCAGGATAACTGATGCCGGGATGCTGGATGTTGATCCACATGGATCGCTGGTCCGGGGTGAAAGTGATACCGGTGATTTCACAGCCCCGCGGGCCCACCAGAAAACGCCGCACTTCACGGCTGATTGGATCGGCGCACAGTAATTGGTTACAACCCATGGCGGCATTATGGGGCTCGTCATCGTCGTAGTCGGTTTCGATCCACAACCGGCCATCGCCATCAAAGGCCAGTCCATCGGGGGAGGAAAACACATCCCCATTGATATTGCCCGTCAGGTTCTGCTGTTCGGAATCCGCCTCACCCGCCAGCAGGAACAGTTCCCAGCGGAAGGTCGTTGCACCCGGATTCCCATCCTGTTCCTGCAGTTTCAGGATCTGGCCGTGAAGGTTGTGGGCCCGGGGATTGGCGGGATGCAGTGGCTGTTTACTGCCGCGATCCCGGTTGTTGGTGAGAGACACATACACATCCCGGTTCTCCGGATGGATGGCCACCCATTCCGGCCGGTCCATGGGCGTGGCCCCCACCTGATCCGCTGCTAACCGCGTGTTCACCAGCACGAATGCCTGATCGCTAAAACCGTTTTCCGCTGTGAGGCCGTTCTGCCCCCATACCAGGGCTTTCCACTCCCCGGTACCGTCTTCATCTAATCTGGCCACGTAGAGAGTACCTTGATCCAGCAGGTCAGGATTGTGTTCCTTCCGATCAGCAACATAGGCTCGCGCCGGGACAAACTTGTAGATGTACTCACCCCGGGCGTCATCCCCGGAATACACCGCCATCACCCCGTTGTCGCCTAGGGAAACAGTGGCACATTCCCGACAGAAGCGACCGAGCGCCGTACGTTTGACCGGCGTACTCTTTGGATCAAACGGATCCACTTCCACCACCCAGCCAAAGCGGTTGGGTTCATTGACGTAACCGGAATTGGGCCGCTCAGGGTGAGGCGTGGCATCAAAACGGGGGTCTACGGTTTCCCAACCCTGATAGGTTTTTCTGCCAACGGTGGGAACACCATTGCGCCAGTGGGCCGGGCGGGCCTGATGATCCTTCGCATCAGCGTTGTAAAAATAATTGTGCCAGTTTTCCTCACACATCAGGTAGGTACCCCAGGGCGTTACGCCCATGGAACAATTATTCAGGGTGCCCAAAATTTCCGTGCCATTGGGATCAGCTTCCGTGCGCATTAATGCGTGTCCGCTGAGAGGGCCACTGACGGCCATTGGGGTATGCGCGGTCAAACGGCGGTTGAAACTGGAAGCGGGCACCATTTGCCAGTCCCCGTGGGTATCTTTCCTGATTTCAATAATGCTGAGACCATGGGCCGCCTGCTCCTTACGCACTTCATCCAGCGGCCGCTGGCCTTCCGCCCAGGAAAAACCACTGGGATGCAGGGTGGGGTTCACATACTCATGATTCACTACCAGCAGGCCGTGTTCATTCGGCGCATCGGCAAAAGGGAAGAAGTGCATACCGTCATGATTCTGCCCGGCCTGCCGTAGCTGATCCTGCCAGCTATTACTGCCATCTGATTGCCAGGGCGGCGCATTCGCCAACACCGGGTCTCCCCAGGAGAAAAAAGGGCGGGCCTGATAGCCCGGCGCCACCACCACCTGATCAAAATGAGGATCGGTCTGTACCGGGACAGAGGTAAAACCCAGTAGCGGCTTATTTGAAGTAATGAGGTTACCCGACGCTTCACAGCCCAGTATGCCCAGGAGTGACGCCCCCAGCCCGCCTTTCAGCAACACCCGGCGGGATACCACAGGCATGGACGGGGCAGACCCGGAATCCCGATCTTTCAGCTCTTTCAACGGCCGCTCCTTACGATTGGTTTCCACTGGTTTTATTTGACCAGCGGATGTCTATTTTTCGTCAAGACTAACTCGATTAGATATTCCAAGGCGGTATCGACTATGGCTCACAGTGCCCATTTTAAACACTTTAAGAAACTACTGATTCAGGCCCGCAATTCAAATCTGAATGCCCAGGGCCGATCCCCTCAAGCGATCAATCCCGGGCGCCGCGCATTTCTGCGTAACAGCGCCATCGGTGGCGCGGCCCTGGCCTCCAGCACCGCACTGACTGGCTGCCTGGGGGCCAGAAGCGAGCGGGTGGCCATTATCGGCGGCGGCCTCGCCGGTTTGAATACGGCCTACCAGTTGGGTCAAGCCGGTATGAAAGTAAAGGTGTATGAAGCCCGCCGTCGTTTAGGTGGGCGTGTGCACACTATTCACAATGCACTTGGGGACGGATTGTACACCGACCTGGGCGCCGAGCTGGTGAACAGCGACCACGATGACATGCTGGCCCTGATTGATGATTTTGGCATCGGCCTCACCAATCGCAAAGCACCCTCTGACCTGGATGAGGTGGCCTATTACTTTGGTGGCTACAAACGCAGCGAAGCGGAGATGGCGGCGGCATTGGCACCCCTGGCCGCGCAGTTAATGCTGGATGCGGAATTGCTGGATGAAGACTGGGATACCTATGCGCCCATCTTCGACAATCTTTCTTTAAAGGCCTATCTCGACCAACACCAGGATAAGATTCCCGCCACCCCCGATATTCGCGATCTGGTAGAAGGCGCGGTACGGGTGGAATACGGTGTTGAACCGAATGACTCCTCTGCCTTGCAGCTGTTGTATCTGTTGCCGGTGGTGGACGGCGATCATCTGGAAGTATTGAGCACCAGTGATGAGATGTACGCCATCAATGGCGGGTCCGAGACGGTGGTGGATGGACTGCGCGCCGTGCTGGAAGGCCAACTGCATACCGACCGCGCGCTCACCAAAATCAAGCAAACCACAACGGGGTTTCGCCTGGGTTTCAACAAAGGCCGAGATGTGGAGGCCGACTACGTGGTATTGGCCTTGCCCTTCACCGCATTGCGTCATGTGGACATGCAATTGGAATTACCGGAAACCCTGCACCGATTCATTCACGAAGTGGATCTGGGTCGCAATGAAAAAGTCATTGCCGGAATGAGCCAGCGCGTATGGTTGGGCGATTCCGGATTTCAAGTGGAAGCCTGGAGCGATCAAACCGTTTCTTTGCTGTGGGATGCCAGCCAACGCCAGCCGGAATTACCGGAAGGGGCATTGACATTCTTTGCCGGAGCGAACGAAGTGGATGTGACAGCCACCGGAACGGCAGCGGAGCAAGGGCAGGCGTTGATCGAAGAATTCAGCAATGTCATTCCCGGCCTGTCTCACGGGAGCAACGGCAAATTCCTACGTACCGCGTGGCACAACATGCCTTACATCGGCGGCGGTTACACCAATTTCAAACCAGGTCAGTACACCGAACTGGCGGAAGAATGGTTATACATCGAAGCCGATGACCCGGCAGAAGCGCAATATTTTGCCGTAGATAATCTGGTCTTCGCCGGCGAACACACCAGTGACGAATACTACGGCTTCATGAACGGTGCAGCGCAAAGTGGACGCCTGGCTGCACAATATATTCTGCAGTGTATTTTAAAGGAATCGTAACGCAAACTGATGGAGTGTGCTGAAACCTGCGCAGGTTCAGCACACCTTTTTTCTGTGTTCGTTTTGATTATTCCCACAATCTTTTCCCCTCTGCTGTCTCTGTTCACGTAACGGTTTTTACTTGAATGTTGTTGCCATCGAGTAAAGGGAATTTCGTTTTCTACAAGGTGTAATCACAATGGATACCTCACGCAAACTTTCTACGGTCAGTTCCGCCATTCTTATCGCATCACTCACTGCCTGTGGTGGCGGCGGCGGAGGTGGTGGCGGAGAAGAAGCACCCCGCAACCCAGAACCAACCTTGACCACTTTACCAGCGTTTTTGCAGGGCAACGAAGCCCAATGTACCTTCACGGAAAGCGGCAGCCCTGTAAGCCTGGTGGATTACACCGGCAACCTGGGTAACGTCACGGGTTTAACTTGCACAGGCGTCACCCTGTCCGATCTGAACGAAATTAACCTGCTCACGGCATTACAACAACTGAGTTTGGAAAATTCCGGGCTCACCAACGTTAATGAGTTGTTGAACAATCTGACGTTGAAGCAACTGGATGTGTCCGGTAATCCGATTGCAGACCTCACTGTCATCAACTCATTATTGAATCTTACTGAATTGGATCTTGAGAACACCGGGCTTGCTGACATCAGCCTGCTGGAGGCGTTAACCGCTTTGCAGAAATTAGATTTGTCTGGAAACGGCATCGCCAGCGTGACGGCATTAGGCAACCTGTTAAGCCTTACCGATCTGGATATCTCAGGCAACAACATTAGTAAGTTGAATGACCTGGGCTCTCTCACCAATCTGCAGAACCTGGATGTTTCCGGTAATCCCAGCCTCAGTTGCGCTGAAATCAATGATCTTGATCTGGCCCTGGCTGGTGGCACCAACATCACCTTGCCCAGCATTTGCACGACTGCTTTGTTCCTGAGCGCTGCGAGCGATGCTTCACAGTCCCTGGATAACAGCGCAGCTTCCGAGCCCTTTGATCGTTTAGTGGTTAAAGATGTTACCGGCTTGAATGATGTAGAGATTTTCCAGAATGACGACAACCTGCATCTGCAAGCCACTACCAACGGTGGCAACAAAACCATTACCTTTACCAGTTGGTTTGTCGACGATGCATATAAAGTTGATGAGTTCGAAATTGAAAATGTTGGTGTTTACAGCTTCACGCAACTGCGTAATGCCATCGGCTTAGGTCTGGCGTTGACAGAAGGCAGAGACACCTACCTTGGCACCAATGCGAAAGATGTGATTTATGGATTGGGTGACGTGGACGTCATAGCAGGGGGCAGTGATGCTGACACCATCATCGGCGGCAAAGGTGATGACAAGCTCTCCGACTATGTGTTGACCGTAAACGAAGATGGTTCCGTTTCACGAGAAGGCTCTTCTTATGACACATATGTGGATACCTTTATCTTCAATAGCGGTGATGGCAACGACACTCTCTACCTGTATGAAATTTCTGGTAACAAGGATCTGCTGCTGTTTACCGATTCCATTACCGAAGATGACATCTCCCTGCTCCGCGATGGCAATCATCTGAAAATGGAGCTATCAGAGACTGACAGTGTCACTGTTTTCAACTGGTTTTCGAACAGTACTTATCAGTTGGGTCAGATCCAGTTCGGCAGTGCTGAACCGGTGGCAGCCGTTTCCTGGGTTAACAATAAAGGCTTCGCGTCCGTCAACTCAACAATATTAGGTACCAATGCAAGCGAAGTTCTAAATGGCAGCACCGAAGACGACATTATCATTGCAGGCGGTGGCAAAGACACCATCGTCGGTGGCAAAGGTGATGACAAACTCTCCGACCATATATTGACGGTAAACGACGATGGTTCCGTTTCGCGGGAAACCACATCTTATGATACCTATGTAGATACCTTTATCTTCAATAGCGGTGATGGCAACGACACTCTCTACCTGTATGAAATTTCTGGTAACAAGGATCTGCTGCT
>PAPM01000026.1 GCA_002708905.1 Pseudomonadales bacterium | reverse complement strand
TCTGTCATGGCGGGACCGTCCTTGTTTTTTGGCTTAAGCACCTACATTATAAGGGTTAAACGGTTCCGCCTCCTTCTTTTAGTGAAATATCCGGGCTAGCAGCCGATCGGGTACCAACTTATTAATGGATCGATACATAACTGGTTAATCATCATGAAGTTAAAACCCCAAACATTGGTTCTCACCACAGCATTGTTCTCAAGTAGCGCGTTCGCCCAACCGTTTGCCACCCAGGATGCCCGCTCCATGGCCATGGGTGATACCGGAGTGGCCTCCGCAAAAGTGGGTTCCGCCGCGCTGTTTAATCCCGCCTTGCTGAGCACCGGCAAAGAAATGGATACCATGCATGTGGTGATCCCTAATCTGGGAGTGGCGGGCTTTGCTGACCCGGATGCGGTAGACGCGTTTACGGATATCGAAGATGAGGCCTATCTGGATAACATTGATGATGCCATCACCGCGATGGAAAACTCTATCAATGACAGCCAGTTTGTCAGTGCAAAAAATAATTTCACCACCAACTCCCGCGAGTTGAACAGTCGCCTGAACGATCTCAGCGACCAACCCTTCCGCTTAAATGGATCGGTCTTTGGCGCGGTCAGCGCTCCCGGCAAGAATCTCGGCTTTTCTGTTTTTGCCAACTCCGGCATCACCATCGAAACATCCCCCCGGGTGTCGGATTGCGACAATCAATTGCTGGATGATTACCTCACTTTTTTTGAGTCCGTGAACTCTCAGGCCGAACTGGCGCTGGCGGCGGCCGACCCTCTACGCAATCAGGCCGGATGTGATAACACACCCATAGTGAATCTCGGCGACAGCTCCATCAACGATCCCACCAATGATCTGACGTCCGATGTATTGGTGGCCGGCGTCACCCTGACGGAAGTGGGGGTTGCACTGTCCAAGGAAATCGCCCTTTTTGGTAAGGACGTGAGCCTGGGCATTACCCCAAAAATACAGAGCATCACCAGTTACTATGCCGTGCCTACGGTTCAGGAGCTCGATGATCCCAATTACGATCTGGGTGATGAACTGGAAGACAGCGAAACAACCGATGATGATTTCAACCTGGATCTGGGTCTTGCCACGACATTCCTGGACGACCGCGTCACCCTGGGTTTGGTGATCAAAAACCTGATCGCCAACAGTTACAAAACCAAGCCGACTTCCAACAGCGGCCAGTACGCAGAGTTTGATATGGATACACAGGCCCGCTTGGGAATTGCCTGGGATGCGCCCATGGGACTGACATTGGCAGCCGATATGGATCTCACCAAGAACAAACCCTACTTTCTCGGTGAAGACACTCAATTCCTCGGGGCCGGGGTGGAATGGGATGTAGCCAGTATTGTGCGATTACGCGGTGGTTTCCGCACCAATTTGGCCGATAACGATGATCAGGCTTTTACCGCCGGTATCGGCTTCAATATCATCGCCGTGCACTTTGATCTGGCCGCGCAAGTAGGTGAGAACAACGCCGGTGCCGCACTGCAAATGGGTGTTGCGTTCTAAGTACCGCGTTTACCGTCTAATACGAAAAAAGGCCGCCATTCGACAGAGATTGGCGGCCTTTTTATTTTATGCGGAAAAGAAGTGTTAAACCCCTTCCCCATTGTTCACCAGATCAGAGTCATCCAGCGAGGACAACGGCAGATGGCGAATGTCTTTGCCTTTCACCAGGAAAATCACCTGCTCGGCAATATTGCGGGCATGATCACCGATACGCTCCAGCGCACGCAGACTCCACATCACATTCAGAGCACGCTTAATATACCGTGGATCTTCCATCATGAAGGTCACCAGCAAACGCATGGCGGACTCGTATTCCACGTCCACGGATTTATCTTCCCGCACCACATCAACCGCCTGCTGCACATCAAAACGCGCAAACGCATCCAGGGATTGGCGCAGCATCGCGTTCACGTGATTACCGATGTGACGGATTTCAATATAGCCACGGGGAATGGCGCCGTCTTCAGATAACCGAATCGCCATCTTGGCAATTTTGTTGGCTTCATCGCCGATGCGTTCCAGGTCGGTGTTGGCTTTGGTGGCGGCGACCAGTAAACGCAGGTCACTGGCGGCCGGTTGGCGCAACGCGATGATGCGGGTGCATTCCTCATCAATGCGCCGCTCCATTCCATTGACCTGTTTCTCATTGCTGATGACTTCGCTGGCCATGCCGCTGTCGCCTTCCACCAGGGCCTGCACAGCGTCCACCACCTGCTTCTCAACCATGCCACCCATTGCAAGAATGTGGCTTCTTACCTCTTCCAGGTCAGCATTAAACTGTTTGGAAATATGTTGGGTAAATTCTTCGCTGCTCATCCACGTTCTTCCTCTGCGTGCATCAGCCGTAACGGCCGGTGATGTAATCTTCAGTTTGTTTCTGCGACGGATTGGTGAATAAGGTATCCGTGTCCTTGTATTCGATCAAATCCCCCAGGTACATAAAGGCAGTATAGTCAGAAACCCGGGCCGCCTGTTGCATGTTATGGGTTACGATGACAATCGTATAGCGGTCTTTCAGCTCGTGAATCAGTTCTTCCACTTTCAGCGTGGAAATCGGATCCAGTGCAGAGCAGGGTTCATCCAACAGCAACACTTCCGGTTCCACTGCGATGGTGCGGGCAATCACCAGACGTTGCTGCTGACCACCGGACATGCCCAGGGCGTTTTCGTGCAGACGGTCTTTGACTTCTTCCCACAAAGCAGCACCTTTCAAGGCCCACTCAACCCGCTCATCCAGCACACGCTTTTTGTTGATGCCCTGAATCCGCAAACCATAGGCCACGTTTTCATAGATAGACTTGGGGAAGGGGTTGGGTTTCTGGAACACCATGCCCACCCGGCGCCGCAGATCAGTGACATCCACAGTGCGATGAAAAATATTGTTATTGTCGAACAGTATTTCCCCTTCGGTGCGACAGATGTCCACCAGATCATTCATGCGGTTGAAGCTGCGCAGCAAGGTGGACTTACCACAGCCACTGGGTCCGATAAACGCGGTCACCCGTTTTTTCGGAATAACCATATTGATGTTGTGCAAGGCCCGCTTTTCACCGTAGTAAAGCCGGAAATCTTTTGCCTCCATGCAAATTTCCTCGTCCTCAAGCTTGTTGGGGACCAGGTCCATGTTTACAGCCTTGCGGCGCATTTCTACCTTTTTTGCATCTTCCGCTGCAGTCATGGTTTTCTTGCCTTCGATAACGTCAGAATTCAGTTCAGTCATATCAAGTCTCCAGCGCCCGGTACTTCTCACGCAAACGGTTGCGGATCATGATGGCGGTGAGGTTCAGTACTACAATCACCACCACCAGCAATGCGGCAGTGGCGTACACCAGGGGTCTGGCCGCCTCCACATTGGGGCTCTGGAAACCCACATCGTATATATGGAAGCCCAGGTGCATGAATTTACGCTCCAGATGCAGGTAAGGGAAGTTGCCGTCCAGGGGCAGGGTGGGTGCCAGTTTCACCACCCCCACCAGCATCAGCGGCGCCACTTCACCGGCCGCCCGGGCAATGGCCAGAATCAATCCGGTCATCATGGCCGGGCTGGACATGGGCAGTATTACCTTGGTAATGGTTTCCAGCTTGGTGGCACCCAAGGCCAGGGAACCTTCTCGCAGGGATTTCGGAATTCGGGTCAGGCCCTCTTCGGTCGCCACAATCACCACCGGAAGCGTTAGCAGAGCCAGAGTAATGGAGGCCCACATCAGGCCAGGCGTACCAAATACCGGCGAAGGTGCCGCTTCCGGATAGAACAATGCATCCAGGCTGCCACCCAGGAAATAGACAAAGAAGCCCAAACCGAAGACGCCATACACAATGGAGGGCACCCCGGCCAGGTTGTTCACCGCCACCCGAATGGTTCGGGTCAAGGGACCCTGCTTGGCGTATTCCCGCAGGTACACCGCAGCAACGACGCCGAACGGTGTCACGATCACCGACATCAGAATCACCATCATCACGGTACCGAAGATGGCGGGGAAAACACCCCCTTCCGTGTTGGCCTCCCGGGGGTCATCACTGAGGAATAACCACAATTGATGGAAGTAATCAGCAACCTTGGTGAAGAAGCCCATCTTGTTGGGCTGTTTATACTGCACCACCAGTTTCAGCGGAATTTCCTTTTCCACATCATTCATGGTACGGGCCACCATGCTGTCACGACCGATCTCCACATTCAGCGCGTCCAGCTCGGCTTTCAGTACCGCGTATTCCTGATCCAGAATGGCGCGATCCTGTGCCAGTTCCTCTTTTGCCGCCGGCGTCAGATTGCCTTCCAGATCGAGACGCTTTTCTTTCAACCGCAGACGTTCCACCTGGTAGTTGATAGCGCCGATCTGTTTGGTTTCGATATCGTGTATTTGGTCAAACAAATCCAGCGCCCGTTCAAGCCGCTTTTCCAGCTCCGCCAACGCCGCATCGCCACTGGCAACCACTTGGCCGTTTTCTTTCATGGCCACCAGATAACCATAGAAATTACCCCACTCGCGACGTTCCACCATCATCACGTCTTCTGGCTCGGTGACATCTGTCAGGTTGTCCGCTACCAACCAACGGAAATCCAGGCCGGTGACATCCCGGTTACCGGTCTTGATCAGCATGCGCTTGACCACTTTCACATCGTCGGGAATGTCCTTACCGGAATCCCGTACCCGGGAAGCCGCCACCCATTCCTCATCGGAAATTTCACCGATGACCGTGTAAGGCTGATTATCCGCGTCGGTATAGGTGCCCTGAATAATGGTGTGAGGCCAGAAATGAGACAGACCACGGTAGCCTACCAACAACAGCAGACCAATGACCATTACCATACTGATGGCAACGGCGCCCCCGTTGAGCCAAACCCAGGGATCACCCTTGCGAAACCATTGTTTTACTGAATTCATCTGCATTCCCCCGGTTTACAGCGAGCCGTATTTTTCACGCAGGCGCTGGCGCACCACTTCCGCTGTGGTATTCACCAAAAAGGTGAAGATAAACAGCACCAGCCCCGACAGGAACAGAATGCGGAAGTGCGTGCTGTCCACTTCCGCCTCCGGCATTTCCACCGCAATATTGGCGGACAGGGTGCGCAGGCCCTCAAATATGTTCATATCCATAATCGGAGTATTACCTGTAGCCATCAGCACAATCATGGTTTCACCTACAGCACGGCCCAAACCGATCATCAAGGCCGAAAAGATACCCGGGCTGGCAGTAGGCAACACCACCCGCACCAGGGTTTGCCAGGGAGTGGCACCCAATGCCAGGGAGCCCTGGGTCAGACCTTTCGGCACCGCAAAAATAGCGTCTTCGGTAATAGAGAAAATGGTGGGAATCACCGCAAAGCCCATCGCCAGCCCCACCACCAGTGAATTGCGCTGGTCAAAATCGATACCCATTTCATTGGACAACCAGTAACGCATACTGCCATCAAAAAAAGCCAGCTCAATAGGGTCACTGAGCCACATGGAAAGGGCACCGGCAAACACCACCACCGGAATCAGAATCACCGGCACGTAACCATCAGGAACTCGAGAGCTTAGCTCACGGGGCAAACGGGACCAGAGAAACGCGGTCAGCAGGCAAAATAACGGCGTCAGTATGAGGATACTGGTGACCCCGGCAAGATGGGCTTCCACCAACGGCGCCAACCACAAGCCCGCCAGGAAGCCTAGAATTACGGTGGGCATGGCTTCCATCAATTCAATGGTGGGCTTGACCTTGGTACGCAGGCCGGGGGCCATGAAGTAGGCGGTATAAATAGCACCGCAAATCGCCAGGGGAATCGCTACCACCATGGCGTAGAACGCCGCCTTCATGGTACCGAAGGTCAACGGCATCAAACTGAATTTTGGTTCAAAGTCATTACTGGCGGAGGAACTTTGCCAGGTAAACGTCGGCTCGCTGTAACGCTCGTACCACACCTTGTTCCACATGGAGTGCCAGGAAACTTCCGGGTGTTCATTCTCCAGATGGAAATTCAACGGTGCACCGTCAGTGGCTTTGAACAGTACGGAGTCACCCCGTGGCGACATGGCAATCCACTGAATGGCGCTGCCTGCAATTTTTTCATCGCGCACTTCCCTTTCTGCCGTCGTGTTGAACAGGCCCACATTGCCTTCAGCGTCCCCGGCAATAAAACCTTTGCGGCGGTGCTCGGTTTGCAACGTGGTTACGGGAACTCCCTCAGTAAGGGTAAGGCTTCGAACTTTGGCGAGATAAGGCTTGTTGCTTTCGTCATAGGTCAGAAACCACTGACTGATGACACCATTGCTGTCTCCCAGCAAGAGTGAATAACCACCCAGCAAAAAGTCGCTGGCGGTGATTTCCACATCGGCAGAAGAGACATTGGTAATGTCCACCCGCATCTCGGCAACCGGGTTACGCAGATCCAGCACTTCCACCTTGCCGCCATTTTCCACCAGAAACAGCCAGCGCTGATCCGCACTCAACAATAAGTTAACGAGCGTGCCGGAGACCGAGGGCAACTGCACCCGATCCAGCTCCTCAAGCTCCACCTCATCGGACAGGAAGCTTTCGGTCTTGGTGTAATCTTTCATGAAGAGCTCACCGGCAGCATTGGCGACAATAATGCGTACCAGATCGTCTGAGGCACGAAACGCCAATTTGGCAATGGGCTCCCCATCCAGCATCTGAATGGGCTCGCTGCCTAGCGGATAAATAATATCGGGCACCACGGTTTTGTCCTGAGTGGTCGCCCCGTATTCGATGCTGTAGCTTGGCTTTTGAATAAGCACGCTGCCATCGGCCAAGCCCAAAGCATAGGTTTTCAAACCGGGAGCGTCTTTGGCGAACGCGGTTATGGCTGTGGTAACTGGCAACTCTGGATTAGAGATTTCCTCACCACTGACAGCACTGAAAAATATCGGTCCCCGGTTACGGTCCACTGACAGGGCTACTTGCCCCTGCTCTTCCAGAACCGTAAACCATGGATCATCCAGCTGATAGGACGTGAGCGTGGTACGCTCCTCCATATCAGCGGGGATAAACAGAGGTAACACCTCGTACAGCAGATAGAAAAAGATCAGGCAGATGGCAAAGATAACACTCATACCACCGACACTGATGGCATGCGCTGCCGCCTGATCCTTCAACTTGCGATACCGGCGCATCTTGGAAAGACGCTCTTCGGAGACTCCAAATAATGCTTCGCTTGTTGATTCCATGAAACGAGAACCCAATTTTCAGTTAAGACAAAACGGGGCCACAGTTTTCTGGGCCCCGTTTTTGGTTATTCCCCTGACAATTCACCAAGGGAATGTGTTTACTTCGCTGCGATTTCAGACTTGATACCCAGCTTGCCCAGGGTCTTGGCAACCATGTTGGCAGGCAGAGGGATATAGCCGTCTTTCACTACGATTTCCTGACCCTGCTTGGACATGATCAGTTTGACGAACTCACGCTCCAGGGGAGACAGATCCTTGCCGGGCGCCTTGTTAACGTAGACATACAGAGCCCGTGACAGAGGATAGGAACCATCCAGAGCTTTCTCGGTAGTGGCTTCTACGTACTTGTCGCCCTTCTTGGACAGGGGCAGAGCGCGTACGCTGGAAGTCTTGTAACCGATGCCGGAGTAACCAATGCCGTTCAGGGAAGCGGCAACGGATTGCACCACAGACGCAGAGCCAGGCTGTTCGTTCACGCTGCTCTTGAAATCACCTTTACACAGCGCGTTGTCTTTGAAATAACCGTAAGTGCCGGAAACCGAGTTACGACCGTACAGTTGGATATCACGACCAGCCCATTCACCAGTCAAGCCCAGATCACCCCACTTGGTCGCGTCTTTGGCAGCGCCACAGGTGCGGGTGGAAGAGAACACGGCATCAACCTGTTCAATGCTCATGCCCTTGATGGGGTTGTCCTTGTTGACGAACACAGCCAGGGCGTCAATCGCAACCGGAATGGCGGTAGGCTTGTAGCCGAACTTCTTCTCGAAGGCTTCGATTTCCTTGTCCTTCATCTTGCGGCTCATGGGGCCCAGATTGGAGGTACCTTCGGTCAAAGCCGGTGGCGCAGTGGAAGAACCGGCGGCCTGGATCTGAACCGCTACGTTTGGGTACTGCTTTTTGAACTCTTCAGCCCAGAAAGTCATCAGGTTGGCCAGGGTATCGGAGCCAACGCTGGAGATGTTACCGGAAACGCCACCTACTTTACTGTAAGCAGGCAATTTAGGATCAACTTTGGCTTCAGCCTGAACACCTGTTGCAATCAGGGCTGCACCGGCAGTCATTGCAACAGAAGCAACTAATTTCTTGAAATTCATGGATTTTCTCCGAGATTATGGCTTATTTCAGGGTAACTTTACTGTTGTGTCCCCCCATGACCTCGGAACTATAGGGGCAGCGTGTGACAATTATATTACAGATTCGTTGCGATTAGATCCGTGCATCGGATATTTATCCAGCAAGCGGGAGCCTTTGCCGAGGACAGCCCCCTGCCGCTATAATGCGCCGCGTCTACTCTGGGGAAGCTAGCACACGAAGATGACAACAATAATTTCCTACCTGGACAGAGCCAGCGAGGCCCTGGGGCGCTTGCTCGCCGCCGCATCGCTCGCCATCATGGTCATTACCTTCCTGGTGGTGGTGCTGCGCTACGGCTTCAATGCCAGCGCCCTGTCTTTGGGTGGCTTCCGCATCAGCGCCATCGCCCTGCAGGAAAGCGTCATGTACCTGCACGCCATCCTGTTTATGCTGGCCAGCGCCTACACCCTCAAGCACAACGGTCACGTGCGGGTGGACGTGTTCTACCGCAAGTTCAGCCCCCGCACCCGGGCCTGGATCGATCTGCTGGGCACCTTACTGCTGCTGTTTCCCATGATGGGCTTTATTCTTTGGGCCAGCCTGGATTTTGTGGCCTTTTCCTGGCAGATCCAGGAGCGCTCGGGGGAGGCAGACGGTTTACCCTACATTTATTTACTGAAGTCCCTGATTCCGACCATGTGTGCCCTGATGCTGGCCCAGGGCCTGGTGGAAGTGCTGCGCAATCTCGCCATTATCACCGGTCGCCTGACACCACAGATCGAGGAGTCGGAGTTGTTATGATTCCTTTATTAATGTTCCTGGCGGTCTGCATTGCCCTGATGCTGGGCTATCCGGTGGCTTTCACCCTGGGGGGCGTGGCCCTGGCGTTTGCTGGTGCCGGCGTATTGATGGGGGGGTTTGACCCGACATTGTTGAATGCCCTGCCCAACCGGCTCTATGGCATTATGGAAAACCAGACTCTGCTGGCCGTCCCCCTGTTTGTGTTAATGGGCGTGACCCTGGAGAAGTCCAAGGTAGCCGAAAACCTGCTCAACACCATGGGGCGCCTGTTCGGCCGCTTCCCCGGTGGACTTGGGCTGTCCGTCACCCTGGTGGGCATGCTGCTGGCGGCCAGTACCGGCATTGTCGGCGCAACGGTGGTCACCATGGGCTTATTAGCCCTGCCCACCATGATCAAACGCGGCTATGACCCCGCGTTGGCCACCGGCAGCATTGCGGCCACCGGTACCCTGGGCCAGATCATTCCCCCTTCCATCGCATTGGTGCTGCTGGGCGACGTGCTTTCCAACGCCTACCAACAGGCGCAACTCAACATGGGTATATTTAATGTAGACACTGTCTCCGTGGGTGACCTGTTTGTGGGGGCACTGATTCCGGGTTTGCTCATGGTGGTTTTGTATATGGGTTATATCATCGTGCGCGCCCTGATTAATCCGTCCTGCGCCCCGGCGATTGAAAACGACGCAGCGGACCAGCCTCCGCTGCTCAAACAATGCATCAGTGGTCTGCTGCCTCCCCTGCTATTGATCGTCGCCGTACTGGGCTCTATTCTGGCGGGCCTGGCCACCCCCACGGAAGCCGCCGCCGTCGGCGCAATGGGCGCCACCTTGCTGGCCCTGCTGCAAAAGCAACTCACCTGGACCAATCTGCAGGAGATCATGACCTCCACCACCAAAGTCACCTGCATGGTGTTCGCCATCCTCATCGGGGCCACCCTGTTCTCGCTGGTATTCCGTGGCTTTAATGGCGACGACCTGATTCATGAGTTTTTCAACAACATGCCCGGCGGTGTCTTCAGCGCCATGCTGCTGGTGATGGTGGTGATCTTCCTGCTGGGCTTTATCCTGGATTTTATCGAGATCACCTTTGTAGTGGTGCCTATTGTGGGACCTGTGTTGCTGGCCATGGGCATCGATCCGGTCTGGTTTGGCGTGATGATCGCCGTTAACCTGCAGACTTCTTTTCTGACACCTCCGTTTGGGTTCGCCCTCTTCTATCTGCGAGGTGTGACTCCGGACAGCATACCCACAGCGACCATTTACCGGGGTGTGGCGCCCTTTATCCTGATTCAGATCGTGACTTTGTCACTAATTGCAATTTGGCCTTCACTTGCCACATGGTTGCCGGATATAGTCTATAACTCTTAATAAAGACTGATTAATTTCCCAATAACAGGAAGAACATGAACGATATCGTGGAAATCGAGGAAGACAACGACGACGTACCTACCCCGGTTGGTGAGTTGTCCCTGCAAACTATTGCCATGCCCGCAGACTCCAATGCCGACGGTGATATTTTTGGTGGCTGGCTGGTATCCCAGATGGACTTGGCGGGCGCTGTCACCGCAAACCGTCTGGCAAGAGGCAGAGTCGCCACCGTCGCCATCGATTCCATGGTCTTTTTACGCCCTGTGGCGGTAGGCTCCGTCGTCAGCTGCTACACCACGGTTAAAGACATTGGTCGCAGCTCCATGACCATCATTGTTGAAGTCTGGGCCCGGCACCACAGCGATGCAGAACACCGCAAGGTAACCGAAGGACAGTTTACCTTTGTTGCCATTGACGAGAATCGCCGCACCCGCCCGGTACCCCGCACCTCCTGATTGGTGTCGAGCCATCAATACCGAGCCATAAAAAAGGCCGCTGTGTGATGCGGCCTTTTTTGTATATGCGCGAAGGTGACAGACTATTTACCTTTGACCCTGTTTAAATACTTACTTACCTTCGCGAATTTTTAGGAACGCCTCTTCGGATATGGCGGTGTAGGGCATCACATTATCGCGAAAAGTTTTGAAGGAATCATAGACCTTTTTCGCCATCTCATCCTCCGCAATGGTTTCCTGGATCACCTGCTCAGAAGCCACACGCAGTGCGTCCACCACATCATCCGGCAATTTGCGCAATTGCACGCCATGCTTTTCCACCAGCTCTTTCAACGCTGTGTTGTTGCGTGCCGTATACTCGTCCAGCATATCCTGGTTAATGGCGCGGGTGGCATAGGTGACAATGGCTTGCAAATCCGGGGGCAGCGATTCCCAGGCTTCTTTATTGATGATGAATTCCAACATGGCACCGGGCTCATGCCAACCGGGGTAATAATAGTAGTCAGCGGCTTTGTAGAGACCGAAGGTCAAATCGTTGTATGGGCCCACCCACTCGGTGGCATCAATGGAACCGGTCTGCAGCGCAGTGAAAAGCTCACCGCCGGGCAGGGTGACAGGAACCCCGCCTAAACGCTGGAACACTTCCCCGGCCAGACCGGGAATGCGCATTTTAAGACCTTTCAGGTCCTCCACACTGTTGATTTCCTTTTTAAACCAACCGGCCATCTGCACACCGGTGCTGCCACCGGCAAAAGGCACCAGATTGAAGGGGGCATACGTCTCGCGCCACAACTCCATCCCACCGCCGTAATGCAACCAGCCATTCATTTCCTGCACGTTCAATCCGAACGGTACCGCTGTAAAAAACTGCGCTGCCGGACTTTTGCCTTTCCAGTAATAGGCCGCACCATGACCCACTTCCACCGCACCCCGTGCCACCGCGTCAAACACGCCCATGGCGGGCACCAACTCGCCGGCACCATGTACTTTCACTTTCAGGCGGCCGCCACTCATTTCATTGACCGCTTTGGCAAAGTTCTCCGGTGCCATACCCAAACCGGGATAATTGCGCGGCCAGGTGGTCACCATCTTCCACTCGTAGGTTTGCTGAGGGGCTGCCTCCGCAGTGGCGGTGGTTTCCTTTTCTTCTCCACATCCGGAAAGAGTGAGCAATCCCATGGTCAGCCAGGCCAGGCTGGTGAGCATCCGCTTCATCTGTAGGCTCCTGCAGATTTTGTTGGTTTTTATGATGTTGAATTTTTATTGCCTGAAAGGCTCGCCATTTCACTCGGGAGAGTCAAGGCTTTTTATGGATGGTGCCGGTTTTACAGCAATTCCAGCCGAGCGTATTGCGCCACCAGCCATTTTTCACCGACACCGGAGAAGTTCACCCGCACCCGGGAATTGGGCCCCTGACCTTCACAACCCATGATTACGCCATCACCAAACTTGGGATGACGCACAGAGCGGCCCAATCGATAGGGGGTGTCCGGCTCCTGTACCCGGTAGCGTCCCATTGGCGGAGCAATCGGGCGGGTGATCTTGGCGGCGGCCCGCACTTCCTGCAGGCAGTGATGGGGAATCTCGCGAATGAATCGTGACGGCGCATGTAACGCCTCAGATCCATATATACGGCGACTCTCGGCATAGGTGATAAACAGCTTCTTCATGGCCCGGGTTATACCCACATAGGCCAGGCGTCGCTCTTCTTCCATGCGACTTTGATCCTCAGCAGACTGCATGGACGGGAACAAGCCTTCTTCCACCCCGGTCATGAACACCACAGGGAATTCCAACCCCTTGGCGGAATGTAATGTCATCATCTGCACACAGTCTTCGTCCGCTTCCGCCTGAGTGTCACCGGCTTCCAGCGCCGCATGATCCAGAAACGCCGCCAGTGAGGTGCCACCGTCTTCACCACTGTTGCCGACACCGTTGATTTCAAACTCACGGGTAGCGCTAATCAATTCCTTGATGTTTTCCACCCGCGCTTCACCGCGATCACCTTTCTCGTTCTGGTGGTAGGGAATCAGGCCGGACGCTTCGATCACCCGCTCTGACTGCTCGGACAAGCCCAGTCCACGGACTTCCTGATCCAGCTGCTCAATGAGCCCCATAAATTCGGCCAGGGATTTGCCCGCCTTGGCACCCAGCTCCCTGTGCTGCAACACTGTGAGACTGGCTTGCCACAAGGGAATCTTCAGCTCGCGGGCGGTTTGGCGAATGCGGTCCAGTGATTTTTCACCCAGGCCACGGGGTGGCGTATTTACCACCCGTTCAAAGGCAGCATCATCATCCCGATGGCAGATCAGTCGCAAGTAAGCCAGGGCGTTCTTGATTTCGAGACGTTCGAAGAACCGATGGCCACCGTAGATACGATAGGGAATGCTGGCCCGCAACATCGCCTCTTCCAACACCCGGGACTGGGCATTGGAGCGATAGAGAATGGCCATCTCACTGCGCCGCAGCCCCTGCTGCAAACCCTGCTGGATGCGCTCCGCCACAAAGCGGGCCTCATCCACTTCATTGAATCCTGCATACAGGGAGATGGGTTCGCCTTCATCACCGGAGGTCCAGAGCTGTTTGCCCAGGCGATCCCGGTTATTGGCGATGACGCCGTTGGCTGCATTCAGGATCGTCGCAGTGGATCGATAGTTCTGCTCCAAGCGCACCACTTCGGTACGACCGAAGTCATCGCCAAAGGAACGGATGTTCTCAATACGGGCACCACGCCAGCCATAAATGGACTGATCGTCGTCGCCTACAATCGTAATGGGTACCACTTTGCCCGCCAGCATCTGCAACCAGGCGTATTGAATACGGTTGGTATCCTGGAACTCGTCCACCAGAATATGGCGGAAACGCCGCTGGTAATGGGCCAGCAACTGAGGTTGCTGCAACCAAAGCTCATGACTGCGCAGCAGCAGCTCTGCAAAATCCAGCATACCGCCGCGCTCACAGGCGTCCTGATACTGCCTGTATATGGTTATGAGGGTCTTCTGGTAGATGTCCCCGTAGTCATCAATATGATCCGGCCGCAATCCTTCATCTTTGTTGCTGTTGATAAACGCCTGGGCCTGTTTCGGCGGCCAGCGCGATTCGTCCAGCTCCAATTGCCTCATCACCCGCTTTACCAGACGCAATTGATCTTCAGAATCCAAAATCTGGAAATTCTGCGGCAAACCCGCTTCCTGCCAATGCATGCGCAACAAACGATGGGCAATGCCGTGAAAAGTGCCTACCCACATGGAGCCACTGGGGGAGCGCAACAAGGTTTCGATACGGTGGCGCATTTCTGCCGCGGCTTTATTGGTAAAGGTGACCGCCAGAATGCTGTGAGGTGATAGGTCCTGTTCCTGGATCAGCCAGGCAATACGATGAACCAGTACCCGGGTTTTGCCACTACCGGCACCGGCCAACACCAGCAGGCGGTCTGCAGTGGACGTGACGGCTTGCGCCTGAGCACTGTTAAGAGACTGAACTAAAGAGGAATTTTGCATTGCCGAATTCTACTGCATTTAATCCAGCAAGTGCCAAACATAATAAAAAACCGTCATCTCTGAGGCTTTTACCTATAAAACGCGCCAAATTTGACAAAAATCCATCAAATAGCGGCCATATTGTAAAAAATGTCACAGGAATATTTCACGTATTGTAATTTTACGTATATATTTTTCGCTAACCAAAGTGCGAAGGTGCGTCTATCGAACTGGTATAACGATAACAATAAGAAAGCCCAAGTTTGCTGCCCAATTCTTCATTGTTGTCCTTCCTTTTTCGATTCCAGCACAGTTTGGTCTTCCATATAAAAATACATACTTAAATGGAGTTCGACTCTAATGGCAATGAACAAACGTTTTAAGGTGACTGCTTTAGCCGCTGCCGTAGCAGCCGCTGGATCAGTAGTACCAGCGTATGGTTTCGAGTACGTGAAAGATGATTTCCGAATGCAGGTGGACACCACCGTTTCGGTAGGTGCTTCCTGGCGGGCGGATGATAGGGACTATCGGGGTGTTGGCGTAGTCAACGCGACCGCCGCCGGGGAATCAGATTTTCATCTTCACGGGACCAGCTCCCAAGACAACAGTAATCTGCTCTGGAAAAAAGGTTCTACATTCTCAGAAATTGCCAAGGTCACTATCGACCTGGAGATGAACTACAAAAATTACGGGGCGTTCATTCGCGGCAAAGCCTTTTACGATCATCGCCTGGTAAACGGTGATGGCCGTACCGATCAGCCTGCCTTCTACGAGCCTACTCAGCCAGCACAGAGCGCAGGCACCAGCGGCGATATCCTGGACGCTTTTGTCTGGGGTGACTGGTGGCTGGGCGACAAACCACTGAACGTACGGGCAGGCAAACAGGTTATCAGCTGGGGTGAAGGCTTGTTCTTTCCCAACGGCATCAATTCCGTTAACCCGGTCGATGTAAATGCACTGTTGGCGCCCGGTTCAGAAGTGAAAGATGCACTAATCCCCCTGAATGCCCTGTACGGCTCTATCGGTCTGACTCAAGCCCTGACCCTGGAAGCCTTTGTACTGTTTGAGTGGAAAGAAACCCTACTGCCTGAATGTGGCACCTTCTTCTCCACCACGGATCTGGCCGGCCCCAATTGCTACGGCGGCTTCTATCCAAGCGGCACTGAAGTAGGGGCACCAGGTTCCGCAGCGGTTAACCTACCTCGTGAAGGCGATGTTGAACCGGATGACCAAGGCCAATTCGGTATCGCCGCCCGTTATTTCATGGAATCCATTGAAACGGAATTCGGCCTCTATTATATGAACTACCATTCCCGTCTACCCATTGTTTCCGGTCATATGCCGGTACCAGCAGAACTCAACCCAGGTTTTGCCGGCTTGACTCTGCCACAGGTACGAGATGCCCTCACCGGTGGCAATCCAGCTAACCAAACCAACACTGCGGCCTTATTCCCAACGGCGGACATCGTCTCTGAATACCCTGAAGACATTCAGCTTTTCGGTCTGAGCTTCAACACGACGGTTGATTTCGGTTTGCCCGGCGGCGCGACTGCATTCTCGGGTGAAATCAGCATGCGCAAGGACCAACCCTTCCAGCTGGAAGACGGTGACACCTTGGCTGGGTTGCTAGGCTTACCGTCATTGAGCTGCGCAGACGCCCCGGTTGCCTACGATTGCTACACCAAGTATGAGATCGGGCAGTTTTCAACCGGAGCAATCAAGCGCGACTACTACCAGGCGGAATTGGCATTCATTCAGTTCTTCGATCAGATTCTGGGAGCATCCCGCTGGACTGCAATCCTGGATATCGCTGGTTCCTATGTCGATATGCCTAGTAAAGACGTAGCGCTGCTTAACAGCAGCTACAACGCTACGCTGTATCATCCCTACATCCCAGATGCTCTGGTATCTACCGGGATCCCTTACGAATTGTTGCTGCAGGGCAGCACTTCGCCGGCGACCAGATACGAAGACGATTACTACCCCACCAGCGGAGCCTGGGGTTACAAGCTGCGCTTCACCGGTGATTACGATAACGTGTTCGCAGGTATCAACCTCAGACCCACCATCAGCTTCAGCCATGATGTATACGGCACCACTCCAGGCCCAATCACCAACTTCCTGGAAGACCGCAAAGCGCTTGGCCTCTCGCTGGAAGGTGTTTACCTGAATACTTACTCCGTGAAGATAGATTACACCGACTTCTACGGCGCCGAACCATATAACCAGCTGGCTGATCGTGACTACTACTCCATCAGCGCGCAAGCCTCATTCTAAGTTGAGGGGGGAAACAAGGATATGAATATGAAATCAACACACAAATTGAAACTGTTGGCCAGCGCATTGTTGGCCTCAACTCTCGCCGCGGCCCCTGCCTTCGCCAAGGTACCCCAGGCGGAAGCCGACAAACTGGGGGGCAGCACACTGACCCCCAGCGGGGCGGAAGTGGCCGGCAACGCTGACGGCTCCATTCCAAAATGGGACGGCGGCATGAAGGGCAACCCGGATTGCTACAAAGGGGGTGAGTTCCTCTGCAACCCATTCCCCAATGACAAGCCGCTGTTCACCATCACGGCCGAGAACTTGGCTCAATACAAAGACAAGCTGAGCCCCGGCCAGATTGCCATGTTTGAGAAGTATCCGGACACCTACCGGATGCCGGTGTACCAGACCCGTCGCCCCTACACCATGCCCGATCGCATTGTGCAGCTGACCAAGAAGAATGCGCTGGAAGCGGAAACCGTGGGCGCCACTGGTCTGCGTGGTCTGAACCTGCAGGGTTTCCCGTTCCCCATACCCCAAAATGGTCTGGAAGCCATCTGGAACCACATCGGACGCTGGCGCGGCGATGCCCTGGAACGCACCATCGGCCAGGTGACCCCTCAAGCCAACGGCGCTTACAGTATGGTTATGTTCAAAGACCAACTGTCTGTCACCAACCAGCTGACGGATTACGTGCCCGGTGAAGATGACAACGTCATGTTCTACTTCAAACAGCAGGTCACCGCCCCAGCCCGTCTGGCCGGTAACGTACTGCTGGTGCACGAAACCATTGACCAGGTAAAAGAGCCCCGTCGTGCCTGGATCTATAACGCTGGCCAGCGTCGGGTTCGTCGCGCTCCTCAGGTGGCCTACGATGGCCCAGGTACCGCCTCAGATGGTATGCGTACTGCGGATAACTTCGACCTCTATAACGGCTCTCCTGACCGCTACGAGTGGACTCTGAAAGGCAAGAAAGAGATGTATATTGCTTACAACTCCTACAAACTGGACGAGAAAGGCCTGCCCTATGACGATATGGTGATGGCTGGCCACATCAACCAGGACCTGGCCCGCTATGAACTGCACCGTGTCTGGGAAGTGGAAGGTAATCTGCGTGCAGGCACCCGTCACATCTACGCCAAACGCGTCTTCTTCCTGGATGAAGACAGCTGGCTGGCAGGTGTGATTGATCACTATGATGGTCGTGGCAACCTCTGGCGTGTGGCGGAAGCCCACCAGATGTTCTACTACAACGTAGACGTTCAAGGATATGCGATAGAAACCCTGTACGACCTGAACGCAGGCCGCTACCTGGCCCTGGGCTTTGAGAACAATGAACCCAAAGGAACCAACTTTGAGGTCAAATTCTCCAAGACGGAATTCCAACCTGCCGCCCTGCGCCGCAGTGGTGTTCGCTAAGCTCCTGACTCGGGTATAATAAGGGGGTGCTCTAAGCACCCCCTTTTTTATGCCTGTCTGTTTTTTGTACAAACATTTTACAGGGACGCCACAGTCTGTAACAGGCTGATATGGCACAATTAACTATGGCAAAAGCCGGAATGACTTGCATTCAAAGGCTTGCGTAGTAGAGGGAACCGTCCTATTCTGGCTTGTGAAGCAGATCACAATTTTTCTGCACACAGTTCGACCTGACATATACGACAAACAGGCGCTCGCCAGAACAAGAATAAGAACGGGTGGCTCGTTCAGGGAATAACTATAAGAAGTGTCGATACACATGAGTTTTAGCTTTCACAATGCATTTATAAATCTGACCAAAAGAGCGTACCTTGTGTGCCTGCTCGCCGGCTGCATGGTATGGGGATCAGCCTACGCCGTAACACAGTCTCAAATTAATTCCAGTGCATCGTCCGTCAAGCAGCTGAAGCAGGAAGTGGCCAATACCGAAGCCACTATACGCTCCCAGGAAAAGAACCTATGGAGCCTCGACAAACAAATTCTGGACAAGCGCAAAGAAGTCCGTGAAGAGCGGACGGAAGAACGTAAGCTGTTTCACGAAGCCAAACGTCAACTCAAACTGCAAACCTTTGAGATTGAGCGCATTGAAAAGGATCTGTCTCTGGTGGACTTCGATATTGATATCGTGCGCCGGGATATGGAGCGCGATCAGCAGCGGCATGCGGCCCTCAATGTACTCAAGCAACGCCTGGCACAAAGCGACTATGAGAGCCGCCAACGGGAGTACCAAAAGCAAATCGCTGACCTGGAAACCAAGAAGCAGCCTTTGATTGCGGAGCTGGAAACCGCCAAAGCCAAACTCAGTGGTTTACAGCAACAACTGGACGCACAGAAAGATGATGTGGACGACAATTCCATGGATGCGGACCCGCGCATTTCATCCCTGATTATCAAACGGGACAGCACCGCCAGAGAACTCAACAATCTACGCTCACAACTGAAGTCACAGCAGGCCAAACTGCTTAAGGCCAACGACAAGTTCAACCGTCTGGTTACCCAATTCAAGCAGGAGCAAAACGCGCAACAGTCGGCGCAGGCAAAAACGCCGGCACCCAAACCTGTTACACCGGCCCCCAAGGTTTCCCTGGATGGTGAGTACGCGTCCTACGTTTTCGTAGTGTCCGGTGACCAGGAGCCCAATATTGAAAGTACCCTGCATCTGAAGAGCTGGGTGGAATCCTATGGCGCCAAATACATCGAAGCCAACTGGAACGGATTCGGCCAGGGCACTGGCCCGAATAATAATCTGGGCTTTCAGGAGGCATTTCGTGATTACATCCGCCAGATTCCCCAAAACAGCAAGGTACTGCTGATCGGACATGGGCTGGGGGGCGGAGCCGCAATTGAAGCCGCAACCCGGGTTGCGTACAGCGAAAACCGCACCATCGATTTTCTCGCTGTGCTGGACCCCATGGGCAGCGAGGGATTACGAGCCAACATTGTGTACGATACCAAAGGTGCCTGCACCAAACCGGAGCCGGGCAACACCATGACCAATGCTGAATACGTCGCCTGCATCAAGTCCTCCAAGAAGCGCGCTATTACATCCAATATCAAGTATTTCTATAACCGCTGGCAAAAGGACGCCCAGGGACCGCTGGACTATCAACGCCAGATCGCCAGTATCGATGCGCGAGGTAATGTAGTGAGCGTGCCAACCGCTTCCGGACGCTTCTCCATCGCGAACGGTACAGAAGCCGATCAACGCAGAGTTTATTTCGCCGGTGACAAAGATGCCCACAAACTATTGTTGGCAGAAGAAGCCAAAGTTTTGCCCAAACTGCTGGTTCAACACTTACGTTAAACACTTACCTGAAACAAAGGGAGACGGTGTTATGAAAACAATAACAACAGGATTATGCGTAGCTGCCATGCTTGGCACATCCGTGGCCCTGGCGGACAGCACCATCGTCAAAGTGCCGAGGGAAAACGGCGCCGTGCATCAGGAATTCAAGAATCTGCTGAATGATACCCTCAGCAAATTCCGCTCCGGTATCGGTCGTGTTGAGTTAACCGGTAAAGCCGGTAGCGAAACCTGCAATGCAAACTTCTACACATCGGGCGAAACCACCTTTGTTACCATGGCGGTCAAGGACGGGGATTTTTATAACGAATTTTATATCGACCATCCTCACCAATCATTCAAGAAGATCCTGTTCCAGAATCTGATCATGAATGATGAGAATGTGGAGCTGAAAGTCGTGCAGCGCGATGGCGGGTATTCCATCGTGACTGATGGCAAGAGCCTGAAACTTTCCAGCAAATCCCACGGCGTGGAAAGCCCTACCTGTCAGTTCTCCCTGGCCCAAGCCACGTTGCACGAAGGTGAGACTGAGTAAGCCAGCTCTCACCCAACTAAAAAAGCCACCGTCTGGTGGCTTTTTTAGTTGTGTTATTTTATATCGTTGGGATTACCCACAAAGAAATAGGTTTTCCATTCCGTCTTGAACACCGTGGGCGAGGAAGCCGCCAGCATGGTTACGACCGTCGCTACCCCCGGTTTGGAAAACTCGGCTTTGATACCCTCACCCATATCCCGTGCGCCCTCTTTGAGCACCCACTCTTCACCAAGACATTCACGGGTGATGGCTTTCGCCTGATTAAAATGTTCCATCGCAAT
Source organism: Pseudomonadales bacterium (assembly GCA_002708905.1). GTDB lineage: Bacteria > Pseudomonadota > Gammaproteobacteria > Pseudomonadales > Ketobacteraceae > Ketobacter. Next base: position 27,959 of record PAPM01000026.1, on the reverse strand, counting down.
GGCTTCGTCAGGTTCAATTAACGAACAAACATAACTGAACTTGTCCGCACTCCAGCCCCAGACCTGACAGGAATCGCCCACCAAATGATAGCGGGCTTTCCATACTTTCATGATTTTAGCATTGGAAAGGGTCATACGCAGATGGGGAAAACCTTGCTGATGACCCTGTATCATCGCATCGATTTTTTCGCAGCTGGACATCGCCTCAACCTGACTGTCCATCTCGGTTTCCTGCGTGGTGGTACATCCCACCAACGTTGACACAGCTAAAATACCTAGCCATTTTTTCAGCATATTTCTTCCTTATTCAAAGACTGTCGCCGAACCTATAGCGCCCGCACTTCCAGATCCGGAAGGGTGCGTGTATAAGGGGCAAACTCCTGCGGGTCACCTTCAAAGCCGTCACTTATAAACAGGCTCACCACAAAACCAATGAAACCGGTCATGGGAAACTCGTTAATACCATATCCCACATTAGGCATCTGCCCGGGAAATACCTCCGGCGGATCATCGTTCTCAAAATCATCTTTGTACAATAATGACATGGGCTCATTAAAGTCACCCAAATAATCCACAAACGCCACAATATCCAGATTTCGCTTCGAAGTCACCCAGATCCAGTTGTCCGCCGGATCCAGCCCGGCCTTAATCATGGCCTGTTCGTTGCTATCCACGACACCGTCCACAATACCCGGCTGCTCAGTCCATTCTGAGGTATAGGTGTTCGCCCCCAGCAGACGATTGGCATCCAACGACATGGTCAACGTGGGGTCCACCAGCATTTTGCGCCGCAACTCCGGGATGATGCCCCGCACGTCATACATAATGGCTTTTGGGTAATGATGGATCTGCATGCTCAATTGAAGAATGGATACACCAAACAGGTACAGGTTGAAATCCAGTTGGGTGGTGGTTCTGATCGGCCCGATGATCTCTCCGGTAGGGAGGGCAATCATCTGGTCGTTGTTCAATTCTGTATCCGTGATCGACGTCAGAATACCGGTGTTCAGACGCAGTTTCATGGAATCCAGCGGCCGTTCGCCCACATAGTTCACGTAACTGAAATCATCCCATTTCAGATGGTTCTCTTTGTTGTAGCGCAGACTGTAAAAGTCGGTTTCCACCAAACCCAGCTCCGCACTGTAACGCACATACTGTTCTTCTGAACGCAGGCGGGAGTTGCGCACCAGATAGACGAAGCGCTCCACCCCATCCACATCCCGGGTCACGATTTCCGCCACCATATCACCATCATAAGGGGCCCGGGTATCGCGCCGGGGACCGGCATCCTTGAATAGAAAGAGAATCTTGTCGGTGCCGTCCATCAGCTCCGGGCTGCCTGCCATGGGCACATGCCAACCTTCAAAATAGATGGCACCGCCAGTGTTGTACTGATCAATCTGAAAGGGAATGGGCTCCATCACCCCATCCACCATGGCGGCCAGGGACAGTTCTTCCAGCCTCCAACCCAATACCCAGGGGATGTCTTCAGCCTCCACGGTAATCACCTTGAATGCATCAATCTGGCGCAAGGGTGGCAACAGCGCGTAGCTCTGGACTGAAATCATCAAACAAAGCAGCGCAAGGACATATTTCGCTAAATTCATACGAACGACCTGTTTAGTTGTTATTCTTATAACCCCAACTATTGTACACCCCCAAGGACCAAAATTAACCCCCGCCACGCATACTAAACAGCCAGTTCGTACAGAGGGTGCTATTCTTAACTCTGACCTCGCTGGCAATGTGTAATCCGGATCATGCACCGATACGTTTTTCTTGTTTTGTTTCTCGCGCTTAATGCCCAGGGCTCGCCCCTGCTGTTAAGCGACACAGGCAATGGTATTAGCCTCAACCCCGCTGTGAACTATTTGGAAGACCCGGCAAGCCAGCTTCAGATAAGCGACATTCTGAACGGTCAACTGGAATGGATCCAAAATGGCGACAAAACGTTTAACAAGAGCTACAACGAATCCAGTTGGTGGTTAAAAATCGAAATTGATAATCCAACGGATAACGCCCAATCCCGCCTGTTGGAAATCAGTTACCCGGTGCTGGATTACATTGATGTCTATCTGGTATCGAACGATGCACTGATCGCAGAACACAAGCTTGGCGACAAATATCCCTACCACAAACGCCTGTTCGACCACCGCAACTTTATTATTCCCCTGCAATGGCAGGCACAGCAGCATTTAACGGTGTACCTGAGGGTCGAGAGCAGCAGCGCGGTTCAGGTACCTGTCACCCTGTGGGATGAACAATCCTTCTTTGGCTTCGATACCACCCGCACGATTTTGCAGGGCATCTTTTTCGGCACCATGATCGTCATTGCAGCCTACAACCTGCTTATTTTCTTTGTTCTGGGTGAACGCACCTATCTGCTGTATGTGGGTTATGTGCTCTGCATGCCTCTGTTCCTGGCCAGCCTGGGGGGTTACTCATTCCGTTACCTGTGGCCCACCTTCACCCAGTGGAATGATCAGTCCATCATTGTATTCCTGTCCGGCGTGGTTATTTTCGGCGCGTCCTTTACCCGCAGTTTTCTGAAGGTGAAGGACTATTCGTTGTGGATCGACCGAACACTGCAGGTGTTCTGGGCAGGCGGCATTGCACTTGCCGTCAGTGCCTTTTTTATTCCCTACCACGTCAATATCATTGCGCTGATCATCTGGGCCGCAGGTGCCTGTATTATGGCTCTGCTCTCCGGGTGTGTATGCTGGTATAAAGGGCAGGTCACCGCCAAATATTACACCATTGCCTGGACTTCCATGCTGTCCGGCGGCCTGATTCTGGCCATGAACAAGGCGGGGATTCTGCCCACCAACCTGTTCACGGAATATGGCACCCACATCGGCTCGGCGCTGGAGGTGGTATTGCTGTCTTTCGCCCTGGCAGAACGGATTAATGCTGAACGGCGTATGCGTTATGAAGCCCAGGAACATGCGCTGATCGCGACCCAGCGCGCCAATGAGGAGTTGGAGGGCCGGGTGCAGGAGCGCACCCGAGAGCTGGAAGCCCTCACCCAGCAACTGCGCGACCTTAGCAACACCGACCAGCTCACCGGTCTGCATAACCGTCGCCACCTGGATTCGGTGATCCAGGAGGAATGGGAGCGGGGCAAGCGCTACCAGCGGCCGCTGGCGGTCATCCTCATGGACATCGATCACTTTAAGAACGTGAATGATACCCATGGCCATCCGGTGGGGGACGATTGCCTGCAGGAAGTGGCAAAGCGGGTGCGGGAAGGAGTACGTTGGCCCACCGACTTTGCCTCCCGCTATGGTGGTGAAGAGTTTTGCATCGTGTTGCCCGAAACCGAAGTAGAAGGCGCGCTGACGGTGGCCGAACGCATCCGCAGCCTGATCGAAAGCGATCCCATCCTTACCCGCAACGGTCTCCTGCCCATTACCATCAGTGCCGGCGTCCACTCACTCATCCCAAGCGGTGCAACCACCCCCGCATTGCTGTTGGAACAGGCGGATATTGCCCTGTATCAGGCCAAGCAGGAGGGTCGCAACCGGGTCTGTCAACGGAAAGCCGCCTGAGCCACTGCCAGACAGCCGAGATAGCCCATTTCAAAGCCCTTTCTCCAGGCCGAGATACTGGGCAAACAGGCCAACCAACCCCATGTATGCAGCCTAATTACCCAGGCATATGGCCCATCTAAACCCTGTCGTCGTGATAGAATGGTCTGCATAACGCGTTAACCATCGAGGCAGCCTATCCCATGCAGGCATTCACATTTTCCACCACCAAAACCATTATCAATGAACCCGGCAGTGCCCAGCAGCTGGGGGCCCTGTGCCAGCAACAAGGCGCTCAGGCGGTCATGCTGGTGACGGACGCCGGCATCATTAAAGCCGGCCTGTTGGAATCGGTAATACCCAGCTTTGAAGCAGTGGGCGTAAAAGTGCAGGTGTTCGATGAGGTGGAACCGGACCCGTCTGACAGCACAGTGCTGAAGGCAGTGGATGCGGCCAAAGCCCAGGGCGCCGACCTGGTGGTGGGCTTCGGTGGCGGCAGCTCCATGGACGTGGCCAAACTGGTGGCGATCCTGTCCCACCCTGGTTGCACACAATCGCTGCCTGATATGTACGGTGTGGGCAATGCCAAAGAACCACGCCTGCCCCTGATCCAGGTACCCACCACCGCCGGTACCGGTTCGGAAGTCACTCCCATCGCCATCGTCACCACCGGTGAAACCACCAAAGCCGGTGTCGTCTCCCCTGTGTTGCAACCGGACATTGCGTTACTGGATGCGGAACTTACCGTGGGCCTGCCCTCTCACGTCACTGCCGCGACCGGTATTGATGCCATGGTGCATGCCATTGAAGCCTATACCTCTGTGCACAAGAAAAATCCCCTGTCGGATATGCTGGCCAGGGAAGCGCTCAAACTGTTGTCGCGAAATATTCTCACCGCCGTACGCATCGGCAGCGACGTGGAAGCCCGCAGCAACATGTTGTTAGGGGCTTTGCTGGCCGGTCAGGCATTTGCCAACGCTCCCGTGGCCGCCGTTCACGCGTTAGCCTATCCATTGGGTGGACACTTTCACATCCCCCACGGCTTAAGCAACTCACTGGTGCTGCCTCATGTGATGCGCTTTAATGCTCCCAGCGCGAAATCACTTTATGCTGAACTCGCACCCATCATTATGGGAGATGAGTACGTTGCCGGTAGCGATGAAGCCGTCACCGATAAACTCATTCAATGGATTGAAGCACTCATTGCAAAAGTGTCACTGCCCAACAAATTGCGTGATTGCAAAGTGCCTGAAGATTTCATCAGCACACTTGCATCCGACGCTATGGCACAACAACGCCTGCTGGTGAATAATCCGCGGGAAGTGACCGAGCAAGATGCTTTCGCCATCTACCAGGCTGCCTGGTAATTCATTTTATTGAATAAAGAAGTACAGACATGAGTGACAACAAACCCATCAACAAGCCCATCGCCCGTAGCGATTACAGGCTTTTTTATCCCATCACCACCCGTTGGATGGATAACGACATTTATGGTCATGTTAACAACGTAACCTACTATTCCTACTTTGATTCTGCCGTAAATCGCTACTTGATCGAAAAGGGTGGCCTGGATATTCAGAATGCACCAGTGGTAGGGTATGTGGTAAATTCTAGTTGCAGCTACCTCTCCGGCATTGCCTATCCCGATGAGATCGAAGCGGGACTACGTGTGAACAAACTAGGCAACAGCTCCGTAACCTATGGCGTCGGTATATTCAAAAAGGGCGAAGACAAAGCCTGTGCCTTCGGTGATTTTATTCACGTGTTTGTGAACCGCGCCGAGAACAAGTCCGTACCTATTCCGGCAGAGATTCGCAGCGCATTAGAACAACTTGTGATTGCATCTTAAGATCAAGGCGGGAACCTCATGCTGAAAAAAGAATATCCTTATTACCTGGCCAACGAAGCGGTTTACGCGAACCAGGATTTGAAAATCTACGACAAATACAATGGCGAACTGGCTGCGGTTGCACCTTTGGCAACCCCGGATGTGTTGGACCAGGCTATTAGTGCCGCCTGCGACGCCGCAGACGCCATGGCGAAGATGCCCATGTTTGAACGTCAGGCGGTACTGGAGCATTGTGTCGCCCGCTTCCGTGAGCGCTTTGATGAACTGGCCTATGCCCTCTGTGTGGAAGCTGGCAAGCCCATCAACGACGCCAAGGGCGAAGTTACCCGCCTGATTGATACTTTTAAAATCGCCGCGGAAGAAACCTCCCGTCAATATGGTGAAACCATCCCGCTTGACATCAGTCCCCGGGCCAAAGGCTACAGCGGCATGACCAAGCGGGTGCCCATCGGACCCTGCGCTTTCATCAGCCCATTCAATTTTCCGCTGAATCTGGCGGCACACAAAGTGGCGCCTGCCATTGCCGCCGGTTGTCCGTTTGTATTGAAGCCCGCCAGCCTGACGCCTATCGGTGCCCTGCTGATCGGTGAGATCCTGGCAGAAACCAGCCTGCCTAAGGGTGCGTTTTCCATTCTACCCTGTCGCCGTGACAGTGCTGACCTGTTGACTGAAGACGACCGTCTGAAACTGCTGAGCTTCACTGGTTCTCCCGATGTGGGCTGGCAGTTGAAAGCCCGTGCCGGTAAAAAACCGGTGGTGCTGGAACTGGGTGGTAACGCGGCCTGTGTGGTGGACAAAGACTGGGATCTGGAAGACGCGGTTGCCCGGATTATTTTCGGCGCGTTCTATCAGTCGGGCCAGAGCTGCATCGGCGTACAGCGCATTTATGTGCACCGTGATGTGTACGACACCTTCCGTGACAAACTGGTGGCCAAAACCAAAGCGTTGAAGAGTGGTGATCCGAAAGATCCGGAAACCTTCATCGGCCCCATGATCAGCGAAGGGGAAGCCTCCCGCCTGCACGGCTGGATCAACGATGCTGTGGCGGCCGGTGCGACGCTGCTGTGTGGTGGTGACCGTGACGGAACCATGCTGCAGGCGACGCTGTTGGAAAACGTCGACTCTTCTCAGGCCGTCTGCGCAGAAGAAGCCTTTGGCCCGGTAGCCGTACTGGCGCCGTTCGACGATTTCGATGCCGTGATCAAGGAAATCAACAACAGCCGTTTCGGTTTGCAGGCTGGTATCTTTACCCGCGACCTGTATCAGGCGCAAAAAGCCTGGGATGAATTGGAAGTGGGTGGTGTTGTGATCGGTGATATTCCTTCCTGGCGGGTTGACCACATGCCCTATGGCGGTGTTAAAGACAGCGGCCTGGGCCGGGAAGGTATTCGATGGGCCATGGAAGACATGACCGAAGTGCGCCTGATGGTAATTCGTAACCCCTTCTGATTTCTCGTACTAAAACCCCACGCGGTCAGCCTGGTCCCGACTGCGTGGTTTGTGCCGCTTTCAATATTTTCTCACGCAGTACACGCATTTCCACCGGCTTGGAAATGTGATCGTCCATACCCGCAGACAGACAGCTGTCGATATGTTCTTTCATGGCATGGGCCGTCAGCGCAATGATGGGCGTGCGGTTCCAGTTCTCATCCTGTTCCTGCTGTCGAATGCGGCGAGTCGCTGCTTCCCCATCCATCACCGGCATTTCACAGTCCATCAGAATCACATCGAAGTCGTCGTGGGATTTTGCGTATTCAGCACAGGCCTGACGACCGTTGTGCGCCACCTCGTAGCGGGCACCCAACTTGTCCAACATACTGGTAATCACTTTCTGATTGATATCGTTGTCTTCCACCAGCAGCACGCAGCAACCCAGCAATTCCGAGGTCAGAGCGTTGATCTGGGTATTCTGTTGTTTTTCATCAAGCAATCCCAATGCTTGAGCCAGCGGCCGCCTGAACTGGAATGCGCACACCGGCTTGGTCATTACTTTAAAGCTGTAACGTGGGTACTGTTCTGAGGACAACACCAGGCACTCTAAACCATTGAGCCGACACACGCCCTCTAGCTGCTCCACCAGCAATGGATCCAGGTCGCTGTTGCTGTCCAGGTCCAGCACCACCACGGCAAATCCTTCTTCATTACGCTTCAATCGCTCTATGGCCAATGCCACCTGGCGTTCATTCACCACCTGCATCTGCCAGTGCAACAGATGGCGGGTCAACTCCATACCGTAATGGCTCGGTCGCCCCGCCAGCAACAAACAAATGCCGGACAACCTGGGCGCCGGGCAAACCGTTTCCAACGGCGCTGCCGTTTCGTAATAAATGGTGAAGATAAAGGTGGAACCCTGCCGCGGTGCGCTGTCCACTTCAATTTCACCGCCCATCAATTCGATCAGGGATTTTGAAATACTGAGGCCCAGCCCACTGCCGCCGTACTCCCGTGTAATCGAGCTGTCCGCCTGCTGGAACGGCTTGAACAACTTCGCCTGTTGCACCTGGGATATGCCGATTCCGGTATCCAGAATAGTGAACTCAAGCTCTCCGCCGTCCACTGTATCCGCACGTTTATCCAGCTTCACTTCAACCCGTCCCACCCGGGTAAATTTAAAGGCATTGCCAATCAGGTTTAGCAATACCTGGCGCAAACGGGACGGGTCACCCTTGATCATTGTGGGCACTGCAGGATCGACACAGACCACAAAATCGATGCTGTTTTTGTCCGCCGTGGATTTAAAAATCGTCGCGATTTCCGCGCACAGTTCGTATACATCAAAGTCGGTCTTTTCCAGTGTCACCCGGCCGGCTTCTATTTTGGAGTAATCCAGAATGTCATTGATCACGTTCAACAAGGAATGACTGGAATAGGAAATCACATCCACAAAATTTTTTTGTTCCTTGTTCAGCGGCGTGGTTTGCAGCATCTCCGACATGCCGATAATACCATTCATCGGCGTTCTGATTTCGTGACTCATAGTGGCAATAAAACGACTCTTCGCCTGACTCTGCAAATCCGCTTGTTGCACGCGAATGCTGGACTCGCGCTCGATGATCTTGGCGCTTTTCCAGGTACGGTAACGGTAATTGTTCATCAGAAAAATAAAGAAGGTGACAATCATGAACGCCACCACCAGATCGTTGAAGGTATAACGCACACGGGTGTGGGTCAGGTCCACACCTGTATTGGCGGCAAACAGCAATAAGGTGCCGAGGCCGAAGGCCAGCACCGTGAGCGCATAAGGCACGCGCAACGGCGCCATTGGAATCAGGCAGAGCACCAGCACAAAACCGGAAACATAAGTGGGATCGACCGCCGTCATACCGGTAATGGCACCGGAAGTACCCAACAGGTAGATACCCCACACCATCAACAAAACCTGATTGCGCTCCCGTAGATAACGAATTCTGCGCAGCAATAAAATCACAATACTGACGACCACCAATCCCCAGCGCAAGAAAACCAGCACACCCAGCTCCGGATGCAACAGTTCATCCACCGGGATGTAACTGAGCCAGGTAAGTGACATCGCACAGCTGAACAACAGCACCCAGCCTGCGTGATAATGCAGCTCATCATTGAATGTTACGGCAAGGCTGTCCCGGCCCATTCCGAACAATGCTGAGTGTTTAAACCGTTTCATCCATTCCATTGCTTAATGCGTTCCAAATTGACATGATTACTGCGCGTTTAACGACACTCTTACCTTTAGATTAGACGGAAAAACATTGTACATGGGGAAACTGCATTCTCACACATTGATGGAGGGTTTCACCCGGTTGTCCTCCCAGGCCGGCGGTCTGGATTCCACTGAGGCGAAGAACAGGCTTGCACAATATGGCACCAACAGCATGCCGGAAGCCAAACCCCGCCCGGGCTGGCAACGCTTGCTGTCGCAGTTCAACAACGTATTGATCTATGTGCTGCTGGTCAGTGGCACGTTGTCTCTCTTTTTCCAGCATTACGTGGATTGTGCCGTTATCTACGGCGTGGTGGTTATCAACGCCCTCATTGGATATGTGCAGGAAGGCAAAGCCGAAGCGGCGCTGCGGGCCATTCATCGCATGGTGCGTACCGAATGCAAAGTGTGGCGCGACGGCCGCATTATTACCCTGGACAGCGAATACCTGGTGCCCGGTGACGTTATTCTTCTGCAATCCGGGGATCGGGTACCGGCAGACGTGCGCCTTTTTGAAATCAAGGATTTACGTTGTGACGAGTCAGCCTTAACCGGGGAATCACAACCCGTCAGCAAGCGGGAGGCGCCGGTTGCGGAAACCACTCCCCTGGCAGAACGCACGAACATGGCCTTCATGGGGACCCTGGTCACCTATGGCAGTGCGCAGGGATTGGTAAGCCACACCGGCCGTGGCACGGAACTCGGTAATATCGGTGAGTTGGTAAAGCAGGCGGAAGCACCCAAGACACCGCTCACCCGCCGCCTGCAACAGTTCGCCCGCCAGTTAACCTACCTCATCCTCGGCCTATCAGGAGTACTGGTGGTGTTTGGGGTTTTGGTCCGCAACTATGATCTGCTGTCCATGTTCCAGGCTGCTGTGGGAATTGCAGTGGCGGCTGTGCCGGAAGGGCTGCCCGCAGTGGTTACCATCACCCTTGCCATTGGCGTGCAGAAAATGGCCCAGCGTAAGGCTTTGGTGCGCAAGCTGCCTTCGGTGGAGGTGTTGGGGTCTGTATCCGTTATTTGCACCGATAAGACAGGAACGCTGACCCGCAACGAGATGACCGCAACCCGGGTAATATTCGCACATCAGGTATTGCAGGTCAGCGGCACCGGCTATGGGGACAACGGCAATATCGAGGATGAACAGCAACACGCCCAACGCCACGACGAACATCCCCAACTGGCCTGCCTGAGCCGCATTGCCCTGCTCTGCAATACTGCATCCGTCACCCGCCGGGAACAACAGTGGTATTTGAGCGGCGACCCCACCGAAGGCGCCCTCGTCAGCCTGGCGCTAAAGAGCGGATTAACGCCTGAACTGGTAAATCAAACCTGGCACCGCCATGACCTGCTGCCGTTTGAATCCGAGCGTCGCTACATGGCCACTCTGCAGCATGATCACCAGGGTCATCATGAAATTCTGGTGAAAGGCGGACCGGATCGGTTACTGCCTTTCTGCACGCAACAACTGACCGCAACCGGTACGGAAAACCTGGATCGGGATTACTGGAATCACGCCATCGAAGCCCTGGCCCGTGATGGGCTGCGGGTGATGGCACTGGCCTACAAGCCAGTTGCCGAGACAAACGAGCTGCAATATCAGGACGCCGAATCGGATCTGGTGATGGTGGGAGTGGTGGGCATTACCGACCCGCCCAGGGACGAAGCCATCGCGGCTATTCGGCACTGCCGGTCGGCCGGGATTCGGGTCAAAATGATTACCGGTGACAACCCCCACACCGCAGCGGCCATTGCCGGCCAATTGGGTCTGGCGGCCGACCGCGTGGTAACCGGAGTGGAACTGGACGCCACGGATGCACAGCAGCTGCAACAACTGGTGCAGCAATGTGATGTCTATGCCCGCACCAGCCCGGAACACAAATTACGCATCGTGAAAGCGTTGCAGGCCGAACAAGAAGTGGTGGCCATGACCGGTGATGGTGTCAACGATGCGCCGGCGTTACGCACAGCGGACATCGGTATCGCCATGGGACGCAAAGGCACCGACGCCGCTAAAGATGCCAGCGATATCGCGCTTACCGATGATAACTTTGCCACCATCGTGCAAGCGGTACGGGAAGGGCGCACGGTTTACGACAACATCGTCAAAGCCATCCTGTTTATATTGCCCACCAGCCTGGCGGAAGCCAGTGTTATCAGCGTGGCGATTCTGTTGGGTGTGGTATTGCCGATCACCCCGGCGCAAATTCTCTGGGTGAACATGATCACCGCCATTACCCTGGCACTGGCGCTGAGCTTCGAGCAGGCGGAACCTCACATCATGCATCAGGCACCGCGCCCGCCACAACAGGGCTTGATGACGCCCTTTGTACTGCAACGACTATTGGTTGTCGGCGCCATCGGTACCCTGCTGGTGTTCGGCTTGTTTTACTGGTCCCTGCAACAAGGGCACAGTGTAGAACAGGCTCGTACCCTGGCGGTCAATGCGTTGGTGTTTTATGAAATTTTTTATCTGTTTAACTGCCGCAGTCATCACCCAATCTGGCAAAGCCGGCACCCACTGGGTGGCTGGCCCACCTGGCTGGCGGTAGGTGCAGTCGTGCTCCTGCAATTAATGTTCAATTATCTCCCCGGGTTGAACCAGGTGTTTCAATCCCAGGGCATGAGCACAGAAGAATGGCTTTGGGTTATTACCGGAGCGGGCACAGTCTCGGTGTTGGTGGAACTGGGAAAGTGGGTCACGGTTCGAACCCATGCACAGTTCGCTTCCAGGCGGGCAGGCCATTGATCCGGCAATCCCCGGACCTCAGTCGAGAAATGCCTGGCTCTGGGTCAGCATATCGAGGAAACCCTCCATCATCCGCACACCATCCCGGTACAGATCGAACGATTCCGGTTCCAGCAACCAGCTGCGCATGATGCCCTTGGAATAGGAAAGGTACGCATTCACTGCCAGAGGCACATTGGTGTTGATCGGCAGTTGCCCCAGGCGCACAGCATTAATGAATATCCGTTCGAAGCGCTCCCGAAAATCCTTTCGCACCCGCGCATCCCGATCGATGATCGGTCCCAATTGATCGACAAACTCACACTTGTTGAAGAGGATGTCGAACACCTTATGGTGATGGGGATCGGTGGATACTTTTAGGAAGAAATAGTCCGCCGCTTTGCGCAGTTCGCCAATGGGGTCCGTCACATCATCTTCCGCCCCGGCGGCGATCATGGTTTCCATGGGCAGACGCACCCGTTCACACATGGCCTCGAACAGATCCGCCTTGTTTTTGAAATGCCAGTAGATGGCTCCCCGGGTAACGCCGGCGGCCGAGGCAATGTCCGCCAATGTGGTACCCGACACCCCTTTTTCATTGAACACGCACTCAGCTGTATCCAACAAGAGATTGCGGGTTTCCAACGCCTCTTCTTTGGTTTTTTTCACCATGACCTGTTTACTTTTGTCTATACTCTATTTCAATTATACATACATGAATGTATGATTAAAGTGTATATAAATTAATCACGCCAGTTTAATTCAAACCTGAATCCCCAATAGTTGAGGTTTATCAAGATGTTATCCTCCTCAAAGTTGCGCACAGCAGCCACTTTGGTGGCAGCCACCCTACTGTTATCCGGCTGCAACGACTCAAAATCCGGCGGCAACGGTGCCGCAGGCATGCAAATGCCACCGCCCGAAGTGTTAGTGGAAGTGGTCAAGCCCCGTCACCTGGTGCTCAAAACCACCCTGCCCGGCCGGGTTCAGGCCCTGCGTACCGCCGAAGTACGCGCCCGGGTGGAAGGCATCATCCAGGAACGCCGTTTCACTGAAGGCACCGAAGTGGACGCCGGGGAGCTGCTGTTCCAGATTGACCCCAGCACCCTGCAAGCCGACCTGAATGCCGCCAAGGCCCGTCTGGCCCGAGCGCAAGCCGACCTGACCCAGGCCACTCTGAAGCAAAAACGCTTTGCTAATCTATTGAAACGTAAAGCCGTGAGCCAGCAGGACTACGATGAAGCCTATGCCCTGGCCAAGCAATCCGAAGCCGATGTCGCCGCAGCGCAAGCCGCCCTGGCCCGCGCCAAGATTGACCTGGAATATGCCAGTGTACGTGCCCCCATTACCGGTCGTATTGGCCGGGCACTGGTATCTGAAGGTGCATTGGTGGGCAACAGCGGCGCCGCCACCCACCTGGCTACCATTGAACAGCTGGATCCGATTTACGTGAATTTTACCCAGTCCAGCAGCGAATTGCTGCGCCTGCGACGGGGCAATGAGGACGAAAATCTGACCATTGAAGACCCCCATGTCACAGTGCAGCTGGAAGATGGTAGTGAGTACTCACACGGCGGCAAGCTGCTGTTCTCGGAAATGACCGTGGACCCGGGTACCGGCGAGATCCTGTTGCGAGCGCAGCTACCGAACCCCGAACGCCTGCTGTTGCCGGGTATGTTTGTGCGTGTAAGCCTGGATCAAGCGGAATATAAACAAGCCCTGACTGTCTCCCAAAGATCCTTGATCCGTACGGCTCAGGGCGACATGGTCATGTCGGTGCTGGCCGATGGCAAAGTGGTCCCCCTGCCGGTAAAAACCGACCGGGCCCAGGGTGATCGTTGGATTATCAAAAGCGGCCTGCAAGGCGGCGAACAGATCATTATCGAAGGGCTGCAAAAGGCACGCCCCGGTGCCACCGTGAAAGCAGTGGTCGCAGAACCCGCTGTGGCGAAACAGTCAGCAATGGCGGAATCATCTGAAGAGGGCCGATAACCATGGCCCAGTTCTTCATCAACAGACCGATCTTTGCCTGTGTTATCGCCCTGCTGATCATGCTGGGGGGCACCCTTACGGTACTGGAGATGCCCGTTGCCCAGTACCCCAATATCGCGCCTCCTTCGGTGCGGGTAAGCGCCACCTACCCCGGTGCCGACGCCAAAACCCTGGAGGAAACCGTCACCTCTGTGGTGGAACAGGAAATGAATGGCATCGAGGGCCTGCTGTCTTTGAGTTCCGACAGCAGCTCCAGCGGTGCCGCCAACATCACCATCACCTTTGAACCCGGCATCGACTTCGCCATTGCCCAGGTGGAAGTGAACAACCGGGTGAAGCGGGTCGAAGCCCGACTGCCTGAGCCGGTGCGACGTCAGGGCCTGCGGGTCGAGAAAGCCACCCGCAACTTCTTGATGATTCTCACCATCAGCTCCAGTAACGGCAGCATGGATTCCATTGCCCTGGGCAACTACGCCAACAGCTACCTGTTGGACGAGCTGCGCCGTATTAAAGGAGTGGGGGAAGCCGAGGTATTCGGCACGGAATACGCCATGCGTATCTGGTTGGATCCGATCAAACTCACCGCCTTCTCACTGACACCCAGTGATGTTGCCGCCGCAATCCGCTCCCAGAATGTGCAGGTGGCTGCGGGGGAGCTGGGCGGACTGCCCGCCCCCGTGGGACAAATGCTGAACGCAACCGTGGTCACTGACAGCCGTCTCAACACCCCGGAAGAATTTGAGAAAATTCTGCTTAAGGTGAACTCCAGTGGTTCCAAGGTGATGCTGTCTGACGTTGCCAAAGTGGAACTGGGCGGCGAATCCTACAGTTCCAGCGCCTACCTCAACGGCCAGCCTGCGGCGGCCATCGGCATCAAACTGTCACCCACGGGCAACGCCGTGGAAACCTCCTCCCTGGTGAAGCAGCGCATGAGTCAATTGGCGCCGTTCTTCCCGGCCGGTATGGAATGGGACAGCCCCTACGATACTACCGACTTTATCCGCATCTCCATTTCGGAGGTGGTGCAGACCCTGTTTGAAGCGGTACTGCTGGTGTTCCTGGTCATGTTCCTGTTCCTGCAGAATTTCCGGGCCACGCTGATTCCCACCATTGTGGTACCGGTTGCGGTACTGGGCGCTTTTATCGGCATGGGCCTGTTCGGCTTTTCCATCAACGTTCTGACCCTGTTCGGGCTGGTACTGGCCATCGGCATCCTGGTGGACGATGCTATTGTGGTGGTGGAAAATGTCGAGCGCATCATGCGCGAAGAAGGGCTCTCACCCAAGGAAGCCACCAAAAAAGCCATGACCCAGATTACCGGTGCCATTGTCGGGATCACCGTGGTACTGGTGGCGGTATTTGTGCCCATGGCCTTTTTCAGCGGCTCCGTAGGCGCCATCTATCGCCAATTTTCACTGGCGTTGATCACCTCCATTCTATTCTCGGCATTCCTGGCTCTGAGCCTGACACCGGCCCTCTGCGCTACATTGCTCAAGCACGATCATGCTCCCCATGAACGTGGATTCTTTGCCTGGTTCAATCGCACCTTTGATCGTTTCACCGGGGGTTACGAAAAAGGCGTGGGCTACCTGCTGAAGCGGGGCGGCCGGGTCATGCTGATCTATTTGATTCTGGTGGGCGGTGTTACCTATTTTGCTTTCCGCTTACCTACCTCCTTCCTGCCACAGGAAGATCAGGGCTATTTTATTTCCATCGTACAGCTGCCCTCCGGTGCCACCAGCGAACGGACCACCCGGGTATTACGTTCCATGGAAAATTATTATCTGCAGAACGATCCCAACGTGGAAAAGATTGTGTCCATCGCCGGTTTCAGCTTTTTTGGCCGCGGCCAGAATGCCGCCATCGCCTTTGTGCAATTGAAAGACTGGGATGAACGCCAACGCCCCGATCAGCATGTGGATGCGGTCATCGGCCGGGCCTGGGGTGCCCTGTCCCGGGTACGGGACGCCATCATCTTTCCGTTGAACCCCCCCTCCATTCCTGAACTGGGGACCGCTACCGGATTTGAATTCCAACTGAAAGATGTGGGCGGTCAAGGTCATGAGAAACTCACCGAAGCCCGCGATCTGGTGCTGGGCATGGCGATGCAAAATCCGAAACTGCAGGGCATACGCCCGGAGGGCATGGAGGATAACCCGCAACTGCGAGTGGACGTGGACCGGGAAAAAGCCCGCGCCCTCGGCATCGACATCAGTGACATCAACAACACGCTGACCATCGCCTTGGGTTCATCTTATATCAATGACTTTGTTAATCGCGGCCAGGTTCAGAAAGTGATTTTGCAGGCTGATGCCGAAGCCCGCATGCTGCCGGAAGACATCAAGCAACTGCGCGTAAGGAATCAAGCCGGTGAAATGGTGCCATTCTCGGCCTTTGCTGATTTGAACTGGACCATGGGCTCGCCACGATTGACCCGCTTTAATGGCGTTCCCTCCATGAAGATCGGCGGCCAGGCTGCACCAGGAATCAGTTCCGGCGAAGCCATGCTGGAAATGGAGAAGATCGCCTCGCAACTGCCACCGGGTTTCAGTTTTGAATGGTCCGGTGCTTCCTATGAGGAAGTGTTGTCGGAAGCCCAGGCACCGGCCCTGTTTCTGTTGTCCATGCTGGTGGTGTATCTGGCGTTGGCGGCACTCTATGAAAGCTGGAGCATTCCAGTGTCGGTGATCTTCGCCATTCCCCTGGGCATTTTAGGATCCCTCGCGGCGGTGTACATGCGGGGCTTGCCCAACGATGTGTTCTTCAAAGTGGGTTTGATCACCATCATCGGCCTGGCCGCCAAGAACGCCATTCTGATTGTGGAATTCGCCAAGGATGAAGAAGAAAAGGGTACATCACTGATGCAGGCCACCATCAATGCCTGCCGCATGCGACTGCGCCCGATCCTGATGACCTCATTGGCGTTCACCTTCGGCGTGCTGCCGTTGGCCATCAGCAGCGGCGCCGGTGCCGCCAGTCGCCAGGCCATCGGCACCGGCGTCATGGGCGGCATGATCGCCGCGACGGTCTTGGCCATCATTTTTGTGCCGGTATTCTATAAAGAGATTCGTCGTTGGCTGTCCCGTACCAGATTGGGGCCGCCCGCCCCCGAACAAGACCTTCACAACCCTTAGAATCTTTGCAATAAAACGGCGCTGCCAACTGGCAGCGTCATGTGTTTTCAGTATGATGGTGTTACCGTAAACCAGTCAGGGAGACATCACATGCGACTTCACTCTATTCTTTTCGGCAGTATTCTCTCCATGCTCTCCGCTCTGAGCTTCAGCCAGACTGTCACCTATCAAGTGGACGGCAAGCCCTATGAAGGCTATTACGTTTCGCCGGCAGAATCTGCACCCCTGGTGCTGTTGCTGCACGACTGGGATGGCCTCACCGATTATGAAATCAAACGCGCTGAAATGCTGAAGCAGGAAGGCTATGCGGTGTTTGCGGCGGACCTGTTCGGTAAAGGTATTCGCCCCACTGCCGTGGCCGACAAACAACAGCACACCGGTGCGCTCTACAAAGATCGCGCCAAGCTGCAACGCCTGGTACAAGGGGCTTTGGATACGGCCAAGGCACAGGGTGCCAACGTCAACAACAGCGTAGCGATGGGTTACTGCTTTGGCGGAGCAGCGGTGCTGGAACATGCCCGCGCCGGTGCTGACATGAAAGGCTTCGTCACCTTCCACGGCGGGCTCAGCACACCACCAGGCCAAAGCTATGCCAATACCAAGGGCAGTGTGCTGGTGTTCCACGGCAGCGCCGACAGTATGATTACCTTAAACGATCTGGCGCAGTTGGGCACGGAACTGGAACAGAACAAGATCCCCCATGAACTGGTCACCTACGGTGGTGCGCCGCATGCCTTCACTGTATTCGGCTCCGACCGCTATCGGGAAACCGCAGACCGGCATTCCTGGACCCGGTTCATTCAGTATCTAAAAGAAACACTGAATGACTAATTTCCAGATCTGGGGCAAGGCCCTCACGGGCATGCCCCGCCTGACCGATGAACAATGGCAACAACTGGACCCTGTGGGCCGCTGGCTGATTTGCGTCAGAGCCTCGGTGCTGTTGATGACGTTCAGTTCTTCCATTCTGGCTGGAATACTGGCGCTCTATTTTAATGTGATGGATTGGGGGCTTTGGCTTCTGGTGACCCTGGGGTTGTGTCTGGCCCATGCCACCAACAACCTGATCAACGATGCCACCGACTACTGGCGGGGCATTGATAAGGAAGAATACTTCCGCAACCAATATGGTGTGCAACCATTGGCCCGTGGCCTGATCTCCAGGAGCGGCATGTTGCTGTTGATTGGTGGTACCGGGCTCTCGGCCCTTGGCATCGGTCTGGTGCTGCTGTGGCTGCGGGGTGAACTGGTGTTGCACCTGCTGTTGGCGGGTTGCTTCTTTGTCTTATTTTACACCTGGCCCCTGAAAAAGTGGGGGCTGGGCGAACCCGCCGTATTGTTGGTGTGGGGCCCCCTCATGGTGGGCGGCGGCTATTACGTTATCAGTGGCGAATGGAGCTGGCTGGTGGCGCTGATATCCATTCCCTACGCCCTGGGGCCCACCTGCGTGTTGTTCGGAAAGCACATCGACAAACGTGCGGCCGATGCAGCTAAAGGGGTGCGTACGTTGCCGGTCATGCTGGGAGATATAAGAGCCCGGCGCTGGGTGCATTACATGTTGGTGCTGCAATACGCCGTTGTCGTGCTGTTAGTTGTGATGGGCTATTTGCCCTGGCCCACTTTATTCGTTTTATTCGGTTTGAAATCCGCTCGCGCCATGTGGCGGGCTTACAGCAAAACCACTCCGCAATCCAAACCGGAGCGCTATCCGGAGTCGGTTTGGCCGCTGTGGTTTTCCGCTTATGCTTTCGCTCACACCCGGTTGTTTGGTGGCTGGCTGTTCCTCGGTTTGCTGGTAGCGAACTTTACCGGATAGGCGCTGCTGTTACTTGGGAAACAACAACACCAGCTGCAGTCGAACACCTACTCCCTCGGGACCTGCATTGGTGGAATCCACCCAATACCGCAGGCCACCACCCACACTTACCAGTTGCTCCCCCGCTTTCAACACCTGGTTGACCATCAGATTGATCGGCACGGACCATTCCTCCCCTTTCCAGTCATAGGTGGATTCCGTGTTCAGCGCAAAGGTGGTGGCGGTTTTGGTAGTGAACGAAAGAAAAGGTTGCAAAAAGGTGGCACTGATATCACGCCGATCATCGTCACCGGCAAAGGACCAGATATGATTGGCCAGGGCACCATAGGTCCAGGGGCCTTCCTGTTTCAAAGCCACGCCGGTGGGACCCAACCCCCACTTCTCGCTACCTAACGTATCTTCACTGGCAGTGGGCAACAGCGCCACCGGTCCGGCGCCCCAAATCCAGCCATTACCAGTGGGCTGCTTGGGCGAAAAAAACACGCTCTGCACCACATCACCAATACCGGACTGACTGCCTTCCCGCGGCACCACGTTATCCTGTGAAATAACCGGCAGGATCGTGCGCGAAATAACATTAGTATCTTCATTCAGTGAAAACGGCAGCACCGGCTGTATGTTCAATAAGTAACGATCGCCGCGATCACGGGGCCCGAAATTTTCATCGTAATTCCATTGCAACGGCACACTGATCAATGAGGCAATGGGATTCGCCAGTTGCTTGGCCAGCGCTTCGTTATCGGAGGCCACTGCGAAGGAACAAAATGAAAGCGCCGACACCCCGAACAGCAGCGAAGGCAGCAGGCGGACAGCCTGAGTTGAGATGGAATCGAACATAAACCTCTCCATGGTGGAAAAACATAGAAGAACGCCTGCGATCCACCGTTTATACCATACATAGGCATCAGCTAAACCGGGTTTTCGTTCATTCTCCTGGCCAAATGGCCGAATTTTGCATGCATGTTGTAGAAATAAAGCTTACAAAAGCCTTTATGCATCTTAACGTTGGCAGGGAACGTATCTATGGATCGACATACCCCCATCATTTCCCCGGAACACATTCAGGCCAGTCTGCGCTACCTCCTGCACAAGGGGATCACCCTGGACGAGATTCAACAATCGTCAGGCGTGGATCTGACCGAGTTATCCAATCCGCGCCGCTTGTTTTCCCTCCAGGAAGTGATCCACTTAATTCAGTCCAACCAGGCCCAGACGAGAATGCCGCACTACGGCCTGGCCAACGGACACTATTCCAGCCTCAGCTGTCATGGTCTGGCCGGTATGACCGCCATGCACCAATCCACCTACAGTGAATGTCTGGAAACCGGCGGCCGGCTGTGTAATCTGCTGTTTCCACCCATCACGATGAACTATTTTGAGACCGATAAACAGGTGGGGCTGCGCCTTTACGAGTGCCTGTCCCTCGCCCCCTGTACGCAGTTTTTCATGGAATGGATCATGACGAACTTCCGCAATATTTTTCAGTTTTTATTGGGATCAGAACATCGACCAGACTATATCGCCTTTCCCTACAAGGCCCCTGGGCATCTGGAACTCTATCAGGAATTTCTGGATTGCCCACTGCGCTTCGAAACAGAACATGCGGAGTTCGTGGTTAACAAGGAACTGGCACAGTCACCGCTCCCCCTGGCGGACAAACGCATTGCTAAAAACGCCGAGCAGCATTTTATTGAGGAGCTGCCTTACAACGATCAGGAAGTGGATCGCCAGGTGCGATCGCTGCTGGCTCAACATATGGATGCCGGACTTTCGCTACAGGACGTGGCCTCGGCACTGCACATGAGCAGTCGCACCCTGCGTCGACACCTGCAGAAACAGGGTACCACCTTCGCGGATATCGTGGATGAATTGCGGCGCGAGTCGGCCATTTCCCAACTGGTCAACAGCGATCGTTCCATTACCGAGATCGCAAGCAGTCTGCACTTCTGTGATTCATCCGCTTTCAGCAAAGCGTTCAAACGCTGGACCGGAAAATCACCACGGGAATTTCGGGGCAGCGAACCGTCACTGGTTGACCTGTTTTGAGCTTAGAGAGCCTGGAAATGCTTATGGCGGTATCCGTCAGGCGTAATACCAAACCAACGCTTAAACGCGCGTCGAAAATTAGAGCTGTCATGATAATCCAGTAGTGCGGCAATCGCGTCAACCGTTAGATCACTATCCCGTAAATAACGCATCGCCTGCTGCGAAAGAATTTCGTCACGTATCTGTCGAAAGCTGACGCCCTCACGCTTCAGCTTTCTTGCTAAAGTGCGCTTGCTAACGAACATGGCTGCCGCCACTTCTTCTTCACTGGGCACACCGGGTGGACTGGACAGCATCAGTTTCTTAACCCGGTACAGACAACTTTGCTTATCTGCATTCAAATCTGCCAGCATGGCTTCACATTGCTGAAGGGCCAGCAAATACAGTTGCGGATTCGCCGAGACATTAGGAATGTCACAGACTGCAGAGGGAACACGTGCCAAGATGCGTGATGCAGAAAAATTTACCGTTCCCGGGAAGAAGTCAGCGTAACAATCAACGTAATCTGGCTGCTCGTACGTAAAATAGAACTCCGCTTCAGCTAACGGTCGCCCGACGATAAATTCCGCGCAATCCAGAAAAATCACGGCTACTGTCTCTGTCAGCATTCGTAGAAGATCGCCCTGAATTTCCTCTATAAAGGCACCTTCAATTTCGAGCGAATCCCGGGTTTGCTTTAATTCGATTCGGGCCAGACTCATCCGGGTTGGCAAGTAAGTCTGAAACGCCTGCAGCGCCATTCTCAAATTCGGACTGCTGTTCGCCAGGAAGCCCATGGCACCATGGGTCGGCGAAGTTAGTCGTTTACCCAAACGCAGACCGAGGGTTTCATCCCGCGATATGGCCAAGCTGTTGTTAAGAACCTGAATCTGCTGACGCGGCGTTAGCAGGGAGTCCTCTTCAAGGAACAGCTCAATCGATAGATCTGTACCGGCCAACAAACCGTGCAAATCCCGCGACTGCAAGCCCAGCTCACGTGCAACCAGGCGGGAGTAGCTGGAGGGAATACACGCATGATCAAGGTCAATGGCAAAGCTGGGCTGGAGTCTTTTCATATTAGGGCAATGAGTTCAAACCCTTCGATTGTCTTCAAATAACCCCCTGCTGTCAACAAATGACCTGCCTCTGAAATCGATCTGTACGTAGTCTGGGGTTATTAGCCACAACAGAGCGCGGGGAAAGTATGGGCAACATCAGATTTATCGAGCACGACGGCACAGAGCACACGGCGGAGATCGAGGAAGGCAAATCATTAATGCAGGCTGCCCTGGATAATGCTGTACCCGGCATTGATGCTGATTGCGGTGGCTCATGCGCCTGCGGCACCTGTCACGTGATCGTCGACCGCCGCTGGCTTGATAAAACCGGCGCTATATCAAGCATTGAAGAACAGATGCTCGACCTGACACCGGAAAAAGAAGAGACCTCGCGACTGGCTTGTCAGATCACCTTGTCAGAGGCAATGGACGGCATGGTTGTACGCTTGCCTGAATTTCAAATGTAAACCCATCAGAAAGGCAGGTGCCCCATGAGCATGCTATCCAAATTCATCGAAAAAGGTATTGAGACCGGGACACGCATGGTTCCCCTGGAATACCAGGTGAAAGGTTCTCACGTCGTGCAAAGCGTAAAGCAGCGTTTATCGCTGCATCGGCCCATACCCGTTTTCGTCGAAAAGCCCATTCCGGATGTTGCCACCTTGTCCATCGACGAGATTGATGTCAGTAATCCTTTTCTTTACCGGCAAGACAAATGGGAGTCCTATTTCAAGCGTTTGCGTGACGAATGCCCGGTCCATTATCAGAAGCAAAGTCCATTCGGGCCCTTTTGGTCAGTAACCCGTTTCGAAGACATTCTATTTGTCGACAAGAACCACGACTTGTTTTCAGCCGAACCCATTATTTCTCTTGGACCACAGCCGGAAGGTTTGGAAATCGAAACCTTTATTGCCATGGACCCACCCAAGCATGATGTGCAAAGGGCTGCGGTGCAGGGAGTGGTTGCGCCGAAAAACCTCAAGCAGATGGAAGACCTGATCCGAGCCCGAACCGCCGACGTGTTGGATCATTTACCGGTAAACCAGCCTATCGATTGGGTTAGCCATGTCTCTATTGAGCTGACGGCAAGAATGCTCGCCACGTTGTTTGATTTTCCCTATGAACAACGCCGCAAACTCGCCCACTGGTCAGATGTTGCCGCCGGCAGCCCGGAAACCTTCGGCGGCACATCTGACACCCATGAGGCCTTCACTACGGCCGCCGAAGCTGCCAGACTAATGTCCCAGTTATGGCGTGAAAAAGCGGCAAAGAAAGCCACCGGCGAAGAGCTCGGTTTCGACCTGATCAGCCTGCTGTTATCGAACGACGACACCAAGGACATGATCAACCGACCGATGGAATTTATGGGCAACATGGTGCTGCTCATCATCGGTGGTAACGACACTACCCGTAACTCAATGTCCGGGGGTGTGCTCGCCCTGAACCAGTTCCCCGAAGAATTCACAAAACTAAAGAACAACCCGGCACTGATTCCCTCGATGGTTTCGGAAATTATCCGCTGGCAAACCCCGCTGGCTTATATGCGTCGCGTTGCCAAACAGGACGTGGAGCTGAACGGGCAAACCATCAGGAAAGGCGACAAGGTGGTGATGTGGTATGCCTCCGGCAATCGCGACGAGCGTAACATTGACAATCCGGATCAATTCATTATCGATCGAAAAAACGTTCGCAACCACCTGTCATTCGGGTTCGGTATACATCGCTGCATGGGCAACCGGCTGGCAGAAATGCAATTACGTATTTTGTGGGAAGAAATTCTGCAACGCTTTGACAACATTGAAGTCATTGGTGAGCCCAAAAGGAATCAGTCAAACTTTGTGCGGGGCTATACTGAAATGATGGTCAGCATTACGCCGAAAGCCTGATCTGAATATACTTACCCAACTATCAACAATCACAGCGACTGCCGCAAACAGCGCTGTGACTGCCCTGAAAATAGCGTCCTGACACTTTACTCCTGTCACTTCCCCAGGCATAAAAAGTGACATAGCCAGTGACACTGGCAGTTACATGCCACTCAGCACCAGAAGCCTTCCGTAGCGGCATTTTATCTCATAAAAACAACCAGTTAACAACATGGCACGGGGTTTGATACATACACCCCAACCCAGCCTGTTTTCGGGAACACACAGCACCCGTACGCATACGCGCACATGATAAAAAAGGGAAGGTTATGAGCTACGTAAAAGATTCAGATGGAAGATGGCACACCATATTTGATCAGACCAAAGGGTCCAGTTGCGGTCCAACCTGCATGCGCATGGTTGTAAAGATGATGCAGAACCGGGACCTTGGAGAAGAGCAAGCACGGCAGTTGGTAGAACGGAAAAACGGCGTTGCCATGTTATCCACATTAACATCGGAAAACGGCGGTGTTGGTCAAATGGGATCGCACAATTGGGGCAACCACGGGCATCACGCTTCTGGTGGTGGCGGAGTAGGAGTCGGTGCAGAACCGTTGGCTGCCGCTCTTAAAGGAACCGGTATTAAAGATGCCCATGTACCACAAATTTACGCTCGACAAGCACTGCTGAAGACAAGCCTCAAGAACCCGGGTATTGCCGCAGTAGGTTGGGGCGGCCAATGGAATGGTAAGCGCGCACAGGGAGCACACTGGATCGTGGTTGCCGGACAGTTAAGTAATGGCAATATCCTTGTACTCGACCCCATTTATGGCATCGGCGAAATTGACTTAAGCCCGGCTATTCCCAAGTATCGGCCAGCCAACCATGAGGCAACGCTGTATAACAAGAATGTAGTGCTTACTGCGAAATAAAAGGCGGTAAGCGCGATTTCGTGGTGAGCTGCTGGATGCCATTGTGCTATTAACGCTTAACGCAATGGCATCCATCAACATTTACCCAACACGAGGGCCGCATTGACCCCGCCAAACCCAAATCCGTTACACAACGCATGGGTCACTTCCTGTTCTCGTGCCTCGACCGGCACCAAATCCAAATCTACCATCGCCTCGTCCGGATTCTGCAAATTTATGGTGGGCGGCAGTACATTCTCCATTACCGCCATGGCGGTAAAGATGGCTTCCACGCCCCCGGCTGCTCCTAGCAGATGTCCGGTTGCCGATTTGGTGGAGGAAATGGGAACGCGGCCCAAGTGATTGCCAAATACGTTGCGCAGGCCCGTGATTTCCGCCTTATCTCCCACCGGGGTGGAGGTGGCGTGGGCATTGATGTATTGAATATCACTGGCGTCCAGGCCAGCCATGTTCAGGGCACGCTTGACGGCAGCCGCACCGCCCAGGCCATCTTCCCGGCCCGCGCTGATATGAAACGCGTCGGCGGTGGTGCCATAGCCCATTAACACCGCCAGCGGTGTGGCGCCCCGGGCCCGGGCATGGTCGAGGGTTTCAATCACTATCAAGCCAGCCCCCTCGCCCATAACAAAGCCATCCCGCCTCTGATCAAAAGGGCGCGAGGCCTGATCCGGATGCTCACACTCGGTGGAAAGGGCTTTCATGGCGTTAAAGCTGGCAAGGGACAAGGGATCAATACAGGCTTCGGTGCCGCCCACCAGTGCCACCTCCGCTTCGCCACTACGGATTAGTCGCATACCATCACCAATGGCCTGCAAACTGGCAGCGCAGGCGGTTACCGGACACCCCAGAGGGCCCTGAAAACCATGGGCAATAGAGATATTGCCGGCGGCCATATTGGCCAGAAAAGCAGGAGCCGTAAACGGCGAAATGCGGCGCTGGCCGCGCTGTTCCAGGGTTTTCTGGGCCCGGGTGATGGTGGGTAAACCGCCAATGCCGGTGGCAATTATGGTCGCAGTGGATTGTTTTTCGGCTTCTGTCCGTGGAAATCAACCCGCCTGCTGCAGGGCTTCCTGCGCTGCGGCCAGGGCATAAAGCGTGAACAGATCCAGCTTTTTGCGCTCTTTGCTGTTGGCAACCCGCTCCGGATCAAAGCCAGCACCGTCGGGATCATCCATCCCGGGAACCTGCCCGGCTATTTTGATAGGAAATTCAGTGACATCAAAACGGTCAATCAAGCCAATACCGGACCGACCGGCAATCAGGCGCTGCCACACCGGCTTGACGCCGCATCCCAGGGGGCTGATGATACCCATGCCGGTAATTACGATGGGTGAAGTCATAGTGTTTCTCCAGAGCGGTTCCATTGGCTCACACACTAGCGGCTGACACCATATGATCAAGATAATATTCAGCGACTGATTGTAAACTCTAGCGCTTATGCCATACCCAAAAGATCAGAAGACGAAAACCAAAGACCGCATACTGGCCGCCGCCATCGATCTGTTTTCCCGCAATGGCTTCGACAAGGTTTCCATCGGCCAAATCATGAAGGCCGCAAAAATGACCCATGGCGCCTTCTACGCCCATTTCGATTCCAAAGAAGACCTGTTCAAAGCCTCGTTTCTGGAAACGGTTAAACGCAGCCGCGCAGCCCGGTTGGTGAAAGGCCCGTTGTCGGTGAATCACTTAACAGAACTGGTGACCCACTACTGGAATTTGCGCGAACTAGAAAAGAATGCCATGCCCGGGCCGGAAACGTTGCTGTTTAACGAAGTGGGAAACTCCAATATTAGCGTGCGGCGTTTGTTTGAAGAATCTTATGATAATTTGCGCAAGATGGTGGAAACGCGGTTGATAGCATTGAGTAAATTGAAGCAGTTACCCATTGAGGCAAGCCGGGAAATTGTGGGGGAGAAATCACGGGTCATTTTGTCGTTGTTGATCGGTGCTGTAGTGGTGGCAAAAACCATTACCCATGAAGAGGAACGGCGTGGAATTCTGGAGGCAGCGCAGAAGCAGATATTGGTCATGTTGGGGGTGGGTGGAGAGTTGGTTTTAGAAGCTAAGCATTACTAATCTAACCCACATCAGGAAAACGGCCAAAAAATTCACCGTGAATATGGCCCCGCGCAAACGGATATTGTCAGTTAGTATATGAACGACACTGTGGACTATTCGGCCACACATAAAGAGTAACGCGCAGGCAACTATAATGCTGTCCGTGACTCCAATGCTAATACTCAGAATACCGCCCGCATAAAACAGCAACGGCCATTCGAATTGATTTGACAAGTTCGAGCTTACTTTAGGTTCATACCTTTTATATTTTTCTATTAGACCGGATTGGGTATCGACGCTCCATGCAGAAGGCGCCCGAAGGATGGTCAAAAGCACGTAGAGCAAAAAGACCCAACACACATGAAAGAACATCAGAAGCATCAGCACAATTAATATCACCCCCCAGCTGGTTAGTCAGTTGATCCTAGCAAAGAGGCTACTGCAGAATCTAAGGAACCTCTGAATAACTTGGTAATTGGCCTGCAAAATACCAACTGGCACCAATCTCAAGAAAACAAGCCAAGCATCTCTTCATTTTTGGCCATTTGATGGCCCAATTTGCACCAAACGGCGCAAATTGGGCGCACCTATCCTACGCCATCAGATACTTTTTACAGGTTAACAGGTTGGTAAAGGCCGCGAGTAAATAGAGTCGATTGGTGTTCTTTCCCAACCCCCTGTAGCGGACTTTGCTATAACCAAACTGCTGTTTGATGCGGAGGAATGGATGCTCTACCTTGGCGCGAACCTGAGCCTTGTGCCGCTCCAACAAATCGAACAGCTCACCAAGCTTTCTGCGTTGACCCGGGCGCGCTGCAATGTTCCAGGCCAAATCATAGCCTTCAAATTCTGGCCGTTTATGAATGCCCTGATAACCTGCATCCCCCCAGAAGCGAGATTCATCACCATGTAGTAAGTGCTGCGCCTGGGTAATATCATGCTCGTTAGCGGCCGTGGTGCTCATGCTGTGAATTACGCCCAATGCCTCATCTACCCCTATATGCATTTTCATACCAAAGTGCCATTCATTGCCTTTCTTTGTCTGGTGCATTTCCGGATCTCGCTTGCCCTCTTTGTTTTTAGTCGATGAGGGGGCGGATATGATGGTCGCATCAACGATGGTGCCTTCCCGCAATAGTAAACCTTTATTTTCAAGATGCTTGTTTACCTCTTTCAGGAGGACCTTTCCAAGCCCATGTTTCTCAAGCAAATGCCTGAAATTGAGAATAGTGGTCTCATCCGGAATCGGCTTGGTTAAACTCAACCCGGCAAAACGACGCATGGATTCAATCT
>PAPM01000025.1 GCA_002708905.1 Pseudomonadales bacterium | reverse complement strand
TTTGTTTGGGAGCATCTATGCGGGAACGTAAATTCATGCTCGTTACCCCCGTAAAAATGAAAACCCCAGTAAAAAAACTGGGGTTTGTCAGTGATCTGAGGGGCGTTTAACGCCCCTTTTTTTATGCCCTGTTTATTCTTTAGAACGGGTCAGCGTCTGGGGATCAAGTCCGTGGCCCAGTTTTCCTGCAGCACCCTAATCACATCTTTCATGCTCTCCGGTCGTCGGGCCGGGTCTTTATCCAGGCAATCCAACACCAGATTCTCCAGCAGCCGGGGCACCGGGTACTTGCTGATTTTGGATGGTGTGGGTGGCTTCTTGTTTTCCACTGCATCCAGCACTTCATAGCTGTGGGTGCCGGTGAAAGGTGTGTGCCCACTGAGCACCTCGTACAGTACGGAGCCCAGACTGTATATGTCAGTGCTGTAACTGATGTCAGGGTCGCGCCGAATTTGTTCGGGAGACATATAGCACAGGGTCCCTTGCAGGTTACCCAGGCCGGTCATGGATTTGTTGTCCTTGTTGATCCTTGAGTTCAATGGTTGTTTGGAGGATTCATCGAGCTCTTCGTCCGAAGTGCCGTCCTTGCGCCAGACTTTGGCCATGCCCCAGTCCAGTAGCAATACTTCCCCATAAGGCCCCACCAGAATGTTTTCGGGCTTGATATCGCGGTGCGCAACACCGTGGGCATGGGCGTAGTCGAGGGCGTGTGCAATTTGTTCGATGACCTCCACCAGTTGGGTCAGGTCATAGCGATCCCGGAAGTTCATGATTTCGCGCAGGGTATAACCGTGCACCAGTTTCATGGTGAAGTAGGTGTTGCCATCCCGGTCGCGGCCTATCTCATAAGTGGGTACCGTGTTCGGGTGTTGCAGCAAGGCGGACACCCTGGCCTCCCGCAAGAGGCGCCGTTGCTCTATGGGGTCTTTCATCAGTTCCGGGCGCAGGGATTTGTAAACCACCAGGCGGGACAGGTGCAGGTCCTTGCAGCTACGGATGATGGATTTGCCCCCGGTGGCAATGGTGCCGATGAACATATAGCGGGTATTCGGATTGAGCACCTCCGGCAGCGGCCGGTCGGTATCTTCCAGATAGACGTTGCTGTATTCACGGGGGGGTTGCTGGAACTGAAGCATAGTGTGGACACATTGTTATCGGCGTTGATGGCATTGTAGCACTGATCCTGTCTTTAACTGTGCTCTGCGTTGATTTATATGGAAAAATACCCCGTTACCCGGTGGATATAAGAAAGACGTTACCTGCAATGTACTCGTAAAGTGACTGAATTGAATCAAGGGGCGGGTATTCCTGCGAAAAAAAGGCTCTTCCTTGTGGAATATTTGTAAATCCCGCTGCCAAGTTGTCACCTGTTTACTGTATACTCCGCGCCCTCAAAGTAGTGTTTAGGGCTGAGGCTGTAAGTTTGTGATCGAAAAAATCCGTAATATCGCCATCATCGCGCACGTTGACCACGGGAAAACCACCCTGGTTGACAAGCTGTTACAACAATCCGGCACCCTGGGTCGTAAAGACGAAGGGGAGCGGGTGATGGATTCCAATGATTTGGAAAAAGAGCGTGGAATCACCATCCTCGCCAAGAACACTGCTATCCGCTGGAACGATTACCATATCAACATTGTGGACACTCCCGGGCACGCCGATTTCGGTGGTGAAGTGGAGCGGGTTATGTCCATGGTGGACTGCGTGCTGTTGCTGGTGGATGCGCAGGACGGCCCCATGCCCCAAACCCGTTTCGTGACCCAGAAAGCGTTTGCCCAAGGCCTGAACCCCATCGTGGTGATCAACAAGATCGACCGTCCCGGTGCCCGTCCGGACTGGGTTATGGACCAGGTGTTTGACCTGTTCGACCGTCTCGGTGCCACCAACCAGCAGTTGGACTTCCCGGTGATCTATGCCTCTGCCCTGAACGGTATTGCCGGTATGGACCCCGACAACATGGCCGACGACATGACGCCTCTGTTTGAAGCTATTGTCGAGAAAGTATCTCCCCCGGAAGTGGATCTGGATGGTCCTTTCCAGATGCAGATCAGCTCCCTGGATTACAACAGCTTCCTGGGTGTTATCGGTATCGGCCGCATCAAGCGCGGCAAAATCAAGGCCGGCTCTCCGGTGAAGGTGGTGGACCGTGAAGGCAAGGTGCGTAACGGCAAGATTCTGAAAATAATGGGGCACCTGGGCCTGGAGCGAGTGGAAGTACAGGAAGCCACCGCAGGTGATATCGTCTGTATTACCGGTATTGATGAACTATTCATCTCTGACACCGTGTGTGATCCCGCCAAGCCGGAAGCGTTGCCGCCGTTGACGGTAGATGAACCGACTGTGAGCATGATCTTCCAGGTGAATACCTCCCCGTTCGCCGGTAAGGAAGGCAAGTTCGTTACCTCCCGTAATATTCGTGATCGCCTGCAGAAAGAGTTGGTTCATAACGTGGCGCTGCGGGTGGAAGACACTGACAGCCCGGATCGTTTCCGAGTTTCCGGTCGTGGCGAATTGCATCTTTCTGTGTTGATTGAAAACATGCGCCGGGAAGGTTTTGAACTGGCGGTGGGTTCCCCCGAAGTTATTATGAAAGAAGTGGATGGCGAAAAGCAGGAACCGTTCGAGCAGCTGACCATCGATATTGAAGAAGAACATCAGGGTGCCATCATGGAACAGCTCGGTCTGCGCAAAGCGGAAATGACCGACATGGTGCCGGATGGTAAAGGCCGTGTGCGTATGGACTTTATGGCGCCTTCCCGTGGACTGATCGGTTTCCGCTCTGAGTTCCTGACTCTGACCTCCGGTACCGGCATTATGAACTCCACCTTCAGCCACTATGGTCCGGCCAAAGAAGGTGAAGTCACCAAGCGCCAGAACGGTGTGTTGATCTCCATGATCACCGGCAAGACCCTGGGCTATGCGTTGTTCAACCTGCAGGAGCGTGGCCGTCTGATGATCGATCCCAACGTGGAAGTGTATGAAGGCCAAGTCATCGGTATTCATTCCCGCGGTAACGATTTGGTGGTAAACCCCACCAAGGCCAAGCAGCTTACCAATATCCGTGCGGCCGGTACCGATGAAAACATCATCCTGACGCCACCGATCAAGTATTCTCTGGAACAGGCGCTGGACTTTATCGATAAGGATGAACTGGTTGAAGTGACTCCGAGTTCTATCCGTATTCGCAAGAAGTTCCTCAAGGAACATGAACGGAAGCGTGCAGCAAAATAAGCCTGTTTGCAGGATAAAAAAAGCGGCTGCTGGTGAGAACCACAGCCGCTTTTTTGTTTGCCAATCCAGCGCCTGGGCTTCTAGCATAAAACTATACTTTGTGGAATAACGTATCGGTTTCTCAGGAGCAGAAACACATGATGGATGTAGCCTGGCTGGCTTTGGCCACATTTTTTGCTACGGTGGGGCCGGTGGATGTGGCGGCGATGTTTGCCGTGTGGACGGCGGACCAGAGCCCCAAACAGAAACGATTGACCGCCGTGCGCGGAGTGTTGATCGCGACAGGTATTCTGGTGACCTTTGCCTTGGTGGGAGATGTGCTGCTGGCCCGGTTGGGAATATCCATTGCGGCCTTGAGTACCGGCGGTGGCATTCTTTTATTGTTGATCGGAATTGAAATGGTGTTTGCCCGCAGTTCCGGCGGCACTTCAACCACCCAGGATGAGGCCAGGGAAGCCATCGCCAAAACCGATATCTCCGTGTTTCCCCTGGCCACGCCGATGATTGCCGGGCCCGGTGCGATGGGGGCCGCAGTGCTGTTGATGGCAAATCAAAGCGGTAATCTTTCCGGGCAGATTATGGTGATTGCGGGCATCCTGGCAGTGATGCTCTTTACTCTCTTGTGTCTTCTGTTGGCGACGGAAATACAGCGCTGGCTTGGGGTTACCGGAATGCATGTGATAACCCGGGTAATGGGGGTGCTGCTGACCGCGTTGGCGGTGCAGTTCATTTTTAATGGCATCCGGCAAAGTGGGCTGCTTGGTTAAGGCAACAGGCAAACAGATACACGGATGGGAATGATCACTTTTTCTTCTGCAGCAAAACCATCACAAAAATGTCTATAGATGGTTAATAAATTGACGTAACAGCGCCATGTTGTGGCGTTAGTTTTTGAGCCTCCTACAAGAATCAATTATGAGATCTGCATGGAGGTAATATGAAATTGTCACATTCCAAGTGGCTGGCGTTGGGGGTAGCGATGTCAGCGGCGGCACTTCAGGTTCAGGCCAAAGATTTTTCTGGATACAAGGACAAACACCATCATAAAGTTTTCGAAAGCTATGAAGGCCATGTGCAAGTGGTGCCTTCTTCTTCCGGGGAAGTGACCCGGGACTATATCGAAGGTCGGGTATTCGAGGATCGCAATTACAACAGTACATTGGATCGTCGTGAGCGCGGCATTGCCGGGGTATTGGTTTCCAACGGCTATGATGTGGTGAAAACCGATGGCCGGGGTTATTACCGTTTGCCGGCGAAAGCACGGGGCCTGGAGAGCTTCACTGTTTTTGTCACCCAGCCTGCCACCCATCGTGTGCCAACCGACAGCGACAATATTCCACAAAACTATTATCACCATATGCCAGCGGGCTCTCCGCAGCTTCGTTTTGGCGGTTTGGCTGCCAGTGGTCCCCAGCCGGAAGCCATTAACTTTCCCATGATTCGAGGCCGGTACAAAAAGCATTTCAAGATTGCGGTCTCCGGTGATCCTCAACCGTATTCCAATAATGAAGTGAGTTTCGTGCGCGATGCACTGGCCAACGAGTTGGCGGCTCGTGATGACCTGGAGATGTTGATTGTCGAAGGAGATGTTATTGGTGATGATCTGGGGTTGTATCCCCGTATGAAACAGATCTTGAGCGCCGCCGGTGTGCCGGTGTTGGCGGTTCCAGGTAATCACGATCTCGATTTTGATGCGCCCAGCGACGCCAATAGCCTGGATACGTTCAAGCGTGAATGGGGACCAACCTATTATTCTTACGATATTGGTGACGTGCACTTTGTCGTACTGGATAACATGCGCTATCCCTGTACGCCTGAGGTGGATAATGCAGATGGTCGTCACAACTTCTGCAATAACCCGGAAACCGCGCCGCGTTACAACGGCATCATTGATCAAGGACAAATGGAATGGCTGGCCAATGATCTGGCTCTGGTTCCCACCGACAAGCTGATTGTGTTGAACATGCACATTCCGCTGGTTTCGTTCGTGGATATGGGTTCCACCCAGCATCAGACCGACAACACTCAGTGGTTATATGATTTACTGGGGGATCGACCCGCGGTTGCCTTGAGTGGTCATACCCACACCCTGGAAAATTTTCGTAAGGGTGAGTTTTTCGGCGGCTGGGATTCTGCCCTGGGCCTGGGCGCGACACCCATACCCCAGATCATCACGGGTGCCACCTCTGGTTCCTGGTGGTCGGGCGATCTGGACGAGTACAACCTGCCCATGTCCATTCAGCGCCTGGGGGCTCCCCGGGGATACCTGATTTTTGAATTCTACGGCAACGATTTCGCCACCACATTCAAAGCGGCAAACAAGCCTGCTGAAGAACAGATGTCGGTGGATTTCCTCTCGCCAACGTTCCTGAGCTGGTTCCAGGCCATGAAAGACTGGTATGACATGCCGGCTGCCAGCCGTCCGGAAACACCTGCGGTCAATATTCATGATCTGCCGGATACCAGCATTCTGACGCTCGCTGACCTGCAGGAGGGTACCCAGTTAATGATGAATGTCTGGAATGGCTCCCGGGATTCCAAAGTGTGGGTCCAGATTGATGATAAGGCACCGGTTGCGGTGCAGCGTACCCAGCAGGGGGAGGGGGAAGAGAAAGTGACCACGCTGGATCCGTTCGCCTTGAAGAAGCAGATGTATGTGTTCCGCTACGCCGCGAAGAGTGAATCCGGCAACGAGCGCACTCAGGGTTTCGAGTTGTTCCGCGGCAGTCACTACGGTACGGCAGATCCACAACCGCTGGATGCGTCCCGCTGGACCCAATCTTCCAACCATATCTGGGCCTTTGACATGCCTTCCGATCTGGCGCCGGGTATTCATGTGGCAAAGATCACTACGGTTGATGCCTACGGCAAACGCTACGCAACCACCAAAACCTTTGAGGTGGCAGAAGAGCGTCCTGCACCCTATTTTCGCAGGGAAGTATTTGAGTAATCCCGCGTTCAGCCGAACTGGTTCAGCCGATCTAAAGGGTCGGCTGAACTTTTTGTTTAACTGTTGTGGACGTTGTTGTCAAAAAAGGGTCATTAACCGGGCCGACAATAGGGATCTTGTATTCATTTTCCTGTCCGGATGTTCCAATGCGACTGAGTATATTGTTATTTGCCTGCTCTATGGCTGGATGTGTTAATGTGCCTGCAACCGCAGTGCCCCCTCCGCCGGATTCCTTTCTAGTAGCGCAGAAGTTTTTTCAGCCGGTCTACCCTGCCATGGATTGCGAAATGGTGGGCCGCGCCCAAAAGGATGAAATTCAGGACCATTTTCCCGCGATGTTTTTCTTCCTGGACCGCAATCATGATCGAGTTATTACCCGCGGCGAACTGCTGGATGCCCAGGCCAATGCCTCCGTGGATGAGCGACGCTTTCTGTTTGCGGAGATGGATGAAAACCAAGACGACAGGGTGACAACGGAAGAATACAGCGCTTATGCATCGGAGGCGTTTGATCTGTTGGATGTGGATGGCGATGGCGACCTGACTGAGCGGGAGGTGGGCATGCATTCCTTTCGCAAGGTGGTGCAGCAGTGAGTGAGATTCATATTCACAACTTGTTTCCGGTGCCGGTGATGCGGGTGGAAAACTTCCTTGGGGAGGATGAAATTCAGGCTACCGTGGATGCCATCAAATCGTCACCAAGCATGCTGAATTCCCAGAATGAACTGCTGTCTCACACAGAAGTAATGCGTTCTGATGCCAATGAACATTACCGCAACATTGGAGAAAAGGCGCAGGACTATCTGCGGGATTTTGGCTTTCTCTTGTTTGGGGAGAACCTGGGTTGGCACATTAAGGAAATGTGGATGAACATGCTGGCCAACGGCGGTCATCAGTCCATGCATACCCACGCCAACAGTTTTATTTCCGGTGTGGTATATCTGACGGATTCCCACGAGTCCGCTAAAACGGTATTTCACAATACCATGGGCACGCGGGCCTATGTGTTTTCCAATAGTCATGCTGAATCTGCCATCACACCCTATAACGCAGATCGTTGGGTTGCCAGTGATATGCAGTGCGGTGATCTGTTGCTGTTTCCCAGTTACATGTTGCATGCTGTGCCCCGTAACGAAGGCCGGGAACGCATCAGCATTGCCATGAACGCGTTGCCGGAGCGGTTGAAAAGCTGGGACTATGAGGTCAGCTTTCAGTCCTGATGATTTTAGTTTCCGAACAACCGATAGCGGAGTTGTGCTGCCTCTTTGCGCTCGGGTGCGGTTTGGACGAGATCGGATAATAGCTGGTAACTTTGGTAGCGATCCACTTCATACATTGCCTGGGCTGATCCCATCAGGGCGCGGTAGGCGGGTTCAAACTGCGGACTGATACTCAGTGCTTTGAGCAAAGGCTCCCGGGTTTGGGTCACCAGATTGCTGATGGTGTCATTGGGTTTTACATCGATGCCCGCCTGCAGAAAAAGATTCCGGGCTTGCCAATAATGTTGTAACTGCTCGGAAAACTCCCGGTTATCTGAAGTGGTGTGCAGCAGGGATTGTGCAGTGGGTTGCAGTTGATCCAGTAACTGCTGCAATCGATGGGCCGGTGGCGCCGGATCGCTGTAGACAAAATGTGGGGCGGAATAGGTCACGACCGGATGATCGTCGCTGTTGATGGGGCCATCACCAACGTAAGCATGCAATGTCTCTGCCCCTGCGAGATAACCACCAAACAAGGCCAGGTCTGAATTGAGCCGTTCCCGTACCAGCTCCTGTTGTAAGGTTGGATCGAAAACCCGATTCACCAGCCAGTTGGCATCAAAGCGCAAGTTGCGCTTGGCGCCCACCAGGCAGAGTATCGGTTGCTGCAGGCTGAAATGACCCAGATGCAGCTGAGCATCGGGATACACCTGCATGAACGTTCGAATGATGGTTTGCAGGGTTTCCAGGTCCAGTTGGAACAGGGGAAGCCATTGGGCGAAAATACCTTCCGAAGTGAGGCGTTCGCGAATGGCGGCAAACTGCTCCAATGTATAAAGTGATCCTGCGCCGTCCCGGGAGGGATGAAATATCTCACCGATGATAACGTCGTATTGTTGTTGGTCGGCCAGCACAAAGCGGCGGGCATCTGCCGCCAATAATCTGGGTTTCGGCTCCCAGTTCATGGCTTCCGGGTTCACTCCGAACCAGGGCATCATGTCCAGCGTCTCCGGAATCAGATCCACACCGGTGGTTTCAAGGCCCGGGTAAAAACGTGCTGCTTCAAAACTGATGCCGGTACCGAGTCCCAGATACAACGCTGAGCGGGGTGCGCCATGCAGTAACAAGGGCAAGTGGCTTTGGCGATGATCCGAGAATCGGGTGGCCGTCCCTCCCATGGTGAAATGATTGTTCACTTTAAGGTGTCGATGACCATTACTGTCCTCCACCACAGCGACTGCAGCCATCACTCCATCGCGATATTGCAGAACCTTGCTGTCAGCCGCGATGCTGATAAAGCGCAATGGTGGCGCCCACCAGAGTAATGCGGCCGCCATTATTATCACGGGGATGTATTTTAACGCGTTGCGCGCTGAGGGCAGGCAAAGCAAATAGGCGCTTAGTAATAAACCCAGAACCGGTTTGGCACCCAGAGCAGGCAGCAATAGCACGCCAACACAGAATGGAGCCAAGGCTGCCCCCAGGGTATTCACGCCCAGAGCGATGCCCAGGCCGGTGCGTATGGCAGCGCGTTGTACTAGGTGACTGAACAACGCCCCCATAAAAAATGTTGGCAGCAGAAAAACCGATGCGGCAACCACCAGCTCGCCAAGGATGGCGTTACCGGTTTGCGTTATCGCCGGATAGATGCGCTCACTTGCGTACAGCGCAGCAATCCCCGTCAGCATGCTGAGACCGATGCACAACAGCAGCCGGGTTAACCATATGTTCCAATGATCATCACCGGGTTTTAGTGCGCCTTGCCGGTGGTGATAAACCGCAGCACCGATGGTCACACCCAGCAGATATACTGCAAGTACCGATGCAAAGGTATAAACGGTGTTTTCCAGCACCTGGCTCAGCAGTCGCACCATCAGAATTTCATAGCCAATCCCGAGAAACCCGGTTAAGAACAAAACCAACAGCAGATGACGATGGGTTAAGCGATATTGATGTTCTGAACGCGGGGCCTCTGCGGGCGAAACTGATTGCCGGTACCACAACAGTGTGGTGGTCGCGCAAAACACATTGGCGATGGCTAACAGAATCACCGTGTGCGAATGGCCGAGCCAGGGGATCAACAGAAAAGTGGTTAGCAGCGTACCCAATACGGCCCCCGCCGTGTTGTTGGCGTACAGCACTGCAACGGATTCGCGGGCATGGTAACGTGCAACACAAAGCCGTTCCATGGCAGGCAGGGTTGCACCCATGGCTAGTGTGGCGGGCAACAATAGCAGCAGGGAGCTGAAGAAAGCAATGGACCAGTGGCGCCAGTGGCTCGGTTCTGCGCCAATCCAATGTGCAATCCAGCTGTTGAAGTCCGGTAAGATGGCCATCATCAACAGCGCCCAGAGTGCGATCACCAGCTCCATAGCGATATACCACGCAGCAGGATTGGTGCTGCGTCGTAAACGCTCACTGAAAACAAAAGCGCCAAGGGATAGGCCTACGAAAAATGCTGCCACCACAGCCAACACGGCCAGGATTTCATGGCCCAACGCAACGGCCAGCATTTTGGTCCACAGCATCTGGTAACCGAGTCCGGCAAACCCGGATACCATGACCACGCCATAGAACAGCAGCCGGGACGGTTGTCGTACGGTACCGGTCAATGTCGGATTGACGACGCCATTCATCATCGACTTCAACTTTGCAGAGCGGGCAGGATCAGAAATCCGCTATAGAGAATACCGGCGGCCATGATCCAACTGCCCAGAGCGCGCACGGCAATGCTGCCCCACTGCTGGTGCCCGCTGATCCAGTTGGCGGCGGCACTGGTGATCGTCATGACGATGTAGGCAGCTACCGTCACCCCGGCTACATACAGCAAGAATCCTGTACCAAAGACGTCAAGGGTGCCGTTTCCATAGCCTTCGATTACACCAAAAACCAGTGCCACTGCGGTGAACAGCGATTGATGCAGTCGCAGCGCCAGGGTAACCAACAGACCGAGGCTGAAAAAGGCCAGCAGATTCACCTGACTGATCAGGCTGGATTCCGGAAACAGGCAACCCAGGACCGTTCCGGTGGCCACCGCCAGGGGAAACAGAAGCAGATTGCGACGTGCACTTTCCACCGGTTGCAAACCGGCGAGCAACGCCAGGGCCAACCAGGGGAGCAGATGATTCAGGGCCAACACCGGGTGCAACATGCCGGCGTAAAATTCTCCGAATCGGGTGGACACCAGATGGGCCCAACTGCATTGGGGAATTAACGCAAGCACCAGGATTAAGGGTAATTTTCGTTGCATATTATGATACCAGCCCGTCTTGATGATTCAGGCAATCAGGCCGAAGGCCGCCGCCGAAAAATAGGCTCCCAGTGCGGCAATCAGCCCCCCCAGGCCCCGTATTGCTTGTCGGCCTGCCGGCCAGCGAGTGAGTGTGCCCAGTAAAATTCCGGACAGATGCAGCAAGCCGGTGCAGGTGATGAACCCTACACCATAGGCCAAAGGATTGGCTGCCGTCGGCAACTCGGCCCCATGGGCGTGACCATGAAACACGGCGAAGAAGCCAACCAATACTGCAGCAATCCAGAGAGGTGGTCGGGCATTGGTGGCCACCATTGTGCCCAGCGCCAACGCGGAAAGTGCGATGCCGATTTCGATGCCCGGCAGCGCTACACCGGCCACACCCAGTAAACCACCCACCGCCATGACGGCTGGAAAAGTAATGGGTAACAACCAGATGGCGGGGCGTTCAAGTTGCGCCCCCCACAGGCCGACCGCCACCATGGCGATCAAATGGTCGAGTCCGAACAAGGGGTGCAGGAAGCCGCTGATCAAGCCTCCGGCGACCCCGGTTTCAGTATGGGCGGAGGCGGTACCTGCCATTGTCAGCAGAGTCAAAGTCAGCGTCCACTTTGTCGTATGTTGTTTAAGTGCCAGGTACTTCATGCAGACTCTCCGTAATGTTTTTGATCTTGTTTAGCAGGGTTAGCCGGACTTAGGCGCCGATTAAGATCAGGTGAAGTCGACTTAAAAACCAGAAACTGCCAATGGCCCCCATACCGTAAATCGTGGCAGGGCGGCTCCAGGCAGGTAGTTGGGCCTGCAATACCTTGTGGCTCCAGACCAGCGCCAGCATCACCAGCACAAAAGCCAGCTGGCCCAGTTCCACACCGACATTAAAAAACAACAAGGCACTGGGGACATTTTCCTGGGGCAGTCCGATCTTGGTGAGTGCTCCGGCAAAACCAAAACCGTGCAACAGCCCGAAACCGAAGGCGATGGCCCAGGGAATATCGGCACTGAGGCAGCGCTCGCCTCGTTGATGTTTCAGGACTTCTACAGCCACAATGGCGATGCTGAGCGCAATGGCCGCATTTACCGGCTGCTCCGGTACACCGATCCAACCCAGGGTCACAGCTGCCAAGGTCAGGCTGTGGGCAATGGTAAAGGCGGTAATGGTTTTCACCAGCATAGCGGTGCTGCTTACCAACCACATCAACCCCAGCACGAAGAGCAAATGATCCACTCCAAGCAGGATGTGCTCAAACCCCAGTGGAATGTAAGCCGCTGCCACTTGATCCAGGGGCAATTTCCCGGTGGGCGTCAGGGTAATCGTTGGATTGGCACCGGTGAGCGTATAGGCATCAGTACGCCCATCCTGCCAGTGTATTTGCACAACGGCGGCGGAATATCGCTCCCCCAGTTGCTCCATGGTTAAGGTTCCCACCAATCCGGTTTCACCACAGTTCAATCTTGGGTAGTCAAAGGTGCAGTGTGCTGGAAATGTGGGGGCCGGAGGATTCACGATGGTGGAAGAGGAATAGGTCCAATCGGCATCGAATACTCCCACCTGGCGTTCGCTGAGGGTGAGCAAAGCAATGGGCGTGTTGTGGGCAAAGGCGGTTTGTGTCCACAGTTGCATGAACAAGAGCAGCGGCAAGAACCATCTCATCTTCGCTGTCCCTTAATTCATTGCCGCGCGGGGA
Organism: Pseudomonadales bacterium; assembly: GCA_002708905.1. Classification (GTDB taxonomy): domain Bacteria; phylum Pseudomonadota; class Gammaproteobacteria; order Pseudomonadales; family Ketobacteraceae; genus Ketobacter. Next base: position 360,695 of record PAPM01000025.1, on the reverse strand, counting down.
GCGGCAACCTCACCGGAAGCTGTTGCGGGGTGCAGTTCCTTATTTGAAATGGAAAGCTGCATTCTGGCTTCCAATTGCGGGCTCAGGCTCATTTTTATAGAGTAACGATCTGCAATGGCACGGGTCTGGTCTGCCAGTTGAATGTCATAGCGGAATTTTTTCCAGTCCCGGGTGACGGCAGATTTAACGTCACTCAATTGCACCTGTTGTGCCGGGTGGCGTTGAGCTATTCTGGCAAGGCGCAGGTGGCCTGCTTGCTGCAACACGATCCAGTGTCCGGTCTCTGCCGCCAACAGTGCGGCCTGTGTATCGGCGCCAAACAGGGCTGCCAGATTGCTGGAAGGTCGTTGCTGGTAACTACGAAGATTATTCTGGTAAAGCTCCGGTAACGGCGAGCCGGCATTCAATGTGTCTGCCAGCATCTGCGCTTCCGTTGCGGAGTCTAGATCGCTGGCAATGAATTGCTCGATATCGAATTTTTCCGGGATATCGTATTGCCGGCGATGAAATTCAAAGAACTCTGTGAGTTCGCCCTCGGTGGGGTTCTCTGCAATAGCATTGTTGAACAGGATATTGCGCAGCTTGAGAATAATCCGGTTGCGAATCATGTCATCCCCGTTCTCCAACCCCATGCTCAGCGCCTCTCGGTAGAGCACTTCGTTCTCCGCCCACTTGACGATCATGTTCTTCATTTCATTGGCTGACGGCTCCCGTCCCTGCCCTTCTACAAAGATTTGCTGCAGCTCCTGATAGCGGCTGTCATCCACTACGATGCGGCGGGGATCATCCTGCTGACTGGTTACCCAGAGGTCAGCACCAAAGATCAGTCCACCCAGTAATAAAAACTGGACCAGGGGTTCCCGCAGCAGGTTGGAAATAAAGGCAGTCATCGATCCGGTCTCGAATCTCAGTGGATGGGCGCTCAGTTATAGTTCAAATTAGCTACAGAAATATGACCAGCTGGATACTAATCCAGCAATGAAATAGTCAAAAAATATTCAACAAACGCCCACCAGATTGACACGAACTTTTTGTGCAATGAGCCCGTGATCAGTCGCTGCTTCCAGCCGTATTGGTTCAGCCTGTTCTTTTGCCTTAGCTAACTAAACGAAATTCCGTCCCCTATTTCTATAAGACTCTGGAGTTAATCCATGAAGAATAATGTTATGTCCGCTGCTCTGGCAGCCGCCGTACTTGGCGCTGCGGGCACCGCCACCGCCGGGCAGTATCTGTCCGGTGACTTCCACAACCACACTACCTGTTCCGACGGTTCCACCTCGGTAAAAACCCTGACCCGCAAATCGCTGGAATACCTGGACTGGTTTATTCAGGTGGGCCACAGCGGCCGTGGTTCACGGGATTGCCGCATCAGCGACTTCCTGTATATGAACCGAGACAGTGATGCCGGTAGTGGCTTATGGGTAAATTCTTTGCCTGGTGGTGCCGCCGACATCAAGGGCGACATCCGCTACGAAACCATGCGTAACGGTGGCCAGGTGCAGACCATGTGGCGTTGGCAGAGCCTGCAGGAATTCCAGGTTCCCAGCATTGTGGAAGAACGTAATCTGCCTGCCAACGAAGGTAAAACGGCGTTCCTGGGTCTGGAGTGGGTTGTGCCGGGTCACGAACATACCAGTGCTTCCATCAGTAATGGTCAGTACGGGGAGGAACCCAATGCCGATGCGCTGGCGCAGTTCGAATACTGCTTCGCTTCCAACTCCGATGACACCAGTATGGGTGGCGGTCAGGGCTGGACCTGTGAACTGAGCCCAGAAAGCAACGACAAATTGAAAGCATTGTTTGCAGGGCGTCCGGAAGAAGGCCCCGCTGATTACAACGCTACCCTGGTGGGTGGGGTGAACACCGATGACAGTGGCGATCATGTCAAATCCACTGCTGCAGTTATGTGGATGCAGGAAAACTTTCCCGGTGAATCTTTTGCGGTGCAATCCCACATTGAACGGCAGGGGCCTTTCACACCTGGCTCCAATCGTGGTTACAACATCGAGCACATCCGTGACTGGAACAGCATGGCACCCGAAGTCGCATTCGGTTTTGAGTCTGAGCCGGGTCACCAGTCTTCCGGTGGTCGTGGTGGTTACAGCACCAGCCGTCCCACCGCCGGCTTTTATACTTTCGGTGGTACCGGTTGTTATGCCGGTGCTGAAGCCGCCAAGCCCGGTTATCACTTTGACGGAACGCCGATCACTGCAGCCGATTTTCTGGCTGGTGGTGAATTCGAAGAGCTTTCCGACAGCACTGACCCAGCCCGTGTAACAGCCTGCCGCCCTGGTATTCGTACCATGTGGGATGCGCTGTTGAGCGAAGGCCGCCGGTTCTGGTACTTCGCCAGCTCCGATTGGCACAACCGCGGTTCTTTCGGTCCTCTCGACTTTGAAACCACGGGCGATTTCTGGCCCGGTGAATACCAGAAGCAATACGTCTGGTTGGAAGACGGTGAAGAAGACGAAGCGAAAGCCGTGGTGGATGCGTTGCGTTCCGGTAACAGTTTTGCGGTGCGCGGTGACCTGATTAAAGGCGACCTGGAATTCAAGGCCTGTGCCGGCCATCGTTGTGCGACTATGGGTGAAACACTGAAGGTGCGCAAAGGGCAGATGGTTTGGGTTGTGCTGGAACTGACCGATCCACAAGGTGCCAACAACAGCCAGTACAAATTCGATAACCCGGCTTTGTTGCAGATTGGCAAGCGCGTTCCTTTGAATGAACCGGAGCTGGCGCAGGTAGACCTGATTATGGGAGCAGTGAATGGTTTGGTTGAACCCACGGATGCTGATTATTACAATCCGCTGGCGCCGGCTTCCACCCACATTGCCCGTACCTGGACTGACTTTGGTAAGCGTTGGGGACACAAGCACAAACGTGACCAGCGCAGTAAACTGATACATCTGTTCAAGGCCAGCGGTGACAGCTACATCCGTGCCCGGGGTTCCAACCTGCCTGCCGGTACTCCTTATATGCGCGATATGGACGGTAACCCGCTGCGCGACGATCTGGCAGCCAATATCCCCTGTGAAGATGCTGCCTGCCCCACTCATATCAATGGTGTATTGAACTACGATGTGGAAGCCTGGGCTGATCTGACCTTCCACACCAACCCGATCTTTATCGAAGTCGTTAATGACTAATATTGGATCAGTGTCCCGCTAGTGAATAAGGAGCCGAGAGGCTCCTTATTTTTTCGTTACAAGGCTTGCGGAGAAAGTCGTTTCTTTTTGAATCCACATTTAATACAGTCTGTGTAGCGCATACTCGCTAGACAAGAATCAATCGACGAGAATAAGGATTTCAATATGGCAACGGTAACTTTACAAGGCAATCCCTTTGAAACTGTGGGTGAATTGCCGGAAGTGGGTTCTCAGGCTCCAGCCTACACTTTGGTCCAGGGAGACCTGTCCGAACTGACCTCAGAATCATTGGCCGGCAAGCGGGTGATTTTGAATATTTTCCCTTCCATTGATACGCCTACCTGCGCCACGTCAGTACGCACTTTTAATCAGAAAGCGGCCGCATTGGATAATACGGTTGTGATCTGCGTGGCCGCGGACCTGCCTTTTGCCATGAGCCGTTTTTGCGGCGCCGAAGGCATTGCCAATGTGAAAATCGGTTCCACTTTCCGTTCTACGTTTGGCAACGATTATGGGGTCAACTTCAGCACCGGACCCTTAGCCGGATTGTTGTCGCGGGCGGTGGTGGTGATTGATGCGAACGGCAAAGTTCTGCACACAGAGCAGGTGGGGGAAATCGCAGATGAGCCCAACTACGAAGCCGCGCTCGCGGTGTTGTGAGTTTTCGGTCATTTGACTCAAGAACCTGTCATCCCTGTTGATGGCAGGTTTCCCTCCCGTTCTGCAAACTTCATCAGTATTTCACAAGTGTCGTTTTCCATCAGTGTCGCTGTTTTCAGGATTCAAACGGTGCTTTCCGGATGATGCCTTTAAACCCCAGTCGTTTCATGGCGGCAAATCGTGAGTTTGGATGCAGCGCGGTTTCGCGATCCACCCAGTGCTGCAGCTCCCGTTTCAGTTGAAGCCTGGGGTGTTCAGACAGTACTTCATCACGTATAAGAGCCGGGATATCGTCGTAACGTTGCCCGGTTACATCAAGAGACGCGCCAGCCTGCAGGTAATGCGCTTCCCAGCCATGGTCTTCACCGGGTACCTGGATGTTCAGGTGATGCAGAATGGCGTCGCTTACCCGTTGTGCCCGTTCCGGTTCCGCCAGTTCCAGTACCGGCTTGGCAGCATAGACTCCATCCCAGGTAAAACAGTGACCGCTGGCACAGCAGCTGTGGTGTTGCTCCGTTAAGCCCAGGTCATGCAGCATCGCACTCACGAACAGTATCTCTGGATCGCATGGATTGGTATCCAGTTGTCGTAACAGGGAGCCCCAGATGTAGGTACGGTAGCAGTGGTGTACCAGGGCGGGTGTGGAGGCGGACTCCATTGCTTCAACGGCGGCCAAGGCAAAGCAGCTGTCCGGATATGGGATGGCGCCCAGGTCCAGTTTGCCCAGCGCACGGCCCCGCTTATCCCCAAAGGTTAATTTAAGAGTGGGTAGCATGATCTTCAGTTTGGCTTCCACCGCCTGCAGGGTGAAGCGCCAGCGGGCTCGGGTGTTCAGGGCCCCGTTGCTTGCGATCAAAGTATCCATTGGTGCCTCCGTCGTGTGTTGAGTGGTCAATATAGTGCTTGTGCTCGGGAATAAGTGATTGGCATATATGACATGTTTTAATACTATTTATGCCAAGCCATGGCGGAGGCGAGTTCATGAAAAAGGTCCTGATCTATGCTCAGCAATTTGGCTTTGCGTCCACGGTGGTAGGCCCGTTGGAGGTGTTTGCCTATACCGGAACCATGTGGAACTACCTGACGGGGGCCGACTTTGAACCCCGTTTTACGGTGCAGGTGGCCTCTCTTGACGGCAGGCCGGTGTTGACTCGAACCGGGCTAAAAATTGAAGTGGATGTAGCGATTCTTGATGCGGATGAGCCCGACGTTATCCTGGTGACCTCCTGCGGCGAAGGGATCGAATCCTGCTTGCAGTTATCGGCGCCGGTAATACCCTGGTTGCAGCAACAGTCTGAACGCGGTGCCTTGATCGGCTCGGTGTGTACCGGCATGGTATTGCTCGCAGCAGCGGGATTGCTCGATGGTAAACGGGCGACCACGCACTGGGGTATGATCGACAGGGTGCGCCGTTGTTTCCCGTCGGTGCATATGGAGCCGGACCAACTCTATATTGAGCAAGGCAATATTATTACTGCGGGTGGTGGTTATGCCGGCAATGACCTGGCGCTTTATCTGGTGGAAAAACTATGTGGAAAGGAAATGGCCCGCCAGTGTGCCAATGCATTGTTGTTGGATCTGGGACGCAGTTCCCAGTCCATGTATGCGGGCATAATGCATCACCGTATGCACAATGATGAACGCGTGCAATCCATCCAGCAGTGGATGGAGCAGCATTTTGCCTCAGAGATCAAGTTGGATGAACTGGCCAGGCAATATGGCATGAGTCCACGTAATTTCAAGCGCCGGTTTACGGATGCCTCCGGCGAAACCCCCCTCAACTATCTACAAAAAATACGGGTGGAAGCGGCAAAGCAACTGTTGGAGAATTCTGCATCGCAAGTTGAGCAAGTCGCGGAGCAGGTAGGGTATCGGGATGTGAATCACTTTCGTCGTTTGTTCAAGCGCCACGCGGGTATGACACCGGCGAGATTCAGGGCGATCAGTCGTTAGGAACCGTTATGTTGATGATAAGGAGAGTTTTATGAGTATGACCAGAGTAGGGCATTGCTATACCGACGCCGCTTCCGGAACCGTCATTGATGTATGGTTTCCCCGTGATAATCAGCGCATTGAACGCAATTGTCTGGCTAAACAGGCCGGTTTGATCAAGGGCGAAATTATTGAGGTAGCCATCGAGGATTTCTCAACGGCCCCCGCTTCCACTGAGGAAGTGTATCTACGGCTGCATTTGTTGTCAGAGTGCGCTATGCAACCCAATTCCATGAATCTGGATGGTATTTTTGCACTGCTGCAGAATGTGGCCTGGACCTCTGCCGGTCCGGTATTGCCTACTACAGTGGATGCGCTGCGCTTGGCGTTGGTGGGTGAGGCTCATCATCTCACAGTGTTTTCCATCGATAAGTTTCCCCGCATGGTGGACTACGTGATCCCGCCGGGGGTACGCATCGCGGATGCGGATCGTGTTCGCCTGGGTGCGCATCTGGCGCCGGGTACGACCGTGATGCACGAAGGCTTCGTCAACTTCAATGCAGGCAGCCTGGGGGAGTGTATGATCGAAGGCCGGGTAACACCAGGCGTTGTCGTGGGCGCGAAATCGGATGTGGGGGCCGGTTCCTCCATCATGGGAACCCTGTCCGGTGGCGGCAAGCAGGTGAATGCGATCGGTGAGCGCAGTTTATTGGGAGCCAATGCAGGGATTGGTATTTCTCTGGGTGATGATTCCATTGTGGAAGCCGGCTTGTATGTGACTGCAGGAACCAAGGTGCGTTTACCGGATGGCAAGGTGGTGTCCGCCCGTGAATTATCCGGCGCACCGGGATTGCTGTTCCGGCGTAACAGCCAAACCGGTTGTGTCGAGGCATTGCCAACCGATTCCAGTCGTTGGGGCGGTATCAATACCACCCTGCACAGTAATGACTGATGTTGAGTGAGTTTTCTGAACTTTGCCCAGCTTAGGGTTCCAGCGCGTTCTTGTAACGCGCGACACTTTCTTCGGGCCAATATTCACTTCTTCGATAGTATTCTTCTACTACTGGTGCGCCATCGTTCAACTGTACCCATGCTTGCTTGGTGGAGGTGAAAATATGTATGTCGGGTGGACACAGGTTCGGGTTGTTCAGTGTGCCAACCCGCAAAAAAGCCACCCGCTCTTTGGCGGCTCCGTAGTGGCTCCAGAGTGCAGAATGACAGGTTGAACAGCGCACGATTGTTTGTCCTGCTCCGCTGTTGGTTGGGTTTACGATGCTGGTGATGGCGCCCTTGATGATATGCACATTGGAATGTTCGATAAGTGCGTTTACTGCGAAAGCACTACCGGTTTCACGTTGGCAATAAGTGCAGTGACAGCAGTGAACGAACATGGGCTTTTTTGTTAATTGATACTCCACCGCGCCACAGGAGCATTTTCCTTGTGTGGGGAAGTCCGTAGTCTCATTTGTCATGCGTTGCTCCATCAGTTGTTTGGCCGGAGGGATGAGTTGCTTCATCGCTCAGTATTGTCTGAATCCTTGAAGAAACGCAGTTTGTCTGGATTGCGCAGTGCGTAGATTGCCTGGATACCCTCTGTGCTGATCACAAAATGGAATGCTGTAACCGGATTGCCTTCCACGAAGAGCAGCAGGCCGGGGGCTCCATTGAACCACCGCAGCTGGTGGCTCAATGCTTGTGCCGCTTTATCCAGATTGGGGGAGATAGCTCGCAGAATCCATTGCACAACGGTATCGCGGCCTTCCAGAATCTGTCGTGCCGCCGCCGCTTTTCCTCCGCCATCGGAATGAAAAATGACGTCTTCGCTGAGGAGGTTGACCAGTGCTTCGGTGTCTCCTGCGCGAATGGCGTGAAAGAATGCTTCCGCCATGGCAACATGACGTTCCCCTGATATGGTGGAGGCTACCGGTGTTGAACTGAGCTTGGCACGACTGCGGCTGGCCAGTTGACGGCAGGCGGCCGCACTTTTATCCAGCATCCCCGCAATATCATCGAAATTGAAATCAAACAGGTCATGGAGAATAAACGCGGCCCGTTCGCTTGGACTCAGTCGATCCAGCACGACCAGCAGCGCCATGGTGAGGGATTGGTCGAGTTGATGTTGTTGCTCCGGGTCTTCCTGGTCGCTTACCAGCGGCTCCGGCAGCCAGGGACCAAAATACTGCTTGCGTTTTTCTTCCGCAGTTTTGCAATGGTCAAGTGCCAATCGGGTGACTACGGTGCTTAACCAGGCAAACGGCTTTTCCACCTCACGCGCATTCTGAGACCAGCGGATAAACGCCTCTTGCAGAATATCCTCTGCATCACTGACCGAGCCGACAATACGGTATGCCAATCCCAGCAGGGACTGGCGATGTTCGTTGAATGACTGTATCAAGGAATGGTCCAATGGATACCCCGATTGTTCGGTAAGGCTCCCCTTAGGTAAGGTTCCCCTTAATGTTGCTGTCATTGTACTTCCACCTTGATCAGCGCGCAGGAAGGCTTTTCATCGATCGCCCGTTTGATGGTGGGAAAAACCTTCGCACTGGCGATACAGAGTCCCATCTCCAGTAATTGTCCCCTACTGTAACGGTTTTGGATTTGCTGCATCAAATCAGCATCCACATTGCCCTGTCCCGCAACCTGTTGGGCATAGTGGAACACGGCTTGAAGGTGCTCCGGAAGTTGTTTGCCCCCAGCCAATGCAGATTGAATCAAACCGATTCCTACCTCCTGCTCCCGTGCCATGCGCACGTTCAGCTGCAGGCAGGCACCACAGTCTTCTACCATCATGGCGGCCAGCTTGGCAATCCAGTATACCTCCAACGGTAGTTGCTCTCGGTGTCGGGCCATGGGTAAAAATTGCTGGAAGTGATCGTATGCATTGGGGGCGTGTTGCACCATCTCTTTCATGAAGCCTGCGTCATATTGATAATGCGCCTCAAAATCTTCGATAAATTGCAAAGCATCGTTCATGTGATTCTCCTGATAGTCGGGTGTTTACCCTTAAGACGAATCAGCCTTGCAAAGTGTGACATGGGAATTGAATAAATTTAGAAGAACGAACAATCTGTTCTCCAGGGTTAATGATCCAGGCACGGTATACATAGTATGTTCTCTATTAATACAAGAACCAGAATATCAACTGCCAAGCTGCAAGAGGGAACGAATAACGATGAAATGTATAGTGATTGGTGGAGGTCTGTCGGGTCTGTCATCCGCAGTATGGTTGGCAGAAGCCGGGCATGAGGTAACACTGCTGGAGCGGCGTGGCTCGCTGGGTGGTCGCACTATAGCCATACCGCAACCAGCCGTGGACGATGTGCCGGACAACGGCCAGCATGTTTTTGCCAGTGGCTACGAGCACCTGTTCCGTTACCTCGAAAGCATCGGCACCCGTCAATATGTTGAATTTCCCGGTCACATGTCCATTCGAATGCCGGGTGGTGCCGTGCGCCGCAATTCCTTCTGGGGGCTGGATGGGGTGCGTGCCGCAGTGGGGGACCTCCCTGGTGTTAACGGTCTGGATAAAGTGCGCACCGCCATCGCCCAAGCTAAATTGTTTCGTGATGTGCTGCGTCAGCCGGCGGACCTGGATCAGATCACAGCAGATCAGTGGTTCAAGCGCATCGGTATGCCGGAATCCGCCCGCAAGGTAATGTGGGACGGCATTGTAATTGGATTGACCGGTGACAAGCCGGAAATTTCCTCGGCCAAGGTACCCGCCGATTTACTGGTGACGGGAATTCGTCAGGCCTTGAAAATGGGGGAGCCGGTCTCCATCGGTTACCCGACAGTGGACCTGGATACGCTCTTTGTGACGCCGGCGAAAAAAGTGTTTGAACAACGCGGTGTGAAAGTGCGTTACCGCTCCCCTGTATCCCATGTGAATGTGGAAGACGGAGAACTGAAAGGCGTTACGTTGCGCAGTGGCCAGTTTATGGAAGCGGATTGCGTGATCTGCGCCGTGCCGGTGTGGCAGGTAAAAGGGTTGTTGGACCAGGTGCCTGAACATGCCCTCTATGATCGAGCTGTAGAGGAGCTGACTCCGGTGCCTATTGTCAGCGTGAATTTGTACCTTGATCGTTGCATTGGTATGGAGGATTGGGGTGAGATTCTGTTGGGTGGTGAAGGCGTGTTGGAGCAGGTTTGGGATCGGCAGAAAATGCACGGTCGTTCCCCGGAAAAGAACTGGTTCTATTCCACCACTGTTTCGGCTTCCTATGAGCTGATCAAAGGCTCGAACAAAGAAATCGTCGATACCCAAATGGAATTCCTACGACGTTATTATCCTGCTGCCAAGGATGCACAGGTGATTCACAGTCATATTGTCCGCATGCCGAACTCCACCATCGCCCAGCGTCCCGGCAGTCATGGTGTGCGCCCGCCTCAGAAGACCTCTGTGCGGGGATTGGCGGTGGCCGGTGACTGGACCCAGACCGACTGGACCATCACCATGGAAGGTGCCTGCCAGAGTGCCGCCCGGGCAGTAGAAGCGGTGCTGGCGGATTTTCAATTGGCTCCGGCAAAGAAGCCCGCTCAGGCGATGCCGACTCTGGGACAAAAGGTGGCTGAGGTGTTGGTGCCGGGGTAAACTGCGTCTTACTCTAGCGCGTTTCCCGATTGAGCTGCTCACTTAACGCCAGAATGTCTTCCCGCATTGTGATCTTCTCCCGCCAGGATTCGGGAATTCCTTCCACACCATAGAACGCCCCGGCAATTTGGCCGCACACGGCGGCTGTGGTGTCCGCATCATCCCCTAAGTTGGCTGCGGCCAGAATTGCATCCCGATAATTATCCGTGTGAGCGAAGCACCACAGGGCGGCTTCCAGACAATCGATGACATAGCCACTGCCTTTGATTTGCTCGCGATCTTTTCTCAGGTATTCCCCAGCACTGATGGCGGTGACTTTCTTTGTTTCCGGCACGTAGTCTGTGCTGGTCAGCAAACTATCCTTGTTGAGCCCGCCAAAGGCTAGATGGAGCAGGGTGCCGAAATAGCGGCAGGCATCGATACATTCTTTGGCGCCGTGGGTGGTGCGGGAGCTTTCACCGCAATAATGCTGCACCTGGTCCAGGTCAGGGCTGAAGAACATGGCCACTGGAGCCAGGCGCATCAGGGAGCCGTTGCCGGCGCTGAACGGATTGGTGGAACCGGCGAAGGGATCACCGGAGTTCAAATACTGACTGAGCGCCTCAGAGACAGTGACTCCGATATCAAAACAGCGGCCGTTGCTGCTCATGTAGCCTACTTCACGCCAGTTGCAGTAGCGGCGCATCTGATCACCTGGATCGAAACCATTCACGTAAAGTAAAGAGTGGGCCAGGCACAGTGCCATGGAGGTATCATCGGTCCATTGCCCCGGCTGCAGATTAAACGGGCCTCCGCCTACCATGTCAGTAATAGGTTCAAAACTACCGGGAGGGCGAAATTCCAATGTGGTGCCCACCGCGTCACCTACAGCCAAGCCCAGCAGACAGCCCTGATAGCGTTGCCCTCGATCAATCATTTGCTAAATGCACCCTTTCAATAAACGCATCAATGAACCAATCGGGGTATTATCAGGGCTTCGTGTTATTCGGTCCAACCTGTTGTGAGAGATGACCTCCAAGCCAACCACATTACCGGCCTATGCCCGCAGTTCCATTAATCACTGCAATCTGCCCGCGGTTATTCTGGGTGGTCTGACCTATCAGAAACATCCAGTGCCCCTTATGATTGACGGTGCGATGGAGTTCCATCGCCAGCTGTTTCGATCATTGGATGAGATTGACGAAGCTTCGGTGCGGGCCGTGCATTTCCAGGATTACATGAGTTCATCGTTCCTGTTGGATCACAAGGATCGGGCGGGTTTTGATGCTGAATCACAACGGGTGCGCCGGGGCAAGGCAGACTACCTGAGATTGCTGCGGGGCTGGATGTTTGATTCCGACAGTATTGAAGGGGCGGTGCTCAAGCGCTGGGTGGAATCCCGCTTTGGTTTGCTGACGCGAAATCATCGTGGTCCGCTACGGGACTTTGAATCCAGTGCCTATCATGCCTATCAAGCGGATTTTGTCCGTGGCTTGTATAACGCCAATGCTCTGGAGGCACAGCTGGACCTGCTCTACAGCTATTGCCAGTATGAACTGCGACGGCGCTTTCCGGGGCAACAGCACTGGTCGTTGTATCGCGGTATCAATCGTCTGGAGAGCTACGACGAGGTGCAGCCGCTTGCGGACAACCGGATGATGGTGTTACTGAACAATCTCAATTCCTTCAGTTCAGACCGTGAACATGCCTGTGCATTCGGTGATAGCGTGCTCACGGCCCAGGTGCCTCTGCCTAAACTACTTTATTTCTACGACCTGTTGCCGGGGATTCTCAAAGTGGAGCGGGAATTCCTAGTTATTGGCGGCGTGTATGAAGTGGAATCCGCCTCTTATTGATCACCTCTTTGTGTGTCTTTTAACCTTTCGTCGCTTTCCTTCTTTTCCGCCTCAAAAGCGGTAGTAAAGCTGGTACGTTGGTGCTATTAATCTGGGACAAATAGTCGTTATTGTATATATGGAGGTATTTAACAATTTATTTTGCAAAACATATTGCAAAATAAATTGTATTTGGACACTATGTTTACTGATACGGATAAGTCATCCGATTTCAGGGTTAGCCGCCCAACAAAAATAAGAAACACAAAGCAGGGGTAAAACGGCACGTAAGCAGGACGATGAACCAGTTGAGTTTGAGGGATTTCTTACCCAATAGGTGACTGAAAAGTCATTTCCCACCGGCTGTGCATCATTCTTATGCTCATGTTGTTCCCCGCAAAGGAGAGCAAATGACACGGCTATTTGTCGCGCTGGGGATGCTTTTATCTTTGCTCCACCCAACGCTTGGTCTGGGGAATCCTGAAGCTCCCGGGATGTACGATGCCAGAAACATGGGTATGGGAGGCGCTGGTCTTGCGCACCTGACAAGCCCGGCAGCGGTACTGCATAACCCTGCCAATCTGGTACAAAACCCCACCTCACAGAATCAAAGCGCCTTCACGTTGCTGGGGGTGAAGCTCGGTGGCTCTTTCGCCGGGCCCGACCACTATCAGGAATCCGACTGGATTGCTGTGCCGCTCCCGTTCTGGGGCTATATCAACAAACATTCCAATGATCTTGCCTATGGCGCGTCGTTTTATTTGTCCCTGGGGTTCGGCGGTGGCTATGATGGTGTGAAGCGTTACGGCACCGGCAAAAAGTGCACGACTAAACCCAGCGATGTCATTATCGACGACGGCAACGGCGGCGTGATGCTGGACCCAACCGCTATTGATAACGATCAGTGTCTTTCCTACAGCCGGGAAGAAATGGTGAACATGGCGTTGTTCGAACTGGCGTTTCCAGTGAGCTACCGGGTGAATGACCGTTTGCGTGTAGGGATTTCCTTCCGTTTCCCGTTTGGTATGTTTGAACAACAAACCACAGAGGACTTTGCCGGTGCCTTTACCGACCCCGATACGCCGGTGGGTTCTTACGGACTGGGCTTCACCCAGGTGCAATCCAAAATGTACGGCGTGGGCGACCCCGGCATTCTGTTGGGGGTGAGCTACGACGTTACCGAATATTTTACGGTGGCGGCGGCCTATCGAACCAAAACCACCACCACCATGAAAGGTAAAACCGATGTCGTGCTGGAATCGAACATGCTGCTTGATCCTGCGTTGGACATGCTGGGGGGATTACCGGTAGGTGGATACGCCGATCTGGTGAATTCCATTCCCGGCGTTTCGCAGTTGGTATCCATCCTCAGCAGCGACAATATTTATAACGTGGCGGATAAAATTGCCACCGACATCGATTCCCAGATCTCCTGGTCTACTGCGGAAGCCATTGAATTGGGAATTGCGCTTCAGGTAACGCCCACCATTTTATTTGCTATGGACTGGCGCCGTGCTTACTTCTCTGACTCCAACAAGGACTTCATCGTCGAGTTGAAAGAACCCATTTTTGAAGCCAGCGGCCTTGATCGGCTGGGGCAGAAACTGGATTGGGAAGATGCCGATGTCTGGAGCTTAGGCGTGGAATGGAATTTCAAACGCAATCAATATCTGCGCTTTGGCTACAGCATGGGGAACAGCGCCACACCGGAAGCCTACACCAATGCGTTCACGCCACCCCCGGCCGACCAGCAGGACTCTTTCTACATAGGCTATGGCACTAAGAAAGGCCGCTGGCTGTTGGACATTGGCTTCAATTACGCCACTGTGGAATATGAAATAGATCAGCCCTATGACAGCGAAGGTAATCCGGTGGATACCCCCACCTGTCGTGCCGGACAGTTGGTGAAATCCGGTTGCCCCGGATTGCAGACGGTTGAATCGGTTTTTCTGGGGCTGTCGGCAAACTATCAATACTAAGTATTAACCTCTAACTCGAAGCAACCCAAAAGCAGTAACGAGTATTTGTTGTTTCCCGCTAAGGAGAGCGAATGGAACAGGCAAATCGTCGACTGCCTGAGGGCGTCTTATTGTCTCTGTTTCTGGGGGCAGGGCTCAGCCTTGTTACCCAGTCCGCCCCGGCCGTTGTGGCTGACAGCCTTACCATCGGCAACGCCAAAGCGGTGTCCCTGGGGCATGCTGTTACCGCCGATCCCCCCGGCATTGATTCCATCCATTTTAATCCCGCCGGCTTGGCCAGAATAAAAGGGCGCACGTTACAGCTGAAAGTGGTGGCGGCCGATTTTTCGGTGGTGATGGACATTGGCGATTATGTGGAACCCCGTAAATCCCAATTGCAGGCCATGGAAGAATCCGGTTTATTTGATGACGGTTATTTCTATAACGAGGCTTACATGTCCACCAGTGAGACGGCAGGTGCTTCGCTAATGCTGCCCTATTACGGTATGACGGATCTGCCGGTGATCCTGGCGCCATTAGGCGGAGCTTCCTTCCAGGCCCCGGGCAAAGGCTATACCCTGGCTACCAACGTCTATTCACCGATGATGGTGGGATTCTATCGGGAGGAAAATGATCCCGGGCGTTTTATTGGTGAACGCATGTCCATGATGCACCTTACCTATTTCTCGCCCAGCATTGGCGTCAGGGTTAATGATCAGCTGGATATCGGTGCGGCGCTTACCTTTAACTACATCGGCGTAGGAATGGATTTGCCCATACGGGCACCCCATGCCGGGCTATTGTTTGTGGGGGATCTGCAGAGTCAATGTCCCATTGCCCAGAATGATGCCTTTATCGGTTTTCAGGATGTGGCGTCGGAGCTGTGCGAAGGAGAGCGTCTGGATTTGTATAACCAGCTCGCTTATCTGGAATTCGAAGTAGAAAACGAGCTGGTGCCGGGGTTCAATTTCGGTGTGCTGTGGCGACCTACCAGCTGGCTAACTCTAGGCGCGAATTACATCGCATCCTTTCCCATGGATATGAATGGCTGGTTTCGCTGGACCAATGGCGACAACTGGAATGGGTTTCTACAGCCCTTTCTGGTTCCTGATGCAAATGGCGTTACCCTGGCCGGGCAGATTGATTCGCTGTTGCGATTGTTGGGTTGGTCTTTTCCCCAGGGTGAAAACCTGACGGAAGGGGATGCCATGATCTCCATGGACATGCCGGAGCAATACATGTTTGGCGCCAGTATTCAGCTGACAGAAAACTTCAAACTGAACCTGGACTACAAATTTGCCGGTTGGTCGGCCTGGCAGGTGTTGGAAGTGGAATTTTCCAAACCGGTGGATTTTTTGCGCCTGGCGGAAATTGTGCAGCCGGACCTGGCCGGCAAACAGCGCATTGCTTTTCCGCTGGGCTTGGAAGATACCTGGAACTGGGCGCTGGGCATTGAATATCAGTATTCACCCACCACAGTATTACGCTTTGGTGTGGAGGATCGCCCTACATCACTGCCGTCTGATGGCCTGACTCCATTGTTACCGTTAGGCTCTGGCACGTTCTATGGTGCAGGCTTTGGTTTGGAGCTGGATAGTGATGCCATCGTGGAGATGGCCGTGGGCTATATGAAGTCCAGCCTGGATATGCCGGGGGGAACAGCCGACGTGGGAAACTCCCTGGACGCGTCAAAATTGATTTACAGCCCTTATGCCGGTTCTGATCTGCAGGTGGAGTTGGAGATGTTTGTGCTGGAGCTGAGTTTTACGCAGCCGTTTTGAGTATGGGGGTGCTGCAGTGTTCAGTTGTGTATGCTCTATTTCTAAGGCATATTTTATGCGCCTCCCCCTAGAATATGTAATGTATTAGTATGTTAGTCTGTTTTTGTGGATCGAAAAGGGGGCATTGAGGCATATAATCATGACGGCTATCAATCGTCTTTTCCTATCTTTAGTCGCTATGCAAAACAAGGTGATACCGAAGCACAAACCATGTAGCCGAAATGTATTACTACGGAAGAGGCGTACCACAAAGCTACGAAACAGCAGCAACCTGGTTCGAGAGAGCTTCCGAACAAGGCAGCGCGGATGCCCAATACAATCTCGGCATCTACTATTACAATGGAAGCGGTGTAACTAAAGACCATAATCAAGCCCATTTCTGGCGGGATCAAGCGGCCCGATCAGGAAACAAAAATGCAGTAACCAATAAGGGTATATTGATTAAGCAGATGTCCCCGGATGAACTAAACAAGTCATGTAAGTTATCCAGCAAAGGACTACCGTAGCTCAGTCAGTCGAATTTTGAGTCTATGTTTTATTTTGAATCTATACTGACTGTTCAGGTCTCAACCACAATTCACTGATGCAAGCTACAACGTTGATATGATCATATTGCGCCTAATGGCTGTTATCTTAACTCTGCTAACTACTTTTCGCGATACCATGGCGAGCGAAGTGGAAGTTACCCAAGAAATCAAGTTTAAACTGTTCTTGTACGAATACATGAAGCCTGAATTCAAAGGCCCGATGGTCAATATTAAAGTTTCCTCCATTAAAAATTACTCATGTGCAAACTTCACTTATGAATACGAGGTGACGACAGAAGGGAATACAATCACAGTTGATATTCGTGATGTTATAGAACCGGAAATTTGTTTGACTGCGATGGGGCCAGCGTCATTTGCAGAGTCCTTTGACTTGAAGAATGGCGTATATCAAATAGAATTTCGCGCTTTTTCCAGCATAGAAAAGTTCATCCTAAGAGTGGGCGATGAATATATTGCTCTTGAACAGGTCGCTGGGAGTTTGATGAAGATAGCAGATCAAAACAAGTTTATTGAAAAGTATCGGTTACTAAGAACACCAAAAAATCTTATCACTGTGCAATGTTTTCGCTATCAGTATGGTTGCGAAGGTCCCTACGATCAGGAAGATGAGCTTTGCCCTCTACTATATCGGAATCTATCTGAAGTGGCGTTACCATTAACCAAAAGCTCTTTCATGGATGATCAACACTATTTGGGTGGGTTATTATTGTCATGTGTGGAGGGTGATCATGATGGCGAATGCAGGATTTTCTCTTATGATGGGAAAACGAGTGATCTCGAAGCCCTTTTGCATGAGGCTGATAATTATGATCTAAGAAATGGGCATTTCGCAAAATGCAGACCAGATTCCGGGCTCTACTATAAAATAATTAGAACTTGGAATGGGCATACGTTCTGTTGTTGAGAATCAATTGTCGTGAACTCTACCAAATTGGCTAAAATGTCTTCGATAGGATGGCCCGTGATATGTTTTGTTAACGATAGATACGTCGTTATGATGTCAAAGGTTGTAGACGTTCAAGGGGCTGGCGATGATTGAATGCTCGGATTCTGTGTTCAGCGCTTGGTACAGGAAGATAACTTAATGATTTCAAAAAAATCGGTTCTTAGAGTGGCTAGGCCGACAGACCGACTGGAGGAAATCACGTCAATGTATGTGTCGGGTCTCGGTTTTAAATTGCTAGGTAGCTTTAAGAATCATGATGGTTTCGATGGGGCCATTATTGGGCACCCTGATCATGTCTATCATTTGGAGTTTACGCATCATATAGGTACCCAGGTGGGGCGCGCTCCAACGAAAGATAACTTATTGGTTTTCTACATTCCTGATCATGACGAATGGGTGGAAAACTGCAGGAATATGGAGCAGGCCGGGTTTGTGCATGTTCGTTCGTATAATGGCTATTGGGATGCTGTTGGAAAAACCTATGAGGACCCGGACGGGTATCGTGTAGTGTTGCAAAATTCTGAATGGGAAGAGTAGAGGCATAACGTCTGTAAGACGTCGAGTGTTTGATCTGAGAGTTAGAGTGGTGCCGGTAAAATGGCTGATCACTGCCCCAGTTGAAAAGCCTCTTCTGCCAATTTCAAAAAACTTGGCGGCTCGCCACCGCCATATACTTCCAACGCCGCGCCGCTGATATAACCGGCGTGGGCATCGGCTAGAAACAGGCAGGCGTGGGCAATGTCTTCCGGTACTGCCATGCGCTTCATTGGTAGTGATTCCTCAATCAAACGAATACCCGCTTCACCGCCGTAGTGGTCGTGGGAGGCCTCGGTTTTTATCATGCCGGCAATGATGGCATTAACCCGCACCTTATCTGCACCCCATTCCTGGGCCAGCGAGCGGGTGGCATTGATCAAACCTGCTTTCGCAGCGCCATAGGCTGCGGTGCCGGGAGAAGGCCGTTCCCCCGAGATACTGGCAATGTTGATGATGCTGCCGCCTCGTTCACGCATAGCGTGGTAAGCCTGTTGGGCAAGGATCATTGGGGCAATCAGGTTCAGGCGGATGATGGATTCGGTCAGTCGTGGCGAGGCGTCCGCTGCTGGCACGGGAGGGCTGCCACCGGCGTTATTGATCAAGACGTCCAAACGTCCGGTCTGTTTCACTACCTCATCAATCAGCGTCTGTGATGCTTCTGGCTGGCGCACGTCCACACTATAAAACACCGCCTGTTTGCCGTTGGCTTGGGGCAGGGTTTCCGGTTCGCTACGGCCACAGATAAACACGTCTGCTCCTGCTGCCAAAAAGGCTTCACTGATGCCAAAACCGACGCCTTTGCTGCCGCCGGTGATGATGACGCTCTTGCCGGAAAAGTTGAACATGGTTGCCTCGCTTCGTTTTAAGCCAGAGTAGTGATCACCTGGGCTTGAGGTATTTCCACACGCCGCTGGCTTTGCCCACCAAGATGTCACCACACCAGGCTTCGCCTTCCATGAAGGCCATGGACGTTGTGGCGTGAGTGACTTTGCCGTAGGCCATTAGAAACTGGCCTGCCGTCATGGGGGCAAAAAACTGCGTGTTCATAGAGACGGTGACTGCCGGCTGCATGTTGCGACTGATGCAGGCGTTCATACCTAATGCTTCATCGAGAATGGTCATCAGCAAGCCGCCGTGGCCACGGTTGTTGCCGCCGATATGGTGTTCCTGCAACATCACACCGGCCCAACCGCGAATGCTGCCATCTTCTAAAGTCTCACGTTTATAACGAATCGGCCCGCAGTGATCGGAGTAGGGCGCAAAGCCGCCACCATCAAAACCTTGGGGAATGATCGACATGGACTAGCCCCGTTCCAGAATGGCCGCTCCGGTGGGTACACCGGCTCCGGCGGTAATCAGTACGTGATCCACTTTTTCCACCTGGTTTACCGAGGAGCCCCGGATTTGGCGCACCGCTTCGGCGATGCCGTTCATGCCGTGGATATAGGCTTCACCCAGTTGTCCGCCATGGGGATTAACCGGTAATTTGCCGCCCCGATTGATATGGCCGTCTTTGACAAAATCCTTGGCTTCACCGCGATCACAGAAACCGAACGCTTCCAGTTGTGGTAACACCCAAGGAGAAAAGTGATCGTAAAGACAGGCCACGTCGATGTCGCTGGGTGACAGCCCGGCCATGGAATAAACCTCACCGGCGCAGGCATCAAACTCGGGAATACCTGACAAGGTTTCACCGTAGAACGGCGTCATCATGCGGGATTCTTTCACGATGCTTTGGCGCGCACTGGCAATCACCGCCGGTGTATTGGCCAGGTCTTTCGCGCGCTCCACGGACGTCACCACAAAGGCCACCGCGCCATCGCTTTCCTGACAGCAGTCGTACAAACGCAACGGATCGGCGATCATGCGCGATGCCTGATGTTCTTCCAGTGTTATGGGGCGTTCATAGAAAAATGCATTGGGATTGGTGGCGGCAAAATCGCGCATGGCCACTGCCACCCGGCCAAAGTCTTCGCTGGTGGCGCCGTATTCATGCATATAACGGCGGGCACTGAAAGCGATCCAGGCAGCGGGTGTCATAAAACCGTAGGGGAAATAATGGCTGAAGTTAATGATGTTGGGGTCTAACGGACTGTTATTCATCATTTGGCCGCTGCCAAAACGCAAACCGGAGCGTTCGTTCAGAGCGCGATAAATAACGACGGTATCGCACAGTCCGCTGGCAATCGCAGTGGCTGCATGTACGAATGGACCGCAGGCGGCACCGCCACCGAATTCCGTGCGGGAAAAGAATTTTAATTCCTTGCCACCCACTTGGCGCAGGATTTCGTTTTCCCAGTTGTTGTCCATGCTGAAGCTGGACATGCCGTCGATGTCGCTGCCTTTCAGGCCGGCATCGTCCAGTGCGGCTTTCACTGCCTCGCAGGCCAGCTGCATTTCACTGCGACCGGAGTCCTTGGAAAACTCGGTGGCACCGATGCCGACAATGGCCGCTTTGCGGGATAATGTATTGCTCATTGCTCTAACTCCTTATCCTGCCACTGTCGCCAGTTGCACTATGGCCGTTCCACTCACGTGATTGCCCATGCCGTTCTTGCCTTTGAAATTCACATGGGCCAGGTGGTGTTCGCCGTCCTGACTGAGTTCCGTTACCTCGCCGCTCATGATCATGGTGTCGCCGGGATAATTGGGCGCGCCCAGATTAAACTGGATCTTTTTGATGCGGCTACCGGGGCCGGCCCAATCTGTGAGGTAGCGGCCAACAAAACCGTTGGTGGTAAGGATGTTCATGAAAATATCCGGTGTGCCCTTGGCAATAGCTGCATCTTTGTCGTGATGCACATCCTGAAAATCCTGGGATGCCATGGCGGTAGAGACTACCAATTTAGCGGTAATGGGCAGTTCAAACTCGGGTAGGGCATCACCCACTGACAGGTCAGAGGCGATTACGTTTTTGAATTTATGATTCACGTCAGACATCATCGCCTCCTTAGGGTTTCTCTTCAATCTTGGGGCCTGCAGCGTGGAATAGGGGCAGGGTCATATCTTCCTGCACTTCCGTCAGTTTCATTTCCACCGGCATGCCGATTTTGATGTCATCCGGTTTGGTGCCGATTAATTGCGACACAATGCGCACCCCTTCTTCCAGATCCACCAACACAATGGCATTGGGATAATCAAACGGTGGAATTTCCGGATAGTGCATCACGGTGTAGGTGTAGACGGTGCCTTTGCCTTTTGACTCGATGGTGCTCCAGTTCAACGACTGACAATGCTCACACATGGGCTGCGGAGGATGACGCAGCTCACCACAATCATCGCATTTCTGGATCAACAGTTTGCCGTCGCGCAGGCCCTGCCAGAAATGCTCGTGGTCATGATTTTCCACCGGATGGATGCGATTGATTTTGCCGGGGGCGCTGGGCTTACTGGCGCCGGCGGGTTTCTTCGGCACCTGGTATTTGAAATAGGTAATGCGGGCTTCTGCAAACAGCTCATCATTCTGGTCCATGAATTCCGCCAACTGGGTGACAAAGAAACCTTTGCCGATGCCGGTGGTTTTCAGGTCACTGACGTTGATGATGGTGCTGTAGTGGTGGGCGCGGTCGCCTTCTTCCAGATAGCGATGGAAGGTCTGGTCATAGCTCACGGCCATGATGCCCTCGTAGCCTTCTTCTTCAAGCGCAGCGAGAATTTCAAACAGATTGTCGGTGGTGGAGCCAGGGCCGTCGTTGCCGTTCACATCCCGCATCGACCACATCTGCATCATGGCCGGTGGGGCTACGGCTTTATCCCGGGAGAATTCACTGTGCTCGGCGCGGTATTGGTCGTCCAGATAGAGTGGGTTGTGGTCCCCCATGGCGCTGCACCATTGCCAGATCTGGGTGCGGGAAACCGGGTTCCAGCTGTTGTAGGGCCCAACCCGTTTGTGCATGAGTGGCTTGATTCTTTCGAGAATGTCCGCCGCCGACGAATCCGACATGGCTACTCCCTCATGTGCTGATGATCGTTATTGTTATGGGTTACAGCACGATTGTAATAAATTATGCATTATATTTGCAATAATAATGCATAATTTATCCTTCGCAATCCTGATGGCTCGGCTTTGGAGCTTGTCAGGATTGCGAAGTCCGGCTTCAGAAGCCGGGCATTACATGGGTCGGTACCGCTCTTGCTTATGCGACTTCAAGTGCCGCCTTTACCAATGCCACCAGGTCATTTTCGCTGTTGGCCAGGTCTTCCACGCTGATCGACAGCTGCTCGCCGATGATCTTTTTGGCCTGCATGAATTCCTTGGCGCTGTTGATGCAATCTGCGGCCAGGATTTTGTCCCCTTGCAGATACCAGGCAACGAACTGGTTGCTGTCCGGATTGCCGCGCAGTACCACGCGATCATAGCCGCGGTTAAAGCCGGCGATCTGCAGCTTGATGTCATACTGGTCAGACCAGAACCAGGGCAGAGCATGGTAGGCCTTCTGCTTGCCACAGATGGAGGCGGCGGCCGTCTTGGCCTGCTCCATGGCGTTGGGCACGGATTCCAGGCGCAGGCGATAGCCCAGCACATCGTTGGGATGGAAGGTGCAGTCACCGGCGGCCACGATATCCGGATCCTGGGTGCAGGCAAACTCGTCTACCACGATGCCGTTTTCGATTTCCAGACCGGCATCTGCCGCCAGTTCGGTATTGGGAATAACACCGATGCCGATGATCACCAGGTCAGCGTCCAGGGTCAGGTCATTATTGCACTGTACCTGCTGGGCGCGGCCATCACCCAGAATGGCCTGAGCCTGGGCGTCGGTAATGATCTTAACGCCATGGCCTTGGTGTAGCTTGGTGTAGTACTCAGACAGTTCCGGCGCGGTTACCCGCTCCAGCACCCGGTGCATCATTTCCAGTACGGTGACGTCCATACCCAGCTTGCGTAGCGATGCGGCGGTTTCCAAACCGATATAGCCACCACCGACGATAACGGCTTTGCCGCCTTCCTTAACACTGCCCTGGATCGCTTCAGAGTCCGCCAGGTCGCGCAGATAGTGTACGCCGGGCAGATCGCCGCCGGGGATGTCCAGCTTGCGTACCCGGGCGCCGGTGCACAGTGCCAATTTGGTATAAGGCAGGGTCTCACCACTGTCCAGGGTAATGGATTTGCCGGCGCGGTCGATTTTGCTCACGCGGGCGTTCAGCTTGAATTCCACTCCGGCTTTTTCGTAAACCGAGGGCTTAAAGATTTCCAGCTGGTCGGCGGTTTTTTCTTTCATCAAAAAGGCTTTGGACAGCGGTGGGCGGTGATAGGGCGCAATCGGTTCATCCCCGATTACCAGAATGCGACCTTCCCATCCTTCCTTGCGAACACTTGTGGCCAATTGGGCTCCGGCGTGACTGGCGCCGATAATAATACAAACTTGATCTTCACTCATTGGGATATCCCTCGGACTGCCTTTATTTATAAATATCGAAAAATGAATAGCTGTTGTTGTTGTTAGTATACTGTGTATACTAACTCCATCCAAGCAGGGCTGGGCGGTACAGGTACCCCTATGCCCTAAAGGGTTTTTTAATCAACCGGGACATGATAACAAGAAATGCAGGAGTAGAGAGAGATGCCTACACTAGAGATTACTGATTTAGCGGGAAATGTTACCTCTCTGGAGGCGAAGTCAGGGGAAACCTTGATGGAAGCATTGAGAGATAATGGCTATGACGACATTCTGGCAATATGCGGCGGGGTCTGTTCCTGTTCCTCCTGCCATTGCTATATCGAGGACGATTGGAAAGAAAAACTGCATGCACCCAGCGAAGATGAGATGCAATTGGTGAGCAGTACCGAACATTTTAAGGACAATTCCCGTCTTTCCTGCCAGATTACCCTCACCGATGACATGGATGGTATGAAGGTCACCATTGCGCAGCAGGATTATTAAGATTTCATATACAGAATACCGGCCAGATTTCGACAGCACTGGCCGGTCAGTACCGAAAGCCATCATGGTCAGTCGAGTGATGCTTTACTGCAGTTGAACTTTGTAGTGAAATCCATCCATGACCACTACATCATCCAAAAAAACCGCTAAACGGGTTTATGCCGGTCTGAGTGAATCAGAACGGGTCAACGAGCGTCGTGAACGTTTTCTGGAAGCCGGGCTGGAAATCTTCGGCCGTTACGGCATGCGCGGCGCTACTGTGCGTAAACTGTGCAAGGAAGCGGGCCTCACCGAGCGCTACTTCTACGAATCCTTCACGGATACGGAGGACCTGTACTGTGCGGTGTATAACGGGCAAATCAGTTCACTCACCCAGCGTTTTCTCTCCGAGTTGCCTTCTCTGCCGGAGCTGCTGGATGAACGTATCCAGTTTTGCCTTGATTTGTATTTCTCCCTGATGCGGGACGACCGCATGGTCCGGGTTTTATATATTGAAAGCATGGTGGGTACGGACCGGGTGAATGAAATCCTGCATACCATTGTGCGGGCTCAATCCTCGCTGGCCGAAACCATGTTGAAAGTGGATAACCCGGATTTGGTTTTGTCCCAGGAATTTATCGAAGCCATGTCGGCAGCCATTAACGGTGCCTGCTCAGCAACCGCTGTGCAATGGATGCTGGGGGGCTACAAGATTCCCCAGGAGATCCTGGTGGAAAGTTGCAAGTTGGTTGTGTTGGGTACCATGCGGGAACTGAAAGCTGCTTACGGTATCGGGCCTCTCGATACATCACCGCCTCTCAATACATCACCACAAAGCTAAAAAGGGCCTGCCGGGGCAGGCCCTCAAACACCGGGTGGGCTAAACCCGGATGGTAGGTTTTAAGAGTCGCTTGGAAACAGCTTATCCAGGTGACTGTTGCTGAAGACACCATGGGGGTCCATGGCATTGAACTGAGCCACTGCGGTGTGCCAGTTGTTGTCTTCCGGATAACCGTCAGTCCAGGTGCTTGGGTACACTTCGGTGAGGATTTCATCGTTGGTCCAGGCGCCACCAAATTGCCCGTCAGCGGTGTAGGCATAACTCTTGGTCCATTCCGGACGCACCAAACCATAACCGGCATAGTTGCTGTAGAACCACTGCTCCAGGCGGGTGTTGAATTCCGCTGCCAGGGGCTGGTCCGGGTTATTGTTGATGGCAAACCAGATGATGATGTTCTTCTCCGGGTGATCCGGATGAGGGCGGGCCCCGGACAGCGTGGGTTCAATCGCACCGGGAATCAGTACTTCGTCGGTGTACTCCAGGCCTTGGGCACGAATTTCAACGGGGCCCACGTAAGGATATTCATGGCGGGATTGGTAATCCGCCAACAGTTCGGTGAAGAACACATACCACTCAGCCAGTGCCCGTTGCAGGTTTTCACGAGCCACTACCACACCCCAGGCCGCAACGGTTAGACGCGGTGTCATGGGTTGTACGTAGAGCGTGTTGGTATAAGCCGAACCCCACAGATCGTTGATCAGGGATTCCGGATCTTCGTTGCTCATCATGTCCACCAGTGAATCCACTGAGGTCTTATTGAACTGCGGCACTATGCGGGGGAAGGTGCGCAGGGTGGAGCCCAGCATATCCGCCTGCCAGGCTGGCATGCTGACGCCTTCTGACAATTGATAGGGTTCGAACACTTCCCGGGCGTGATCGGGTTTTTCCGGGGTCACGGTCCAGGTTTTCAACCACACCAGATTGTCGGGGTTGAAGGGGTAATAGATGATATCGACAGTGCCGTATTGGTCGGACAAATTGGAGAAGGAGTTTGCCGTTTCATTCTCCGGCATGGCCAGTACTTCGGCTGCGGTTAAATCCACCCGGCTCTGCAGACGGATTTTCAGATTGGGGCCCACCTGGATTTTAACGTGGGTAATAAAGGCGCGGGCCAGACTGGTGAGCAGTGGCCCGATCTCGGGATCGGTTCGCTGGTAAGTTTTTAATTGGTATTCGCCGGCTTGCTCATTCCAGGCTACCGCAGTGATTTCCAATACCAGGTTACTGAGGGTGCCCCAAGAATGCCCCGGTTGCAGGGTTTCGCCGATTTTCGGAATGGCGGCACCGTGGGCATTCATAGCGAGCACACCGGCAATGGATACACCGCCGGGTGCCGTGGTGTGGTACAGGCCAAGGTCGAACTTTTCCAACTCGGCACAGATATCTTCGATGTAGGCTCCCGCACCGCAGCTGGCGGATTTTACTTCATCATCCGCATTCACCACGATGTCCGTCATATAGTCGTGGGTATTTACGATAACGACATTCTCACCACTGTGGCCGCGCGGGATCAGGGTCGGGGCGAAACCGTGGGCGCTGCCCATGGGGCGTAAACGGTAGCCGTGGTCCTTGGCCCAGTTGGCTACCGCCAACACTTCTTCACCATCGCGCGGTGAGCAGAACCAAACGCCGGAAATTTTGGTTTCCCGTGCCCAGTTAATGAAGGTCTGTTGATAAAGTTCAACGCCTTCCGGGAATTCCGGTGGTTCCGGAATCGTGTTGCTGCCGGAACCTGCCACGAACTTACAACCCGGTAACAGTGTCGTCGCGGCCGCGGTAGCTGCGGCACCCCCTAAAAATTTACGACGGCTGAATTCGGTTTGTTGACTGTTGTTCTCCGCTTTCATGCTTCTTCCTTAATTTGCAAGGTTGGGTCGGTCTTTAATCCAGAGCCGAAGTGGGCACCATGGGCATAACCACACTGGACGGATATTCCGGGCTTATGTGAATTGTGGTAACACCACCTTCTGCCATGGCCTGGCGTGGGTAATTGAGCATGGCTTGCGCCTGATTGCTTGGGCTGATTGAGACCCGCAGTTTATTACCTTTACGGATAATGGCGCTGGTGGGGAAGACCTCTATCTGCATTTTCACCACTTCACCGGGCACCAGCGGTTGGCTGGTTTCTTCTTTAAAGTAATGGTACGGCTGGATCATCACGCCTTTGACGAAGCGGGAGCGGGATTCATCCACCATACGCCCACTGGCGGCCAGCTGACCGTTGGTGATTGGTAACGATTGGCGGGCCGATAATTCCTCAATTTGTACTGAAACCACCGCTTCCGTGACGGTGCTGTCTATCCAGATATCAGCCTGGATCGGTCCGTTGATGTAATAGTCCTCTGCCATCGGCTCAGATTCAAACAGGACGCGCTGTTGTGGTACCAGGTCGCTGTTGCTGAAGCAGGCTTTGGGCAGGTTCATACCCAGGGTCCATTGGTCAAAACTACGGGAACACTTTGTGCCGTCGTTAATCTGGATTTCTATTCCCAGCAGTCCATTGTCATCATAGGCCCTGCCTGTCGGATGTTCCGGTTGGGTCATCTGCGGACCGATTTCCTCCTCGACGGGTGGGGTTAATGTCAGCCCACCGTTTTCACGCAGATACCAGCGCTCGGGCTCCATCAACGGGTGGGGCCAGTCGGTTGCGGTGGCATAGTGGTCATTACGGAATTCCTGTGGCGTGCTCGCTGTAGGATAATTCTTTACATGTTGGATGACATTGGGCATGGCTTCGATGTTGGTATCCAACCCTTTCAGGTATTTGTCGAACCACTGCAACAACAACAGGTCTGTGGGAGGAACGGTTTCATTTCCGATATGCGTGACAAGAAAGTTTAGTAAATGATTGCCGTCATAAATCACCAGTCGACTGTCCACATTGTTCTTCTTCAGAATCTCATACATGAGCGGTTCATCCCGCTGGAACAGGTCATGCAGTGCACCGAGCATGAAGGTGGGTGCTTTGATCTTGTCAAAGTTGGTCATGGGAGACCGGAGCGTCCAGTAGTCCGTTTCATAGTTGTATGTGGGGTTGCCATCCAGTGCAGAGTTAATCAGAGGCAGGAAATAGCTTTGCATCTGCTTAACATGATCGTCGGTGGCTTCCATGATCTGTTCCATATGTTTGGGGTTCAGCAACGCAGTGGGGACATTTTGCGTGGCGGTAAAATGGGTTAACTGAAGCCATTTGCCCATGAACAGACCATTGAGCATACCGCCGATACCCACGGTGCCGCGCATCGCGTCTCCCATGGGTAGGCTGGCAAACACCGCATCCACCAGCTCAGGTCGTAGTTGTGCTGTAAACAAAGAGGTTATGGCCATGTAGGAAACACCGGCCAGCCCCAGTTTGCCGTTGGACCAAGGTTGGGAATCGGCCCACTCAACAGTATCAATATACGCTGCCTGCTCATTGGGGCCGAGCAGATCCCAGCCCCCACTGGAAACACCGTTGCCATAAACGTCCACCGCCACTTGCGCGTAGCCGCGACGCACGATGAAGGAATCGGTCACGCCCAGCAGCACGTTGCCGGGAACCTTGCCCAACGGCAGGCTCATCAGATTGGTGTTGTAGGCTGACTGGGTGAGTATGACCGGAAACGGGCCCGGCGCCGGGTTGCCGTTTTCGTCGGCAGGCAGGGTCACGCGGACGCCCAGCTTTTTGCCGTTGATGGTGTCAATAAACTGCAGCGGCAGATTCACAGCTTTTGGATATTCTGCTGCCCGCTGATAAATGGAACCGGAAGATTCAAGCAGTGGTTGGGAATTCTCGTCAAGGATGATCTGTTCGTCGTTGGGAGTGGCCGTTTCTGTTTCCAGTGCCGCTTCCGTGACTGGTGCATTGGTTTGATCGCTTACTGACGAATCGCCTCCGGAGCAGGCCGTCAACACACTTCCCAGTAAAAGAGAGCCGATTAAAAGTCGAGTCGATTGAAAAAACACTGCTGTCATTTTTCTTATTCCTAATTCAGACCTGCTGCGGATTGTAAGCTCCGGCAGATGTTCCATTGGGTCTAACGCCAAGTAAGTAAAAAAGTCCGTTCTTACTCGAAATGCTTGTTCGTTATTTTGGTTTCTTACGAATAGTCAGCGGGTTATCTGCTTATTCAGGGCATCATAATATTTTTTGACAATACCCATTGTCAATTTGTACCGGCCTTGATTGCTTTATAAAATCGAGGGTTGTGGAGCATTTGCGGGGCTTGCCTGCGGGTGATAGGAACAGGGCTCCTGAATTTACAGGGGGTTATGCATGGAGGTGTTCAAGTACTTATTTTTGTTGATTTTTGTTGCAGTATGCAGCGGTTGTGAAAGGGGAAACATTGGGGCAGTGTTTGATTACCTGTTAAGGGCATAAGCGGACAACTGCTGAAAGAGATTTTCGGAGCGTTCCAACAATTCGGTGGGAACGGAATCCGTGTTTACCGCATGTAAGGGTGGGGCTTTAACCCTGGTTGCCTGACGAAACAGTGGTTCGGGCGCAGTCAGCCTCAGGTGGTCATTTATCGCATGCAGACTTTGCTGCGGAGCTACGCAAAACCGGTCATAGCTGAACAGTGCAATTTGGGGGGCGAGTTGTGAATAAATGGTTTCGTAGGCGGCACACCAGTATTGCAGCCAGAAACCAAGTTGTGTGGCGTCCGCCAATGAGGTGTGCTGCATCCAGTTCGAAAAGTTTATGGGCTTCAGATTGGCGCCGAAATCATAGTGCCCGACACCGCGCATATAACGTCTGGCAAATTCATCGGCTTGGTGCAGTTCCAAAAAGCCCAGATGCTGTTTCAACAGCGAAGCTGCATGTTGTAGCGGGTGGCGGAAGGGCACCAGGATCTGTGCATCGCTAAAGCGTTTGACCAGATAGGGCAAGCGGGCGATGTTCATGTTGTTTTTGGACAGATATCGGCGGGGGCGGTGGTCGCCGTTGCTGCGCAATAACAGTACCTTTTTCAGGTGTTGATTAAAGAACTGCTCAAATGCCTCATGCCGGAAGCGAGGGTTCCATGGTTCTATCCAGTGGTCCCGGTATTGTTGGGGCCAGAACTCGGCCCACAGGGTTTCCTCAAAGGCTTCCGGGCTTTCTTCGCTCACCAGCATACCGTCGCCGTGGGCCCGTTCTTTCACGGTAGCCTCTTGCCTGAACCAGCGTGACAGTTTCGACCATAGTAGCGGAGTCAGCAGCATGGGCATGTCACGGTAGGTATGCACTCCGAACTCGCCACTGCCTTCCAGCATTTCCAGTAATAAAGTGGTGCCGGCCCGAGGCAGAGCGGTTACAAACACCGGGCGTTCGGGCGCAATGGTCTGAAGCTGTCTGGCAAACCACTTGTCCTCGAGTTCAGACAGCATGACCTGGGCGCCACGACTGGCAAAGGCGATAGTGTGCATCCAGCGATCCAGAGCGGAATAGTTATCGGCCGAATCCACAACTAACCTCGATCACGCATCAGATAGAAGCCGGTGCAGCCCATGATCAGGCTGACCAGCAGGAACGGCCAACTCAACGAGGTCGTCATAACCACGTCCAGTGATAGCCAGTCCAACCTGTCCAGGCCCCACAAGAGACTGCAGGGTATGAGCAGGGCGAGTGCGCTGCCCAGGATAATCAGAAAAAAGGCCTTGAACAGGCGTAGTGAGAAGGCCTGCATGGCTTTCTCTTTTTCAAGATCACTTAGTGAGCCGTCGTTCATGGTGGACAGCACGGCAGTGGAAAGTGATATCACCTCGCGACTCACTGCAATCACACCCAGGCGCTTCAACAAATAAATGAAAGCGCTGAGGGCAAAAAGGGCGGCTATCCAACTTGCCAGCATCACTTGCTTTCGTCTGCGCTCTGTTGCTCGTGGTGCTCTAATGTACCATCGTCTTCAATGGTCGGGCTTTTACGACCACCCAGCAAACGCTTGATGGGATACCAGAAAAAGCCGATAAACGCGACTACCACAGCCAGTAATAGCGCTAACAGCGAGCCAATGGCAGAAAGCCCGGCACCTGGTCCGACATAGGCCATTGCCAAAGAGGGAATGGATGATAACAGTGTGACGGTAAAGAGTATTCGAATGTGTGTCATGTTCTGGCTCCAGAGTCTAAGTGTTTTAAAGCAGTTCGCATTGTTCCCTGGCGGCTTGGAAAAACGCGTGATCCATTTGTGGCGGCAGTCGCTCAGCTTCTTCCATGATGCCGAGCCAGCCCGGTTCGACAAGGTTGTACATCTCCCAAACTACTTCACCTGCAGCGTTGATTTCAAATGCCCGACCCATCCGGCTTTCGGTAATCAATAAATTGCCGTTATCCAACCACTGGTGTTTCCCCATTATGTTGGTAAAAAATGGTTGCTTGTCGGTGCCTGCAAAAGCGATGCGTGACAGGCCGGTACTGGCGTCGTGAATCAATATCCGGCTGGCGTTATCCAAGCCGGAACTTTCTTTGGCGGTGTTGTGATTGTCGAAAATGGAAACCTGGTTTCCGCTGATAAAATCCGGATCGTGTTGGCGGACGAACTCGTTGGCGATGCTGTATTTCAGTTTCCAGTGACGGTCGAACACCATTACGGTCTGAATATTCCGTAGTGAGATCATGATATCACCCGGCTCAAATATTCCGGACTCCATGTGTTCGCTGAAAACTTCAACGTCATTCAAATGCAGGGTGTCTCCGCCACTGACAGGATACCAATTATCCAAACTGGCGTTGTAAAGCGCGCCCATACGATTGTTGTCCTGCAGAAGATCGAACACCGACTTCTCCTGCAAGATGGTGCCATCAGGGGAGACCTGCAGTATGACCGGTTCCACAAAGTTGGGAAGGTATAACGGCAATGACTGGCTGGGGGAGGTGTGGTTGCGCTGCGCGGCAACCCACAGCGAACCGTCGTCGGCGACAAAGACAGAGTGATGGGTGCGATAGGGCAGTCGCCACACGACGTCACCACAGGGATTCATACGCACCAGCCCCAGGTGTTCAAAATTAAACACCAGGTCGCCGTTAGCAAGAATTTCGGCACCGTGAATGTGAGTGCCCGGCTTGTCCTTGGGTATTTCAATCCACTCAAGGTAATCAGGATCTTCCGGCCACACGTCCCACCACTCTATTGACCAGGTTTGTATAGGGGTGGCATCGGTGTCGATTACCTTCACCGCCAGGGTGTAATCGCCCTCCACCGTTACGGTCTTGGTCAGTCCCGGTGCCATTTGCTCGGTATTGTTTACGGTTATGGTGTCGGTTTGCGAGGATTTGATGTAAAACCAGAGCAGCGACTTGTTCTGCGGCATGATGTAACGCAGGGATTCCGCAGCTTCGATCAGTGTGTAATAGGGAAAGCCACGATTAATGCCGGCATACATACCGTAGATGACGCTGATAAAGATCAGCGCGAACAGAAACATTAATTTTGGTATCCATTGCAGCATGGATTGCTGTGAACCGGACTTCATAGTAAACCTTCGGGCCAGTACTGTTTTTGTCGTTATCAGGCAGAAGTACGCATTACGCTAATGGGTATCTAAGTCAGCAGCGTGGTGAACTTAGTCCTTTTATATTGGCTGAAGACGTTGCTTGCAACCGTTGCATACAAGAAAGTCCAAAGAATTGGCAGTTTTTTTCGGTTGAGGGGGAAGGCTGCCAAGAGACTGTTGCACTGTTCGACAGTTATCAGGCTTTTGGCAGTTGTACTAATGAGGTGATCAGGCGGTGTGGGCAGCTTTTTGCCGAATGGTATTGGCAGGGAAATCTGTATTTTCCGGACGCACTTCCGTGACGGTGACCAGCACGCCTTCTTCCGGCTCCGTTTGTCCTCCAATCTGGCGTGGCGTGGGCCACTCTTGGGTATGGGAGTGTACCGAATCAAAAGCCACTCTTCTGGCGAATTCGGCGAAAATAATTCGCAGTTGTTGTCGTGCCTGATTCATACCAACGCAGGCGCGACGGCCACCACCAAAAGGAAAGTATTCGTTGGGGCCAAATTTGTTTCCTTCCAGCCAGCGTTCAGGGCGATACTCTTCCGCATCTTCTCCGTACACCTGTTTGTTGCGCTGGGTTAAGTAAATACAGGGAAACACACAGGCACCAGCGGGAATCAGGGCGTCACCGATCCTGGCATCCCGGGTTAGCCAGCGCACCGTGCCCACCGCAGAAGGCGTTAACCGTTGGGATTCGTTCAGACAGGCCGTAAGATACGGCAGTTCAGCAATTTTCAGCGGATCGAAGCCGCCTTCCTGGGCGATGCATGCTTTCACTTCTTCGCGGATCTTTTGCATAACCTCCGGCTTTTTCAAGAGCCAAAGCATAAACCAGGCGGAAGTGGCGGCGCTGGTTTCATGGCCGCCGATCAGCAAGCCAACGGTTTCGGATATTACCCTTTCTTCCGGCAGCAAGTTGCCTTTTTCATCGGTCGCGCGGGCCAGTATGGACAACATATGGGTTTCGCTTTCATCCATGCGTTGGCGAATGGCGCGAATGTCCTGGCGAATCATATCCGCCAGCTGCACTTTTAAATCAATGGCCTGCTTCCAGGGAAACAATCCTTTCTCACCATCACCAAAATCCCGTTTTTCGGTACGTTTCAGATAACGTTTATTGAGAATGCCGCGATAGCGTTTGGCGCCGATCATGGAGCCGATCGCGAAGTTGGCATCGCTACAGGCTGACAGTAACCAACCCAGCATCAGGCGTTTGTAGGTGTCCTTGCGATCACCCTCGCGCAGGTTGAATACGGTGTAACAGATGACATCCAGGGTAATGTCGCCCACCAAACGGGGGATATTGAATTCATCGCCCACGGTCCAGGCGTTCAGATGCTCGGTCACAATTTCGTGCATCACGCCGGCCCGAGCCTTCAGCCGATTGGTGTTCAGCGGCGGAATAATCATTTTACGGGAATCCTGATGCTCTTTTTGATTCAGGAACACCGTATTGTCTTCACCCACATCCATGGGCAGCTGGGTTTTGGAGGCATCGTACTGTTCCGGCTTAAGTGAGAACACGTCCTTGATGGCCTTGGGATCGCTGAGGATCACCATCGGGCCCTGCCCCGGCAAACGCAGCGTAAAGTAGTCGCCGAATTCCTGCTGTTGTTTTTTCAGATAATCCCAAAGACCGTACCCCATATTCATGGCCTGTTTCACTTTCATGTCTTTGGGGCCGGGTGGAAGTTGTGCTTTCAGTGGTGTGGCGGTCATCGTGATTCTCCGTTTTCAGGATGAGATGCGGGAGTATCAGCGCCGCCGGAGTCAGGCTCCGGCGGTTGAGGTGTAGGGCTTACAAGTTGAAAGAAGTTGCTTAGTCGTCTGCGTCCTGCAGTTCCTGTTGCTTCTTCATGTTGTCCCAGAAACGTTGCGGTACGTATTCGTTGGGCACTTTCACAAAGCTGGCTTCGGTGGGATCACCATTGGTGTAGGACTGCTCGCCACAGCCCATGCCATCTTCATCAAAGATAAAGAACAGGGCCATACGAATGGTCAGCATGTACACTGCGTCCTCGTCATCCGGCTCGATGCCGAACGCCACGGGTAGCATCGCGCCGGGATACATCTGGTGCACGTTGCCTTCGAGTACCAGGGTGTCTTCACCCACGATGAACTTTTCCAGTTCCAGGTGAATCACGAACAGGTTGAAGGTCACCAGGTTGCCATAGAACACGCACAGTTCGTCGTAGGACTGGGGTTGAATGCCTTCCATCAAACCATCGTCGCCTTTGCCCCAGCGGCGATAGTCCTGACGACGTCGGGAGCAGGAGGCCATCAGGGTTTCATAATCACCCTTGCATTCTGCAGTAGCGTGGTCCACGAAATTCTGGCAGATCAGTTTCTGACGCTCAGTGACGCACTTGGGCAGAATGTTGTCGCGAACGAAGTTCGCCAGGTAGTCAGGATCAAATTGGTCAAACGGAATAGGGCGTTCGGGTAGGGTTTTGCCAATGTACATGGATTCCTCTCCTGCAGTATTTCTCGTTGTTTTTGTATTGGCTACGCTTGGGTTTACACCGTATACCGATTCGCGATTCACATCAATAGTTCTGCGCGCCAGGGTGCGGGGTGTCTGTGAACCCTTGACTGTGAAAAAGCGTCGATTCGGCCTAAGCTGTTTTGTAAGTGGCTGAAAATTCTGGCTTTTATTCCATGGGTGCCTGGCGTCCTGCAAACAGTAGCCGCAGTTGTGTATCGTCCATTTGGACTAAACAGGTTGAGCTGGGGCGGAACACAGTTTGGGCGATTCGCCAGCAACCGGATTGTTTTATGTACTGGTCCTGGTAACAGCCTGCCAACTGGGTCAGGGTCTTGCTGTCATTATTGATCTGGTGAAAATACAGATCCCAGGTGGCGCTGGCTTGTTGTGGTGAAAGCCATTGGATCTGGGCATTTTGGCCGTGGTGCATGTCGATGATGTGATCATGGCAGGCCAATTGTTGAAACAGCGCGAGAAAATCCTCCCGGTCGGAGAAGGTGCCGAGGGCGCCGTAGTCGATATGGATCTCCCCTTCGGCAAAACAATCGCGGATCGCGTCCACTTCTTTGCAGTCACAATAGTGCAGGTAAGCGGCTTTTAACTGGCGGATGGCTTCGATGTCTTCCAGGCGCTGCAGCCGCTGTTCCATGGTGTTGGGTGTTGTGTCAGGCATGGCTTACCTCCGTTTCCGCCCGTTGTTTCAGTGCATAGGCCATATTGTTGAAACCGTCCTCCATGGATTGGCCAAACAGCCAGCGCACCAATGGGCTCAGCAGACCGCAAATATGATCCTCGGTGTGATAACAACAACGGTTCGGTCCCAGGGCTTCAATGGTTTGCCAGCGTCTGGCTTTCAGCACGCGGTCGTGAAGCATATTCATTCCCCATCCCAATTTGTAAGGCGCATGCACGCCGGTGATGAATTCCCGTTGCAGGCGCTTGCCCCGCCGCGGCAGATTGACGTGCAGCTCCACCGGGCTTCCCATTTCGAAACTGGTGACTACTTTTTCTGTGAAGGGATTCCATTGAGGATAGCGATCGATATCCAATAGTATGTCCCACACGGTCTGTTGCGGTGCGTTGATTTCCACGCGGTCGGAATAGACGGTGAACTCATGCATCAGGCCGTACTCGCCATGGTTTTTTCAATCTCGCTTTGCTGTTGTTCAGAGAGACTTTCGATCCATTGTTCGGTCTCGTCCCACAGGCGTTTGGCCACCAATACGTTGTCGGCCTCCGGACTGGCCGGCGCTGCAGCACAGCGGTCAAAGTAACGGCCGCCTCTCAAACCGGGTTGAGTGGCACAATAAATCTGTGTCTGCGCACCTTGCAGTGGGCTCAGCATAAACAGCATCTGCAGGGGGTTCACGATCTGCAGTAATTTCTGTACGCGTTTATTGGTCTCCAGCCCTTTGATGGCGATGTTGGTGGCGATGGAGCCGGGGTGCAGCACGTAACTCTGGATGTTACGGGAGCCATAACGCCGCTGCAGCTCAAAGGCAGCGTGCACCAGGCCTAGTTTGGATTGTCCGTAAATGAGCCAGGAGCTGTAAGGGCGACTGGGATGGAATATCTCGCTGTTCAGCCCCTTCTGGTGGAGATGGGATGCCACAAACACCACGCGGGCCGGTTCCATTTTTGTGCCGGCCTGTTCCAATCGATTGAGCAGGCGGTGGGTCAAATGCATGGCACCCATGTAGTTGGTGCGCCAATGGATTTCGAAACCATCGTCCGATAGATGGGGTTCGGTCCAGCTGCCCAGAATATCGGAATGCACGCCGGCGTTGTTAATCAGAATGTGCAGCGGTTCGTTTATGGTGTGGTTGAACCATTCAACAAAAGATTCAACCGATTCGGCATGAGTCAAGTCCAGGCTGTGGCCGTCGATGGCGTGGGGAAAACCATCCCGCTGTAGTTCGCTTTTCAGCTGTTGTACACAGGCTTCAGTTTTACTGCGGGTGGTGATAACAACATGGGCACCCCAGGCTGCCAGTGTTTTTGCGGTTTCGTACCCGATAGACCCCGGTGACGTGCCGGTAACGATAACCGTTTTGTTGTGTAGATCAACGGCGGCGGCCATGGGTGGTTTGGTAAAAAGGCGTCGTACAACACTGGTAATGGCGGTTTTAACATCGCTTAAAGGCATTCCGTTTCCCTCCGGCTTGCGGTGATATAGGGTTGTATTAATTGGGCGCTGAGTACCCACAACTGTTCTCCATTCAGGGAATCCAGCGCCAATGGGGATGGTTGTTTCTCTCTCATCATATGCAGGTAAACGTTGCTGCGTCGCCCCATGCTTGCAGCGCAGGCCAATAATATAACCGGCTTTGCGGCTTGCTCCGGCGAGCGGAACAGCAGTCTCATGATGGGTGCCAGAATAGGTTTGATGTAAGCCGGTGATTCGCGGGCAATATTGGAGGCGATGGGGCCCGGGCACAGGCTGTGGATCATTAATCGCAGCTGGCCGTTTTGGTTCACCCGCCGATTCAGTTCCTGCACAAACGTGGTGAGGTGCAGCTTGCTCAGGCCGTAAAACTTCATGCCGTCTTTGATGCCATAGTCCTGGAATTCGGCGAAGCGGTTGAAATCGATGGGAGCTGAAGATTGGTGGGCTTCTGAAGAGACGAATACCACTCGCGGTAGGTTTGCTGCGTTGCGATTTAACGGTATCACGCCGTCTTTGAGCCAGCGCTCCAATAGCAGCCGGTTCGCCAGAAAATGCACGGCAAACATGACCTCGTAGCCTTGGGGTGTGCGCCGCGCATGCAGCGGCATCAGGCCCGCGTTCATCACGGCGATATCCAGTTTGATATTGCGTGCTTGTATGTGGTCACACAGCTTGGTGACAGAATCAAGATCCGACAGATCAGCCTGCAACATTTCCACATTGGGGTTGCCGGAAGCCTTTTTAACCGCTTCCCCCGCTTCTGGAATGCCGCTCCGGCACACCATCAGGACGTGGCCGCCACGCCGGGCCAGATCAATGGCCACTGCTTTGCCAAGTCCACTGTTGGCACCGGTGACCAGGCATACTTTGCCGTCGATACGCTGTTCGGGGTCCAGCGGGGGCAGTTGATCTTTTTGGCTGAACAGATCCATCAGTCCTGTCACCACAGCGGATACAACCCCTTTATGACCCACGCCATTGGCGCCGGATGAATTATTATTTTTCATAGGGAATCCCATAACGACGACGGTAAAAAGCGTATTCGCGCTCGATGTCGTCCCTGGTTAAACCAAAGTCTTCCAGCCTGTACACATGCTTGCCATAACGGTGTTGGACGTTGCGTTTGCTGGTGGTTTCGGCGGCGGCAGCAACAGCTGGCTCGAACGGGATGCCGGCGAATTTATAAATCCGTTCCACCTCCGCGATGGGGTCTTTCAATAAGTCATAATAGGAAACATCGATAAATCGATCCTCACCCATGTTTTCCCTGACTGAAATGGACAGCTGCATCAGACGATTGACCTTGCGCAGCCAATGGCGGGCCACTTCATGGGAATCCACCCGATCGCTGAACACGCCACGACCGTGGGAAACCATGCTGCAGAATGAGCCAGTGGTTTTTTGCGGGTCACGATGGGTTTGCACAATACAGGCTTCGGGAAACACCTTGAGAATGACGTCCAGGTATTCCATATGATGGGGGGTTTTCAGCACCCAGTTCTTGGCCGGCCGTTGCCAGGTCAGAATCTTCAACAGGGTGCGCAGGTATTCGTAAGCGGGCGTATGATCCTGCTGCTCCAGCCACGTTGCATAGGTGGGAACATGCAATGTGGCTTCCGGTGACTGGCTCATGAAACACAGATCCAATAGGAGCACATCCTCTTCCGGTGCATCGTGTTCCACTGGATGAATGGCAAAGAATTCCGGCGCCAGATAGGCCAGGCCTTTCTCCGCTGTGCGGGCCATGGCGATGCGTTTTTTCGGATTGCCGGATTCTTCTTTGGGCAAGGGCAGGGGGTTAAGCGCTTCCCACGACAGCAGTGCCCGCATGTTGGGATCCGCCGCCAGTAGTCGGTGCAGGGTGGTGGTGCCGGTACGTTGCAGGCCCGCGATGATGATGATCTTGCCTAAATCCAGATCCAGTATCTGCGGCTGTTCTTTCAGTAATTGTTGTACCCGCAAACGCACTACCAACGCACTTTCCAACCGATTCTTCTGAATCAGTTTACCCATGGGGGTGAGCTGTGCTTCCCGGTTGATGGAATCCACCAGCACGGCGAGGGGTTCCATAAACCATTCGTCCCCAAAATCGGACAGTCCGGCTTTATGCTTGGCCGCTGTAATCAGTTGATCAACCTTCAGTGGTTGTCCGAGCCCCAGCCTTTGCGCCGCCCGCCCGGCACGATTAAATAGGGCAATGGGTAGCGGGCGGTAGGGTTTGTCGTAGCGGTTTCCGGTGTGTAATGTTGCTTTCCCCATAATCATTACTCATGCGGTGGTGGTCGGTTGTTTTTGTTGTAAAGCTTTCAGTTGTGAGAACGTCAACACCCGCGTGTTGGGCTGGGGATGTTGCCTGGCCCGAATCCAACGGAAGCACATGGTGCCGCTTTCGTGGCCGGTGGTATGGATCCAGTTGGGTAGACCAGGATCCCGGTGGGCAACAATAATGCGTACGGATCCATCTGCTTCGTAATGGGCCAAATGCTTGTTGGTGTGAATCTGGTAATGGGCGTAGTCGAGGGATTCCATCCAGTAGTTATTCAACTGGAAATTCCAGTGTTCACACTCTGGGGGGGTAACCTCAATCAACAACACCTGGTCCGGTGCCAATGCCCAATGGCTGTGGTAATAGATAATATTGGGGTCGCCACCGGCGGCAGTGGAGGTTTCCGGATCAAACTGGGGCAGCTGGTTGCTGTGTTTTTGAAAATCCCGCGCCCATTTGGCAAAGAGCAATGAGGCGCCTGCAACCAGCGTACTGGTGGATTTCAATCCGTCATCCACCTGTTGTGGTGTCAACCGGCTGGGTGCGGCGGTCTCACCGGGCGGACAGATGCGTTCAATATGCAGGTCGGCGGGTTTCTCCTTGTCCCGGTCGAGAAAGGTCTGCCGCACAATCAGATTGCCGCTGTCAGCCTGCATGGGCAACCAGTTTTTCGGTTGCGGTTGGCAACTGACGATGATTTCAAAGCGGCCGTCGGGATCTATTTCCAGTTGTGAGGCTTCCAGGTAGCCCGACGGCGGCATACCACCGCCCTGGCCGTAATGGCCGATCTGCGTGCCGAAACCCAGGTATTTCACCGTATTGCGGGTGCCGGTTATACGGTAGTCGTACTCACCACTGATACACGCAGTCTGGTAAAAATTATCGGGATTGTCTGCGCCCATTTTTACGGTTTCGTGTACCACCCGGTGCAACACCGGTGCTTTCGGATCGGCATGTTCCAGAAACGCCATCAGCCCGGCCCGGGTAAGCCGCGTAAGATAGCGATAACCTTCTGCTTGATTGAACGCATCCCGGGGCGTGCCGGGAAAACTGAGGGATGCACCGGCCGCTTTCAGGGTATCGCAGAACTCTTCCCAACTTTGCCCGGAGAGAATACGTTCTTCCGCCAAGGACGAAGCGGTGACGCCCCGTAGCTGGCGCCACCACAGCGTAATTTGGCGAAAGCGGTTCAGCAGTGTTATCGCGACTTTCATCTTGATGCACCCGTTAACCCATGTATGCCTGGCCACCGTCGATGGCAATGCTTTGTCCATTGATGTAGGCGCAGTGATCGCTGCACAGGGTCGCCACAAAGCGCCCGATGTCCTGCTCGCAGTCACCGACACGCTGCATGGGCAGGGAACGGATAAAAGCGCTGGATTCCGCCGGATTGTTATCCATCCACCACTGCAGTCCGGGCGAGGCCGCCAGTGGGAGAATCACATTGCTGCGGATGCCGTCTTTGGCCCATTCACAGGCGGCGCTATGGGTCAGTGCCCGAATCGCTTCTTTAACGGCAGCGTAACCACCGTAGCCGGAACTGTCCCAGCGCTTTGCTGCGGTGGAGGCCAGGTTGACGATGCAGCCACCGTTTTTGAGATGGGGGTAGCAGAGTTTCATTAGGCGCAGGGTGGCCATGGGGCCGGACTGCCAGCCCCGTTCCAGTTGTTCCTCCGGCAAATCCAGCAAGCTGCCCAAGCACATTTCCTGCGCGTTGTTTACCAGGATGTTGAGTTGCCCGAAAGCATCCAACACCTGGTTAACAGCGGC
Source organism: Pseudomonadales bacterium (assembly GCA_002708905.1). GTDB lineage: Bacteria > Pseudomonadota > Gammaproteobacteria > Pseudomonadales > Ketobacteraceae > Ketobacter. The sequence goes on along the minus strand of PAPM01000025.1, from coordinate 319,932 downwards.
TTCCAGCTCACCGGCATGAAGCACATTGCAGGTAACGGCAATGGCCTCACCGCCCCGTTCGCGCACCAGGTCACAGGTGCGTTGCAGTTTCTCCCGGGTGCGACCGGCAACGGCAATGCGGGCACCGGCATCGGCCAGCGCCAGAGCAATACCCTGGCCGACGCCCTGGCCACCACCGGTGATGAGAGCAACCTTATTCTGTAGTGATATCGTCAAGGCGGATGGGGCTGCTGGGGAAGCCATATAATTTCTTCCTATCAACTATTAGTTTTTTTCTGCACGGTAAAGTATGATCACTATAAATGCAATATATATTGCAAAATGATTTTATAAATAGGCCTCGGCTGATAGGAATTGATATGAATACGCAGGTTGAACCCATTCGCAGTAAGGGTGATGCAACCCGGGAGCGCATCCTGGATGCGGCAGAACAGGTGTTTGCGGAGAGTGGCTACGAGGGCACAACATTACGGGAGATCGCCGCGCTGGTCGGAATTCGGGAGCCCAGCCTGTATGGACACTTTGCCAACAAGGAAGCTATTTATGCGGCGGTCATTGATCGTGCCTTATTACCTTTCAGTGACGCCCTGTTGGACTGGAGCCAGTCGGACCTGACCGTAAAAACGTTGTTTGATATGCCGGCAAAGCTGTTGGCGCTGCATGCCCGTCATCCCTACAGCGCCCAGCTGTTGCAACGGGAATTCAATAGCCCGCCCCAGCGCATCAGTCCCAAAGTATTGCGCTGGCAGCAGCAGTTTGTGGCGCAGTCAGAGCACTTTATGGCGCGCTTACCGGATGCGGGCGCGGTAAGCAAAAGCAAAGTCGTGGCGAACATGCTTACCTGTACCACGGTGATCCTGGGGATTTTTTCAACCAGGGGAATGCAGATGCAATTACTGGGAGAGGAATACGACGCCGAAGTGATGATGGCGGAGCATCTGCGATTGGCGAACCGGATTTTTAAGAGTTTGGTGATGTGAGTGATTTCTTTCAGTCTCTCAGTCGCTCTCACCCCATAGATATTCGTCGATCTCCCGCATCATGAAGTGGTTGTCCTTGACCGTGCGGGCCACATTTTCAGCCTCCTCCAGGGAGTAGCCGTGCAGGTTGAAACTGGTTCGACCGGCAGGATGACCCTGGTAAAACAGTTGGATTTCCAGATTCCAGTCGTCTTCCAGCCCCGGATTCGGGTTCAGTCGAATGTGCGCTTTCAGATTGCGTTCCAGTACTGTAATGAGATTCAGTGTATCCATCGAGCAGTATCAGCCGTCCCAACCTTCATCGTCCATCTCGTCAAAGCGGCTTTCACTTTGGCCCTGCTTTTTCTTGAGAATGTTGGCCAGCCAGAATTCCGGTGTGCCCTTCAGTTCCTTTTGAATGTTTTCGATCAGTTCTTCAACGTCAGGCCCGCCGGTCACTTTCATGGGTGTAATGCCCAGGGCAATCAACTGGCGGCTGGCGGACCCCCCTACGGAGCCACAGTAGACAATGTCCGAACCCGCCAGCCAGGCCAGCTTGGGCTTCAGCTTGTCTTCGTTGCCGTCTTTCTTTTCGTAGCCAAAATCCTTCTGGGTAACCAGGTCCGCAGTTTCAGCGGTAATGCTGTAGACGAAAAAGGCTTCAGCAGAACCAAAATGTTGGTCCACCAGGTCACCGTCTGACGAGGCGAAGGCAACAATAAGCTCGCTGCTGTCGGCTAACGCATCCACCGCATCGGCGACGGACTCGTAATCATTACTCACGGCTATTTGTTCCATACTCATGGCGGTGTCTCCGATCCAGGCAGGGTTGAGGCCCGGTATGGCCAGCTATGGAACGGAATCTGCAAACCTTGAACCATCTGTAATGCCCCCTGAAAACCCTATGGGTATAGAAAAAAGTTCATTGTTAACAGGCTCTTAGTGGTTGTTGTGGGGTTTCAGACAGGCCCAGGTCCAGGGGATCTGATTGACCGTAAAATGACATTGTTGTGTTTGCGACACCGTCTTGGAGTGATTACCAAACCATGATTCACAGTATCGGATTACAGGCTGCCCGAGAGCAGAAAAGTGGGAAATACGACATTCGCACCCGGCATCTGGATGCGGACGGTCATCCCCGGTTTGTGAATCACCTGATCCGGGAAGCCTCTCCCTATCTGCTACAGCATGCCCACAATCCGGTAATGTGGCGCAGCTGGAATGAGCAGAGCTTTCAACTGGCGCAGGAAGAGAACAAGCCGGTGTTTTTATCCGTGGGCTACAGCACTTGCCATTGGTGTCACGTAATGGAAGAGGAAAGCTTCGATGACCTGGGGGTGGCCGAACTCATTAACCAGTATTTTATTCCCATCAAACTGGATCGTGAACAGCGCCCCGACCTGGACGAATTGTATATGACGGCGCTGCAGGTTATCCGCGGCAGTGGTGGCTGGCCCATGTCTCTGTTCCTGACCCCCACCAGCGCCCCATTCTTTGGTGGGACCTATTACGGCAAGCGCCAGTTTATGGAGATTCTGCAGCAGGTCCACGAGATGTGGCAGGAAGAACAGAAAGAGCTGATTCAGCAGGGTGAGCAATTGTTGGTAACCGTGAAACGCTACCTGGAACCCGCGGCGAAGCAACAGCAACTGAATCCGGACGTAGCAGAGACGTTGAGCCGGCATCTGGTGAAGCTGAGTGATGAAGAGCATGGTGGATTTGGGCAGGCACCGAAATTTCCCCAGGAACCCTACCTGTTGTTTATGTTGGATAAGGTTGCCCGCGCTGCCGATATTCCCCTGGATGACAATCCCGAGTGGTTGGTCGTGAAAGCGGCACTGGATGCTATGTTAAAGGGCGGTATCTATGATCAGGTGGGAGGCGGTTTTCATCGTTATGCGGTGGATTCCGCATGGCAGGTGCCGCACTTTGAAAAGATGCTCTATAACCAGGGTCAACTGGCGCGGGTGTACGCCCAGGCTTATCAGTTGAGCGGCAATCCTGAGCATCGGCGCTTGGTTGAGGAAACACTGCATTACGTCCGGCAGGAAATGACTGATGAGCACGGGCTGTTTTATTCCGCCACCGATGCGGACAGCGAAGGTGAAGAAGGCCGGTTTTTCGTCTGGTCGCAAATGGAATTGAAGATGCTCTTGTCTGCAGAAGATTACGCGTTGCTTGCAGCCTGCTACCAGATTTGTGAACAGGGAAATTTCGAGGGGCGGATCGTTCTCAACCTGAAAGCAAACCTGATCGAACTGTCCCGGCAGTTGGAGCAGGATTACGATGGGTTGCTGGGCCGTCTGGAAGCGATCAAACGGACGCTCTATGAACGGCGGTTGCGGCGCACGCCACCGTTAACCGATCACAAGATCATAACGGAATGGAACGCTATGATGATTGCTGCTTTTGCAGAAGCGGCGAGAATTCTAGGCAACCGGGAGTACTATGATGTGGCGGGAACGGCCGCCAAACAGTTGCTGGTGCGACACAGCCGGGATAGTGGCGCGTTATGGAGATTGAGTCTGTCCGGCGAAGGTTCTGAGGAAGCCCTGCTGGAGGATTATGCACATCTGATTGAAGCGTTGCTTCAGCTCTACGATGTGCAACAGGACCCGTACTGGTTGGAACAATCCATGGCGTTTTATTGTGGCGTAATGGAGCAGTATTGGGATAAGGGCAGTGGCGGTTTTTTTGTGAGTGCAGTCAATGTGTCCGGGCCGTTATTGGTGAGAAGTAAAAACGTGGCGGACACAGCCACCATCAGTGGCAATGGCCTGATGCTTAACGTGCTGCAGTCACTGCTGGAGCGCAGCGGCCAGTGGTTGCTGCGTGATAATATTCAGCAACAGGTACGCACTTTTTCTGCATCGATAAACCAGGCGCCGTTGTCATCGCCCATATTCGTGAAGGGCATTGGGCAGATGCAGGCTGCGGCAGCGGATCTCCGCTACGGCGCCGGTGGCAATCTGTGGGTGCAGTTGGTTTGCTGTGATCGAACACCAGGTTCCTATGAATTCCATTTAACGGTGACCACCAGGAAGGGCTGGCATATCGATCCCGCTAAAGTGACGATTGAGAATCAAAGCCCAGCGCGAGCGCATCAAAGCCCAGCGCGTCAGATTTCCGATATGGAAGTCCTCCATGATCCTGAGCAGGAATCCGATCAGCGTTGGCGCTGGCGGTTGAGACTGTCAGGAACACCCGGCCATGCGATCAGGATTGGCGTCACGGTTCAGGCCTGCAGCGAGGAAAGCTGCAAGCCGGCTGAACGACTGACGCTCACACAGCGCCTGCGTTAGGAGGTTGTTGTAAGCGTCACGGAATCTGTCAGAACACCAGACAGACAATAGAGTGCAGCTTGCCTTCCAGGATAAAGGGCAGATAAGCGGTGCGTTCACCGATGGCGTGATTGTTCTCTTCAACCAAAGGCCGGCCACTCAACCAGGTTTCACCAATCGCACCCTGGCCACGGGCATAAGCCGTGTCCACATAGCGTTGTTCCAGGTCATTGGATTCGGCACAAAAACCGGATTTGAATAACAGGTAGCGGTCTTCCATATCGGGCACCCAAACTTCAAAGCGTTTGGCGATAGGGGTTACCAAGGTGGAGAGGAAGGTGACAATCTGCACTTGCTTGGGTGTATAGCTGAAGGGAATGGCCAAGCCGGAAGTGATTCCGCAATCACCGGCGTTACGCGCCCTAAGGAAACTGTTGGAATTGGGGAGATCATTGATCATCACCGGCCGATTCTGATCCCAGGCACGACCCGGTAAGCCTCTGCCGTGCAGAATAGTGAGGCGACGCGAAATCCACTCAAACCGTTCCAGCTGACCATAGTATCCGTCAGCCAGTTTCAGTTCATTACCGCTGCCGAAGGGGTTATGCCAGACCTCCACCGCTCCCGACAGATCTTTTCCCGAGCCACAGAACAGAACCATTATTCCCAGCAGGAAATCACCGGCAAATACGGGAATGGAGAGTGCACAGGCCAGTCCGGCATCCTGTGCCAGTTGGCTGCGCTTAAAGTATTCGGTATTCAGGTCGGTCCAGATCAGAGGGCGACGCTCGGCCCAGGTTCGCCCCGGCATGCCTTCACCAAACGCAAATCCCATCCGCTGGCTGGCGGATTCGAAATTAGCCAGATCGCCGTAATGCGAGGAAGCAAGAATCAGGAAATGACCACTGCTATCCGGTTGCCAGACTTCCGCTGCTTTAATGAATAAAGACATACTGACGCGCCCCCAAAAGGCTGGATCTTATGCGGTAGGCTACTATCTGCGCCCTTGCGCTGGCAATATTTTCGGCGCATCAGGTTAGATATGGGGGCAGTGATCTGCGCTTGCGAACTGAGTTAGTTCGAAGAACAACCGATTCTTGCCTGGTAAGGGTATAAAAATCCGCAATTTTCACAGAGCACCCCACTGGCGCTGGACAAGCGCAGGCTTGGGGCTCAAAAATAGTGTTTTATCCCTACCATCGTAGTTTTTAAATCTCCGGGGCAAACTAAGTGCGAGGGGTGGCGTATTCCAATGGAAGTGGTAATACCTGGCTATAAAATAGTCAAAGTAATAGGCAAGGGTGGCATGGCCACTGTGTATGTGGCGGTGCAGGAAAGCTTCAATCGCCAAGTGGCATTGAAAATCATGGCGCGTCATCTAACCGGTGATGAGGTTTTCAGCGAACGCTTTTTTCGCGAAGCGCGCATCATTGCCAGTCTCAATCACCGTAACATTGTGCCGGTGTTCGACGTGGGGCGGGCGGGTGATCACCACTACCTGTCCATGGAGTATTTGCCGGGCGGCGATTTGAAACAGCGTCTGAAGCAGGGCCTGCGCGCGGAAGAGGCACTGCACGCCATTTATGAAATCGCCACCGCATTGGCCTATGCCCATTCCAAATCGTACATTCACCGTGACATCAAACCGGAAAACATTTTGTTCCGCGAGGACAACACGGTTGTGTTGACCGACTTTGGTATAGCCAAAGCATTGGATACCTCGGACTGCAACATGACCTCCACCGGAATGATCGTGGGCTCACCCCATTACATGAGCCCGGAGCAGGCCCTGGCGAGAGAAATCGATACCCGGTCGGATATCTACAGCCTGGGAGTGGTGTTCTACGAAGTCCTGGTGGGTAAGCCGCTCTATGATGCCAATTCGTCGGTTGCCGCTGCCATCAAACACATTTCAGAACCTATTCCAAAACTGCCGGATACCTTCTCCTATCTGCAGCCGCTGCTGGAAAAAATGGTCGCCAAAGCCCCTGAGGATCGCTTCCAGTCAGCCATTGAAGTCGCTCGCGCACTGGAACCTTATCTGCGGGCTGCTCCGGAAAACTGGAAAACCGTAGTACAGGAAGACTTTGTCAGTGAAACGGAAGGCGGTACCCGAATTATGGTGCGTGCCACCGGCCAACACAGTGCTGCGGTCGCGACACCGGCTCCCGTGCCCAGCCGCAGCTATGCCGCCAACGCGCCCACATTGCACGGTGACAACGACAGCGCAAAACTCAGCGCCCGGATTTCTGAGGCCGCGGTCAGGATTGAGCACAAGATCGAAGCCGGCGCGACAACCCTGCGTTCCAAGTTGCCGGAAAACAGCAAAAAGTTCGGCGCCATCGCCGCTGGGGTTCTGCTGGTGGTGGGTGTCGGGTTTGCCGTTATCAATCAGGACAAGGGTGAGCCAGCCAATCTGCATTTGGTAGTGCAGGCGGAACCGGAAGCGGACCTTGGGCAGGAGGTGCCGGTCGCAATCAGAGTGTCTCCTGCGGAACTAGAGCTGCCTGCGGAGCCTGTTGTGTCGGCTAAGGTTGAGCGTGAGGCCGCCTCGATTGCAGAGGCCGATCCAGTAGCGGAGAACAAACCGGAGTCGAGCGACGTACTGGATAACTATCTTGACCATTTGGACGGCCCGGCCTCAGAATCGTTGGCGCAGGCCCATGCCAAGCCGGAAACAGCGCCGTCCCCGGAAGTCACTGAGGAGGTAAAACCCGAACAGGAAACACCGGATGTGGTGACGGCACAAGTGGAATCTGAAACAGAATCTGTGGTGGAGGAAGATCTCAGCGCGGTGGACGCAGACGATAGTAATCCCGCCGATAGGAATAACGCTACCGGCGTGCAGATTATTGCCTCCGCGGAAGCAGCCTCTGACGCAGCGGACTCCGAGCAGCAAGAACTACAGGTAGCCTTACTGCAATCCCAGCAAATGGAGCAGCCGGAGACAAGGCCGGTGGATGCTGCAGAATTGGACCCTGTGTTGGCCCAGGCAAAGGATGCCCTGCGTCGGGACCGCCTGATGTTGCCCAGGAAAAACAGTGCCTATACCCTGTTCCAAACGGTTTTGGAGCAGGACCCACAGAATGCGGAAGCAAAGCAGGGCTTGGATCGAATCGTTGCCAAGTATTTGATTTTGTCCAGTCGCCAGTTGAATGAGGGCGAGTTGGGTGCGGCCCAGGACTACGCCGACCGCGCCAACCTGGTTGCCGGCTCGGATGCGGTATCGGCGGAGCAGAAGCAGGAGGCCGCCAACATGTTGCAGACCCTTGAACGGGTGCGTTATCTGGATACCATGCAGAAACTGGAAACCTGGATCTCGGTCGTGAAGCAAAAACAGAACCTTACCGTGGATGATCTGAATAAGGCTTACGAATCTTATATGTCGGTGCTGAATAACAATTATCGTGATCCCAAAGTCAATGTGGCCCACGAAGTCTATGCCAATGCCTTCTTCGATTTGGGTAAGCGTTACTTCAAAGCGGATGATCTGGAAATCTCCAGGGATCTGATTGCGAAAGGGCTGGAAATAAATCCGGAACATGAGAAATTGCAGGATCTCAACGCCCGTTGGGAGCGTAAGAAAAATGGCGATGAATGGTTTATGGACCGCTTTTACTGATATCCTCCACGGTTCTTGGTTGTGATGAAAAGTGTAACGGAATTCAGTAAATCTATGGCTCAGGAAATTGCAGGCTTCGATGTTGTCAGGCAGATAGGCAAGGGCAGTATTGCCTCCGTATATCTGGCCGTGCAGAAGGAGTTTGGGCGCGAGGTGGCAATCAAAGTGATGTTGCCACAGTTTTCCAGCGACGCGCGTTTTAAAGCAGATTTTCTCCGTGAGACCCGCATCGCCGCCCACCTGAATCATAGCAGCATTGTTCCCATCTATACCGCCGGTGAAGTGGACGGATGTTGTTATCTGACTATGGAATATATGGCAGGGGGCAACCTGAGACAGAGCATCAGCCAGGGGATGTCCGAAGAGCAGGTCTTGCATATCATGCTCGACCTGGCTATGGCATTGGATTTCGCGCACTCCAAAGCGGTAGTACATGGCTGTGTAAAACCGGAAAATATTCTGTTGCGTGAAGATGGATCTGTGGTTCTGGGCGATTTTGGTGTCGCCAGGGTTATCCATGAATCCTTCAGCGAGAGCGCTTCCTCCGGTGTGTTGGACTACTATGCCCCTTATATGAGCCTTGAACAGGCACTGGCCAGAGCGCCTGATGAGAGATCGGACATCTACAGTCTCGGCCTGGTTTTCTACGAAATGCTGACCGGAGAGATCCTACACGCGGCGAATACGTCGGTTTTTTCAGTCATCAAGAATGCCTATGCCTCACTTTCCGGGCCCCGCTTACCCTCGCATTGGAATCACTTGCAGCCTGTGTTTGAGAAAATGGTGGCAAGGGATCCGGATGATCGCTACCAGACTGGAAAGGCCCTGGCGGATGATTTGCAGAATTATCTTGGGCGCCCGGAACCGGTATCGATACCGGCTGCCCGGGATGTTGACAGGGATGGTGACAAAACGGTTCGAATGGACATAAAGGCAGTCTTGGCTGCGGCTGAACGCGGCCAGCAGCGAGGAGAAAAGCCGGCATCCAATGTGAAGCAGCCGCAGACCGAAACCCGCCAAACCAAACCAAAGCCGGTTATGGTGCCTTTGGGTAAGGTGACGCCCCGCAGCCTGACAATACCTGCCCTACGTCCCGCTGACGGCGCCGATAATCAGCTGACCTCCAAAGCCAAAATAATTTTAGCCGGATGTGTGGCATCCTTGTTCCTGGCGGTTTTTTATATTGGGGCGAGTGGAACAGGGCAGGTACCGGAACAATTGATTCGGGGGAGTGCTGATCATGTTGAGATGCCGCAAGTTGCGAGTGAACTTGACCAGGGTGGGTCGGCTCACCAGCTCAGTGCGGGGGAACCTGAATTAGCAGACGTTGTGCAATCGACACATGCTCCCGCATCCGTGGAATTGGCTGCGATTGGGGAAACGGAAAATGAAGCGCTGAATACATCCCCTCCGGATCAGCAATCGATGCTGTTGGTAAGCGGTGCAGCTGAAGAACCCGGCGCTGGTGTGGCTGAGATGGATATAGACACAGTGACTGCTATTGAGACAGAACCCCTGGACGACCTGTCGCTGGAAAACAATGCGGAGCCAGAAGTAATCCCCGAACTGGTTGAAATTGATTCTGAGATTTCAAATCCAACAGAAGACGACACGCAAACAGAAATTGAAATCATGATGTCCGCAGCGGCCGATGCCATGTATGACAATCACCTCCTGGTTCCCGCTGAAAACAGTGCTTACGAGTTGTATATGGGGGTTTTGGAAAAAGACCCTGAGCACGCAGGTGCCAAGGCCGGGCTGGGACAAATCGTGGACCGCTACCTGGCCATTGCCAGTCAGCACTTGAATGAAGGTGAACTGGAGCAGGCGGAAAAATATGCTAATCGGGCGTTGCTGGTGGCAGCGCAGGATAATGTGGCGCACGAATACGAGCTAAAAGTGGAGGATAAGCTGGTGGTCATCCGCCGGGTGAAAAACCTGGAGGCCAGCCAAGCGCTGGATCGCTGGCTGACGTTATTGAAGAATAAGGAAAAGCTATCCGTAACGGATTTGAACGAAGCCTTTACCGCCTACATGGCGTTGATGGAGATGAATCTGTATGAGGAGCAGATGGCAGAGGCCAAAGAGGTGTACGCAGACGCCTTTTATGATCTGGGTACTCGCTACTTGAATGACGAAAAGTTGGATGCCGCCCGGGAATTAATTGCCAAAGGTTTACAGATCAATCCCAAGGATGAGGATTTGCGGGCGCTGGAAGCCCGCTGGGTTCGTTGGCACGATGCCAGAGCCTGGGTGGTCGAGTGAAGAGCATCGATGACTATCTAACGACTTAAAATAGCCACATGGGCGGAAGCTTCTTCCACACCCCAAAATCCACCTACATTGCATTGCAGGCCGATGCGGGCACCGGCGACCTGGCGGGGGCCGGCCTCCTGGCGTAGCTGCTGTACCAGATCATAAAGCTGCGCGATGCCGGTGGCGGCAATGGGGTGGCCGCGGGATTCCAGCCCGCCGGATGTATTCAGGGGAATGCGCCCGCCCAGTCGGGTGGCACCCTGTTGCGCCATCACGCCGCCTTCTCCGGGAGCGCAGAAGCGCAGGTTCTCGGTTTCAATCAGTTCACCCACGGCGGTCGCATCGTGCAGCTCCGCCACATCGATGTCCGCTGGCGCGACGCCGGCTTGGTCATAAGCCTTATCACCCACCAGCCTGACGATGTGCTGTTCCAGTTGTTCCGGGGCTCGTTCCCGGCCGGAGCCGGTGACGGAAGCCAAAATACGAACGGCCCGTTTGCTTACCCCAAGTTGCGCCAGCTTCTTGCTATTGCACAGGATGACGGCGGCAGCACCGTCGCTGATGGGGGCACACATGGGAAGTGTTAACGGGTAGGTGATAGGAGGCGCATTTAAAACATCTTCCTGCGTGTAAGGCTGTTGAAATTGCGCTTTGGGATTATGCACAGAGTGTTGATGGTTCTTGGCGCAAATGGCGGCAACCTGTTGCGGCGTGCTGTTGTACAACGCCTGGTGTTGAATGAACTCCGCCTTATATACATCCATAAAGGGGCTGTAGCCTTTTTCCGATTGGCTGCCCGGAGGTATCGTGCCTGCGCAGGTCATGCCGCTAATGGTGTCCATCTGCCAAGCGGTACGGTGTACATCCCAGGCACTGGTAAAAGCGTTAAACATTTTGCTTTTGTCATCGCACACCATTTTTTCAGCGCCTACCGCCATCACGATATCGGCCTGATCCGCCAGTAAACTGCGCACCGCCATATGGAACGCCATGCTGCCGCTGGCGCAGCCGCTTTCCAGATTGAATATGGGAATACCCTGAAAACCCTGTTCCAGGAAAATGGCGTGCCCTCGAATCATGTGCTGGCCATCCATGTAGCCCTGCACGCAGTTGGCAAAGTGAATTTCATTGATGTGTTGGCGTTGCAGTTGCGCATCCTGCAACGCTTCGTCGACGGCCAGTGCGCTCAATTGTTTCAAGCTTTTTTCCGGGTGCCGACCGAAGCGGGTCATGCCGACGCCGATGATGAAGATGTCCGTCATGTAACAAGCCTTTTGTTCATTTTAGTAGCCGTGGAAATCCGGTTTGCGTTTTTCCAGAAACGCCTGCAGGCCTTCCTGGTAGTCACGGGAGCGGAACTGGTCGCGGGACATCAGGCGTTCGTGGAGAATGGCATCAGCGGTGGTTTTATCTAAAGCCTCGTTGGCCACCTGCTTGGTGCGGCGCAAGCCGATGGGGCTCTTGCTGGCGATTATGCTGGCGACCGCTCCAACCTGATCCAGCAATTGATCATCATCCACTACTGCGTTGAACAAGCCATAATGTGCCAGGGTTTCCGCCGGCATCAGTTCCCCGGTGAACAATAAATATTTGGCGATGGGGGCAGGCAGAATGCGCGGCAGAATTGCGGCGCCGCCGCCACCTGGCACAATGCCGTAGTTACAGTGGGCATCCCCCACTTTGGCGCTGCGGGCTGCGTAGATCAGGTCGCAGCAGAGCATCAGTTCGGTGCCACCGGCGGCAGCGATACCGTTGACCGCCGCAATCAGCGGTTTGGGAAAACGGCGCAATTCATCAAACAATTCTACGATGCAATCCAGTACATCCGGTTCCCCGGGGGCATATTCACGGGTCATGGTTTTTAAGTCGGCACCCGCACAGAAACCTCGCCCCTCACCGGTGAGCACAACCACCCTTATTTCGTCATTTTTCGCTGCTGCGTTGAAGGCCGTACGCAGGGCCGCCACCAGGTCAAAGCCCAGGGAATTGAGGTTCAGAGCTTGATTCATGGTCAGCCACAGGATGTTGTCCTGTAACCGACTGAGCAATATGGATTCAGTCATGGCGGGCCTGGTTCGTCGTTCTTATTGTTCGCTAATAGCCGGATTTAAAAGGTATTGCAGGGGCTACGCAATGTCCTAGTCCACTTGGACGATGGGTGCTCAGGGGGTTCTCCGCATAATAAATTCGAGTGTTAAGGATTCAACCCCTTACAAACCCAAATAACGCCAAGACCAATAATGCACTCCAGATCAATAACGAATTAATGGAATCCTCACGATGTTTGAATTGACGGAAGACCAAAAGAATTTACAGAACACCGTGCGCGAATGGGCGCAATCCGAGCTGGCGCCTATTGCCTACGAACTCGACCAGAAAGCCGAATTTCCCACTGATTTGTATCTGAAAATGAACCGGGATATCGGTGTCTGTGCAATACCGTTTAAGGAGGAACACGGTGGTTTGGGGCTGGGTATTCTGGATATGTCACTGGCCATTGAAGAGCTGGCGCGGGCGGACCAGACCTTTGCGTTGTCGGTGATGGTGGCTGTGGCCACCGGTCTGACCTTGCAGACGTTTGGTAGTGAAATGCAGAAGCAGGAATTCCTGCCGGGCATCGTGGCAGGAACCGCCGTCGGTTCCATCGCCGGTACCGAACCCCAGGCCGGTTCCTGGACCGCAGGCTTCACCACCCGTGCGGACAAGAAAGGCGATAAGTGGTCCATCACAGGTGAGAAGGCGTTCATCACCAATTCCGGTACCGATATCACCGCCTACAATCTGGTGGGTGCCGTTACCAGCCCGAAAGACGCAGAGCGAACCAAAATGAGTTTGTTCCTGGTGCCGGCCGGAACCCCGGGTGTCACCATCGGCAAATCCTATGACAAGTTGGGCTGGCGCTCTTCGGATACCCATCCCATTTATCTGGACGGTGCCGAAGTGGGTGACGAAATGATGGTGGGTAACGAAGGCGATGGCCGTTACATCGTACACAAGACCTATCAATCTGCCCGTTGTTTCCTGTCGGCCTGTGCGTTGGGGTTGTCCCAGGCGTGCCTGGATCATTCCATTGCCTATGCCAAAGAACGTCAGGCCTTTGGCCGCTCCCTGGGAGGCTTGCAGATGATCCAGAAAATGATTGCGGATATGGCGGTGAAAGTGGAAACCTCCCGCATGCTGGCCCGTTCCGCGGCCATGAAAGCCGATGCCGGCACCGCCAGTATCTATGAACTCGCTATGGCCAAATACTATTGTTGTGAATCCTCTTCGGAAGTGGCGGATCTGGCAGTGCAGGGGCACGGTGGTTACGGCTATATGAACGATTGTCCGGTGTCCCGTTACCTGCGTGACACCCGTATCACCCGTATCGGTGACGGCTCCAGCCAGATCCAGACCATGATCATCGCCAAGGAGCTGGGCCTGGATGTGACCTTTACTTAAGGTCGCATCAACAGGCCCGTCGGTGACTCCATGAGCCGCATCAATCAATTTTTAAAAGGCACAAAGGTGGTGGATTTGAGCCGCCACCTGCCCGGACCACTGGCGTCGCTGATGATGGTGGACCTGGGGGCGGAGGTCATTAAAGTCGAGCCGCCCGGTGGTGAGGAGTTACGTTTCATCGGACCGCAAGGTGCCTTTGGGCACTCCGGTTATTTTGATGCGGTAAACAGCGGCAAGTTGGGGCTGCAACTGAATCTGAAAACCGACGCAGGCAAAGCCACATTGCACGAGTTGCTGCAGGATGCGGATGTAATGTTCGAATCTTTCCGCCCCGGTGTGTTGGATAAATTGGGTTTGTCCGTGTCAAGCCTGCGGCAACAGTTTCCGCAGCTGGTGATCTGTTCTCTCAATGGTTACGGCACTGAAACACCGCTGCAGCAAGCTGTTGGGCACGACATCAATTACCTTGCCATGAACGGTGTGTTGGAAGGTACAGGCACCACACAGGAAGCGATAGCACCCTGGCCACCGTTGGCGGATTGTTCCGCGTCTTTGTTTGGCTTGAGTACCGTATTGGCCGCGTTGTTGGAGCGGCAGCGTTCGGGACAGGGTTGCCATATTGAAGTGGCGCTGGCGGATTCGGTGATGCCGCTGATGGCCTTTTCGTTGGTGGAAGCTCAGCAGAATGGACAGGGCATGCCCCGGGGTGAGGCGTTATTGAATGGCGGTGCAGCCCGTTATCGCACCTATCACACCAAAGATCAAAAGCGGGTAGCGCTGGGGGCGGTGGAACCCAAATTCTGGCAAGCCTTTTGTGAAGCGGCGGATCATCCTGAATGGATTGAAAGGATGGACGAGCCATTACCGCAAACTGCCTTGCAACAGGAACTGGAAACGTATTTTTCCCAACTCAATCTTTGGGAATGTGAACAGCGTTTTGGCCACGTGGACTGTTGTTTTAATGCGGTGGAAGACATGGCTGCAGCATTACAAAGTGAGCACATCAAAACACGGAAATTGGTGGCAGAGCATGGCGGTGTAATGCAGGCCTTGTATCCGGCCTATGTGGATGGGTCTCCACCCGATTTCAGAAAACCGTTTCAGGAATAGCCATTGCAGTGGGTATGGCACGCACAACTACCGGGATAGATATAATTACAACGAGGAACTCACGATGAACATTAGAGACATGATGCGTCGGTCAGCCCAATTCCATGCTGATAAGCCTGCCATTATTGCCGGGGCATCACGCCTGACCTTTGCCGAGGCCTGGCAGCGGGGATGCCGCATGGCCAATCTGTTGTTGTCCATGGGATTAAAGCCCGGGGACGCAGTGGCGTCACTGGAAGACAACACGCTGGAAGCGGTGGATTTTTTTCTGGGTGCCGCCATTGCCAATATCACCCGGGTTCCCCTGTATGCCCGCAATGCCCGCAGCAGTCATCAGTACATGATGGAGCATACCCATTGCCGAGCTGTGGTGGTGGCCGAACATTATGCTGATCAGTTGGAAGGTATGAACAACGAGCTGGCGGAGCTGGATCATATTATCGTGCGACAGAAGAGCGGCTACGAAGACTGGTTGGCCAGCTTCCCGGATACCGACCCTGATGTGGCGGTGGAGCCGGAACAGAACTACGTAATTCGCCATACCGGCGGCACCACCGGTAAACCCAAAGGGGTTGCCTTTACCCATCGCTCCTGGCTGGAAATCGGGCGCAACTGGTTCTTTACCCTGCCGCCGGTTTCCCCCGGTGATGTGTGCATGCACATTGCGCCTATATCGCACGCTTCCGGCTATATGTTTGTACCCATCTGGTTGATGGGTGGTGTCAATCTGGTGGTGGAAAAGTACCAGGCCGACGCGGTTGTTGATCTGATGGAACACGAAAAAGTGGCGTACATGTTCGTGGCGCCCACTATGGTGAACGACATCATGCACGTTAAAGGTGTGGAGACGCGGGACTACTCCAAGCTGAAGGTGTTGATGATCGGGGCGGCACCCATAACTGAAGCGTCAGTGAGAAAAGCTCACGCAATCTGGGGCGATGCTTTGTGTCAGCTCTACGGTCAGTCAGAAGGGGTGCCGGTGACCATGACCATGGCGTCGGAATGGGTAACGGAAGTGGATGGTTCTACCCCATTGCGTTCCCTCGGCAAAGTGCATCCATTCTGTGAAGTGGAAATACGTGATCCTGAAACCCTGCAGGCGCTGCCTTATGGGGAAGAAGGGGAAATCTGTTTCCGCAACGACGGCCAGATGACCGGCTATTGGGAGAATCCGGAAGCGTCCGCCAAAACCGTGGTACGAGGCTTCATTCATACCGGTGACGTCGGCTACCTGGATCGTAATGGTTACCTGTATATGTTCGACCGTAAGGACGACATGATCCTCTCCGGTGGTTTCAATATCTGGCCCACCGAACTGGAAAATGTATTGGCTACCCACGAACAGGTTATAGAAGTAGTCGCGTTCGGTGTGCCCCATGAGCGCTTCGGTGAATCACCCTACGCTATTGTGATGGTGGATGATCCTGCCCGGGTGACGGAACAGGAGCTTATCGACATGTGTGCCAAGGAATTGGGTTCCTACAAAAAACCCATCAAGGTGGAAATCCAGACCACTCCCTTGCCGCGTACACCGGTGGGCAAGATGAGTCGAAAATTGATTCGCGCGCCGTATTGGGAAGGCACTGGTCGTACCAAGTAGGCCGTACTAAGTAGTTAGGAATTTGAATGAGCAGAATAGCAAGTAACGTCAACAAGAACAGCGACGCTTACCGTGATAACTATGCCTATCACTCGGAGTTGTCACAGCAACTGCGCAGTCGCATGGCGGAGGCCATTACCGGTGGCCGGGATCATCTGATCGAGCGGCATCGCAAGCGGGGCAAGTTGCTGCCCCGGGAGCGCATCGATTTATTGGTAGATCCCTGCACGCCGTTTCTGGAATTTTCCACGCTGGCGGCCTTTGATCAGTACGGCGGACGGGTGCACAGTGCTGGTGTGGTTACGGGTATCGGTGTGATTCACGGTGCTCACTGTGTGATTGTGGCCAACGATTCCACAGTGAAAGGCGGCGCCTATTATCCCGAAACGGTGAAGAAACACATTCGCGCCCAGGAAATTGCCGAGAAACATAATCTACCCTGCATCTATCTGGTGGATTGTGGTGGTGCCTATTTGCATGAATGGGATCGGGTGTTCCCGGATCGGGATCACTTCGGCAATATTTTCTTCCGTCAATGCAATATGTCGGCGCGGGGCTTACCGCAACTGGCGGCGGTGTTCGGTGTCAGCACCGCCGGTGCTGCCTATATTCCGGCGTTGTCCGATGAAGTGGTAATGGTACGTGGCAATGCCACCATCCATTTGGGCGGCCCCTCCATCGTTAAGGTCGCGATCAACGAGGAGATCAGCCCGGAAGAGTTGGGTGGTGCGGAAATGCATACCACCGTATCCGGTGTATCCGATTATATCGCTGAAACGGAACAGGAAGCCTTGGCCCGTATGCGGGATATCGTGGCGGGGTTGAATCGTAAGCCCACCTGTAATCAGCGTCGCAAGGAGAGCAAACCGCCGGTTTACGACATTGATGAACTGAAAGGCATTGTGAGCCGGGATTTCGCGCAACCCTATGATATCCGTGAAGTGGTTGCCCGTTTGGTGGATGCTAGCGAATTCCAGGAATTCAAACCCCAGTGGGGCACCAGTCTTATTTGCGGTACCGCTCACATTGATGGTTACCCGGTTGGAATTCTCGGTAACAATGGTCCTCTGTTTGCCGATGCGTCGGTGAAGGGTGCCCATTTCATTTCCTTGTGTGAACAACGCAATATTCCCTTGCTGTTCCTGCAAAATGTGCCCGGCTTTATGGTGGGCAAGGCAGCGGAACAGGGTGGTATTTCCAAGCACAGTGCCAAGCTGGTGTATGCCATGTCCTGCGCCAAAGTGCCGCGTTTCACCATCGTGGTGGGTGGTTCTTACGGTGCCGGGAACTACGGCATGTGTGGCCGTGGCTTTCGACCGAATCTGATGTTTGCCTGGCCCAACTCGGTGGTGGCCACCATGAGTCCGGATATCGGCACCAACGTGGTCATGGAATTGGCTAGGTCCAGTATCAGTAATAAGGCGACACCGGAATCCCTGGAAAAACTGGATCGGGAAACCCGGGCCATGTACGCCGAAAAAAGTAATGCCTATTACGCTACCTCGCGGATCTGGGATGACGGGATCATTGAACCGGAGCAAACCCGCGATGTGCTTTCGCTCTGTCTGGCGGTGGCGGCGACGCTGCCATTGGAAGACGAGCGCAGTTATGTGTACAGGATGTAAGGATTGGCACTGAGGAGTTGTCGGGTGCGTGTCGGGTATTTGGGAGCGTCAGCGGCCAAGGACGGCCGCTGTCGAGCGCACAGGGATGTGCTTGTAGCGACTCCCAAATACCCGACACGCACCCGGCGACTCCGGACCAGAACCTAAAGCGAGTATAAAAATGAATTACAACACCATTCGAGTCACTATTGATGCCCGCGGCGTGGCGACGCTGCTGTTGAACCGGCCTGAACGGCATAATGCCATGAACGATGAACTGATTCGGGAAGTGACCGAAGCGGCCATCGAACTGGACCGTAATCCTGAAGTACGGGCGGTGGTGCTAACCGGCCAGGGCGAATCTTTTTGCGCCGGCGGCGATCTGAAGTGGATGCAGGGGATTTTTGACGCCAGACGTGCGGAACGGGTGGAAGACAGCGCGCGACTGGCGCGCATGCTGCGTACCTTGAATGAATTGTCCAAGCCCTTGATTGGCCGCATCAATGGTCAGGCCTACGGTGGTGGCACCGGTATGATGTCGGTGTGCGACATTACCATCACTGTGGAGTCCGCCAATTTCGCTCTTACTGAAGTTCGTCTCGGTTTGACCCCTGCCAACATTTCCACCTTTGTGGTGGCCAAGATGGGACGTTCCAACGCGCGCCGCACTTTCCTCAATGCCCGTCCGTTAACGGCAGCCAAAGCCAAAGAGCTGAAACTGGTGGATGAAGTGGTGCCGGATGATCAATTGGACGCCGCCGTCGAAGAAGAGTTGAAGTACGTGCTGCAATGCGGCCCTGGCGCCATTGCCGCCACCAAGAAACTGATTTTCTATGTGGACAGTCACGATACCGATACTAATCTGATTTACACCGCGAACCTGTTGGCGGATACCTGGGAATCAGAAGAAGGCCAGGAAGGCATCCATTGTTTCTTCAATAAGGAAACACCCAGTTGGAGACAGAAATGAGAGCCATCAAACGATTGCTGGTTGCCAACCGGGGTGAAATTGCCTGCCGTGTGATTCGGGCCTGCAAGCGCCTGGGTATTGAATCAGTCGCAGTCTTTTCCGACGCCGATCGCCACAGCCAGCATGTACAACAGGCGGATATGGCGGTGCATATCGGTGGCTCAGCGGCCAGTGAGAGTTATCTCAATGCGGAAGCCATTGTTGCCGCAGCACAAAAGATCAGCGCCGATGCCATTCATCCTGGCTATGGTTTTCTGTCGGAAAGCACCGCGCTGATTTCCCTGTGTCAGCAGCAGGATATTATCTTTGTCGGCCCCAGCGTGGAAAGTATTGCCGCCATGGGCTCGAAGATTGAAGCCAAGGCCATTGCCCAATCCCTGGATATTCCGACGGTGCCTGGATACAACGGTGACGCCCAGGATCTGGAAACCTTGCTGGATCAGGGTCACACCATCGGCTTTCCGTTATTGATCAAAGCCAGCGCCGGTGGTGGTGGTAAGGGTATGCGCATTGTGCATGCCGCTGGGGAATTCGAGAACGCCCTGAAACAGGCACGCCAGGAAGCATTGAGCGCGTTCGGTGATGATCGGGTGTTACTGGAAAAATACATCGTGCGCCCCCGTCATATTGAAGTGCAGTTGTTGGGGGATAGCCAAGGCCATGTGCTGCATTTGCTGGATCGTGAATGTTCCATTCAGCGCAATTACCAGAAGGTGATTGAAGAAGCGCCCGTTAGTCATCTGGATGACAGTGTGCGCCAGGAATTGTTTGATTGTGCCGTGCGCCTGGGGCAACACCTGAATTATCAGGGCGCCGGTACTGTGGAATTTATCCTGGATGCGGACAGTCGAGAAGCCTATTTTCTCGAGATGAATACCCGCCTGCAGGTGGAGCATCCCACCACAGAGATGGTCACTGGTCTCGACTTGGTGGAGTGGCAGATCCGTATTGCCCGGGGTGAACCGCTGGTACTGTCCCAGGGCGATATTCGTGCCAATGGCCACGCCATTGAAGCCCGGGTCAACGCTGAAGATCCTGCCAATGATTACCTGCCGGAAATCGGTACCATTACCCTGTATCGCGAACCGGTGGCAGAAGGCGTGCGCATTGACAGTGGTGTGGCACAGGGTTCTGAAATCACCCCGTTCTACGATTCCATGGTGGCGAAGATTATCGCCCACGGTGGCAGCCGTGGCTTGGCTGCGCAGCGTTTGCTGCAGGGCTTGAATAACTTTGCCATCGGCGGGGTGAAAACCAATCAGGAATTTCTCACCAGCATTATTACCCGCCCGGCGTTCCATCAGGAACTCACCACCCAGTATTTATCACAACAGTTTCCCAATGGCTGGCAACCCTGGGGTGAGTCCATGCACGCGGCCATCGCCGCAGCCGCCTGTGCCTTGCAACAGGAATCCGAACGTAGCAATTCACCATTGAATGCTCCATTAAACGGCACACCCTGGCAGTCGAAAGGCGCCTGGCGTCTGACCCAACTGTGTGGCACACCTGCCACCAGTCGCTTCTGGTTGCAAAACGCGGCTGGCCTGCAGGAAATTCAAATTCAGGGTCGCCAGGGGCAGTACAAAGTCAGTCTGCAGGAAGGCCATGATGAACAGGCGGAATGGGTGAGCTTTCCTATTCAGTTGTACCAACCGCAACAGCCTTCACAGCAAAATTCAGGTCATAATTCTGGGCAATGGCGGGTGGAGTTGGACGGCACGCATCGCAACCTGGATATTGTTATTCGCGATCAGCATGTGTCGCTTAGTTCGCCGCGCTTGCGTCGCAGCTATCAGTTTGTCGGACTGGAAGAAAGCCAGCTGGGCGCGGCCGCCGGCAGCAAAAATGCGGGTAATGAAGTGCGGGCTGCGATGCCGGGGCTGGTCACCGACGTGCTGGTGCAGGAAGGGGACCTGGTTACGGCAGGGGATACTGCAGCAGTGATGGAAGCCATGAAATTGATTCATAATTTACCCTGCCCGGTGAGCGGCGTAGTAAAGGAAGTGCGGGTGGCCGCTGGTGACAAAGTGGAAGACGGCGCGTTACTCATCAGCATTGAACCCGCAACGGAGGAATAACCCATGTTGCCGACCCCTTATTTTCTGGAAGAACACCACATGCTGCGGGAACAGGTACGCCGTTTCGTGGAAAAGGAAATCGTACCCAATGGCGATGCCTGGGAGCAGGCGGGGTGTGTCCCTCGTGAGCTGATGTTGAAAATGGGGGAGTTGGGTTTTCTCGGGTTAACCCACGACACTGATTACGGCGGCAGTGGCATGGATGTACGGGCAGCGACCGTCTTGGCTGAAGAACTGGGTCGTTGCACCTATGCCGGTGTCACCATCACGGCACTGGTTCACACCAATATGGCCTCGCCCCATTTGGCCTTGGCGGGCTCACCGGAGCAGAAACAGAAATATCTGCCGGATATTATTCAGGGTAAAAAGATTACAGCCGTGTGTGTGACGGAACCGGCTGCCGGTTCCGATGTGGCCGGCATCAAAACCCGTGCGGTGCGGGATGGTGATGACTGGGTCATCAACGGCAGCAAAATTTTCATTACCAACGGTGTCCATGGTGATATTTATTTTGTGGCCGCCAAAACCGACCCCAATGCCAAAGGCTCCCGTGGCATCTCCATGTTTATTGTGGAAAAGGGTACACCCGGCTTCACCATTGGTCGCAGCCTGAAAAAGCACGGCTGGCGCAGTTCCGATACGGCTGAGCTGTTCTTTGAAGATGTAAGGGTGCCAGCCGAAAATTTATTGGGTGAAGAAAATAAAGGCTTTTACGCCGTGATGAAAAACTTCCAGCACGAACGCATCATGCTGGCGGCCATGGGAGTGGGAGAAGCGCAGAAAGCGTTGGACCTCACGATCGAAAATGTGAAGCAACGCCAGGCATTCGGCGGCGCGTTGTTCGACAAGGACGTGGTGCGATTGAAGCTGGCGCAAGCCCAGACCAAAGTGGATGTGGCACGCAATTATCTATATTACGTAGCCTGGCTTGATGCCCAGGGTAGTGACTGCATCAAGGAAGTGTCCGGCTTGAAAGCCTGGGCCTGCGAACTCACCAACGAAGTGATGTACGATTGTGTGCAGCTACACGGTGGTATGGGCTTTATGGCGGAAAGCGTGATCGAACGTATGTATCGTGATGCCCGGGTGCTCACCATCGGTGGTGGCGCCACAGAAGTGATGTACGGCGAAGTGGCGAAACGCCTATGAGCCTCGATTGTGCCAGCAAACATTATCCGTTCCAGACGCCGCCCGGCCAAGGCGAAGCCATTGCCATCAATGAGCAGGTAAAGTGGCTGCGCTCACCCTTGCCCCTGTCCCTCAACCACATCAACTGCTACCTGTTGCGGGACGAGGGCGGTTGGTGCGTGGTGGATACGGGGATGAACGGTGATGCGGCCCGGCAGCAGTGGCTGGATGTGATTGAAACCCAACTGGATGGCGAACCCATCACCCGGGTGATCGTCACCCACCATCATCCGGATCATGTGGGTCTGGCCGGCTGGCTCTGCGACACGCATCAAGTCTCGCTCTACACTACTGAAGCAGAATATCTTTATACCTGTGCCATGAACGCGGCGTCCGGTGACGGCAGTCGCAACGCACCCTATTGGGAAGTCACCCGTTATTTTAATCAGACCGGCATCTCCGAGACCGATCGTAATGCGTTGCTGGATAATAAAGACTATAACCATCTGGTGTCTTCCGTACCCGCGGCCTATCACCGGATTCAAGATGGTGATCGTATCCAAATTGGCAGCCAGCAATGGGAGGCCATCACCACCCGGGGTCATGCCCCGGAGCATCTGTGCCTATATTGCCGGGAATTGGATATCCTCATTTCCGGGGATCAGGTGTTGCCGGAAATCACCTCCAACGTGAGTGTTTCCCCCACGGTACCGGAGGACAACCCCCTGGACGACTGGCTGCAAGCCCACGACAAGATGGCCACCCGGGTGCCGGATTCGGTGCTGGTGTTGCCAGCCCATCAACTGCCGTTCACAGGTCTGCATGGGCGACTGCAGGAGGTGATTGAGCATCATCGGGAGCGTTTGGATGCCCTGCTTGCACTGATGGATCAGCCTAATTCGTCCCAACGTAAGTCGGCCCAGCAACTGACCCGGGAAATGTTCGATAAGTCATTGGAACCCTTCCAGAATTTTCTGGCGGTGGGCGAGGTGGTGGCCCATCTGCATTACCTGCTGGCAGAGGGGCGCACAAAACGGGAACTGATCGGTCAGGTGTATTACTATGGTCGTTCTTGAGCTTGCTTTTTGGTAGGGGGAATAACGATGAATCTGGAACAAGCCACATTGGCGGAATGCTTCGATGCCGTGGTGAACCAACGCCGCTCAGTGCGGGGTTTTCTGAATAAACCGGTAGCGCGGGAATTGGTTGAACACATTTTTACCTTGGCCTCCCGTGCGCCATCCAACTGCAACACCCAGCCTTGGGCCACCCATGTGGTGGGCGGAACCAAGCTGGAACAGCTGCGGGAGATCCTGCCCCTGAATACCCTGCGCGGCCGCATGACCCTGGACTATCCCTATGAGCCTAAATATCACGGGGTGTATCAGGAACGTCAGTACGATGCCGCTAACCAAATGTATGGTGCCGTAGGATTGGAACGTAAGGATAAGGAACAGCGCCAGGAAGTGTTCATGCGCAACTACACGTTTTTCGGCGCGCCCAATGTGGCGTTCCTGTTTCTGCCGGAACACTTTGGCCTGCGGGAAGCCGCCGATGTGGGCATGTATGCGCAAACGTTGATGCTGGCGTTGACCGCCCATGGCCTGGCCAGTTGTCCGCAGACCTCGCTGGGTTTTCATGCCGATGCGGTGCGCGAAGTGTTGGAAGTGGATGCCAGTCAGAAACTTTTGTTCGGTATTTCCTTTGGCTATGAGGATACCAGTGATCCTATAAACAACACGCGGATGGGGCGGGCGCCGTTGGCCGAAACCACCGTATTTCACGATACCTGACCAGCAGTAAAAATTTATCAGCAGTATAACAAGAAAGGAGAACAGCCATGTCCAAACAAATCGATTGCACCTGGGATTTTGTAGTAAAAGCACCCGGCGGCAAGGAAGAGAAGAGCATTGTCAGTCTGAAATCCGAGGGCGAGATCCTCACCGGGACCATGAACAGTGAGGAATATGGTGTTCAGGAAATAGAGGATGGAAAATTCGATGGTGAAACCCTGACCTGGAAAAGCAAGACCACCAAACCCATGAAGCTCACGCTTAAATACACCGCCACGGTGGATGACAACAATAACATGAGCGGCTTTATCAAGGTGGCCATGGCCAAGCTGAAGTTTACCGGGACTCCGGTACAGGCATAATCGGAAAAAGATTGAAAGCGAGCCCACTCGGGGCTCGTTATCTTTATGCGACTTCGTACTTAGGTGACGCTTCTGGCAATCTGCGTTCGCGGAAGAGTAGGATCAAAAAACCAAGAAGGGCAAGAGCAATGATCGCGCCCTTACTGTTAATCTCCGGTACCGAGACTACTGTATCTCTCACCAATGCTACCCCTACGCCATAGGTGCGAAAATCGCTTATTTCAATAGTTGCTGGTGATTCATCTGCTGAATAGCGATCATCCAGCATCTCCACTTGAGAGTAAGAATTATCGTCGAAAGCTTGATACCAAATGTTTGCGACATTGTACAAACCATCGCCATCCAGATCTTCTCCAAATATGGCCCCTGAGTTGGCGAGACAGCCATAGAACTCCCATGGATCGCAGAAGTAATCGGTCATGCCAAATGTTTCCACAAAATCCCCGAAAGCTGGGTGTTCAGCCGGGTCCCAAGAAGTTTGCCTGCTGTTTTCATTAGCATCGAATGGTTGTGGATCAGTAGAGGTGGTACCCGTGGTTGTGTCTGTATAGGAATACAAAGTTCCAAACGGGTCAACTTCAAAGAAGCTGTTGAGGAGATCAGCCATTTCTGAATTGGTTGCCAGTCTCCAGCCTTCGCTGGAGTAAGTGGTCAGGGCCTCATTAATCGACATATTGAGTGTTTGATCCCAGCGTAACCACTCCATATCACCAATCTCAATCGACGTGGATTCGAATGAGCCGTCGTACCAACGAGGATATTCAGTCAATGCCTGTGCCAGGTTTGTTGAAAATAGAGCGAAGGCTGCTGCGGCAATTATACAATATTTTTCTTTCGCCAGTTTCATGAGTACCTCGGTCCAGTGAGGAGAGCAAATTGCAAGGTGGCTATGTTGAAGCAAACCATATACCAGATTGGTATTTTGTTATTTCGGAGTGTTTGCTAACTATAGGGTCTTTATATCATAAGGATGCTTTATTGTTTTATTAAATTATGCACATTTAGATTCAGTACTCATTTGTTTTGGATGTAAAAAAAACCGACAAAAATTCGAGTTACATGGTTGATAAATATACAAAAAATTCTGAAGGAGTGAGCAGAATATCATCGAGCTTGTGGGAGTGCCCGGCTACAGCCCCCGCATCCATTCCGGTCGTAACGGAATGCGCCCCGGTTGGTTGATGGCGGTGTTCACCATTTCCAGCATGTTGGCTTTGTCGGCGCCCAGGTTTCCTTTTAAGACCAGATAATTGGAAGCATGGTCCGATCGAAACACGGTGTTTTCCAGCTCCAGGTTTTGCAACAGTAGCTGTATTTCCCGAAACAGGTCCATTTGCCCCAGAGCTTCGAATTGCCCTTCAAATCCTTCCTGAATGCGCTCCTCCCCCAAAGGGAATGACACCACCAGGGTGGAAAGAAACTCCGGCTGCGTCTCATTCATCAGGCGCGCGGAGTTGATAGCATGTTGCTCAGAGAACTTACGCCCGCCCAGTCCGTTCAGGATCATTACGGAGGATTGGATGCCGGCTGCCTTCAGCTTAAGCAATGCAGCCTTGGAGGATTCGTAGGTCTCACCCTTTCTCACGTAGCCCAGGACTTCGTCATCGCCGGACTCACAGCCGACGTAGACCATACCCAGGCCCAGCTCACGCAGCATTTTGAGGTCGTCTACGGACTTGTTCTTGATATTGCTGGGCAGGCAATAGGCCGATACCCGTTGCACCTGTGGCATTTTGGTTTGAATAGCACCCAGAATGGCCTGCAGTCTGCGCACCGACAATACCATGGCATCCCCATCCGCCAGGAAGACCTTGGAAACCTGGATACGGGCCACTTTGTCGATGTCCGCCAGTATTTCTGCCTCCGGTTTAGGGCGAAACTTTTTCTGGGGCGCCGTATACATGTCGCAGAAGGTACATTGATTGTAGGAGCAGCCATTGGTCACCTGCAGGATCAGGGATCTCGCTTCCGATGGGGGGCGGAAGACCGGTTCAATATAATCGAGGGGAAAATAACTCATACTTTGATTCCACCGAATAACCGCTAATTTGCCGGATATAGTATCACAATGCTGTGAAATCAGGCCGGCTCAGGCTTAGGCAGTTTGTCTAATGGACAACAGGTTCGCAGCTGCGCAAAATAAAGTTCCTGTAACCGAAAATGCATTGCACAAGAGTCGCTTCATGGCCTTTCAAGATTACGAAGACATTGGTTTTGGCATCACTCGAATCGACAGTGGCATGATTCGTCCCGGGCTGGCTGCACTCTACCTGCTGGAAAGCAATGGAGAGTGTGCCCTGGTGGAAACCGGCACTCACAACAGTATTCCTGCCATTATGAAATTGCTTGAGCAGCGGGGTATTGAGGTCGGCCAGGTCAGATATGTGATTCCCACCCATGTACATCTCGATCACGCCGGGGGTGTGGGTGGATTGATGCAGGTGTTGCCCAACGCCACCTTGTTGGTTCACCCCAAAGGCGCGCGCCACATGATCGACCCGGCCAAACTGAAGGCGGGTGCGATGGCCGTCTATGGTGAAGCGTATTTCGCCGAGATCTATGGTGATGTCATTGCGGTGGACTCACAACGGGTCGAGCAAATGCAGGACGGTGACACGGTTTTATTGGGTGCCAGAACGCTGACTTTTTACGACACTCCCGGCCATGCCCGCCACCATTTCTGTATCCATGACTCGCTTTCCAGTGGTATCTTCACCGGTGACACGTTCGGACTGGCCTATCCCGCCCTGGCCACTGAGAACGGCCCGTTCATTATTCCCACCACCACACCGGTGCAGTTTGATCCTGATGCTTTGAAACATTCCATCGATCGTCTGTTGGCGCTAAAACCGCAGCGAATGTTTTTAACCCATTACGGAATGGTGGAGCAGCCTGAGCCATTGAGGCAGTCGTTGCTGGCACAGATTGATGACTATCTGGGGATAGTGGAACGTGCCAAACAACAACCCGTGGATCAGCAGGAAAGTTATCTGATTGCACAGCTCACGGAGTATACATTCAAGCGGGCTCGCGACCATGGTTGCAGGTTGGCCCAGGCGCAATTGCAAAGTGTTTTAGGTATGGACATGCAGCTTAACGGACAGGGGCTGGCTGTGTGGATGCAATCACAGACAGGCTGATTCAAGGGCTATACTGTAACCATATGGCTGTAACATTATGTCTGTAACAGAGGTCGGCACCATGGCGATTACATTACAAGAACTACAGCAGCAGGTGCGTTCCCAAAAAGTGCGCATTCCATCTCTCTACGGGAACGTCGATTTCGAGCGAACTCCCTTTCGTTTCACCGATGACCCGGTGGTGAAGTCGCAAATGCCGCGACGGCTGGAAAAGCGGTTTCGATCAGCGTTGCTGTCCAATCATGAGCGTGTGGAAAGAGCCCGCGCCTATACCATGTTGGGTGATGGCGTAGCCGATGCTTACGCCGCCTTGATGCCCCGGTATGGCTTCAGACCGCTGATTACCATGCTCAAGCAGGCCTGCGATCAGGGCCTTGATTCCGTGCCGGATGCGCCGCAGGAACTGGTGGATTTTATCCGGGCGATGGAACGCGTGCCGGATTGGGTGAACCTGGATCTGGTGGAGAAGGGTGCCCGCATCAGCCGTAATCAAATGGCCAATCTGGTTCCGTTTGCCATTCGCGGCACGTTCATTGCCACCTTCATGAATCAATATTCCGGTTTGCCCATGGCACTTACCGGCGCCTTGTCCGGCGAAGCGGCAGTGCAACGGGTGAACGAGACCGCCAGTTTTTTTACCACCGCCACGTTGCCCGGTGCATTACGTCGCTACGGCGTTGGTTTCAAAGCTGCGGCCATGGTGCGGCTGATGCATTCCATGGTGCGCTTCAATCTGCTGACCCGTTCGGATCGCTGGGATGTGGATGTGTATGGCATTCCCATACCCCAGGTGGACCAGATGCCGGCTGGTACCATCCCGGCTTTTCTTACCGCCTTCAATGCCATCGGTCGCAAGAAACCGGAGTTCACACCGGAGGAACGGGCCATTGTTGAACTCTGCCGCTACCAGAGTTATCTGTTGGGCTTGCCCGAGGAACTGTTACCCGCCACGCCGCAGGAAATTGTGGATGTGATGATGACCTATGCCGGAACGCTGCGGGATGGATACGATGATGAAACCTGTGGTGCCCTGGTGCGTGCCACCATGGCGGCCTATCGCCCGAGAGATAAAACCTTGAAAAGCCGGGTTCTGAATGAGGTGGAAAAGGGTTTTTCCAAAGTCTTTTTCAATCGGGTGTTTTTGAGTGAAGGGAACAAATCCCTGGCGAAAAAAATGAGTGTGGCCGCTTCACCTTTGGATTATCTCTCCTTTGCCATGGTCACCGCCTATGTCTTGCCGCGCATGGTCGCCACCAGGGCGGCTCAGCGTATCCCGCTGGTAGATCAGCTGGTTGATCAGGTCCTGATCAATAAAATTAATCGCTTGTTAGTGGAATACGGTCATCCTGAGTATACAACCGATGCGTCAAAATACCGGGAAGGACGTGCCACTTAAGGGCTATGCGGTGAGCGAATTGGAATCCGTTTTACATTTTTGGTTTGAGGAGATCAATCCCGCTCAGTGGTGGAAAAAGGATGCGGACTTTGATCGCGAGATAGCACAGCGTTTTTCCGAACTGCATGGCCAGGCGCAACGGGGCGAGCTGTTCTCCTGGCGCGATCAACCCCGTGGGCGGCTGGCTGAAATCATTCTGTTGGATCAGTTTTCCCGTAACCTGTTTCGCGATGAACCACGCGCTTTTGTGTGGGATGGCATGGCGTTACTGTTGGCACAGGAAGCGGTTCGTACAGGTGAGGATCAAGCACTGCCGGCGGCGGAAAAAAGTTTTATGTACCTGCCTTTTATGCACAGTGAATCACCTCTGATCCATGAGCAGGCAGTGGTGCTGTTTTCCCAGCCGGGATTGGAAAACAACCTGCGGTTTGAGTACCGGCACAAGGAGATCATCGATCGCTTTGGCCGTTACCCCCATCGTAATGCTGTCCTTGGACGCGAATCCACGGATGAGGAAATCGAGTTTTTAAAGCAACCGGGGTCGGGCTTCTAGCCGTATCATTGCCACTAGATGCTCAGTAACGCTTTAATCAGTGATCCTACCCGTCGGCTTTCCTGTTCAATGTCGATTTCCCTTCGGGTATTCAGCATCAGCATGATCCAGTAACCGTTGGTTGCCCTGGCGGCGGTTAGCAGCTTTTCCAGGGGCTCGTTGTTACGGGGTAACTCCATCTGCTGGCCAAAGGCCTGGATAATCCATTCCCGGGTTTTCTCCTCCAGGTGCTCCACCATGCGCGAGGACACCAGTGCCATGCCATTAAGCAGCTTTCCCAGTATCAGGCGTTGTGCCGTAATCTGTTCCAGGGAATAGCGCACGCTGATTTCCAACTGGCTCTCGAAATCGTGGCGATCTGTGCGTCGGATACGGTCACTCAGTTCAAAAATCACGGTCTCCATAAAACGCTCGATCCAGGCTTGAAAAATGTCTTCTTTATTGCCGAAATACTGGTAGATGGTGGCATACGGATGGCCGCTTTCCAGATGGATTTCGCTCATGGTGATGTCGGAGTATTCCAGCTGTTCCAGCAGGCGGGCGCCGGCATCCAGAATATCGTTGTACTTTCGGATCGACCGGGCCTGCTTGGGTTTGCGGCGAGGGATGGCTTTTCGTTTCATGTCCCGGCTGGTCCTGCTGGAGTAAGTGATACAGAAAATCCGAATAATCTCAGGCTAATCAGGCCTGATGTCTGCTGTTGGTGGTTGTTTTCTTGGTTAATGCATTGTTTTAACAGGAATTAATGTCTCTTTCTCTGCTCTTTTGATCTCTGTAGAAATGCGAGAGTAAGGCACCTTTTCTCGCATTAGAATGGTTGGAGTATCCAATGGGAACCAGCAGGAGGTCAAATGGCAAAACCATCAGAGAAGTTGTCCAGGGGAACACCCCGGGCTGCCGTTGCGAGCGGTACTGCGCAAGGCAGGGCACCCGGCCGGGGGTCGATCATGTGGGACACCCTGACAGACATGGCCCACCTGCCGTTGATGCCACCCATAGCCATTATGCAGTCAGCGCTGCCGGCCGTGGGCACGGCGGTGAACAAATACGGTATCTATAAATCCGATCCCCAGGCCCGTGGTCGCCGTACCAACTGGTCGATGATTCGATTTCTCTATGATGGAGGTGACTTTGCCCGCCAGGAGGCTCAGGATCTGCGTGCATTGCACGCCAATATCAAAGGCACGCTGGATGATGGGCGGAAATATTTTGCGCTGAACCCCAAAACCTTTCGCATTGTGCCGGATACTTTCCTCGATGGCGTGATCCGCATCCGCCGGGATATGGGGCAACCGCTGACTGCTGCAGAGGAAGCGACGTTGTATGAAGAGTACGTCCAACTGTGTCTGCTGTTGGGGATTCAGAAAAAGGACATCGAGCCCACACTGCAGGATTTTTATGAATACTATGAAAATCTGATTATGAGCGAGATGACCTATAACGATACGGTTAAATATTTAACCACCAGAGCGATTGAGCTGCCGGCCCGTTTTAAATACTTGAAAGTTGCGCAACCCTACGCAGATTCGTTTTATAAACGCTTTTTTTATCCAACCATGAAGCTCTCAGTGATTGGTCAGTTGCATCCACTCTACCGGGAACGTTTCAATCTGCCCTGGAGCGAACGGGATCAGGCGCGTTATCGAAAACTCTGCAAGCGGTTGCAGCTTTACGCGCGAATGGTGCCGCGGCCGTTACGCTACAACCCGGTAGCTCTGCTGGTGATGTTGGGTGTGCATGGCCCTGGCCTGGTGACTCTGGAAGAGTTGGGGCGTATTGAAGAGAAGAAAAAAGCTCACGAAGCACGCAAAAAACTGGCTGCGTCGGGCTGACATCCGGTTTCCAAGCAGCAAGATCAGTGCGCACCAACATGTGAGAGCTTGCAACCTGTTGGTGCGCCTGTCTTATTCTCCAGTACCCTGTGCAAAAAAAATTATTCACGGTATGTCGCTGTTTTGAGCGCCTTTTATGCCGTTTTTTTCAGTCTTTTCACCTATCCGTGAAACAACGTGGAACGTCCCTTGCACCTGCACTGTTATCAGTCGGCCGCACTGATAAAGAGCCTCATCATGGTTTGAACTTGAGCGAGGCGTGTCGAACACCAGGCTGGAGACGTTGAATGCCGGACCATTGGCAAGACACCGTCGATTTTGCGCAGGCATTTCGAAGAACATTACATGCGCATCCGGAGTTGAGCTGGCAGGAGCATCAAACTGCCGCCGCTGTGCGCAATGCACTGGATGAACTGAACATACCATGGCGCGCCTGCGCGGAAACGGGCACGGTGGCCTGGTTGAATGCGAGTGGTGGTCCTGCCATTGCGCTGCGCGGCGATATGGATGCGCTGCCCATCACAGAACAAACCAACAAAGAATGGTCTTCCCAAAATCCAGGCTGCATGCATGCCTGCGGTCACGACGGTCACACGGCTACATTGTTGGCGACGGCTCGCTGGTTGAAATTACATGAGTCCTCATTGCCGCAACCGGTTACCCTGATTTTTCAACCAGCGGAAGAAGGCTTCCACGGTGCCCGCGAGATGATTCGCGATGGCGCTTTGGACGGCGTTGAGTGTATATACGGCTGGCATAACTGGCCGGCGATGCCCTATCGCGCCATGGCGTGTCCCGATTCTCTCGTCATGTGTGGCAATGGAACCTTCACCATCGAAGTGATAGGGCGTGGTGGTCATTCCAGTCAGCCCGAAGCCTGTGTGGATCCATTGTTGGCGGCCAGTGCAATCACCTTGGCGTTGCAGCAGATCGTCAGTCGGCGACTGTCGCCGCAAGCGGCTGCGGTGATCAGCGTAACCCAATTTAATGCGGGAACCGCACCCACAGTGATTCCGCAAACGGCACAATTGGCCGGTAGCATTCGAGTGCCGGATGAAGGCACGCGCACTCAGATAAATCAGCTGATCAGCGAAGTGGCACGGCAGCCCGCTGCCGCCTGGGGAGCCCGTTGCGAGGTCGTCCATGAGCCACGCTATCAGGCTACCATCAACCATGCGCTTCCTGCGGCGCGGGCACGACAGTGCTGGCAGGATTTATTTGGCGAGCAACATCATCAGCATGGTCACCCGGTACCGATCATGGCGTCGGAAGATTTCAGTTATTTTTTACAGGCAATTCCCGGCGCGTTTGCGCTGATTGGCAGTGATGACGGAGCTGGTCATCACATTCCCTGCCACAGTCCTTATTATGATTTCAATGACCGTTTGATTGCCGACGTCTGCCGCTGGTTTTGCAAGCTGGCAGGTTTATCCGTTGTGTAATCAAACCCACAGAAGGAGACAGCATGAGCATCTTTGAAGAGCGTGAATCCAATATCCGAGCCTATGGGCGGGTGTATCCTGTGGTGTTTTCCTCTGCGAAAAATGCCCGTCAGATCGATGAACAAGGCAAAGAGTATATTGATTTTTTTGCGGGAGCCGGGGTACTGAACTTTGGGCACAACAACTCACGCATGAAAAAAGCCATGATCGAGTACATGGAAAAAGACGGTGTGCTGCACAGTCTGGATATGCAGACCACCGCGAAAGCGCATTTCATGCAGCGCTTTACCGATGTGATCCTGGCACCAAGAAAAATGCCCCATCGTATGCAGTTTATGGGGCCCACCGGCACCAATGCAGTGGAGGCCGCCATGAAGTTGGCAAGACGCGCGACTGGCCGCCATGAAGTGGTTGCATTCAGTCATGGCTTTCATGGCATGACTTTGGGGGCGCTGGCGGCGACGGCAAACCAATATTTCAGGGGAGCATCCGGTGTGCCGTTGCTGCATGTCAGTCATGAACCCTTCGGTTGCGACATTGGTGGCCTGGCAGCGCGCTATCGCGATCCTTCCAGTGGCCTCGAGCCACCGGCCGCTTTTCTGTTGGAAGTGATCCAGGCCGAAGGCGGTGTGAATGTGGCCGGCAAGGAATGGTTGCAAGGCTTGGCGGCGCTGGCGAAAGAGCTCGGTGCAGCACTAATCGTGGATGAGATCCAGGTGGGATGTGGTCGCACCGGCTCCTATTTCAGCTTTGATGATATGGGGATCGAGCCGGACATTATCTGCATGGCCAAAGGTATCGGCGGTATTGGTACTCCGATGGCGATGAATCTGGTGCACCCGGATCTTGATAAACATTGGTCCCCAGGGGAGCACACCGGTACTTTTCGCGGGCAGAATCTGTCATTTGTCGCCGGGGCGGAAGCCCTCAGCTATTTCGAATCCTCCGAGTTAATGGATGAAGTTGCGGACAAAACCCGGCTCACCCGGCAATTGTTGCAGCCGTTGCTCAATAGTGACTCCAGTCTACAGCTGCGGGGCAAGGGGTTAATCATCGGACTTGATGTCGGCGACGGAGAACGTGCTGCTGCCATTGTCAAACGATGCTTTGAAGATGGGTTGATCATCGCCAGTTGTGGCTCCGGTGGGCGGGTGTTGAAATTGATACCACCGTTAACCATTCCGGAAGATGATCTGGTGGAAGGTCTGGATATTCTGATTAATTCAGTGCGATCAGTGATGGAGGAGGCAGCATGATTGAACGGGATGATATGACGTTTCCTTATTCCGAGTTTCAACGTCGACTGAGTGAGTTGCGCCAACGTATTGCCGAACGTCATCTGGATGCGGTGGTGATTACCGATCCGGAAAATATTACCTATCTCACCGACTATCAAACCACCGGGTATTCCTTTTTTCAGGCTTTGGTTGTGCCGCTGGAGAAAGAACCCTTCATGATTACCCGGGCGCTGGAAGAATCCAATGTGTTTGCCCGCACCTGGGTGGATCTTACCCGGCCTTATCCGGACACCGGAGACGCCATCCAGATGCTGGTGGATGCGTTACGTGAATTCGGCCTGGCAGACAAGCGCATCGGTTATGAGCGTAACAGCTATTTCTTCCCGGCCTACCAGCAGGATTGCATTCATACTTCCTTGAAAGACGGCAAACTGCTGGATTGTTTCGGTATTGTGGAAGAAGGCCGGATCTGCAAGTCAGCCGTTGAACTGGAAGTGATGAAAAAGGCGGCCATTGCCACGGAAGCGGGCATGAAAGCCGGTATTGAAGCCTGTCACGCCGGTGTTACCGAAAATGAGATAGGTGCGGCGATCAGTGCCGCCATGTTCCGGGCCGGTGGTGAAACGCCAGCAGTCATGCCCTACGTCACCTCAGGTCCCCGCACCATGATCGGCCATGCCACTTTTGAAGGGCGCACAGTGCAACCCGGTGAGCATGTTTTTCTGGAAGTGGGTGGCTGCTATCGCCGTTATCACACAGCCATGATGAGAACGGTGATACTTGGGGAGATGTCCGATGCCATGTATCAGGCCCAGGAAACCATGAAGCGGGCGTTGGATGCCATTCATAACATGGTACAACCGGGGATGACGGTGTCCGATGTGGACAATCTGGTCCGCAACATTATCTCGGACAATGAAGTGGGCGCCAGATTGATAACCCGCTCCGGTTATTCCATTGGTATTGCATTTCCTCCCAGTTGGGATGAGGGGTACATCATCAGTCTGAAGCAGGGTAACTCTGCCATTCTTAAAGAAGGCATGACCTTTCATATGATTCCCTGGATGTGGGGTATTGAAGGGGATAAGACCTGCGGTATCTCCGACACCATTGTCATTACCGAAGATGGCTGTCGCTCATTCTTTTCGATGGAACGGGATTTTACGGTCAAACCCGAAGCCGCCAGCGGTGAGTGCATCGATCTGTCGAAAGCCCGTAAAGGGGATTCTTCTGCGGATGGAAAAACTGAAAAGCCAGGTGCAAAGCAACCGAAGAAAGCGGTGTCACCAGCCTAAGGAGATTTTATGTTAGCACCAACCAATCCTACTACAGGGGAGTCGCTGCCGGGTATAAAGCCGTTGGCGCCGGAGGTTGCCGGCCAGGTCATCGATCAGGTGGCCGAGGGTTTCTCGGAATGGCGCAGCAAGTCGTTTGGCGAGCGGGCGGAGTATCTGGGAAAAATGGCCAGTGCCATGCGCGATGCCAAAGTGGAGCTGGCTGACCTGATGGCCTTGGAAATGGGTAAGCCTGTTGCGGAAGGCCTGGGTGAAGTGGAAAAGGGCGCTGCCTGTGCAGAATACTATGCAGAGCACGCGGAAAAATTCCTGGCACCGGAGTTCTTGGATTCGGACGCCAGCAGCAGCTTTGTGCAGTATCCGCCCCTGGGCACGGTATTGGGAATTTTGCCCTGGAATGCGCCGGTATGGTTGGCGATGCGTTTTTTGGCGCCGGCGTTAATGGCAGGTAATACCTGCGTGATGAAGGCCGATCCGAATGTGCCTGCCACAGCCCGGTTATTGACCGAGTTGTTTTATGGCGCCGGCTTACCTCAAAACGTGATGGCCAATTTGCCCATTGCCACCATTGACGTGGCAGCAGCCATTGACCACCCGAAGGTGAAAGCGGTGTCCTTTACCGGTTCCAGTGTTGCTGGGCAAAAGGTGGCGGCGCGGGCTGCGGCGGGATTGAAACCTGCCGTGCTGGAGCTGGGAGGTTCCGACCCCTGCATCGTAATGGCTGACGCAGATCTGGACAAGGCAGCGGAAGTGGTGACGCTGTCGCGCATGATCAATGCCGGACAGTCTTGCATTGCCGCCAAGCGGCTGTTGGTGGAGGAGAGTATTTATGACGAGTTTTGCGAAAAACTGTATACCCGCTTTTCCAACATCACTATGGGTGACCCGAGAGATGAGCGCAACCAGTTGGGACCATTAGCCCGTTCCGACCTGCGGGACAATTTGCATCACCAGGTAACGGCCACTATTGAGGCGGGCGCCCGTTGTATT
This sequence comes from Pseudomonadales bacterium, assembly GCA_002708905.1. Taxonomy (GTDB): domain Bacteria; phylum Pseudomonadota; class Gammaproteobacteria; order Pseudomonadales; family Ketobacteraceae; genus Ketobacter. The sequence continues at coordinate 283,842 of PAPM01000025.1, read as the reverse complement.
CTGGGCGGTGATATTTTCCCTGGCCCCGGCTTTTTCTACCCGCCAACTCTGCTGTTGGATGTGAGGCCTGGAATGGCCGCATTCGAGGAGGAAACGTTTGGGCCCGTGTTATCGGTTACACCGGTAGCCGATCTGAATGACGCCTTGACCCTGGCAAATGCCACCGAGTATGGATTGGGTGCCAGCATCTGGACCAGCAATCAGGAAGCCATTGCCCAAGCGATCACGACGCTCGAATCCGGCCAGATTGCTGTCAACGGTATTGTGAAAACCGACCCCCGCCTGCCGTCCGGTGGTATTGGTCGTTCCGGTTACGGGCGTGAGCTAGGGCCCCACGGCATCAGAGAGTTTGTCAATGTTCAACAGATCTGGATAGCCTGAGTTCATTTGCACACCGGTTTTGAAATCGGTATGGTAAAAAAGCATCTGCATTTGCAACGGGAGTGATGCATGTCATTGCGTAACGCGGTTCAACTGATCTGCTATCCAAATCGATTAGGTGACAATCTCCGTGATTTGAACAAGGTGATTGAGAAGCACCTGCACGACGCCATCGGTGGTGTACATATACTTCCTTTCTACCCCTCCAACGCCGATGGTGGCTTTTCTCCACTCAGTCACGAATTAGTTGACCCTGCCTTTGGTACCTGGGATGACATTGAACGCATCTCCAGTAAATACGACCTGTGCGCTGATTTAACCGTGAATCACATTTCCGACGAGTCGGAAGAATTTAAGGATTTCCTGGTCAATGGCTTTGAATCGGAATATGCAGACCTGTTTGTGCATGTGGAGAAACTGGGGGAAATCAGTCCGGATGATTTGGCGAAAATTCATATCAGGAAGGAGAAAGAGCCTTTCCGCAGGGTGACCTTTGCTGATGGTACCTCTGCATCTGTATGGTGTACGTTTACGGAACGCCAGATTGACCTGAACTATCAGTCGGAAAAAACCTATCAGTTGATGGAGCGTTACATCCATTTTCTGGCCAACAAAGGCGTTAAGTTGTTCCGGTTGGATGCGTTTGGTTACACCACCAAAAAAATCGGCACCAGCTGCTTTCTGGTGGAACCGGATGTTTATCGATTGCTGGAGTGGATCAACGAAGTGGCGCAACGGCATGGTGCTGCCTGTTTGCCGGAGGTGCACGATCACACCAGTTATCAATACGCTATTTCCCGTCGCAATATGCATCCCTATGGATTCGCTTTACCACCATTGCTGCTGTATTCTCTGTTGGATGCCAATAGTGTTTACCTGAAAAACTGGCTACGAATGTGTCCCCGCAATATGGTGACCGTGTTGGATACTCACGATGGAATTTGTATTCCGGATGTTGAAGGCGTGTTGCCGGACGACAAGATCAAGGACCTGATTGATAATATTGACGCTCGCAGTGCGGACCCCATTCTGCGGCGCTCAGCTGCCAATGTGCATAGTGTGGGTGCTATTTATCAGCTGACCTGTACATTCTACGATGCAATGATGCAGAATGATGATGCTTATATTGCAGCTCGCGCTATCCAGTTTTTTGCACCGGGTATCCCACAGGTCTATTATGTTGGTTTGTTGGCCGGCGAAAATGATCGTGATTTAATGGACAGCACCGGTGAGTTGCGGGATATCAATCGAAAGTTCTATACACTGGATGAGATTGATGCAGCGATGGAAAAGCCGGTAGTGCAGCGACTGTTGCGCCTAATGCGTTTCCGAAGTAATTACCCTGCGTTTCAGGGTCGTTTTGAACTGAATTATTCCAACGATTCCAGTGTGGCGATGGCATGGCGGCATGGCGAGCATTATTGTCATCTGTTCGTAGACTTGAATTTTAACACTTCGACCATAACCTATATAGACGAAGCGGACGGCTCAGAACAAACATTTCAGGGCTGACCGCGACAAAATGCACTGTGGCGTTGCAGATACGACATTTGTTTTTGCTGTTGCAGGTGTTTGATAGAAATTTTTTGTTCGCTGTAATGCCCGTGGGCCGCGGGATGCGGTCTGGTCGGGGGTTGTTGTGAACCGTTATGGTGCATTTTTTGCTTGTAATAATGTGATCAGTGTCTGGAGCTCGAGCCAAGGTGTGTGTGGTGGATGGTCACCTTCTCAAACCAGCGGAAGCCAACCAACGCTTGTTCTGGTACTAAATCTTCGTGCTTTCTCGCAGCACTAAGCGCGTAGCTTTCTGATCTCCTGACACAAACCAGTGCTGAGCGGCACGGGAGGGTGGTGAAAGCGTACACGCGTTATTTGCCCCCACCGGGCCCACCAATCAGGAGGAAACAATGCTTTTAGCAACCGACCTAGATGGAACCTTTTTAGCCGGTGATCCAGATAGTCGTTTAAAGTTGTATCAACTGGTGGCTTCTCACCCGGAAATCCAATTGGTCTTCGTTACGGGACGCGGTTTGGAAAACGTGTTGCCGTTGCTGGCAGATCCCACGTTGCCGCAACCTGATTACATCATTTGTGACGTGGGCGGAACGGTCGTGGATGGTCACACCCAGCAGCCTGTGCAGGCTATTCAGGGGGAAATCGATAACATCTGGCCGGGCGAGCGCCTGGTGGAGGATGCGGTCGCGCACCTGGACGGGTTACAGCGCCAGGAAGTACCCCAGGAGCGTCGCTGCTCCTATTTCTGTACAGAGGATGCCATCAGTGACGAGCTGAGAAAGATTGTTGAAGAGGACCTGAACTGCGATCTGTTGTATTCATCCAATAAATTCCTGGATGTGTTGCCTCGGGGGGTGAATAAAGGGCGCACCCTGAAGAACCTGGTGGAGCACCTGGAAATAGATCCCTCCCTGGTATTAGTGGCGGGCGACACCCTGAATGATCTTTCCCTGTTTGAGCAGGGATACCATGGCGTCTGTGTGGGCGCTTCCGAAAGAGGGTTGTTGGTTGCCACTGAGCATTCCACCCGTGTATTGCACGCAGACGCTCCAGGTTGCGGCGGCATTCTGGAAGCTATTGAGCACTTTGGTTTTCTGGGAACCAAAGGCATTGATGCCGAAACCCATGATGTACTGGAGCCCGGAAAATCGGATCTGGTGATCGTATATCACCGACTTCCCTATGAAGAAATTGAAGAAAACGGCCAGATTATTCGGCGTCGACCAAAGTCGCCCAATGGTATCATTCCCACCCTGCTGAGTTTCTTTGCCGATGATAAACCCGGTTCCTGGGTGGCATGGTCCATTCATGAGGGTAAAGGCCGTAGTTTTGAAACCCATACCGAAGTGGATGCCGAGCAATATCCTCACCTGGTGGCCGCCAGAGTACCGCTCACCAAAAAGGAAGTGGACATTTTCTATAAGCGTTTTTCCAAGGAAGCGTTCTGGCCCACCCTGCATACGTTCTGGGAACGGGCCAATTTCCGTGAAGACCATTGGGAGGTTTTCCTCAAGGTGAATCGCGCCTTTGCCGAACGTACGGCCCGCGAAGCAGCAGAAGGTGCAACGATCTGGATTCATGATTACAACCTGTGGATGGTGCCGGCGTTCCTGCGGGAGATGCGGCCTGACGTAACCATTGCCTTCTTTCACCACACCTACTTTCCCTCGGCTGACGTGTTCAACGTATTGCCCTGGCGTAAACAGATTATCGGCAGCCTGATGCAATGTGATGTAATTGGCTTCCATATTCCCCGTCAGGCGGAAAACTTTGTGGATGTGGCCCGTGGCGTAATGCCGGTGGAAGTGAAGTCAAAAGTGAATTGCGCACCCCGTTTTCTTACTTACGGATGTGCCGTGGGGCTGGACGAGATGACTTCGGAAATCCAGGTCTACGACCGCCGTATTCGCCTGGTGGCCCATCCGGTGGGGCTGGATTTGAATCGGGTATCAAGGGCATTGGACGATCCGGGTATTCAGGCCAAAATGGCGCAGTTGCGTTATGAATTCAGCCGTACCAAGTTGATCCTGTCGGTGGAGCGTCTGGATTACACCAAGGGTATTCTGGAAAAGCTGCAAGCCTATGAACGTTTGCTGGAAGAACACGATGAACTGCAGGCGAAAGTGTCACTGTTTATGGTATGTGTTCCGGCTGCGCAGGAGATGACGATTTATCGCAAACTGCAAACCCAGATTGAGCAGGCAGTGGGTCGCATCAATGGCCGGTTTGCGAAAGTGGGGTGGACGCCGGTGCAATTCTTCTTCCGTGCTTTCCCCTTCGAGGAGCTGGTGGCCTATTACACGGTTGCAGACGTTATGTGGATAACCCCGTTGCGGGATGGCCTGAATCTGGTGGCGAAGGAATATATAGCCGCCCAGGGCATGACGGAGGGCAATGGTGTGCTGGTGCTGTCGGAATTCGCCGGTGCCGCTGCGGAATTGCGGGGAGCCGTATTGGCTAATCCTTATGACCAGCAGGAAATGGTGAATGCCTGTTATCTTGGGTTGACCATGAACAAGGACGAAGCCCGTGCGCGGATTCGTGAAGCCTTTGATATCGTTTCTCACTTTGATATCCAGCAGTGGGGTGAGGACTTCTTTGCCGCGGTGAAGGACAGTCAGTCTACCTTGTTGGAGTTCGATGCTGATGCGGTAAAAAAGCCGAAAGTAGCCTGATGGAAGTAGAATGATGGAAGTTGCATCAAGGCAGTGCGCTGACGGCTACGTAAAACAATTACACAGATAGAGCATAAAGAAGGGCACGTAATGTGCCCTTCTTTATGCTATTGCTTGCTGCTTTTACAGCAATGCTGCGGGATTGGATTGAATCAGTTTACCCAGGAGTGCTGCCTGTTGATCAGCGCCGCCCAGGTAGGATTCGTTCTTTTTCGCCCAGCTGAAAAAACGATGCACGGGGTAGTCCAGATCCTGCCCGATACCACCATGTAAATGGAGGAAAATATGGGCGGCAATGTGGCCGGACTCGCAAATCCAGTATTTAACGCTGTGGGCGGTGATATTGGCTTCCAGATCATCGGCATTGCCGTTATCCAGAATATCCAGCAGACGCCAGTACACGCCCCGTAAAGCTTCAATGGCCATATAGCCGTCCGCTGCTTGCTGTGATACGGCCTGGAAGGCCCCCAGCGGTTTCCCAAACTGCGTGCGCTCGGTGGTATACTCCGCTGCCCGGCGCAGGCCTTCCTGCAGTACGCCCAACTGCAACGCTGCCATGGCGGCAAAAGTGTGTTGGCGCTGCCACTGCAGCAGCGATTCGGCTTCATTGTGGGTAGCGATCAGGTTATCTGCAGTAACGGTAACCTGATTGAACTGGATATGGCCGCTGGCCTCGCCATTGGTGGCTCGCTGTTGCGTAATGTGAAGGCCTTCACTGCCGGCATTCACATAACCTATCCAGTGACCGCCGTCTTCCAGTTGGGCAGTTACCAGAAAACCGCCGGCGTAATGCGCGTATCCCACCAGATTGCTGTAACCATTCAGGCACCAGTGTTCACCCTGGGCGGTTGCGGTTAACGGCTGGCGATTCTGTAAACCCTGATAGGGGCGCACTGCCGACAAAATCAGGTCACCGCTGATGACCGATGGCAGCAGTTTTTGTTTTAAATCTTCCGCTGCAAAGCGGGCGATGGGCAGAGCCGCCTCCACCACGGATTCCAGAACCGGAAGGGGAGCTACCGCTTTACCCTGTTGTTCCAGAATCAGGCACAGTTCTGTCATGCCCATTGCTGAGCCGCCTACATCCGTTGGCAATGCGGCGCCCAGTAAACCGCTTTGGGCAACCTGCTGCCAGAGCTCGGTGTGCAGAGGCTGTTCCTGCTTGTACAGGTTGCGGATGGCTTCATCGCCGCACAGGTCGCGAAACATGCGAATGGCTACATCCTGAATGGATTGCTGATCTTCGTTGTAGTTAAAATTCATGGTTGCCTACTCCTCATTCCACCTTCGCTTCGTGCTGGCTACACAATGGTGTTGGGCATGCGCAGGGCAAAGGATGCGGTCATGGAACGCATCACTTCCAACACACCACCACCCACCGTCATGATTTGAGCAGCTCGGTAGTCGTATTCCAGGTGGCCACTAAAGAGGGCGTCAGGGCTGGGGTATTGCACAGCACTGTCTTCACCGGCCAGTTCCTGCAGTTCCCTTAATATGCGAATCTGCTCCAGGGTATTGAACACCTTGCCGCCGGAGGCCAGTCCTACATCAATTTTATCTTCGTCCACCATGTTGGCGTTGCGCAGGTTCAATACTTCCATCGCCTGCAGGCGGGCGTAGAGTGCCCCCATTTTGCTGGCCACCAGAGGATCGTCGATGGCACGTTTACCATTGGTATCCGTGGTGGACAATGCGTTCAGGACATAACCGTATTGCTTGCGGGATATCACCGACATCGCCGCCAGCACGATACGCTCGTGATTAAGCTGCGAGGTGATGACCTTCCACCCGCCGTTCACCTCACCCACCACCCGACTGGGTGGCACTTTAACGTTCTCGTAATAGGTAACGTTGGTATCCACTCCAGCCAGGGTGTGGATGGGTGCGTGGCTGTAGCCGGGGTCTTTGGCATCCACGATGAACAGGGTGATACCGTCGGAAGGGCGTTTGCCTTCGTTGCTGGTGCGGGCGGCCAGCCAGATGTATTCGCAATCGTGGCCGGCACTGGTCCACACCTTAGTGCCGTTGATAACCCAGTTCTCCCCATCAAATTCCGCTTTGGTTTTCAGGGACGCCAGGTCCGTACCGGAACCAGGCTCGGTATAGCCGATGGCAAAAATGCATTTACCGGCGGATATCTGCGGCAGGAAGTGCGCTTTCTGCTCCTCGGTGCCGAAGGTCATGATCGAAGGCGCCACGGAATTGAGTGTGATCAGAGGGAAGGGCGTATGGGTTTTCCAGGCCTCTTCAAACAGGATCAGCTGCTCAATGGCAGTATAATTCTTGCCACCGTATTGCTCCGGCCAGCCGAGGGTCAGCATACCGTCTTTGCCCAGTTGCTCCACCAGACCGCGGAACACCGGGCCCCCTTCTTTACCCATGCAGGCCGCCACCTTTTCGGGGCTCATGAGGTTGGTGAAGTAGTCACGCAACTCCTGGCGCAGGGCGATTTGGTCTTTGCTGAATCGGGTATCCATAAAACATCATTCTTATTAGTGGATTAAGACGCTATAGGGCCATGTTATATATTATGCAACTATATTGCAAATATAATGCATAAATTGTCCGGACCAGGTGGGGATTGCTAGTATGGCCAACCTGAAACGCTTAGGATCCCGCCCATGACTTTAGCCCTGTTTATTTCCGCCCCGGCCTCCGGCCAGGGCAAGACCACCTTTACTGCCGCTTTGGCGCGGTTGCTGGTACGCACGGGTAAAAAAGTGAGGGTGTTCAAAACCGGCCCCGACTACCTTGACCCCCAGATTCTGGAGCAGGCTTCCCGCCAGCCGGTGCAGCAACTGGATCTGTGGATGTCGGGGGAGGCCTGGTGCCGTCATCAGTTTTACCTGGCGGCCCAAGCGGCGGACGTCATTATTGTGGAAGGTGCCATGGGGTTGTTGGACGGCACGCCTTCCAGTGCCGATCTGGCGGCCACCTTTGGCATCCCCATCCTGTTGTTGATGGATGTATCGGGAATGGCGCAGACCGCCGGAGCGCTGGCAGAAGGGTTGGCTCGCCATCGGGATGATTGCCGGATGGTGGGATTGGTGGCCAACAACTGTGCCTCGCAACGGCACCGGGAGCTGGTGGAGGAAACGCTGTCCGCCGAGTTGCCGTTAGTGGCCGCCATTCCACGCACGGAGGGCATTAGTCTGCCTGAGCGACACCTGGGCTTGGTGCAGGCCCAGGAGGTGACCGATGAGCTGGAACAATGCTTCGAGCAGGGGGCCGATTTGTTGGAGCAAACGGACATTCTGCGTTGGATGGAATCATTGTCACCGGTGGTGTTTGCACCGGCCCAGGAAGCTGAGGCCGAACCCTTTAAGGTGGAACCCTTACTGGCGGGAAAAACCATTGCCATCGCCAAGGATGTGGCCTTCAGTTTTATCTACGATTCCAATATACAGTTGTTGCAGCAGATGGGCGCCCGGCTACGTTATTTCTCGCCTTTGGTCGATCGCGCTATTCCTGACTGCGATGCACTTTGGCTACCCGGTGGTTACCCGGAGCTGCATGCGGAACGCTTAGCAACGAACGCGGACATGCTGGCATCGCTACAGGCACTGCACCAACAGGGCAAACCCATTCTGGCGGAATGCGGTGGCTTTCTCTATTGCCTGCAAAGTATCACCAATCTGCAGGGGGAAGACTTTGCCATGGCCGGTTTGATGGCAGGCCGGGGGGTGATGCGGGAACGGGGAGGGTGCCAGGGTATGCAGACGGCCCCTTTACCGGAAGGTCTGGTGCGTGGACATGCCCATCATCGTTCCGCCAGTATCGATACGCCTGAACCCATTGCTTATGGTCAGCGGCAGCGACATCCGGCACCTGGCGAGGCAATTTATCGACAAGGCTCGCTGACGGCGACCTACTTGCATCTGTTTTTTGCCTCCAATCCGGCAGCGATTGCCGGGATATTCGGCGCGAAGACTTGAAGTGGCTCAGAACCATGGTATGTTCAAAATTCTGAGAATAATCGAAAGAACAATCTAATGATTCCCAGGTATCTGCAGACGCTTAAACAAACCTATATTTTAAAACTCTTCCTTTTGTTATTGCTCAGCGGCTGTGCCGGCATTCCCTATGATTATCCCAGGCAGGAAAGTGTTGCCATTCCGCCACAACCTGAAGTGGAGGCGGTGGCTGCAATCAGCCGCTGGTCACACCAGCAGGGGAATCAATCGGGTGTGTTGCCCCTGCTTGAGGGAATCGATGCGCTGGGGGCCCGCTTGCGGGCCATCGAATCCGCCGAGGTATCCATCGATGCCCAGTACTTTCTGATGAAGCGGGATATTGCCGGAGGGTTATTCCTGGCGGCGTTGCTGCAGGCGGCAGATCGCGGAGTGCGGGTGCGCCTGCTATTGGATGATATTTTTACGCCGGGCCTGGACCAGGAACTGGCATTGATGAATGCGCACCCCAATGTGGAAGTGCGTCTGTTCAACCCTATTTCCCGTTCGGGGCCCAAGTACTGGAACCTGATGTGGAACTTCTCTGCGTACAATCGGCGCATGCACAATAAAGCGCTGATTGTGGACCATATTATGGTGATTACCGGGGGGCGGAATATTGCGGAAGAATATTTCCAGGTGCAGGAGCAGGTGGAATTCCTGGACTTCGACCTGTTTGGTGTGGGTCCGGTGGCGACGGCATTGTCGAGGGTTTTTGATGAATATTGGAACAGTGAGCTGGCCATCCCGGTGCAGGCGTTTCTTTCCAGTTTCACGGCGCAAGATGCCAGGCAGTGGCGGGCCAATGTGGACGAGCGCTACGTTGAGGCGTTAACCACGGTGTATGCCCGAGCGGTGACCACGCCCTATCTTGAGCGGGTGCGCAACGATCTTACGGCACTGACACCAACGACTATCGAAGTGGTGAGTGATTCCCCCGAGAAACTGACCAGCGAGATCGGGGATCGGGATCAGCAGCAGCTGGTGTCCAAACTGATGGACGTCATGGATAAAGCCAGTCGGGAAATATTGATCGTCACACCTTATTTTATTCCCAGGGAACAAGGCACGGAGTTTCTTCTCTCCCTGCGCCGGAAAGGCGTCCGTATCAGGGTGGTAACGAATTCTCTTGCCTCCACCAATCATGTGGCGGTGCATTCCGGTTATGCGCGATACCGCAAGCGCCTGTTAAAGGCGGGTGTCGAGCTGTATGAGTTGCAGGCCTATCGTTCCAGCAATGGTGAGGCGGATTCCAGGTCCGCCACCTTGCATACCAAACTGATGGTGTTTGATCAGGAGACCGTATTCGTGGGTTCAATCAACCTTGATCCACGCTCCATCGACATTAATTCAGAGATGGGGTTGTTTATGTTCATGCCACAACAGGCAGCGAAGACGGCAAATAACATAGTGGAGGCATTGGATTCGGCGGCCTATCAGCTCTTTCTTGATGATGACGGTGACCTGATCTGGAAGCAGGGAGAAGCAACCTTTACCAGCGAACCGCAAGCAAGCTGGTGGCGACGCTTTTCAGCCGGGTTCTACGGGATACTTCCCATTGAAGATCAGTTGTAGGCGGTGGTTTTCGTTGAGCGGGACTTAATTCACTCTTTGATCAGAACAGTATATTTGCGTTTTGAGAACAACCAGTTTCCATCTTTTTTAATTAATTCATCATCGTATTGGGCAACGACCTTGAGCACGGTTCCATTGGTGAAGGCGACAACCTCACGGCAATAGGAGCGCACCGATGCCATGTCAGTGCTGATGGAGATGTCCCCGATCTCTGAGAAGAAGGCCATTTTGTCAATGGTATTCCAGGTTGCGTCCCATTGAGCGCTTAAGGCTGCTTTGCCTTTCACTTCCTTGCCGAAAACAAACCAGGCACCTGCATCGCTCCAGCATGCGAGCCATTTATCTTTGTCAGCCTGAAACACGGCATCACTGTATAGGCTATAACGATCGCGGATCAGGATTTTATCTTCAAGTGTGTACTGGATAGGGTCATTCATAGTCGTGTCCGGTTTGAGGAAAGGTCAGTATAAACCACATGGTACTATGCGTTGGTTTCGAAATAGTAAGGGAAGGTGTTTGTTGCGGATGAGTATTCTGTCTTGGAGCTGGTCGTTCTATTAGTTCTGGCTGCGTGCGCTGAACATCTTCAACCAGATATTTTCCACCTGTTGCACAGGCAATAAGCGATGCAACCAGGGCAATGGTGCGACGCCCGGGCCAATCAGGTAACCCGGTTTCAGTTTGCGGGCGGTGATGATCTGGCGGTATACCCGGTCTGCAAATGCCTCCGGGGAATACAGCTTGAAGTTATCCGACACGGCACTGGCGCCATCCACAAACTGGCTTCGATACTGTTTGCGCAACGGTTCCGGAATAGCCTGCCACTGTTGCTCGCTCACCGTTTCCCCCAGTTGTGTCATTGGCGTCTCCACACCGCCGGGCGCCAGTGCAGTCACTTCGACACCAAAGGGTGCCATCTCCATGCGGAGATGTCGGGTAAGGGCGTCCAATGCTGTTTTGGAAACCGGGTAAGAGGAACCCATGGGAATAGTCAGGTAGATCGATGCCGAAGTGGTATTGATAATGCGACCACGGCTGTTGCGCAGTAGCGGCATCAGTTCCCGGCAGAGCAGCAATGGCCCCCAAAAATTGATTTCGAAAGTCTTACGGTAGTCATCCAGGTCAACGGCTTCGATGACGCCGGAGTTGCCGGAGTAGGCCGCGTTATTGATCAGCAAATCCAATTGTTCATTGGATTCATTGGCGATGAGCTGTTTGGCATGGGCAATATGTGCTGGATTGGTCACATCGCACTGCACCGGAATGACGTTGTCTTTCCCGTACCAACTGGACTTTGCAGGATCCGTACTGCGGTAACCGGCAAATACCTGCCAGCCCTGTTGCTGCAGTTTGTTCACCAGGCCTTCGCCGATACCGGAAGCGCTGCCGGTGATGAAGGCTGATTTGATTGCTGGTTTGGTCATGAGCGTCTGTGGATGAAACGTTTCAGGCCGGTTGGGGATCTTGTTGCTCAGCCGTTGTCACCGCGTGTATATCCTGCCCCTGCGCCAACTGTGATGCACAAAGCCCGGCACGTCGGCCGGAGAACACACCATCCGCGATGGATAATCCACTGACATAAGCATTGGAGGCGACGCCGATGGCATTACGCCCGGCAGCGAACAGGCCTTTGATAGGCTGCCCTTCCTGATTCAGCACAGCACCTGTTAGCTCGCACACTTTCAAACCGCCCAAGGAAATCACCGAGGTGATATCGCCTTTACCGGCTGACATGTTGATGGCATAGAAAGGACCCTGTTTGATTTCTTTCATGTCATTGGGCTGTTTGCCGAAAGCATCGGGCTGTTCACCGCGAGCGGCGGCATTGTAGTCGGCCACCGTTTGCTTCAAATTCTCTGGATCGATCTTTAAACGCTGTGCCAGTGCTTCCAGGGTGTCGGCGGATTTGGCGGTACGTACGGCGGTTTTGGCCTGCATCCAGGTGACGAAACGGGAGCTTTTTAGATTCAGATTGGCGAGGCTGGATTCAAACAAGGGCTTGTCCATCACCAGGATGCATTCACCGTTGTTTTCCGCCATCATGCGGGTGCCGATGACGGCACCATACATGGCTTCATTCACATAGCGTTTGCCCTGTAGATTGACGATGGCCGCTTTTGGCCAGTCCACTGGTGGATTGATGAAACGCCAGGCGGTGGCCGTGCCCAGCCGTTCCGCCACGCCCCCGGCGCTGACCCCCAGCGCAATACCCGAGCCGGTGTCCCCTGTGGTGCCCAGCTTCATGGCCCGTTGGAATTTGGGCAGGTATTTTTCCGTCATGTCTTTATTCAGAATAAAACCACCGGCGGACAGAACAACGCCACCTTTGGCACGGTAGCGAACCGGTTTGGCGTAATGCTTTTCGATGGCAAACAGCTTTTTGCGATAGCCCTTGGCGGCCGGAGCGAAATAGATTTGGGCATAGGCCGCAAGCGTGGACAGGATCTTGTGTTTGAAGCCTACCCAACCACCAGCGACTTGTTGGGCTTCCACACCAATCACCTCACCGCATGGATTGATGATGAGCCGACTGACCCGGCTTCTTCGAATCGGCGTAACCCCTTTTTTCAGCGCGCTTTTAATCAGTGGAGCGATGAAAGCAGGGCCAAAGGCTGTAAAACGCTTGATGCCATCCGCCAGATGGCCGCGGGGTGCAGGGGTTGCATCCTGGGTATAGATCAATTCGTTGCCGGAGTAATACAGGCTGTGGCCGTGCACCGGATAACTGGTTTTACTGGCAAACAGGGTGCCGCTGTAACGGGTGCCGTTGGCGGTAACGAAGTCAAAGTTGCCGGGGCTCTCCTCACAGAAGCGGCGCAGGGTGTTTTCACTGACGGCATCCTGTACTTCGTGGCGGAGGCAGTTGAACATGTTCTCGGGGCTGTCTTCCACCCCCAGGCGTTTTTGCAGGGCGGTACCGCCACCGGCGTACATCACGCTGCCGCTGCGCGCCGTGGTGCCACCGCCCTCAAAACGGTCTATAAAGGCCACCTTGGAGCCCTGGTCTGCCGCTTCAATGGCTGCGCTGACACCGGCGGCCCCCAGGCCAACCACAATCACGTCAAATTGGTCGTCCCACTGCAGACTGTTTTCGTCCGCTACCAGGGCTGCCTCTACGTCGGTTCCCGGGAGTTGATCCAATTGGGTTGCCCTGGTTTTCCCGGTAGTCGTTTCCCCGGAAATGGTTTCACTTGCCATGTGAGCTGCCTTGGTTATTGTTAGAGTTCTTGACGGGAGCGTGCCACCCCGTCATCCAGTAGTACTGGGCTGTGCACTGTTGCGCCAGTCTATCATTATGCTAGTATATTGCAAAATTAATTGCATAAATGGAAGCCACAGGGAAATCAGTGCGATCTTCGTAGAGAGCAGGTGGCTAAAAACAACAACGATTAACGCGTCCAGCCGACCGTAGTGAGGCACCCGTGAATAAGCTCGATCTGACCGATAACCGCAATCGCATTCTGCCTAAAATGTTGACTTTGCAGGCCCAACAGTCCGCTGATACCGAATTTCTGATTGCTGATGAACGCAGGCTCACCTTTGCCCAGGCGGAGGATGAGTGCAACCGTATCGCTGCCGGATTGAAGGAACTGGGGGTGGGCTCCGGGGACCGGGTTTGCTTTTATCTCGATAGCGGCATCGAAACCGTGTTGGTGGCGTTGGCCAGCAACAAACTGGGCGCTATCTGGGTGCCCATCAATACGGATTACAAAGGTGTTTGGTTAAGTGAAACCATCCAACGCAGCCGTGCCAAGGTGCTGATCACCGAAGTGGGTTTGCAGGATCGGGTGCAGGCGGTGGCCGATAGTTTGCAGAATGAAAAGCTGGTGGTGCTTGGCCCTGATGATCAGATCACCCTGCCCGGTGCCATCAGCTTTGCTGCCCTGGAAGATCATGCGCCCCTCGAACCGGATTACAGTGGCATGGATTACGGTGATACTTGTGCTGTGCTGTGGACCTCCGGTACCACGGGGAAATCCAAAGGCGTATTGCAGAGTCATAACTGCTGGATTCGCCCCATTGCGGAAGCCGCCTCCATTTATTTCGACAGCCGCGAAGGGGATGTGATCTATAACGTGCTGCCGCTCTACAATTCCGGCGCCTGGATTACGGCGGTGATTCGCGCGCTGTACGAGGGAATTCCGGTGGTGCTGGAGAAGCGTTTTTCCGTCACCACGTTCTGGGATCGTATTCGCCATTTCGGTGCCACCCAGACGTTTACCCTGGGGGCCATGCACCACTTCCTGTTTAATGCGCCGCCCAGCGACAACGATAAAGACAATCCATTGCGGGTGGCACAGATGGTGCCGATGCCTGATGCCATGCGGGAGCCGTTCTCCCAACGGTTTGGCGTTGAGCTGTTGCCGATGGGCTTGGGACAAAGCGAAGCCATGTTGATCTTCACTCAAACCCACTGCATGGGTAAGGTGCCGTTCAGTTCCCTGGGTTGGCCACTGGACGATACCGAAATCGCGTTACTGGATGATGATGGAAACCCGGTGCCGGACGGGGAAGTGGGTGAGATCTGCATGAAATGCCTCAAGCCCAATCTGATTTTTAACGGTTATTTCGATGATCCCAAAGCCACTGAAGAAGCCTTTAAGGACGGCTGGTACCACACCGGTGATCTGGGCAAGCGTGACCCCAGCGGTTCCTACTGGTTTGTGGATCGCAAGAAAGATGCATTGCGTTACGCCGGGCGCAATATTTCCACCATGGAAGTGGAGATGGTGTTGCGCAAGCACCCCATGGTGAAGGATGTGGCTGCCTTCGGTATTCCATCTGATGAGGTGAAAGGGGAGTCGCTGCTGAAATTGAATATCGTGTTAAAGCCGGATGCGGAGATCACTCATGAGCAGATGGCGGCCTACATCAATGAAAATGCCCCCTATTATTTTGTGCCGCAGTACATGGAGTTTGTGGAAACGCTGCCCTATACCCCCACCAATAAAGTCCAGAAGTTCAAATTGCGGGATGCGGGTGTGACTCCAGGAACCTGGGTGTTGAAAGATTCCGACTATATGGTGCAACGTTAGTAATAAGAAGCACGAGAAAGAAAGTACCAGGGTCCGATAGCGGACCCTGGTTTGTTTCAAGCCCTCACCTTAGAACCAATCCAGATCATACAGCACGCCGTAGTCGCCGGTCTGGTGCGCATAGTAACTGCGGATCACCAGCATGTACTGTCCCGTCTGCGGCAACGAATTGAGATTGATGGTGCCGGAGGACTGGGCGATGTTGGTGCCATCCGGGGCGTACACTTCCATCCAGATCTGCATCCCGCTGGTTTTGCTCAGGGTCAGTTTGTTTCCTGCGGTGGCATAGAACGGATAGCTGTCCAGGTCGCCTGCGGTCAGGGCGCCGGTATGAATCGCCCCGTCAGTCAGCGCATTGAACTCGGCATTGCCGGGTGACCGCGTGTAGTGCAGATCATAGGTTCCGGTCTGGAAGTTGTAGTAGCTGCGAATAACAACCGTGTATTCCCCTGTTTGTGCCAGTGAGTTCAGGGAAATCAGGTTGGACGTTTGCGCAATGTTGGTGCCATCCGGTGCATACAATTCCATCCACACAGGGATGTCGCCGGAGGCGGACAGGTTGATACTGTCGCCACTGTCGGCATGGAACGAATAACTGTTGAGGTCGCCGGAGATCAGCGTATCAGTGCGGTTGGCGCCTTCCGTCAGGGAGCCCAATTCCACTGCGCCTGGTGCCTTGGAATACTGCAGTTTATAGTCACCGGTCTGGTGCGCGTAATAGCTGCGGATGACCAGGGTATAGCGACCTTCTTGCGCCAGTGAATTCAGTGAAATCAACGCTGAGGACTGGGAGATGTTGCTGCCGTCCGGGGCGTAGAGTTCCATCCAATAGGATATATCGCCGGATACCGTCAAATTGATACTGTCGCCACTGTCCACGTCAAAGTAGTAGCTGTCCAGATCACCTGCGGTAATGCTGCCGGTACGCATGGTGCCGCTCTGCAGTTCGCCAAATTCCTCTGCTCCCGGAGCCCGGGTGTAATGCAGGTCATAGGTTCCGGTTTGATGAGCGTAGTAACTGCGTATGACCACGTTGTACGTACCACCTTGAGCCAATGAGTTCAGGGAAATCAAATTGGTGGTTTGGGCAATGTTGGAACCGTCAGGTGCATAGAGCTCCATCCAGAAGGATTTATTGCCGGAAACAGACAGGTTGATGCTAGCACCACTGTCAGCCACAAACGAGTAACTGTTCAGGTCGCCCGCCAGCAGGCTATCCGTGCGCTTGCCGCCGTTCTCCAGTGCCCCCAGTTCCACTGTCCCCGGAGAGTCAGTGAAATACAAACGGTAGGCGCCGGTCTGGCTCGCATAATAGGTTCGAACCTTGACTGTATAGGTCCCGGTCAGCGTCAGCGAATTTCTGGAAATCAGATTCGTTGTCTGGGCTATTTTCTTTCCGGTTGGATCGTACAACTCCATCCAGAAACTGACGTCACCGGAAATGGAAAGGTTGATGCTGTTGCCCGCGTTACTGTAGAAAGAGTGGTAATGGTTTTGCCCTGCGGTAATGATCAAGCCCGATTCATAGGTTCCGCTGGTAATAGCGAAACCGGAGCTGGTGAACAAGGTTAATAACAGCAAAGGTAGATACAACAGCTGATTCGGAGCTGTCCGTGTCGATCTGCGGTTGGCCATGAGCTAGTCCTCGTAAGAAAGTAATCGTAGTCACCGGTTGATGAACCATGGCCCCCAACGTTAACAGCGGGTGAGAACGCACTACTTGGCAGCCACTTTAGTGACTAAGGAAGGATCAGGAGATTTTTTTACTCGGTGGTGTAGCCGTAGGCGTGGATAATGGCGCGGGCTTGGTCGCTGGACAGGTACTTCAACAGGGCTTTGGCACCGACACTGTCCTGCCCGCGTTTCAGCAACACCGCATCCTGGCGAATGGGGCTATAGAGTTGATTGGGCACAATCCAGCTGGAGCCCCTTTTTACATGGCCTTTGTCCATGACCTGCGACAGCGCCACAAAGCCCAGATCCGCGTTGCCGGAGGCGACAAACTGATAGGTTTGGGCGATGTTTTCGCCTTGTACCCATTTGCCTGCAGTGCGTTCTTTAAGGTCCAATGCCTGCAGGATTTCCATTGCTGCGACGCCATAGGGCGCCACCTTGGGATTGGCAAACGCCAGTTTATTGAAGTCGCCGCTTTTCAATTTGCTGTATTCGCTATCAACCCATCCAGGCTTGGCCGACCACAGCACCAGAGCGCCAACAGCATAGGTAAAGCGGCTGTGGGGAACGGTTAAGCCGGCTTGCTCCAGTGCCATGGGTTTGGTCTGATCCGCAGACAGGAAAACCTGGAATGGGGCCCCGTTGCGAATTTGGGCGAAGATCTTGCCTGATGAACCGAAGGAGAGTTTTACTTTGTGTTCTGAGTCTTGCTCAAAGTGGGTTACCAGCTCTTTCATGGCGGTGGTGAAGTTCGCGGCGACCGCTGCATGTACGGTCTCAGCAAACGATTTCCCCGCCAAGAGGCCCGCTACTGTGAACAGCATCAGTTTATATCCGGACTTCATTCAATACTCCTGTCGATATTTTGCTGGCTGATTCAAGTCATAATCATGTTGTTGTGAATATTACATCATCATGAAACCACAAAATGTGGCGTTAAGATAACAATTTTGCGGTGGCGGCCAACAGTCACTCTGTTTATGCTAAGCGGTATATCTTCAAGCTTTGCTAATAAAAAAAGGAACCAGCCATGCCGGATATCTATTTGGACGTACCGTTTGTTTCACAGCTTAATATTGGTGGTCATGTGGGGCAGGGCCGGGACGAAACCAACGGCTGTTGGTATGCCACCTGCTGCATGATTGGTTATTACCATGAACAGGGGCCTCGTTTGGGTGTACCGTCCCAGTATTTGAAGCCGGATGGTTCGCCTCAGGATGTGGATAAAAACGGTAACACCGCGCCGCTGCCGGTAGGGCCAGCGGTGTTTCCTGTGATTGCGAAAAATGAAGGGCTGGTTCAGGTGCCTTTACCAAAAGACAAGAAGTGGACCAGTAATGGCCTGGCGGAAGTGTTGCGGGAGTGTGGTCCCTGTTTTGTCGGCCGCGGTTTCAACCAGAACGGCAAATTGGTGGGTGGACATATCATTTGCCTGGTGGGCGCGCGGGGCAGCGACAACACCGTCACCGTGCATGACCCCTGGACCGGCCCCAATCAAACCATGTCCATCAACGAATTCAATGCCATTTATCCCTGGAATCGACCCGAAGCCCCCTGGTTGATGATGACCCGTGCTCCCAAGGTCCAGACCCGGGCCCGCTCCAATGCGATTTCGCTGCCTGTAGGCCGTCCCCGTTCCAATGCGGTGTCCAAACCCGTGGGCCGACCCCGTTCTAACGCGATTTCACAATAGCCGCTTGACCTTTGCAGGAGTGAGCTGATTCACTCCTGCAAAAGCGAAGAGAAGGCGAAGAGGTGGGTACTCCAGTATCAGACGCCCCTCACTGGTTTCCTCTAACCTGCTTGTCACCTGCTTGTCACCTGCTTGAGGGCTGACTCCAGATTAGCTACAGTGCGCTCGATATTCTGTAACTTATCCAGGCCAAACAGGCCAATGCGGAAGGACTTATAGTCTTCCGGTTCATCGCATTGCAGCGGTACGCCTGCCGCCACCTGTAGTCCAAGCTCCAGGAACGGTTTACCGGTTTGCAGGGCACCGTCATCGGTATAGAACACGGCGACACCAGGCGCGCCAAACCCATCGGCGGCTACGCTTTTGAATCCATGCTCAGCAAACAGAGTTCGCACCTTTTGACCCAGTTCCAACTGTTGTGCTTTCACCGTGTCAAAGCCCAACGCTTTGGTTTCCAGCATGGTGTCGCGGAATTTCTTCAGGGCGTCGGTGGGCATGGTGGCATGATAGGCATGCCCACCGTTTTCATAGGCGGCCATAATCTGGCGCCATTTCTTCAGGTCACAGGCGAAGCTGCTGCTGTTGGTTTCCTCCAACCGCTGACTGGCCAATGGGCTCAACATCACCAGGGCGCTACAGGGGGAAGAGCTCCAACCTTTTTGCGGGGCGGAAATCAAAACGTCTACGTTGTTGGCCTGCATATCCACCCACACAGTGCCGGAGGCAATACAATCCAGTACGAACAAACCTCCCACTTTATGCACGGCATCACCCACTGCTTTGATGTAAGCATCCGGGAGAATAATGCCGGAGGCCGTCTCGACATGGGGAGCGAACACCAGGTCGGGCTTTTCCTGCAGGATGGTTTCGACCACCGTCTCGATCGCAGCCGGTGCAAAGGGTGACTGCGGGGTGTCCGCCATCATCTTGGCTTTCAATACCGTGGAGCTGGCCGGGATGCGGCCGGCATCAAAAATCTGGGTCCAGCGGAAGCTGAACCAACCGTTGCGTATGACCAGGCACTTCTTGTCGTGGGCAAACTGACGTGCCACCGCTTCCATGCCATAGGTGCCGCCACCGGGTACCACCACCACCGCATCCGCGTGGTAAACGCCTTTCAGTGTGTCTGAGATATCCCGCATCACCTGCTGGAACTGCTGTGACATGTGATTGAGAGAGCGGTCGGTGAAGACAACGGAATATTCCAATAGGCCATTGGGGTCAATATCGGGTAACAAGCCGGGCACGGTGGTCTCCTTGATGGGTCTTGATTGGGGTCTAGCCTGGACGAAAAAAACCAGAGGGCAGAGCTTCGCACAAAATTCGCTCCTTATAAACACATCGAGCTAGGGATATCTTTACTATAATCAATTGGATACGTGCGTTTAGAGATGGTCTGGTGTCTGGTTTTGATTCGCTATCTGATTGATTTGCCACTGAAATTCAAATTCTGGTTGCTCAATGGCGTGAGCTTTGTGGGCATGCTGGTGCTGGTGCTGTTTGCCCTGGTGGACCACCGCCAGGGGCTGCTGGATCAGGCCGCCTTCCACAGCAAGCAGGTGGTGGCCTTGGTGCAGGGAGAGGATTTGGAAACTAAGGTTGGTGCGGTCCCTGGACTGTTTGTGGTAGAGGGTAAACAAACTACCTGGATTAGTGCCAAACGTCCGCAGGAATCGATCAGTTCTTATTGGGACTCCGTGCCCCGACAAACCGGGGTATACGATGCTCTGGAAAACCGAGGTTGGTTTACTCGCTGGTGGGCGGACTGCTTCGATTCCAATGTGCTGCGTTACCTCAGGGTTCAACAGCAGGGTGAGCAGGTGATCGGTATGATTCTGCCGGTGCCTTCCCTGTTCGAGCTGGCTTTATCCAAAAGCGGTTACTATGCGGTGGTTGTGTTTATCCTGATGCTGGCCGTGTTGTTCTGTTCCCAGATGTTAATCCAATTTGTCTCAAAACCCATGCAGGCGCTGCGGGACACCATGCTGCGTGTCCAGAAAAACGGTGATTTGCGGGTTGCGGTGGAATCCCGCTCCCGCGACGAAGTGGGACAGATGACCGATGCGTTTAATCTTATGGTGAAAGATCTCGCCCGCATCGTGACTGAAATCCGCACGGCCACGACCACCATGGACGTGATGTCCAAGGACCTGGTGAAAGAGGTGGACAGTAATGCGCGCAGTATCGAAATTCAGAAAGGGGAAGCGGCCCAACTGGTGGATGCCATCGCGCAAATGCTGTTGAACAACCAGGATGTACAGAGTAATGCCACTGATAATACCCAACGCTCTCTGGCTTCGGTTGCTGTGGCCCGGGAAGGCAATAAACAGGCGGAATTTGTGGTTGCCTCCATCACCAGCCTGGCGCAGGAAATTCGTGAAGGCGCCGGTGTAGTGCAACAGTTGGCGGAAGAAACGGGGGCCATTGGTTCCTCCCTGGATGTGATTAATTCTATCGCGGAGCAGACCAATCTTCTGGCTCTGAATGCCGCCATCGAAGCGGCAAGGGCGGGTGAGCAGGGCCGCGGTTTTGCGGTGGTAGCAGACGAAGTGCGTAATCTGGCCAAGCGGGTGCAGGATTCGACGGAAGAAATCAAAGCCATGCTTACGCGCCTGGAACAAAGCTCTACCAAGGCGGTGGATGTGATGAATGCCCGTTCCGATGAGGCAGGTCGTTGTGTGGAACAGGCGGATAATGCAGACAGGGTCATTCATGAAATTGCCAGCAACGTTCAGGCAATGAACGACGCCAACAATCAGATAGCCAGCAGTATCAACCGGCAGTCCGATACCGTGGACGGTGTAAACCGCAGCGTACACAAGCTCAGTGCAGAAATGGAAGCGGTCTCTGAAAGTGTGAAACGCAATGCTGCCGCGGCGCAGATCCTGGCGGAGCTATCGCATCGTATGACCCAGGTGATTGCCCATCTCAAGCACTGAGTATTTGCAACCCCCTAGAACGCTTTTTTGATGAGCCTGAGTATTGAGCCCAGTCCCGGGATTTTTTCATACACCCCTTCGGCCGCATCCCAATAATCCACATGACTCTTCACCCGGCCGTCTTCTGCAAACGTCAGCAGGCTACCGCCGTGAATGCATTGTTGTTTGCCCAGAGCCTTGAAACGAAAATCCCAGGTGATAAAGGCTTTATCACCTTGCTGAATACGGTCATGAATGTCGAAACCCAGATCCTTAAGTTTCAACATGGCTTTGAACAGGTTGTACAGCTCGTCCCGGCTGTGTACCTCATTGAAAGGATCGCGAAAGTAACAATCATCTGTGTAATACTGGTCCAGTTTTTCCAAGCCGTCGGCATCGATGTTCTCAAAAAAATTCAGTAGTGCTTCCATGTTATTTCCCTCAAAAAATTTTACCCGGATTTAATAAGTGCAGTGGATCCATGGCTTGTTTGAGTGCCGCCATGACGGCAACGGTGGTTTCACCTTTTTCCTGCAGTAAATAGGATTTCTTGCCCAGTCCAATGCCGTGTTCCCCGGTGCAGGTGCCACCCATCTCATGTGCTCTGGCAATCAGGCGCTGGTTGATGCGCTGGGCCTGTTGCAGGCGCTCATGATCATCGGGGGGAATGCTGAACAAAAGATGGAAGTTGCCGTCACCCACGTGCCCCACAATAGGGATGGCCAGATTCTCTGCCTCCAGATCCGCTTGAGTGGCGTCAATGCAATCCGCCAGCCTGGAAATGGGTACACACACATCGGTGACCCAGCCCCGTCCATTGGGAACCTGGGCCAAGGCAGCATAATAAGCATTGTGCCGCGCATGCCACATGTGCTTCTTCTCTTCTTCGCTGGTGGCAGAAATGAATGCCTCGCCACCGTTCTCTTCGCAAATGCTTTGGGCCGTCGCTGCCTGTTCCGTTACTACTGCGTCACTGCCGTGGAATTCCATAAACAACGTAGGTCGCTGCGGATAGTCCGTCTGACAGTATTGATTCACTGCCTGTAGACTACAGGCGTCCAGTAATTCCAGACGCGACACCGCAAGACCGTATTGCATGATGTTGATCACCGTCATCACGGCATCATGCACGCTGGGAAAGCAAACCCGTGCCGCCAGCACCTGCTCCGGTATACCATAGAGCTTCAATTGTATGCGACTGATCAATCCCAGGGTGCCCTCAGATCCCACCAACAGTTCTGTGAGATTGTAACCGGCGGAGGATTTACGCGCGGCGCTGCCGGTGACAATAGTGTCGCCGTTTGCCAGTACCGCATGCAGGCTCAACACGTTGTGTTTCATACCGCCATAACGGAGGGTGGTGGTACCGGAAGCATCGGTGGCCACCATGCCGCCGAGGCTGGCATTGGCACCTGGATCGACGGGAAAAAACAGGCCCTGGTCCCGCAGATGCTGATTGAGCTGTTCCCGGGTAACCCCGGGTTCCACTACGCAGTTCAGATCCCCGGGGTTCACCTGCAGAATCCGGTTCATGCGGGAGAAGTCAATGCACAACCCACCTTCCACACACTGCAGTTGCCCTTCAATACTGGTGCCGGCACCGAAAGCGACCATGGGGGTGTGATGTTGCTGGCACAGTCTTACCACTTGCACCAGCACCTCTTCGGTCTCAACAAAGGCCACGGCGGCAGGGGGCCGGGATGGGTGATGGCTTTCCCCATGACCGTGTTGATCCAGAATAGATGGGTTGGTACTGAGGTCTGGTCCCAACAGCGCCTCCAGAGCGTCCCGTAAAGCCGGGTTAAGTGCATGGTCTGCCATAAGTTTCCTTTGACCACAAGGGTACGGATTGCTTCAACATAGCCTACACGCCGGCGCGATCCGCATCCATATCCTGATCGATCGCTTTCCACCACGGGGTTTCATTGTTATGATGCCAGCACAGAACTCATGGGTTCTATTTTTGGAAAACTATAGTCCGGACTGCAGAACAGATGTCAAAACGAATATTGGTAACCGGCGCCACCGGTGCTCAGGGTGGCGCACTGATCCCATTGTTGCTGGAACGGGGATTCACCGTGCGGGCGCTAACCCGTGATCCCACCAAGCCATCGGCACAAAAGCTGGCGCACCAGGGGGTGGAGGTCGTGGCGGGGGATCTGGATGATGAAGCCTCCCTGAACCAAGCCTGCGAGGGATGTGATGGCGTGTTCTCGGTACAGAATTTCTGGGAAAAAGGCGTCGGCCATGAGCGAGAGGTAGAGCAGGGTTGTAAACTGGCCCGCGCTGCCAAACAGGCGGGCGTCTCCCATTTTGTGCAGACCTCGGTGGCCAATTGCGATGAGGCTGAAGGTGTGTTGCATTTCGAGAGTAAATACAAAATCGAGCAGTACATCGATGCCCTGGGATTGCCCCGTACGTTTCTGCGGGAGGTGTTTTTCATGGATAATTTCACTCAACCGGTGATGACCTCCGGCGCGAAAAAATCCATGAGTCCATTCTGGGTGTTGCCCACCATCATCGGCATGCTGGATAAGAACACCCGCTTTCACATGATTACGGTGCAGGACATTGCCTGGTTTGCAGCGGATGTGTTTGCCCATCCGGAGGAATTTATCGGCAAGGAGCTGGATGTGGCCGGCGATGTGCTCACCGCCGCTGAAATGAAAGCGGTGTATCACAAAGTGACAGGGCGCAGGTTGCCCCCGGTTTCCCGTTTGTTGACGCGGTTGATGTTGCGCATCGTGAATCCGGAATCCGCCCGTCAGTTCAAATGGAACAATCAACAGGGTTGGAAATTCGATATCTCACCGTTGCAGCAGCGGCATGCAGGGTTAGTCAATTTCGAAACGTTCTTGCGTAATTATTATGATGCCGGTTCCAGGCAGGGGGGATGAGCATGGCGCACACCTTGGAGACCGTTGAGGTTCGTAAGCAGTTTAATCATCCGGCCGGTTTAGTTTGGGTACTTACCGGCGATTTCGGTGGTCTGCAAAACTGGCTGCCGGGGGTGACAGGTGTGACCGTGACCGGAAGCGGATCCCGTGAAGAGGGGGGAAATGCTGAGCGCGCGGTGACCTTGATGGACGGCAGTGTGACCAGGGAATCCCTGGAAAGCAGGGACGAGGCCGCCATGTCCTATGAATATGCCATTCTTGAAATGAAGGGCTTCAAGGAAGGCCAACAGTATCGGGCGCAGTTTCAGGTCAAACCACTCGACGATGAACGGTGCGAGGTCATCTGGGGGGCAACCTTCAGCGTGCCGGAGGATTTTTCCGAGGATAAAGTGGCCAAAGCCCGTAGCCGGGTGGAACAGATGTACGGATTCTTCCTCACCCACCTGGCGGGGCTGTTGTAACCTCTCGCTGTGGTGTTGCCGGGTATTGTCCTGGGCGCACATTTTCGCGCGGTGAAGCTGATCGTTTTGGACATTGATTTGCCGCCAGAGCCTCATTAGGCTCTGACTATCGCGTCATTCACGCGTCATAACGATACTTTTCGTGCCGCCGGGCCCGGCCTGCCGGTACTGTTTTGAGGGAAACCCATATGCCATTTTACCCGGAAATCAATAACCTGGGAGACATCGCACGTTACCACGGTGAGCACCGTCCGGATGCTACCGCTTTCATCTTCAAAGATCGCGTAACGGATTATCGAACCTACAACCTGCATACCAACCAGATCGCCAACGGCCTGCTGGCGGAAGATATCGCGCCCCAGTCCCGCATCGCTGTGATGGGCAAAAACTCCGACTGGTATTATGAGTTGCTGATCGGTGCCGCCAAAGCCGATATGGTCGTGGTTGGGATTAACTGGCGTCTGGCACCGCCGGAAGTGGCCTACATTCTTAACGATGCAGAAGCGCCTGTGCTGTTTCTGGAACGAGAGTTCCTGCCCATGTTTGAGTCCATCAAAGGTGAGATGGGCCATATCAAACAGGTGATCTTGCTGGAAGACAGCGATGAACAATACCCCTGTTTCCCTCAATGGCGCGATGCACAATCTGATGCGGACCCCAATGTGGAAGTAAAACCCGATGACGTGGCCGTGCAGATGTACACCAGCGGCACCACCGGCCATCCTAAAGGGGTGATGGTATCCCATCATGCATTCTACGCGCTGAACCAGGTGCAGGCGGAATCCGGTGAGCCGGAAGAAGAGTGGACCACCTGGACCGCCGAGGATGTGAGCCTGAATGCCATGCCCAACTTCCACATCGGTGGCACCGGCTGGGCATTGATTGGCTTGTATGCCGGCGCCAAGAACGTGGTGTTGAGCGAGTTTACCCCTGGTGGATGTTTGCAGGCGATCCGTGATTACGGGATCAGTAAGATGTTCATCGTGCCTGCGGCCATGCAATTCGTATTGGCAGATCCCACCTGTGAGGACACGGATTTTTCCACGTTGAAGTACATGGTTTACGGCGCGTCTCCCATTCCACTGCCGTTGTTGAAGACCGCCATGGAAGTATTCCAGTGTGGTTTTATCCAGCTGTACGGTATGACCGAAACCATTGGTTATGGTACCTACCTGCCGGCGGAAGACCATGATCCCAACGGCAATCCCCGCATGCGTTCAGCTGGCAAAACCCGTCCGGGAATTGAAGTGGAGATCAAAGATGCGGAAGGCAATAGCGTTCCCACCGGCACTATCGGTGAAATCTGTATTAAGTCCCCTTCCAACATGATCGGTTACTGGAAGCGACCGGACGCCACCGAGTCCACTCTGATTGACGGTTGGGTGCACACCGGTGATGCGGGCTACAAGGACGAAGACGGTTACGTCTATGTGCAGGACCGCATTAAGGACATGGTTGTATCCGGTGGCGAAAACGTCTATCCGGCGGAAGTGGAAAGCGCCCTGTTCGGTATGGATGCAATCGCGGATGTGGCCGTCATCGGTGTGCCCGACGACAAGTGGGGCGAGGCGGTAAAAGCCTGTGTGGTGTTGAAGCCAGGTGCGGAAGCTTCCCAGGACGAGATCATTGCGTTCGCCAAGGAAAAAATCGCTGGTTATAAAGTGCCGAAGTCGGTGGACTTTATGGAGGTATTGCCCCGCAACCCATCGGGTAAATTGCTCAAGCGTGAACTGCGCAAACCCTACTGGGAAGGGCGTGACCGTCAAGTAAACTAAGGGCGAGTCAAAGTATACATCTTGTCTCGCTGCTGGTGTCCTGCTAAGCTCGATAGAACTGGCGGGTTCTGGGGTTCCCGGAACCCGCCTTTCTTTTTTGGTGCCCACCAACAATAAGCCGGACACACCAAGATTTATGCGGCAAGGGCACCCTGTGTGAGGGAAGAAACCATGAACATGAGTGCCAGCCAACACATTCGCTATGTCTCCCGCATGGGAGACCCCAACCGGCGCCAACTCAAGCCGGTACGCCGCCTGTTTCGCTTGATGTACGGCAGCGACCCCCATCCTTCCGCTGCTCAGATGCAGGCTATTGAACGTCATATGCAGATGGGCGATGCCCTGGCGGATGCGGTGGTGCAAATGTACAAGGATCTGCCCACTGGCCAGGGTCGCAAACTGGTGGACCAGGCTCTGGAGCAGGGAATAGCCAGTGTTGATAACGCTCCCCAGGCATTGATCGATCTGTTTGCCCAGATTGAGGATGAGCCTATCTGGCTGGATCGGGACAAACTGAAACTGGGCTGCGATGTCTCCCGTCGGGTAGGACCATTCGGAGAATTGGTGCTTCGTAATATGGCGTTAATGGGCGGTTACCTGGGCGGTGCGGCTGCCAAGCCCCTCGTATTTACCGGACAGCTGGATCGCATGACCCCCAGGCGTTTGGTGGAAACCGGAAAATTCTGGATGGACGTTACCACCGTCGGTGGTTTGGAACGGGATCAGGAAGGTTTCAAGAGTGCCGTTCGAGTGCGTTTGATGCATGCTCAGGTACGACGCATGCTGCTGGATTCCGGGAAATGGAACAGCGAGTGGGGCCATCCCCTGAATCAATGGGACAGCATGGCCACCATTCTGGAGTTCTCTTCCATCTTCCTCACCGGCCTGCGGGCCATGGGCTTCCTCTTTAGCAAACGGGAGCGGGAAGCGGTGATTCATTTGTGGCGCTATGTGGGTTACCTGATGGGAGTAGAGGAGCGTGTGTTGCCGGCCAATGAAGAAGATTCCATGCGTGCGCTTTATCATGTGATGGCCACCGTATGCGAGCCGGATGAAGATACCCTGAAGCTGGGGCAGTCGTTGGCCAAGGCGCCGCCCACCCTGGATGGGGATACGCCAGTGATGAAACGGCTGGGTACTATCGAGCAAACCCTGCGGGCGGGTTATACCCGCTACGTGCTGGGTGATGTGGCCGGCGACCGGCTTGGCTTGCCAAATAACCGTGCCGCAAAATATTTCTGGCCGGCGCAGGTGCCATTGCGGGTAGGTAGTGAGTTGTTGCGCAAGTCGATTCCCGGCGCTAATCAACTGCTGATAAAACTCGGCGAAAAGGCGGCTGCCGAGCAATTCCTGCAGCGGATAAAGGTCACCCGGGCGGACACCAGTTTCACGCCGGTATCCAGTTTGGCGCGGTGACTTTTTGCCATGACGGACGCGGCCCTGCTGCAGGGTCGCATTTGACTTCACTCACGTTAACCTTCACCATGATTAAGACCTAGTCACCCGCTCTCAGAAACCCGATAAAGGGTTTGCTGTCTAACAGCAAGATGTGTCTGACACTTAATGAGAACAATCAGGAGGGTTTCTATGTCTGCTGCCTCTGGCGAAGACTCATTTCACACCCACGATCAACTTAAGGTTGATGACCAAACCTACCACTTTTTTAATCTCAGCAAACTGCAACAAAATGGCAACCCATCGGTTGCGCAGTTACCTTATTCCCTAAAAGTGCTGCTGGAAAACCTGCTGCGCAACGAGGATGGTCGTTCAGTAACACCGGGTCATATCCAGGCCTTGCTGGACTGGCCGCAAACCCGCAGTTCTCGTCAGGAAATTGCCTATCGCCCGGCGCGGGTGTTGATGCAGGATTTTACCGGTGTACCGGCGGTGGTGGATCTGGCAGCGATGCGGGATGCGGTGGCTAAGGCCGGCATGGATCCCGCGTTAATTAATCCGTTGAGTCCGGTGGATCTGGTGATTGACCACTCGGTGATGGTGGATCATTTCGCCGATGACTCAGCCTATCGGGATAACGTGGCCATTGAGATGGAACGCAATCAGGAGCGCTATCAGTTCTTACGCTGGGGCCAGTCTGCGTTCAATGATTTTCGAGTGGTGCCGCCGGGTACGGGCATCTGTCATCAGGTGAATCTGGAATACCTGGCAAAAGTGGCCTGGATTAAAGACATTGATGGTGAGCAACACGTGTACCCTGACACTTTGGTGGGCACCGACAGTCATACCACCATGATCAACGGTTTGGGTGTTCTCGGTTGGGGCGTGGGTGGCATTGAAGCCGAAGCCGCCATGCTTGGGCAACCGGTTTCCATGTTGATTCCCGAAGTGGTGGGGTTCGAACTCAGCGGAAAATTACGGAATGGGGTGACCGCCACTGACCTGGTGTTAACCGTGGTACAGATGCTGCGCCAGCATGGTGTGGTTGGAAAATTTGTGGAGTTTTATGGCACCGGGTTGGACCAGTTACCGTTGGCGGATCGGGCGACGATTGCCAATATGGCGCCGGAATATGGTGCTACCTGTGGTTTCTTCCCGGTGGATCAGGAAACCATCCGCTATTTGCAGTTGTCAGGTCGAAGCGAGCACCAAATCAAGTTGGTGGAGGCCTATTGCAAGGCTCAGGGCTTGTGGCGTGATGAAGCCCATCCCAGGGTGTATACCAGCACACTGCACCTGGATATGAACGAGGTGGTGCCCAGTGTGGCGGGGCCGAAACGCCCGCAGGATCGCGTGGCTCTGCCCCAGTTGGGTCAAGCGGTGACGGACATGATCAATTTGTCCGGTCGAATGGAGCCCAATAGTGTGCCGGTGAGTGGTGAAGATTACAGCTTGAATGATGGTGATGTGGTAATTGCCGCCATTACTTCCTGCACCAACACATCCAACCCGGCCGTCATGATGGCCGCTGGTCTGGTAGCGCAGAAAGCCGTGGCTAAAGGCCTGGTGCGTAAACCCTGGGTTAAAACCTCGTTGGCGCCCGGTTCAAAAGTGGTCACTGAGTATCTGGAGAAAGCGGGGCTACAGGATGCCCTGGACCAATTGGGATTCAATCTGGTGGGCTACGGTTGCACCACCTGTATTGGTAACTCCGGGCCGTTGCCCGATCCCATTGAAGAAGCCATCGAAGCAGGACAACTCACGGTTTGCTCCGTGCTCTCCGGGAATCGAAATTTTGAGGGTCGCATTCATCCCAAGGTTCGGGGTAACTGGTTGGCTTCTCCGCCCCTGGTGGTGGTGATGGCGTTGGCGGGCACCACCTTGTTGAACCTGGATGAAGATCCAGTGGGTGAGAACGCCCGTGGTGAAAAAATCTTTCTAAAAGATATCTGGCCCAGCAATGAAGAAATCCAGCAGGCCATGGCCAATGTTTCCGACAGCATGTTCAGGGAACAGTACGCAGATGTATTTACCGGTGACGCCCAATGGCAGGCGATCAAGGCAGAGCCCAGCAAAACCTATCCCTGGGAGAGTCGATCCACCTATATTCAGAATCCACCGTTTTTCGCAGCCGACCAGCAACCGACCCTGGGTGATATCAGTGGTGCAAGAATTCTGGCCCTGTTGGGCGACAGCATCACCACCGATCATATTTCTCCGGCCGGCAGTATTGCGCAAGCCAGCTCGGCAGGACGCTACTTGCTGGAACAGGGCGTGTCGAAAAAGGATTTCAATTCCTATGGTTCCCGGCGTGGTAATCACGAAGTGATGATGCGCGGTACTTTTGCCAACGTGCGCATCAAAAATGAAATGTGCCCGGGAGTGGAGGGTGGCGTAACCCGTTTGCAGCCGGACGATACGGAGTTGTCGATCTACGATGCGGCGATGGAGTACCAGCAACGTTCGATTCCATTGGTGGTGATAGCCGGCAGCGAATACGGGACCGGCTCCAGTCGTGATTGGGCCGCCAAAGGTACGCGTCTGTTGGGCGTGAAAGCGGTCATCGCGGAAAGCTTTGAGCGCATCCATCGTTCCAATCTGGTGGGGATGGGCGTGTTACCGTTGGAATTTCCTTCGGGTATCAATCGGCAAACCCTGAAACTGGATGGCAGTGAGCAGATTGATCTGGTGGGTATTACCGAGATGACCATTGGTTCCAGAATTACCATGACCGTGACTCGTGGAGACGGCAGCTGCGAAACCTGTGAGCTCACCTGCCGGCTGGATACCGAAGATGAGTTTCAATATTTTCTCAGCGGTGGCATTTTGCAATTTGTGTTGCAGCAACTCGTCGGGTGAACAGATATGAAAATGCGAACGGAATCGGATGCAATCGGCGCAGTGGACGTGCCGGAGCAGGCCCTGTGGGGTGCTCAAACCCAACGGGCCCTGCATAATTTCCAGATTGGTGACAGTGTCTTTCCGGCGACGTTTATTCAGCAATATGCTGTTCTGAAAAAAGCGGCTGCTCAATCCAACGTGGCACTAGGCAAGCTGAATCCGGAATTGGGTGATTATATTGTGCAGGCCTGCGATGAGATTATCGCTGGTGAACATGATGATCAGTTTCCCATTGCAGTTTGGCAAACCGGCAGCGGTACGCAGACCAACATGAACCTGAACGAAGTGATCGCCAATCGTGCCAATGAGTTGGCGGGCCAGTCCCGTGGTCAGAGATCACCGGTTCATCCCAATGATCATGTGAATTTGTCCCAGTCTTCCAATGATACTTTTCCCACAGTGATGCATCTCACCGTTATGCAGGGATTGTTGCAACGGCTGGCACCGGCGCTGGCACAACTGATTGGAACCCTGCAACAGAAAGAAGATGAGTTTGCAAACCGCATCAAGAGTGGCCGCACTCACATGATGGATGCGACGCCGGTGACTCTGGGCCAGGAATTCAGTGGCTATCGCCATCAAATTCAGTATGCGCTGGAACAATTGGATGCGATCCAGCCGGCTTTGAGTTATTTGGCTATTGGCGGCAGTGCGGTGGGGACGGGATTGAACACGCATCCCCTCTGGGCGGAAACCATCGTTGCTCAGATTGCAAAGCTCACCGGCGT
Organism: Pseudomonadales bacterium; assembly: GCA_002708905.1. GTDB lineage: Bacteria > Pseudomonadota > Gammaproteobacteria > Pseudomonadales > Ketobacteraceae > Ketobacter. The sequence goes on along the minus strand of PAPM01000025.1, from coordinate 252,268 downwards.
TGCCTATCAACCGGCCGTGAATACCTTCTCCATGATGGCCGCTCACGATGCGCTGGTGGATTGTCACGGTCGGCTGAAACTGTTGGCCACGGCACTTTACAAAATGGCCAGCGACCTGCGCCTGATGGGGAGCGGTCCCCGCTGTGGCTTGGCTGAGATCAGTTTGCCCGCCAATGAGCCGGGCAGTTCTATTATGCCTGGGAAAGTAAACCCTACTCAGATTGAAGCGCTCACCATGGTGTGCCTGCGGATTATGGGTAATGACACTGTCATCACCATGGCCAACAGTCAGGGCCAGTTCGAACTTAATGTCTATAAGCCTTTAATGCTGCACACTCTGTGGGAATCCATTACGCTGCTGGCGGACGCCATCAACAGTTTTAACCAGCACTGTCTGCAGGGTATTGAAGCCAATGACAGCCAATTGGATCAGTATATGGAGCGTTCCCTGATGTTGGTTACCACCCTCACGCCCCATATCGGCTACGATAATGCGGCCAAAGCGGCGAAATGGGCCCATGAACATGACGCCTCTCTGAAACAGGCTGTTATAACATTGGGTTTTCTTAATTCTGACGATTACGATAAATTAGTGGTTCCTGCCAATATGCTGTCGCCTTGACGGCGTTTTGCTCCGGATCATCATTCCTAGGGGGAATAAAGGTGCGTCGTACCAAAATTGTGGCTACCGTAGGGCCCGCCTGCGATAGCGAAGTCATGTTGAGAACCCTGATCGAAGCGGGCGTGAACGTCTTTAGGCTGAACTTTTCCCATGGTAGCGCGGATCACCATCAGGCGGTGGGTGAGCGCATTCGCAAGGTGGCGGCGGAGCTGGGCACCAGCGTGGCGACCCTGGCAGACCTGCAGGGGCCAAAAATCCGCATTGCCCGTTTCAAATCCGGCGAGATTACTCTTAACAAGGGTGATGCATTTGTGTTGGATGCGGCCATGGATGAAGCGGCCGGTGATCAGCACGCAGTGGGTCTGGCTTACAAAGAATTGCCCAATGATTGCCAGGCGGGTGACACCCTGCTGTTAAACGACGGATTGATAGAGCTGGCCGTGGAAAAAGTGGAGGGTCCGGCTGTACATTGCCGGGTTCTACTCGGTGGCGTCTTGAGTGATAAAAAAGGGGTGAACCGCAAAGGTGGTGGTCTGACGGCCAAAGCCCTTACGGATAAGGATCGGGATGACATCATCACCGCTGCAGCCATGGAAGTGGATTATCTGGCGTTGTCATTTCCCCGGGATGAAACTGATGTGCACGAAGCCCGCGAGCTTTATCGGAAGGCCGGTGGTACCGGTGGCGTGGTGGCCAAAATCGAACGGGCCGAAGCGGTCGCTGAAGATGAAACCCTGGATAACATCATCCTGGCCTCAGATGGTGTCATGGTGGCCCGTGGTGATCTTGCAGTAGAGATCGGTGATGCTGAGTTGGTGGGGGTGCAGAAGCATATCATCCGCCGCGCACGCCAGCTCAATCGTTTTGTGATCACAGCGACGCAGATGATGGAATCCATGATCAGCAATCCGCAACCCACCCGGGCGGAAGTATCCGATGTGGCCAATGCGGTGCTGGATGGAACCGATGCCGTCATGCTGTCGGCAGAGACGGCTACCGGCCGGTTTCCGGTGGGCACAGTGCAGGCCATGAACCGCATTATTCTGGGGGCTGAACGCTCACACCAGATGCGCGATCAATGGCGCCGTGAGGATCATTTGCCGGAACGTATTGATGAATCCATTGCTGTGGCGGCGATGTATCTGGCCAACCGGCTGGCTGGTGTGAAAGCCATTATTGCGATGACGGAGACGGGTTCGACACCCATCATGATGTCACGTATCCGATCCGGTTTACCGATATTGGCCTTTACACCTCATGCTGCCTGTCAGCGGCGGCTGACCGTATATCGAGGCATCCAAACGGTCAATTTCGATAGCGCAACAGTGCCTCCGGTTGAGGTTAACCGACAGGTAGTGGACGAGTTATTGCAGCAAGGAATTGTGACCGCTGGCGATAAAGTGATCCTGACCAAAGGCGACTTTGTTAACGTCAACGGTGGCACCAACACTTTGAAAGTGGTGGAAGTGGGTGGTGTGATTCTTTAGGAATCACCCACCACATACCGTCGCACTTCTATTACTTGTTTATTTTGCAGGGCAGCTTTCCAGCTTCGGCAAAGGTTGGGGATTGCCACCTTCCATCACATAAAACATCTGCTGATCACGGTAGGCTGTGTAAACCGTATAGGTGACTCCGGTCATTTTCTGGGCCGCCTTGGGAACATTCTGCGCATCAAAGTAATAGGATTTATCGCCTTCGGTCACCTCGAGGCATTTGTATTTCCAGGTGATCTTCACGCTTTCATCAGCGCTGACTTTCCAGGTGGTTTCATCGGTGCCCTTGCCGGTGACTGTAATGTTTTTGCCGCTTTTGTTGTCCACCATACCGCTCCAGTAGATGGTGCAGCCCTGGGCCAACATTGCAGCAAAGGCAATAAGGGTGATCTTGATTAAGCTTGTTTTCGTTGTTTTCATTGCAGGTTCTCCATTGGGTGGTCTAAAAGCGGTTCCAAAGGAGTACCACAATAACGCGAAAAAGTGGTGAATTTTGTGCGTTGAGTGGAAATTACAGTGTTCCTCCCACTACCTGTAACGGTCTGCCTGAGCCGCGCAGAGTGGTCCAGGCGGCAAAGCCGAGTTTTTGAGTGGGCAGCGATGAGCGATCCGGTAACGCAAACGACCAGGAGGAATCGTCATCGGCAGCCGTATACCACAGCACCACAAAGTCCTCTTTCAGTGTGCGGTTGGTATTTTCTCCACGCAGCACCGGTGTTTCCAGATCAAAACCCAGCAGCACCACCTGAATCTGCAGGTTGGATGTCAGCGGTTGTTCTTCATTCTGATAGCGGAAGGTAATTCGCTGATCGTTAAGCTCTGCGGTCAGAGTGCCTTGTTTGTGGAGGGGCGGCGGTAATTGCCGGCCTTCAAACCAGCCTCGCCATTCCTTGCCGTCCACCACGAAGCCCGGAGTGTAAACCGATTTGATGGCGCCCTGCTTTTTGTGGGTGCGTTGGCGTAAGCCAAACGCCGGGGAAGCAAAACGATCCTGCCAACCAATCCAGTCCCAATAATCCACGTGAAAGGCAACCGGAATCACCTCGCTCCAAAGTTTTGGATGCTGTTTCCATTGGGTTAGCCAGTGGTCTGCCGGCGGACAACTACTGCAACCTTGCGAAGTGTAAAGCTCCACCAGTTGGGTGTTATGGTTAGTACTTGAATAGACCCGGTCGGCTTCTGCCTTGGCGGATGTCGAAAACAGTGCCGGTAACATCAGGCTGATGCCGCATAGTTTGAAGAAACTGTTTCGCCACTTGGCGCTGGACCTGCCCATGTTCTGCTCCTGCCAACCATCTCATAGTACGTAGATGATTACCGGAGCGTATTGTTACAGGAACATTTGTTACAGTCTGATTCGCCAGTATTCAAATGCCTGCTGAGCCAACGCCTCCCGAAAGTCAGGGTGGGCGATACTAATCAAGGCTTTGCATCGTTCCCGCAGACTCTTTCCCCGCAGATTGGCAATGCCGTATTCGGTGACAATGTGATGGACGCTGCCCCTCGGCGTCACCACGCCGGAGCCCAGCGACAGTACGGGTACAATACGTGAATACTTACCACCACCGGCGGTGGATGGGAACGCCAATATGGAGCGACCATGATCGGAGAGGTTGGACCCCATCACAAAATCCAGTTGGCCGCCCACACCGGAATAAATATGAGTACCCAGGGAATCCGCGCAGATCTGCCCGGTCAGGTCTACCTGCAACGCACTGTTGATACTGACCATATTGGGATTGCGGCTGATGGTTTCGATGTTGTTGATGTATTCAATATCGAGGAACGCCACTTCGGAATTATCATCCACAAAGTCATAGAGTCGCTTGCTGCCCATGACGAACCCCGTCACCAGTTTACCCGGATGTTTGCGTTTGCGGCTGTTGTCGATCACGCCGCTTTCGCACAAAGGTATCACTCCATCTGAAAACATCTCGGTATGAATGCCCAAATGCTTATGGTGATGCAGGCAGGCGAGGGTGGCGTCAGGAATGTCGCCGATGCCCATCTGCAGGCAATCGCCGTTGTTGATCAGTGTCGCTACCTGTTGCCCGATCTGTCGGTTCACATCGCTCAACACGGACGGGCTGTGTTCCGGTATGGGCTGGTCCTGCTCATAGGCAATATCAATCTGGTTCAAATGAATGAAGGCGTCACCGTGGGTACGGGGCATGCTGGGGTTGATATGGGCAATCACCGTATCAGCCACTTCACAGGCGGCACGGGTGGCTTCTACGGAAATGCCAAGGGAGCAGATACCGTGTTTGTCCGGTGGTGCCACCTGCAACAACACCACGTCAATCCGTTGTTCGCGACGGCGAAACAGGCGGGGAATTTCGGATAGCGAGATGGGAATGTAATCCGCTTTGCCTTCCTGTATCAATTGGCGATTGTATTGACTGGCGAAGTAAGCCTTGGGTGCCAGGTGTCCGCCATCCACTGCTTTGGCCAAACCTTCCGCGTGTTCCAGATGGAGCTGATACAGTTCGATATTGCGATGTTGCAGGGCGTGTTCCGCCAGGGCATCCAGCAATACCCAGGGCGTCGCCGCCATGGAATGAACCCAGATACATTGATCCGATCGAATGCCGTTTACCGCTTCCAACGGAGAGTCTACAAATAAGGTCATTATGAAAACCTATCGAATGAACATCCAAATTCCGGTGATCAGGGTCAGGATACCAAGCAACAGCAGTATTACGATATCGTAACCCTTTAATGTTACCTGTGTGTTGCCGTTAACGGCGGCCAACTGCTTCTCCCGCATTGCCAGGAACAGAGGGACAGCGAAGCTGATTCCGATGAAGGTGGCAATGACGATATAGCCCCACACATACTGGATTCCGAGCCTTCGGCTTTCCACCACCATCCAGATCTCGATAACCAAAGCCAAAAACAGAATATCCACGGCGAGAAACTGACTGGCTGGGTTGGCATTGATAAGTGCGTCTTTCCAGAACTGCACGTTGGCATCCAGGAAGCCGGAACCCAAATAAGTGGGGATATGGACCCAGGTCAGAATCAGGGCACACAGGCCGATCAATATGTATAGGTAGAATAAAAGAGAGGTTTTGTTCATAAAATTATCCATTGGCTGGTCTTATTCAAAAATAAATAGCAATTACGCTTAAGTCGCACGCATATGCCAGGGCGAGGTCTCGTGCTTTTGTAATTCGTTGTGACGGTCAGGCGTTCTAGTGAAAGCCTTTGTCTTATATTAGACACTGAATTAACCTTAAGAACAGGGTTTTGTGTCTTTGATGCGCGCTGTACGATTTTTAACCGTAATTGAATCCCGTTCGTTTTGTGCCACCCTTACATAGGAAGTGTCCTTAGAGCAAACCAGTCTTTGGCAGGGAATTGATATGAATAAGAAAACGGCCGTCGCTGAGTCAACAGAGTCTGAACAGGAACAGGCTACCATGGAACAGGCTAGCTTGGAGCAGACTAAACAGGAACCTGCACAGCAAGCCAGCCAGCAACTCCTGGAGATTCGGGATTTGCTGTTTGGTGAACAGCTGCGGGCAGTGCACCAGCGTGAAGATGAAATGGAAACCAGCCTGCAAACAAAACTGCAGGAAATGAACGACAGTTTCAGTGAAGCGCTCAGGGATCTGAAGCAGGAGTTCACCGCTCAACTGACCCAGTACCAACAGCATTCCGCACAGCAATTCAATGCGCTTACTGAAAACCTTCAGCAAACCCGTGAAGAACTTATGACTGCCGATGCTGAGCTGCAGCGGCAGATACAGCAGGAGCTGGATGAATTGCGGCAACTGGTGCAGAAAAACTACGAGGATGTTATGGCAAAGATCAGCGCCGCATCGGAAGAGTTAACCAATAATAAAGCGGATCGGAAAACTCTGGCGGCGATGCTGGCAAGCATGGCCGATAACCTGACCAACGCAGAGTGATTGCGTAATGCCTGTGGCGCCGGTGTCCCAGATCAAAGCTTCCGTCAAGGTTGAGCCGGAAGAGCAAGTCGAGCGCTTGCGGACCCTGTTGCTGGGGCCGGAAGCGGACCAGGTTATCCAGCGTTTGGTGGAAAAAGACCAGACCACCCTGGTTACCGAAGTGATTTCCGAGGCGCTTGAGCAACGGGCCAGCAAAGACGATAGCCTGGCGCAGTCGCTTTCATCTGTGGTGGATGCCGCCATCGATACCTCAATAAAAGAACATCCGGATCGCATCACTAATGTTATTTTCCCGGTGATGGGGCCGGCTATTCGAAAGGCGGTGGCTGCAGCCTTGCAGGACATGGTGCAGAACCTCAACCAGGTTTTGAGCGAAGGTTTAAGCTTCCGTTCCTGGCGCTGGCGCTTTCAAGCCTGGCGTGCCGGCAAGAGTTACGCAGAATATGTACTGATTAAATCGCTGCAGTATCGCGTTGAACAGGTGTTGTTGATTCATCGGGAAACGGGATTGTTGCTGCAGGATGTCTGTGTACCCCAGATTGCGCGTGAAGATCCGGAACTGGTCTCTGCCATGCTTACAGCCATCAATGATTTTGCCTGCGATGCGTTCCACAAGGATCAGCAACAGTGCATTGATCATATTCGCTTTGGTGAGTATACGCTGATTATTGTTGCGGGCCCTTTTGCCATGCTGGCAGGTGCCGTTCGCGGTACACCCGCTGCGGAAGTGACAACGAAACTAAGCGAGATCATAGAAAAGATTCATCTTGATCACGCCTCACTGTTGGTGGGCTTTGACGGGGATAAAACCCAGCTGGAGCCTGTGCAGGGCCTGCTTAAAACCGGTTTGTTGCAGAAAGAAGCGCAGCGCGGGCGGTCGGTGCCCTGGCTCGCCTACGGCTTTATTGCGCTGGCGGTGGTGGGAATGGGGCTGTGGATCACCCGTACCTATCAGGTCTATGACCAGCAGCGGCAGGTGATGCAGGCACTTGAACAGCAGGGCATGGTGATCCTGGACCAGAAACGGGTCGGGCGATCCCTGCAGTTGGTAACCTTAAGGTCAGAAGCTGACCCCAGTCCGCAAGCGATATTGGGTCAGCTGGATTTGACCGGTTTTCAGGTGAGGGTGGAAGACCGGGTGATTCCCGTTGTGGAAAAGCCCATTCCGGTGGCAGAGCCGAGCCCCCGGCAACAGGCCATTGCCCAGTGGCAACAAACCGTTGCTGAGCTACAGGGCATGCGCCTGCATTTTCAGTCGGCCTCCAGTAAATTGGTGGCAGAAGATTCCGCGGTGTTGGCCAGTATGGTAGTCAAGGCAAATTCCCTGGCGGATTTGGCAGAGCCGGCGGGTGTTACGGATTACCAACTGATTCTCACCGGCTTTGCCGACGGAACCGGCAACGAGGCAACCAATCGCCAGTTGAGCCGTGAGCGGGCCCAGGTTGTGTTTGAGCAGTTGCAGGCCAATGGGGTAGTAGCAGAAAAAGTGCTGCTGTGGGGACTGGGGGCATTGCCCGCTTCAGAGCTTGATGGTGACGAGCAGCGGATCGTGTCGATGCAGGTGCTGTATGATCAGTAAGAAAATATGTTTGATTGGTTCTTTCGCGGTAGGCAAGACCAGCCTGGTCCGTCGTTTTGTGACGGACGGTTTCGACGAAAAATATCAAACAACCATCGGCGTCAAGATCGATAAAAAAGAAGTGGCGTTGGCAGATCAGACTCTGCAATTTGTGATCTGGGATCTGGAAGGGCCGGACGAATTTGCAGAACTCAGAACCACCTATCTGCGGGGCGCGTCCGGTTATTTCCTGGTGATCGATGCCACCCGACCGAAAACCCTGGAGATTGCCCTCAGTTTGAATCAAAAGGTACGGGAGACCCTGAATTCCGTACCTTTTCTATTGCTGATCAACAAAACGGACCTGGAAGCCGAGCGCAGAATCAGCCGCGAGGAATTGCAGCCTTGCATCGAGGCCGGCTGGTCGGTGATGGAAACCAGTGCGAAAACCGGGCGCAACGTTGAGCATGCGTTTGAAGTGCTGGCGCAAATGCTGGTGGATCATGCTGAGGCACGGTCGCTATGAGTGGGAGCATCGCGGAAGATTCCTTGTCGGATGGCTTTTTCTCCGATGTGCTGGAAGGCCTGGACATTGCCTTGTTTGAACGCATCTGCTCGTCCCGTTTTCGTCCCATAGGTCGCTTGCCGCTGTGGTTTAAGAGTTTTTATTCTCCCGTCGAACACCAGCAGTATGATCTGGCCATGCAATCGGCCTTTCTGGAAAATTTTCTGATCGACGCCGAAGCCTATTGGGAAAGTCCAAGCGACAAGCGATCCGGTTCGAGATTGGCATCCGGTGTCTGGTCAGAGGGAGGCGAGACGGTGGCCAGACCGCTGGAGGCATTTGCGTTGGTGGCAGCGCGGCGTTCGTTGCTGGCCATTGTCGACCTAAGCAGTAATTTTGAAGATCAAAGGCAAGTCTATCAGCGTGCCCGGGAACTGGCACTGGGCCAGGAAAAACTGGCGCTGGAACTGAGCCAAAAGCAGCGTGAATTGCAGGCTGCATTGGAGCAGCGGGTATTGAATCAGGAGTCGCTGGAGGTTATCGCCAACACCGTGGCGGGTAATGCTTCGGCCGTTCTGATCTGCGATGCCATGGGGCGTATGCAGGTTGCCAACAAAGCGTTGGTGGATATTTTTCATATTGAATCCGGAGCATCCGGTCAGCGACGTTCGGTGCTGGAGCGCTGGCTGCAGGAAGCCGAAGGCGCTTATCCGGAAATCAAGCGGGTGGTCACCTCAGGCTCCTATTGGGAAGGTGAATTTGAAAGCCAGGGCATAACCGGAGAGAAAAAATGGATTCGGCTAAATATCGGACCGGTGCTGGACTCCGAAGGAACGGTGAGCCATTACATCTGTATCGCCAATGATGTTACTGATGTCCATTACGGTAATCATGGGCAAGAGCGGTTTGAAGATGTAGATCCGGTGACACAGCTGCCAAACCGCCACAGCTTTTGGCGTAAGATCACCCAATTGATTGAGCAGGCAACAACTCAACACCAGCAATTGGCTCTGTATTACGTGGATCTGGATCACTTTAAGCGGGTGAATGACAGTTTGGGGCACCATGCCGGAGATTTTTTGCTGAATACATTCGCGGCCCGTATTGCCCATTGTGTGAAACGCACGGATATCGTGGCGCATCTGGGCGGTGATGAATTTGCGGTGGTGGCGCAGGTGAAGCAACTGGGCAATATCGAAACCATTGCCCAACGTTTGCTGGATTCGTTTATACCGCCGGTCACCATCGACAGCACCGACTTCCGCCTGTCGGCAAGTATCGGTGTAGCGTTATTCCCGGCCGATGGCCTGGATGCCACAACTTTGATGAAGCACGCAGACCTGGCCATGTTCCATGCCAAGGAGCTTGGCCGCAACCAGTGCCAGTTTTTCAAACCGGCCATTGGAGCCCGTTTCCTGAATCGACTTAATCTGGAAAATGATCTGGAGGCGGCGATTCAACGGGGCCAGTTTGAATTGTATTATCAACCCCAGATTTGTCTGGCGGAGGAAACCTTTGTCCGCCTCGAAGCACTGATTCGCTGGCGGCACCCGGAGCAAGGCTTTATCTCGCCCGCCATCTTTATTCCGTTGGCAGAAGAAAGTGAACTGATTCATAAAATCGGGCTGTGGGTACTGAATACAGCCTGTGCCTATGCGCAGCAGTTTGCGGGGCAGGGTATTAAAGTGGTGGTGGCCGTGAACGTTTCAGCCTGCCAGGCCAGGCGGAAAGATTTTATTGATATTGTCGAGCAGGCTTTGCAGGATTCTGGTCTGCCGCCGGAGCAACTGGAAATTGAAATCACTGAGACCAGCTTTCTGGAGCAGATGGATGAAGTGGTTACCATGCTGAGCAAGCTCAGACGCATGGGTATCAACGTGTCGTTGGATGACTTCGGCTCCGGCTTTTCCTCCCTGACTTATTTAAAATCGTTACCGGTGGATAACCTGAAGCTGGATCAGACCTTTGTGCGTGAACTGCCGGATCATGAAGAAAGCCGCGCCATCACGGCATCGGTCATTCGTCTGGCCCATGATCTGAAGATGAATGTGATCGCCGAGGGAGTGGAAACCGTTGAGCAGCTCGACTACTTGCGCCAACAAGGCTGTGACTATGTGCAGGGCTACTACTTTTATCGCCCCCTGCCCGGCGATGAATTGCCACCGATTTTTGATCAGATAATGGAAGCGGGTTCCATTGTCTGAGTACCGATTCGGATCGGCCTAACGATATACGAACCTGCCTTCCGCCATCAGGATAACTTTGCCACCCACGCGACATTTGGCCTGGTTTCCACCTTTGTAATCAAATTCAATCTGAATCAGGCTCTGATGGCTTTCATCACTGCCGCGGTCAATGCTGGTGGTGTGTGTGCCTGTAGCCGTGCCTTCATGGCAACACAGGTAAGCGATGAACTCAGGCAGTACGGAACCGATGGGCGGGCAGGCGGCCACATCCTGCTTGGGTGTGATCAAGCGGCCGTGGAAATCGGATTGTCCGCTGATCGAACCCGGGGCGATCAGTAATATTGAATTGGCATAGACTTCAGCTAACAGGGATGACCACTGGTTTGGATTGAGCCGGGCGCGGAGCACATGTTCCGGGCGGGTCATGGGCACCACCAGTACAGGTGAGTCCACCGACACCAGCCTGGGTTTATAGCGGGAGTAGGCTAGATGTTTGACGTCGATATTGAACGCGTCAGCAATCTGGGACAGTTCCGGTACATAGCGGTCGGTAGTGAAATCAAAATGTCGTGCAAACAGAATCTGTTTATCGTCCGATGTGGTGCCGGTGTCTAGGAAGGTGTCAACCGATACCCCGCCGTCCTGTAGACTGTACGAAGAATAGTCCCCGGTGGCTTTGCCCAGCCCAAGATCAAAGGCCCGTTGTGCTGCCGCCAACGTGGTGTGAGCGCCAAACGTTGTTTTGCCCCGCGCGCTGTACACTGAAAAAGGATTGGCGGTGTTTGACGAGTCATAGAACACAGTTTCGGAATAACCGAACTCCGCCGCAATTTTTATTTTTTTCGGATCGTCTATCGGTAGATCCGCGGAGACCACGGCAACTTGGGTGCCGGCAAAGGGGGCGTCTGCAAACACATCGTATAGGTGATAGCTGATATTCATGGCTCTTCCTGACCCTGTATTTATTGTTATGGCGTCAGTGTAAACCAAAGCGCAGATTGCTACCAATGCAGGGCGAACAATGGTTCCAACACCAAGGTTACACCAGGAGCCCGACCAAGGCCCCGGTCATACAGGTCGCCAGGGTGCCGGACACTATGGAGCGCACGCCCAGTTGCAGAATATCCCGGCGCCGATCCGGTGCCATGGCGCTCAGTCCGCCCACCATTATGCCCAGGCTGCCAAAGTTGGCGAAGCCGCACAGGGCGTAAGTCAGAATCAGGGTGCTGCGTTCAGAAAAGGTGTCGGGAGCAGCTTTGGAAAATTCCAGATAGGCCAGAAACTCATTCAGTATGGTTTTCATGCCCATCAACTGTCCGCCATGAACCGCTTCCTGCCAGGGCAGCCCCATGGCCCACATCAGCGGAGCAAACAACCAACCCAACACGCGTTGCAAAGTGATGGCGGTGCCGTCCACACCTGGCAGCAGTCCCAGTATGCTGTTGAACAACGTGACCAATGATACCAGTACCAGCAACAGTGCCAGAATGTTCAGGAACAGTTTCAGGCCTTCTTCCGTGCCGTAGGTGATGGCGTCCATGGTGCTGTTGGCGGGAGAAAGCAGCGTCACTGCATTGCTGTTGGCGGATTCGCCTGTGGGCTGGCTGGGGGGAATCATGATGACGGCGAACATAATGGCGGCCGGCGCGCTCACCAGGGAGGCCACTAAAATGTGGCCCAGGGCATTGTCGATCAGGTCGGCCAGCAGCGTGGCGTACAACACCATGACGGTGCCGGCGACGGTGGCCATCCCGGCGGTCATCAGAATAAACAGCTCTGAACGGGTCATGGTCTTGATATAGGGGCGCACACAAAGGGGTGCCTCCACCATGCCGACGAATACGTTGGCTGCCGTGCTGACGCCCACTGCGCCGCTGACGTTCATGCTGCGCTGCAACAGCCAGGCCACGGCCTTGATGACGGCGGGCAGGATCTTCCAATAGAACAACAATGCACTCAGGGCACTCATGACGATGACGATGGGCAAGGCTTTAAACGCCAGCACGAAACTGGCGCCGGGATAGGATTCCGCAAAGGGCAGTGGTGCACCACCCAGGTAACCAAACACCATGGAGGAACCGGCCTCGCTGGCTTGCTGGATAGCCAGGGCGCCCCGGTTGACGGCGCGGAGGATTGCCTGAAACCAGGGCAGGTAAAGAAATACGGTCGCCAGTCCGCACTGTATTGCCAGGGCAATAAGCGCGGTTTTCCAGGGGATGGCCTTGCGGTCCTCACTCAAACAAAACGCCAAAAACAACAGCACTACAACGCCCACCAGACCTTGTCCCTGCACGACAACGACCCCCAATAGCCAACGCAAAAGAATTGATATGGGTTATACCGTGCTGTCTTGGGTCTCGCAATCACTAAGGTGCAAGGCGGAATAGTCGAGGAAATTGGAAACCCCTGCAATGTGCTGTAAAGCCTGGGCACCCAGGGCATAGTGCAGGTCGTTGGGGTGCAACCCGATACGAAGCACAAGTTGTTGGTTCCGGGCCTGAGCCAGATTGAGTTGGTTGAAGCCACTCAGAAACCAGGCTCGCAGGATCGTATCGGCCTCATACCCGGTGAGCGGGAGTTTATGGTGGTATCCACTGCCAAGATCCGTAACACCACCCAAGGTTTCCAACAGGCGAAATGGCTTTTCATCCCACTGCAACCAGTTCAGCGGACCATTGGCCCAGGCCGGAGGAACGTACAGATCCGGCGTGGGAAGATCATGTTGCCGGAACCACTGGTGACAGGCGTGAACCCGTTCCTGCAGCGCCTGCTCGCTCCTGGATAGATGTTCCGCCGCGTTGCGGGACAGGACCAGGCTATGGAGCAGGTGGTACAGAGTTCGTGGCAGAGGCGCCTGATGGCTCCAGCCGTGCCCGGCCAGGGGGTAACCGTCGCGGGCCAATGCCTGCAACCAGTGGATATCCGGGGGGGACCAGTGCTTGCCCGGTACCACCAACAGGGTGATTTTGGCCTGCGGTAAGCGTTCCAGTCGACTCAGCTGGTAGAGCATATCACTCACCAAAGTCCGGGTTTCCGGCATTACATCATGAATACTCACCAGTGCAGACAGCATGGGCCGGTTCAGGTTTGATACGCCGCCAGCCGACGCAAAACTGCGAACGTGGCGGAGGGGATGGGGCGTGGCAGCAAGTGCGCTTTATTCGCCGTAATCTGCAGTACGGACAGCCATTGGTCCAGGGCTTCTTCATTCAGTTGCCGTGCGCCGCGATGGGCTTGCTGGCAGATATAACTGCGCTCGGCAGCCGGCAGCGTTTCGATACGGCGTACGGCCTGCAGCAGGGATTCGCCGGGTTCCATGGTGATTAACCCCTTGGCCAGGGATTGCCAGTCATTAATGCCGCAGGCGGGTGTGGTCAACACCAGGCGTTTTCTGGCCATGGCTTCCAGGGCGACGGTGCCGAATGCTTCCACTGCGGAGGGCAGAATCAACAGATCGTGTTGATCCACCTGTTCCTGCACGGTTTGTCGGGAGCACCAACCCAGAAACTGCAAATTGTTACAGCGCTTCAGTTGTTCCTCCACCAGTCCGCGCAGTGGCCCGTCACCGGCAATGCTGAATTGCAGATCAGGTCTTTGTTGCGTCAGGGCAAGAAAATGATCGAGGTTTTTTTCCGCAGCCAGACGCCCAACAAACAGTACTTTTCTAATCTGTGAGCGTGGCTCGGTCACGGGCGGATCGACAAATTCCGGTGCCAGAGTGGTCCCCACCAGGTGAGGATGGGGAATACCCTGACGACGCAACTGTTGTACCTGAGGCTGGCTGATGGTGGCGATGGTGGAGCTGCCCCTGAACATCAACAGGTTGGTCCAGGCCAGCATGGTTTGGGCAAATCGTCCGGTGATGCCGCTCCAGTACAGGTCTACCAGTTTGGAATAATCCGTTTGATGGGTCATGCAAACCGGGATGCCCAGTTTGGACGCCAGCCAGAAGCCCGCCAGGGCAAACAGCCCCGGCCCCGGCACCACGATGACATGGGGTTTCATGTCTACCGCCAACTGGGTAAGCCGACGCATCCGTGGCAGAAAAACTTGCTGCGTCGCATCGCCCGGCATAGGCAGCGATACGCCTTGGCAGGGGTGAGGCGCATGCAGGCTGGGGGCCACCAGCTCCACCTGGCCAACCCGATTGCGCAGGTGACAGGTCAGATCCTGAAAGTAGGTGCCTACGCCGTTGCGTCCCTGAATGGCGTCAACAATAAACAGTATTCGCAGTTCTGAGTTCATCATCGTGCCTTCGTCCGATTGAGCGTGAGTATCCTGTTTGAATATGGAATTTTTGTTACGACGTTTATCTGAAGATGTTTCAAATTATTCTGCGGCTTCGTAACCCATGCTTTGATAAACGAACTGAAATTTTGTCATTAAGGTTTGTGCGGGAATGCCCAGCTGGTGACCTTGATAGTGGTGCGCACTGCGATAGTGGCGGGCCTTGTCTGATTCCATATGTAGCCAATCGCGATACGCTGGTGAGCTCTCCAATCCCAATTTGCGGTAAATATTGTTCACCGTCAGCTGTGGTTCTGCTGCCAGTTGTTCCATGCGCACCAGATAGTGCTGCCTTTGTGCCAGCTGCGGCAGTTCACTCATTAGGTGTTGGTAGTAGTAGACCAACATATCCATCAGGTGAGTACGCCACCACGCGGTGTCCACCTGACCGCTGAACAGGCGGGCTCCCACTAAAATGGAACTGACTTGTGAGGGCACAGCCTGGTTGGGGTTGCGCACGCAGGCGATAAAGCGGGCATCAGGAAACCCCAGTGCCAACGTGTTCAGCATGGGGGTGAAACTGGGATTTTTTGAAAGAAAGGTCTTGTGTTGGCCATGCACATACAAATGGCGTTGCATCAGGCTGCGATAGAAATTTAGCAGCCGGTATTTTTGTTGCGGTGTGGCGGTATCATCAAAGCGAGCGAGTTGTAAAAATTGTGGATCACCAAATGGCAAAACCAATAAAAAACACTGCAACAGCGGGATCAATGCCAGATAGTCTTCTTCCGGATCACTCAATCTGGTGGTGTGCACGCCATCCAGCCCGGCAAATGCTTTGTCTTCAGTCCATTTCAATAATTGTCGGCAAGGTTTGCCAACCGCCGCATCCACTGCGGCCAGTCCATTCCATATTCTGCGTTGGGTAATTGAGGGCGCGAAGATCAACTCCCACAGTGTCATGGTGGTAAAGCGCTCCCGATCCCCAGCCAATAAGCGATGCAGAAACGTGGTACCGCTGCGGGGCACACCAATGACGAATACAGGTGCTTTAATGGTAACTTTTTTGAATCCCGGAAAGAGTAAATGATCCAGCCACAAACAGGCGGCTGTGAGCATTAAATAGAACAGAAAGAGCGGCCAGAACAACAACATGACCAGCAGGCGCTGCCAGGAAAATTGGTGGTAGGCGCTGTCGCTCACGGAAAGAAAACTGTAACGCAACAGGCGCGGCAGTTGCGCGAGGGTTGCTCCAATCATGGATGCTGCTCACCTTCATTGCAGAATCGGTGATCAGCATGGGGCAGTTATAGGACAACTTGATGACAGTGGAAAAATTAAGTGGCTATTACCGTATTCAAGCAGCGGGTACCAGAGTGCGGACAATGATATCCGCCAGGGTTTCCACCAATTCCTTTTCCTCGATCATGGACTCTTCCTGAACGGCATAACGGATGGCGGTGAAAATGGTGGAATTAATCAGTATGTACAGTTTGGTTTCCAGGTTATGAATCGGGTAGTTGCTGTAGTGCTTGAGGAAATAGGGCTGGGCGGCGACCAGGAAAGCGCGCTCCAGCGGGTCCAGCAATTTATGGATGGGTACCCGGCTCCAGTTGCGGATCATCTCATACATGACGGGGTCGAGGCGGATGGAGAGGATGCCGAACTGAATCGCATTGAGGGCCACCTGATGTAGGTTCATCGCGTTGATGTCCACTTTTTTTGCCTGCTGGCGGAAGCGCAGTCCCGCCTGTTCCCCCATTCGGGTGAGCAGTGATTCCACCAGGGCTTCCTTGTCGGGGAAATACTGATAGAGCGAGCCGATGCTGACACCTGCCTGTTCGGCAATATGGTTGGTGGTGGTGCCGTCCAGGCCCCGCTCGGCGATGGTGGCAGCGGTGGCATCCAGCAGGCGGGACACCATCTCGCGGGAACGTTTTTGCTTGGGAGCCTTCCGCATAGCCAGAGCCCTGGTTGGTAACCCTCTGATTCTTATTAAGATGATGTGCGACTTAAATTGCGAGTTGAATACGAGTAAATACTCATTTTAGAGTAGGTGGATTCTCTTTGTCCACTGACATTACAGGCGTCAATGATATGGAAAATGCTGCAGTATCCATTTCTTCCCCCCAGCCACCCTCCGCTACCTCAACCGATGAGTACCCAGTCGTTCCCAGCCGGGCGTTACCCTGGCACAAGGCCCGTCGGCAGTGGATTCCGAAAACCATTGCCCGCTGGGTGTTCGGCAAGCCGTTGGCGCCTGATGAGCAGGAATGGGCGCAGGTGACGGATGCGTTGTGGCAGGGCGATGCCGCCATGGACAACGTGGTGGCGTGGATGTTTGAAAGCAATCCCGGGCAGCGTAAAAAGCAGTTTGACCAGGCATTGCTGCAGGGAATCGAGTCGGTCACTGATGCACCGGCGGAACTGAAGGCTTTTTTTCATCACATAGATCAGGACCCGGAATGGCTGGATCGGGATTTAATGGAGAAGGGCATTCGTTCCAGCCATTTTGCCGGTGATGTGGCGTTTTATGTGTTGCGGGATATGGCCCTGATGGGGGGGTATGCCTACTTCAATACTCTTAACCAGGCATTGGCTATGACCGGCGCACTTAGTAAGAAAACCTCGCTGCGCCTGGGAGAAACCGGAAAATGGTTGAATGATGTAACCGAGCCTGAGGGCCTGGAGCGGTTTGGTGAGGGTTTTATTACCACCATTCGTGTACGCATGGTGCATGCTTTGGTACGGCGCAACCTGAATAACAAACCGCAGTGGCAACATGCCAAATGGGGTTTGCCGATTAATCAGATGGACATGCTGGCCACCTATCTGGCCTTTGGTCCGGTGACCTTGATGGGGGTGCGCATGTTTGGCGTGCCGGTGACCCCGGGTCAGTCGAAAGCGGTGATGCACATGTGGCGGTACGTCGGCTGGTTGTTGGGCCTTGATGAGCAGTGGCTGGCGCTGACCGAACGGGATGGATTGCGCAAGCTCTATCATACCTTTTTGACCCACAATGAGCCCGATGACAAGATCCGTTACCTGGGGGAAGCGTTGCGCAATGAGCCCTTAACCCGTTATTTGCCGGAGCTGGAGCGCCGGCCGAAGGCGGCTAGCCGCAAGCGCCGCTATCTCTATCACAAACACATCAGCAACTCGGCGTTGATACTGGGGCCTTTGCAACGCAAGCAGTTGGGTATTTCCTCATTGGCTTTGCCCTGGTATCCCTTGATCAGCGCACCCTTTCGATTGGGATGGCACCTGTACCATCGCATGCGGGGGCCAGCTGCCCGTGCACTGTTTGCGCAACGTTGCCGCGAGCAGCAGGTTCGTTTGCTGGATTCCTATTTCGAAGGAGCCGAAAAAGACATTATCAAACCGGACATCGATCACCCCGCCCACGTGGGGTGATCGTAGATGTTATCCCAGGCTAATGCCGGAGAGATAGGGGTGCGCTGCGAGCAATCCCGCAAAAACCGCTGCACTGAGCACACCGACGATGACCTCGATAAATACACCTTTTACCGGTGGTTTCACCCATGCCCCGTCCCGGCGATTGATCATGATTATTTCCAAAATGGCCCATAGCAGCAGGCCACCGAACAATACGACTGAGCGGGAATCACCGTTCACCAACAGATGTGCAAAGGCCCACAGAGCCAGCCCCAATAATTGGGGGTGACGGAAAATTCGTTTTATTCGTGAAGGCAGGTTGGAGGCTACAAACAGCACCACCGCGAAGGTCATGATGGCGATGGTCGCCATGTGGATCTGGTCGGACAGCGTGTAAAGATAGATTGGCAGGGAGTGACGCCAGCCCATTACCATCATGACAACGGAGGCAGTAATAAGCAGTGCAAAGGTGCCCCGGTAGCCATGTTTTCCCAGGGCGGCTTGCCAGCGCGCCTTGATTCCTGGGGCTGCAGCGGGAATCAGGTGGACCACGGACCAGAGAATAATACCCAGAATAATCAGTGCCACGGTACTGTCCTTATTGTTATGCGTGTGGTGATTCGAGGCGAATAGGTTATTGCGCCGAGGCCAGACTCGTCAACACCAAGGTCACCAGCATGGATTGCTGGGTAACCCCCATCTTCACAAACATGGAGCGTAAATGGGCGCGAACGGTATTCTTTTTGATGTCCAGTTCAGCCGCCACTTCATCGGTGGTGTGGCCTTCCGCCAGCAGAATGGCGATGGTGGCTTCCGACATGGTGAGCTGGTACAGGTCCATCAGCGTACGCACTGAAATCTCCAGATTCTTCTCCGGGTCCTGAATCAGAATGGTCACATAGGGCGTGACATCGGATTCGTCGTGGGGGGCGACAGGCAGGGGCTTGATCAAGAGCTGATAGGGTTGCTTGCCGTTATCCCGTGGTACGGACAGCGCATAGACTTGAGCCCGCTCGTTGCGCCGTACCAGATCAATGGCATCGTGGACCTGTTTGTTGAAGGTTTCATTCAACGAGCCGTTGTTGAGTTTGATCTTGTTTTGCGCCTGGTGGAAGCCATCGGCTGCCTTCAGGAACTGCTCAGCCTTGGTATTGGATTGCAGAATGGCGCCCTGTTTATCCAGGGTGAAAATACCAATGGAGCGGCGGGCAATGGAGTCGGCGTAGATCTGGCGTTCTGAGTCCAGTTGACGCAATTGAATGCCCAACGCCACTGACTGTTCAAGGTGGGGAATCAGCAAGCGCAGGAATTCTTTTTCTTCCTCGGTGAAATTACCCTGCTTTTTCTCCCGGGTGAAGCGGATGGAGATGCGGGAATTTTTATCGTACGCCCA
Source organism: Pseudomonadales bacterium (assembly GCA_002708905.1). Lineage (GTDB taxonomy): Bacteria > Pseudomonadota > Gammaproteobacteria > Pseudomonadales > Ketobacteraceae > Ketobacter. The sequence goes on along the minus strand of PAPM01000025.1, from coordinate 232,971 downwards.
ATCAATACCGGCGATATAATAGATATCGAAGGGCTTGAGGAAGAGTTCGTAGTATTCGCTTTTTAACAGCTGGGCCCGGGGGGTGTGTTCATCCAGGGTAACCACGTCCTTCAGCGGCAGATTGATCAGTGGGTCCTGGGCATAGAGCTGGGTATAGCTGCCTTCTTCCGTGCCCAGCAAGGCAATGTCGCTGTCTTCACCGCTGGTATAGATCAGGCCCGCATCATGGGTGGTGGGAGGGCGCACAATCAGGGTGGCATGTTGCAGGTTCAACAGGTTTTTCAGGCGGGTGAGAAAGTCCTTGTTGGTGGCCTGGGAGGAGGCCGCCGAGCCATACAGGGAGCACAGCAGATCGGACAGGGCAACGTTGTCGATGTTCAGGGACATGGGCACTTCTCATTTTGCTTGCTTCTCAATGGCCATATTTCACGCTGGCTCGGGCAAGTCTTATCGTTTTGGGAGTCTAGAGGTTGTTATGACAACGATACTACCTTACTTACTTCTAAACTCCCAAAACTTTCCCACTCTGCGTTGAAGCTTGGTGTAGATGAAAGGTTGAGCTAATTCAGTGGGTTAGCTGGCTTTTATGTTGCTTTGGGCTTTTGCCAGCTGCATGGCCACGTCTTCGATCAGATCCTCTTGACCACCAATGGCTTTGCGCTTGGCCATCTCCAGCAGAATATCCTGGGAGGGCACGCCGTATTTGGCACCGGCCCGCTTGGCAAACAGCAGGAACGAGGAGTAGACCCCGGCGTAACCCAGCACCAGGGAATCCCGGTCCACCCGTACCAGGTGGTCCATGATGGGAATGATCTTTTCTTCCGCCACGGCCATCAGTTTGAAGATGTCCACGCCGGTATCGGCTTCCATGCGATCCAGTACGGCGGCGAAAATTTCCAACGGTGTATTACCGGCGCCGGCGCCCAAGCCCGCAGCGGAACCGTCAATGCGGTTGGCACCGGCTTCCACCGCGGCCATGGAGTTGGCCACACCCAATGCCAGGTTGTGATGACCGTGGAAGCCCAACTCGGTTTCCGGCTTTAATTTGCTGCGCAGCAGGCTGATGCGCTCGGTAACCTCGTGGGGCAACATGTAGCCGGCGGAGTCGGTGCAGTAGATGCAGTTGGCGCCATAGCTTTCCATCAGCAATGCCTGTTGCAGTAGTTCTTCGGCGCTGATCATATGGGCCATCATCAGGAAGCCCACGGTATCCAGGCCCATCTGGCGGGCCATGCCGATATGCTGTTCGGATACATCGGCCTCGGTGCAATGGGTGGCCACGCGGATGGTGCCCACGCCCATGTCGGCCGCCATTTTCAGGTGGTCCACGGTGCCGATGCCGGGCAACAGCAACGCAGAGACCTTGGCCTGTTTCAGCTTGGGAATCACCGCATCCAGGTAGGCTTCGTCGGTTGCGGCCGGGAAGCCGTAGTTGACGGAGGCGCCACCCAGACCGTCACCATGGGTGACTTCGATCAGGGGAACACCGGCGTCATCCAGGGCGCAGGCGATATCAATCATCTGATCCACACTGATCTGATGACGCTTGGGGTGCATGCCGTCCCGCAGGCACATGTCATGGAGGGTGATTTTCTTGCCTTTGAAATTCATTACAGTGCTCCTTTTGACATGGCTTCGGCGTACATTTCAGCGGTGCGCAGGGCCGCGGCGGTCATGATGTCCAGGTTGCCGGAATATTTGGGAAGGAAATCCCCCAGGCCTTCCACCTGCAAAAAGATGGTGACGCGGTTGCCGTCGAAAACCGGGTCGTTGGTAAGTTGGTAGCCGGGCACGTATTGCTGTACTTCTTCCACCATGGCGTGAATGGAGGCGAGGATTTTGTCCTGGTCCGGTTCACTTTCGGTGAGGCAATGCACGGTGTCGCGCATGATCAAGGGCGGCTCTGCCGGATTAACAATAATGATCGCTTTGCCTTGTTTGGCACCGCCGATTTTTTCGATGGCGCCGGCGGTGGTGCGGGTGAATTCGTCGATGTTTTTGCGGGTGCCGGGGCCGACGGATTTCGATGCCACAGTCGCCACGATTTCACCATATGCCACCGGTTGTACCCGGCTTACAGCCGCTACCATCGGAATGGTCGCCTGGCCACCGCAGGTGACCATGTTGACGTTTTCCTTGCGGCCTTCTTTTAGCAGGTTTTGCAGGTTTACCGGTGGAATACAGTAAGGGCCGATGGCCGCCGGTGTCAGGTCGATCATGATGGCGCCCTGTTCATTCACCTTGCGGGAGTTCTCTGCATGTACGTAGGCGGAGGTGGCGTCGAATACAATCTGCACGTTGTCTTCTTGCATGTGAGGGACGAGGCCGTCCACGCCATTGGTGGAGACTTTCATGCCGAAATCCCGGGCCCGTTTGATGCCTTCGGATTCTTCGATGCCCACCATCCAGACCGGTTCGATCCAATCGCTGCGCATGGCTTTCATGAGCAGGTCGGTGCCGATGTTGCCGGGGCCGATGATGGCGGCCCTTAGTTTTTGTGACATGGTGTCTGTCCTCGTGATCTTTAAAAAGTGTGATCTTCTAAAAATTGGTCCGTGGTTTTCGCACTTCGGGGGTGCGCGGAGGACGGTGGCAATGTCATCATCATGACACTTGGCCTGCGGCTGCCCTGTGCTTCTCGAAACAATCGGCGGCGCCGAAACTCGCCCTGCGGGCTCAGACAGCCGTCGCCTTCTTCCGATTGTTTCTGTGATGCTCGGCTGCGTGGAATGATGATGACATTGCCACCGTCCTCCGCTTTGTGCGTGCTTATCGGAACGTTATTGTTGCGCTGCCTACTCCTGACAGTTCCATATGCATTTCATCTCCCGGCACCACTGGTTCCAGCGGGACCAGTGAACCGGAGAGAATCACTTCCCCCGCTTTAAACGGTATGCCGAATTCACCCAAAGTGTTGGCCAGCCAGGCCACTGCGGTCAGCGGATTGCCTTGCACAGCAGAGCCTTTGCCGCTGCTGATTTTGTTGCCGTTCTTGAATACAGTGACTTCAAGATTGGGTAGGTCCACATCATGGGGATTGGCTTGTTCATCACCGATCACGTAAACACCGCAGGAGGCGTTGTCGGCAATGGTGTCCTGAATCTTTATTTTCCAGTCCTGAATGCGGGAATCGACGATTTCGAAACAGGGCATAATGCATTCGGTGGCATCCAGTACATCCTGTTCGGTAACGCCTGGCCCTTTTAAATCCTGCTTGAGCAGAAAGGCAATTTCGGCTTCCGCCCGGGGCTGAATCAGGTTACCGGCGATAGTGCAGTCCCCTTTGTTCGGGACTTCCATATTCGAGGTGAGAAAGCCAAAGTCCGGTTGATACACGCCCAGCATTTCCTGCACTGCCAGCGAGGTTACGCCAATCTTTTTTCCCACCACTTTTTCTTTGGTGTGATGTAAGCGTGCCTGCAACATGGCTTGGGAAATGTGATAGGCGTCTTCGATGTCGATATCACTGAAGCGCTCAGTGAGTGGCACCAGGGTTTGCCCTGCGCTCAAGGCGTGAAACAGTTCTTCGCCCAGGTGTTGGCGTTGTTGGGGTGTCAGGCTCATACCGGGTTCGATTCCAAAAACTCAATACTGCGTTGGTTGAATAAATCGGCGTGTTCGATCATGGCCCAGTGGCCGCATTGGCTCAGGGTAATCATCTGTGCGTTGGGGCAATGGGTCACTATTTTTTCTGCACCGGATACCGGGCAAAAGTGATCCTTGCCGCCCCAGAATCCGAGAATAGGTTGTGTGACCTGAGAGAGTTGTTCCGTCAGGTTAGGGATCACCATACGTTTGAACACGCTGCTGTTCTGGCTCTGGAGGACTCGAAAGCGTTCTGCGATGAGCTCATCGGTGATGAAGCTGGGATCGAATACGATCAGCTGGAGCACTTCTTTCAAATACGCCGGTGTGAACTCGGGTGAGTCCAGCGGGATTTTGGTCATGGCCTGAATGCCGGGCATGGTTTGGAAGTAGGTGATCTGATCTTCCAGGCCACCGCAGCCCATCAGGATTAAATGACTGACCCGCTGCGGATGTTGTAACGCGAGTCCCAGACTGATGGCTCCGCCCAGTGAATTTCCCACCAACGCAAACTGCGCCAGGTCCAACTGATCTGCAACGCCGATCACGCTGTCTACAAAAAAATCCAGGGTGTAATCGGTGTCGGGTTTGTCGCTGTCACCAAACCCCGGTAGATCCGGAATGATGGCACGGTAACCGGCTTCGGCAAAGGCATAGGCGTTGTAGCGGAAATTCAGCCAGCCGCTGGCACCGGGGCCACTGCCCTGGAGAAAAATCACGGGATAGCCGTCTGCAGGACCCAGTTCACAATAACTGATGCTGAGATCGTTCAGTACTTTGAGTTGTTGGCTTTGCGGTTTAGCTGGCACTGTCATTGTGTTTTGCCCTTGTTTTATAGGTTATTGGACAATTGCTGGGTTATACGTCAGAGGTCCGCCCAGCATGTCGCGATGGGAGTGGGGTTGCGAACCGTCCACATCGCAGACACCCAATTCCTGGCCGATTTCAGCACCGATAAAGGCCTGCCCGGTTTTATTCATCAGGTTTTTATCCCGGTACAATGCATCAATGATGCGGCCGGTGAATTCCGGTGATTCCGCCATCTGAAAAAACGCCGCGTATTTTTCCGGGTCGGCCGCCATCACTGCATCCAGGCGCTCGGTTTTCAGTACGCCCATCCAGATAGAGGCGCAAGCCACGTTAAAGGCTTTCAGGTCCTGGGCCATATCCCAGATCATCTTGTCGCTACCGGCTTTTTGCGCACCGTAGGCCGGGCCATGCATGTAGCAGGCGGCACCCGGGGAACTGGTGTTGACGATCAGGCCACTGTTCTGTTGCGCCATCATCTTGGCGGCGTGATAACTCGCCACATAACTGGAACGCAAACCCACATCCAGGATGTTCACCAGGTCCAGAGATTTCTCCCAGAAGGGACCGGGCAGTACCAGATCATCGTGCAGGTAGGTGGCGTTGTTCACCAGAATATCCAGTTGTCCGCGTTCGTTCTGGATTTGCTGGAACAGTTTTTCCACTTGCGTGTCGTCACTGTGATCGCAAATCACCGGTACGCCCACACCGCCCAATTTGGTCACTGCTTCTGCCGTGGCATAAACGGTACCCGGCAGAGGCGCATCGCCTTCTTTCTGGCTGCGTCCGGTGATGTAAACGATATCGCCCAGACGACCAAACGCCTGGGCGATGCCTTTGCCGGCGCCACGGGAAGCGCCGGTGACCAAAACCACGCGGGGAGACAGGTTCATTGACATGAGGCCACCCGCTTAGAGGAAGAAGTCCGAGTTTTCCAGACCCAGTTGTACGGCGCCATAGTTGCGACCGAACTGGTAAGGGTTATTCGCTACATGGGCGCGACCCGCCAGGATATCCAACACGAATCGTTGCAAAGGACTGTTAGTGAAAATTGCTCTACCGCCACACATCTTTTGCAACTCCAGCACTTCTGCCAAACAGGCTTCCGGCACCGCCGAAGATTCATAGCGATATTGAATACGCTGGTTGATGTCTGTGGGTACGCCTGCGTTAGCATCTGCCATCAGGTGATCGAAGGATTGCATCAGCCGCAACTTGAGTTGATCCACCAAAGCCTGGGCGCGGGAAACGGCCATTTGTGCATGGGGATCTTCCGCGGTTTTGGAGCCGCTGTTGGTGCCGACACGCTTGGAGGCGACGTCTCGATAGGCGTTGATGGCACCCTGGGTGGCACCGATGGTGGAGCTTGAAACTGCTCGTGGGAACAGTTGTCCGAAGGGGATCTTGTAGAGGGGAACCTCTTTCGAATCAATGCCGGGATTGGTGCCGCGGAAGCCGTCCAGTGAACTGTGGGTGCGGTATTCCGGCACAAAGGCGTCGTCCACCACAATGTCGTTGGAGCCGGTGCCCTGCAGACCGAAAGTATGCCAGGTGTCCAGCACCTTGAAATCACCTCGGGGAACCAGGAAGGTACGGTAATCCGGATTGGGATTGTCGGCTGTGGGGGGCACCACGCCGCCTAAAAATACCCAGTCGCAATGATCACAACCACTGGAAAAGGCCCAGCGACCACTGAACTTGAAGCCGCCATCTACCGGTTCCACTTTGCCCACCGGCATATAGGAGGATGCGATCAACACACTGGTATCTTCGCTCCAAACATCTTCCTGGGCCTGCAGATCAAACAGGGCGATCTGCCAGTTGTGGACGGCAATGACGCCGTAAATCCAGGCGGTAGACATGCAGCCTTCTGCCAATGCCATTTGCACTTCGAAGAACACCTGGGGATCCATCTGATAGCCGCCCCAACGCTTGGGTTGCAGCACCCGGAAAAATCCGGCCTCCTGCATTTTGGCAACGGTTTCATCCGGAATCTTGCGCTCTGCCTGAGCGCGGGGAGCCTGCTCCTGCAGATAGGGAATCATATCTTTCGCCCGTTGGATGATCAGCTCTGGGGTTACGTCCTGGAGGCTGTGTTCTTGTGCTGTCATGTTGGTTCTCACTTTTTTGTTATTGATCCGCTGTGGTTACACAGCGACGGGCAATTCCAGATCGGCATAGCGACCGGCGTGAAAAATCAGGGGTGGCAGGCCGCGGTTATCGAATTCCAGCACCCGGCCGACGATGATGACGTGGTCACCACCATCGTATTGATGTTCAGTCTGACACTGGAATACGGCGCTGTAGTCTTTCAGTAACGGCACCCCGCCAAGTCCTTCACCATGTTCCACATTGCAGAAGCGGTCTTGGCATTTGGAGGCAAACTGGTTGGAGACGGCCTGTTGTTCGGAATTCAGCACATGGATGGCAAAGCGATCGGCTTTGATGAAGTCATCAAAGGCATTGGAGGTGCGGGCAATGCTCCACAGCACCAGCATGGGTTCCAGGGAAACGGAACTGAAGCTGTTGGCGGTCATTCCGATCTTGTTGCCCTGGCTATCCAATGTGGTGACTACGGTGACGCCGGTGGCAAACTGCCCCAGGGCGCTACGAAACGCTTTTGGGTCTGTCTGAGACTGTATTTGAGTCATATGCCTTTCTCTTAATCTCTGGCTCTTTCTATCCTGATGCTATCGTCGCAACCGGCTGCTGAAATGTCCTACCTCAAATGGCCTAATTCAAATGTGGTGATTACTCCATGCCAACGCTGAAATCATGGCCCCAGAAGCTGTTGACAGTGCTCTGGAAGGGGGAATAGCGGCTCCAGTCCGCCACAGTGCGGCCTTCGGCACCGTATTCCAGCATGAAGCCGGAAGGTGTAGCCATGTAGAAGCTCACCATATGGTCATTGGCGTGGCGACCCAGGGTGCCGGTGAGTTTGACGTTATGGGCTTTCATGCGATCCAGGGCTCGTCCTACTTCGTCCACCCGGTCCACTTCCACCATCACATGCACACAACCGGCGGGCATGGGGCTTTCAAAGATCGCCAGGCTGTGGTGGCGTTCGTTGCAATGCATGAAGAACAGGCGCTTTTCCGGCTCGGCAGGGTCTGGAGTGAAGCGCACTTTCATCAGGTCGGACACCCCAAAGCCCATGACATTTTTATAGAAGTCATAGCAGCCGTCGAAGCTGGGGGTGGGCAGAACCACGTGACCAAACCCCTGGTCACCGGTAATGAAGGACTTGATACCCACAGGCGAGGCAAACTGGCCGAAATCGGAAACCGGCCCCCAATAGAGTTCATGGCGATTGCCGTCCGGATCAGAAAAACTCACCAGATCCTGCACCCGTCGTTGTGCCACCAGATCGGCACTGGCCCGTTCGAAGTGAATGCCTTTTTGTTCCAGTGTGTGCAGCGCTGCTGTGAAATCGTCTTCCCCAGCCACTTCCCAGCCACTGAAGGCGTAACTGTCCTGCTCGGATTTTTGCACCAGGATTCGCCAGGGGCGGTCGTCCATTTTCAAATACACGCTATCGTCGCTGGTCAACTGTGCGGTCACATCCATCATGCCCAACACCTTGGTGCCGTATTCCGCCCAGCGACTTGGGTCCGTGCTGTTTACGCCGATGTATCCCAGGCTGTGTATTTTCATTTTTATATTCCTTTGGTGATTCTTTCAGTTATAGGGAGCGTTTTATGAGAGCGCTCTCAGTTCGGGTTTTAACACTTTACCAGAGGCGTTCATGGGAAGGCTGTCCACAAAAGCCACCTGGCGCGGTACTTTATAATTGGCCATATTGTCCCGGCACCAGGCAATTAATGCTTCCGGAGTTAAGTCACTGTTGTCGGAACGCACAGCAAATACTTTGGCCACTTCGCCCATGCGCTCATCGGGCACGCCGATCACTGCATTCATGATGATGTCCGGATGACTGGCGATGGTTTTTTCGATTTCAGCGGGATAACAGTTGAAGCCGCCGGTAATGAACATGTCCTTGAGGCGATCAGTTATTTTCAGATTGCCTTCCGCATCCATTACGCCGATATCCCCGGTGTGCAACCAGTTATCGGCATCAATGGTGTCCCGGGTGGCGTCTTCGTTTTCAAAGTAGCCCTGCATCACATTGAAGCCCCGCACCACAATTTCACCGGCCTCGCCCCGAGGCACTTCCTGATTGTTTTGATCAACACAGCGCACTTCCACGTCGGGGATCGCACGGCCTGATGTAGTGGCAATGATCTCGGCGCTGTCACCCTGGCGGCAGGCGGTAACCAGGCCGCAACTTTCCGTCAGGCCATAGGCCGTGATCACGGTTTCAAAACCAAGGCGGGATTTCATCTGGCGGATCATTTCCACTGGAATTACGGCGGCGCCGGTAGTCGCCCGCTTCAGGCTGGAAAGGTCAAACTGGTCCAGTTGCGGATGCGCCAGTAACGACTGGAATAAGGTTGGCGGGCCGGGTAGAACGGAGATCCGATCGTTGCTGATGCGGTGCAGAATGTCTTCGGTGTTGAATACAGCATGGGGCAGGAGCGTCACGCCTTTTAACAGACACACGAGAATGCCGGCCTTGTAGCCAAAACTGTGAAAAAACGGATTGATGACCAGATAGCGGTCACCGGGTTGCAGTCCGACAATATCGGCAAAATGAGTAAAGGCGCGAAGATTTTGCTCGTGACTGGTCATTACGCCTTTGGGGTGCCCGGTGGTGCCGGAAGTAAATAAAATGTCTGATAGATGATTCTCGCTGACGCTGTTCATACGTTGCTGGATCGTGTCTTCGGTCACACCGCTTCCAAGCTCCTGGAATTGTTCCCACCTCAGATAATGAGTGCCATTACCGGTACAGCTCTCCCCACGAAACACCACGGTGTGTTCCAAGTCAGGTAGTGCTTCATCAGCAAGCTGGGCCGGGTAATCACAACCCAGGAAATCACCGATGCAGAACAACAAGCGCGCCCGGCTTTGCTGCAATATGTAGGCGGCCTCGCTGCCCTTGTAACGGGTGTTCAGCGTCACTAATACCGCGCCAGCACATTGGGCGCCAATGGCGGCAATTACCCACTCACTGATATTGGGTGCCCAGATCGCAACCCTGTCCCCGGGCTGTATTCCCAGTTCCATCAGTGAGGCCACCACGGAGCGCACCTGATGGGCGAATTCGCCGAAGGAGATCCGGGTGTCGCCTTCTTCCAGAAACAATGCGTCGCCATAACGGGCGGCGGCCTGATCCACCAATTGGGGAATGGTATTGATGGGCGTCTGGATGACTGTCTGCATGGTGTTAGTTGCCTGCGTAATCTTGCTTTTATGGTAAGGAAAAAAGTATCTAAACCGCCTTTTAGTGTCCTAGTCCACTTGGACGATTTTAGTGACAGGCAAAATTCCCATAATGCCCAATAAGCACTCAGGCACATTTTTTCAGTCTGTTGAATCGCTTATAAGTTGGCGTTTTTTCAGGGAAAAATGGATGCCTAAGAAAAAGACTTAAGAACAAATGAGAGCCAATCGATGAATAAAGTGCAGTCCGCGCAAGAGGCGATCAGCCACATCAAAAGCGGTATGACCATTGGGATCGGTGGCTGGGGCCCAAGGCGCAAACCCATGGCCCTGGTGCGCGAACTGTTACGCAGTGATGTCAGCGATCTTACGGTGGTGTCCTATGGTGGAGCCGATGTGGGCATGCTGTGTGCTGCGGGAAAAGTCAAAAAGCTGGTGTACGCCTTTGTGTCTTTGGACTTTATTCCCCTGGAGCCTTACTTCCGCATCGCTCGCCAGCAAGGTGACATCGATGTAATGGAAGTGGACGAAGGCATGATGTTGCTGGGTTTGAGGGCCGCAGCCTGGCGTCTCCCTTATATTCCCACCGCGATTGGTTTGGGTACCGATATCATCAAAAACGCTCCCGAACTGAAGTTGGTGGAAAGCCCTTACGACGATAAAGAATGGGTGGCCATGCCGGCGTTGAATCTGGATGTGTCATTGATTCATGTGGATCGTGCGGATGCCCGTGGTGTGTGCCAGATCAAAGGTCCGGATCATTATATGGATGATTGGTTTGCCCGTGCAGCCAAACACACCATCGTCAGTTGTGAAGAACTGGCAGCAACCGGATATTTTTATGGTGGCGACGAAGCGCGCCAGGTGTTCTGGGAGCGTTCCAACACCCACAGCGTGGTGCCCATTCCCGGCGGTGCCCATCCTTCATCCTGCAATCCGCTCTATGGTTTCGACACCCAGCACTTCAAGGCTTACGCTGACTCGGTAAAAGAGGGTGGGTTTGCCGCCTATCAGGAAAAGTTTTTAAGCGGTGCCAGTGAAGAAGATTACCAGCAAGCGGTGGGCGGTCTGGATGCCATCCGCAAATTACCGCTACCGGTTTATTAATGCCAGGCGATCCGTAAAAAGAAATATTAACGGGATACAAGAATGAATCAGACAGTACAAGGCTCATCACAAGACTCATGTAAAGAGTTCAGCCTGGCCGAATTAATGATCTGTGCTGCCGCGGAAGCGTTCCGTGGCGATGGGGAAATTCTGGCGACGGGCATTGGTCTGTTGCCCCGCCTGGCGGCCAGTCTGGCGATGAAAACCTGCAACCCGGACATGATGATGACGGATTCCGAAGCCTTCATGTTGAGTGATCCAAATCCGGTCAGTGGCCGATCTTCACACGAGGGGCAGGCCCAGGAAACCTGGATGGGGGTCTCGCGAATTTTTGACAACGTGTGGAGCGGCAAGCGGCACGCGTTGGTGGGGCCATCGCAAATTGATCGCTATGGTCAAACCAACATTTCCGCATTGGGTGGAACTTACCAGCAGCCCAAGGTGCAGATGCTAGGAGCGCGTGGCTTTCCGGGTAATTCCATTAACCATGCCAATTCCTTTTTCGTCCCGGCCCACAGCAAGCGGGTGTTCGTGGAAGACGAATGCGATGTGGTGTGTTCCATTGGTTATAACCCGGAACGTCTGCCTAAAGGCTATTCCTTTGATGATATTGATATCCGTCGTGTGATTACGGACCTGTGTGTCATGGACTGGAACGGGCCCAATCATATGTTACAGCTGTTGAGTTTGCATCCTGGCGTGTCAGTGGAACAGGTATTGGAAAACACCGGTTTTGAAATTCATGTGCCCGGTGATGTGGCGATAACCCCGGCGCCGACAGCTCAACAAATGGAGATCATCGGGCAGCTTGACCCACTGAATTTCCGCGCCAAACAGATCAAGGATAACCCCCCTGGGGACAGACGCTAATGACTTAATCCTCAGTTGATGTAGCCATAGCGCACGACAATTCGATTACAGCGGTGACGACATGAGTGAAGAAACTAACGCGGCAGCTGGCAAAAAAACAAGGCAACCAGCCCTCGAGGGCTGGTTCACCCTGAATGAAGACCAGCCCCACCTGATTGGCAATCAATGTGCCAGTTGCGGCACCTATTATTTTCCGCGAGCCAAAAATTTTTGCAAAAACCCCGCCTGCGACGGTGACCAGTTTGATGACGTGGAACTGAGCCGCACTGGCAAAGTTTGGTCATTCACCAACGCTGAGTATAAGCCGCCGGCGCCCTATGTGGCGGCTGAACCCTTTGTTCCCTTCACTATTGCTGCGGTGGAGCTGGCAAAAGAAAAAATGATTGTGTTGGGTCAGGTGGTGGCAGGTGTCAATCCTTCGGACCTGAAGGCAGGCATGGAAATGGAACTGGTGCTGGACACCCTGTTCGAAGATGAAGCCGCTGAGCACATCACCTGGAAGTGGAAACCCATCGCGAGTAATGACTATGAGTAATGACATTGCAATTCTGGGCGTGGGCATGCACCCCTGGGGAAAGTGGGGCCGTAACTTCACTGAGTATGGCGTCAAAGCGGCCCGTGACGCACTCGCTGATTCCGGTGTGGCCTGGAAAGATATTGGTTTCGTCTCAGGTGCCGCCACTATGCGCTGCGGCTATCCGGGGTATGTGGCGGGCGCTACTTTCGCCCAGGCATTAGGCTGGCAGGGCGCTGAGGTGAATACCAGTTATGCGGCTTGTGCTTCCGGCTCTCAGGCATTGGCGGCGGCGCGCAGCAAGATTCTGTCCGGTGCCTGCGACGTGGCGTTGGTGGTCGGCGCGGATACCACACCGAAAGGTTTCCTGGCACCGCAAAAAGGGGATCGACCGGATGATCCGGACTGGGTACGTTTCCGTTTGGGCATTACCAACCCCACGTACTTCGCCCTCTATGCGCGCCGTCGCATGGAAATGTACGGCGATTCCCAGGACGACTTTGCCCTGGTCAAAGTGAAAAATGCTGAACACGGCTTTGAAAACCCCAATGCCCGCTATCGCAAAAAATTCAGTGCTGATGATGTGGCCGCGTCCAATATGGTAGCGGACCCACTGCGTTTGATGGATATCTGTGCCACCTCTGATGGTGGTGCGGCCCTGGTGGTGTCCAGCCTGGAATACGCCCGCAAAATCGGACGCGTTGATGCAGTGAAAGTGGCTGCCATCTCCACGGTGACACCTATTTACGCGTCTGCCGTGATTGAAATGCCGGATATTGCCACGGATTCTGCTGCCGTGGTGGACGCTCACAGCTTTCGTGCGGCGTTGCCTGTGAAAGCCTATGAGGAAGCAGGTATTAGTCCTCAGGATGTGAGCGTGGCAGAAGTTTACGATCTTTCCACAGCGTTGGAACTGGACTGGATGGAAGACCTGCAGTTGTGTGAGCGGGGTCAGGCTGCCCAACTGGTACGCGATGGTGCTACTCGGGTGGGTGGACGTTTACCCATTAATCCCAGCGGCGGACTGGCCTGCTTTGGTGAAGCGGTTCCCGCCCAGGCCATTGCCCAGGTGTGTGAGTTGACCTGGCAGTTGCGCGGTCAGGCCGGTGCCCGACAGGTGGCTGGTGCTCAGGTGGGTATCACCGCCAACCAGGGCCTGTTCGGTCATGGTTCCTCAGTGATTTTGAAACGGTAACCAGACCATGACGCATCCTGCATTAAATACCCGTCTCTGCCAACTATTGGGGTGTGAGTACCCCATTATCCAAACCGCCATGGGTTGGGTGGCCGATCCCAATCTGGTGGCGGCTACCTGCAATGCTGGTGGCTTTGGCTTTCTGGCCGGAGCCGTGATGACGCCGGCGGAAGTGGAGCAGGGTATCCTGGCGATCAAGGAAAAAACCAAGGCGCCCTTTGGTGTCAACTTTCATATGTACTCTCCCGGTGCGGCGGAGATCATCGAGCTCTGTATTCGCCATGGTGTGAAAGCGGTGAGCTACAGCCGTTCACCAGCGAAAGCCATGGTGGAAAAGCTGAAGGCGGCTGGTGTGGTCTGTATCCCCACTGTGGGTGCGTTGAAGCATGCGGTGAAAGCCGTGGAGATGGGTGCTGATGCGGTAGTGGTGCAAGGGGGCGAAGGGGGTGGTCACACCGGCTCCGTATCCTCCAATATTTTGTTGCCCCAGGTGGTCGATGCTCTGGATGTTCCCGTGGTAGCAGCCGGCGGTTTCAAAGACGGTCGTGGTTTGATGGCGGCGTTGTCCTACGGTGCCGAAGGCATTGCCATGGGTACTCGCTTTTTGTTGACCCGTGAATGTCCGGTGCCGGACAACACCAAACAGGAATACCTGAAGTCGGTAACCGAGCAGATCATTGTCAGCAAAAAACTGGATGGTATGCCGCAACGGATGATCCTGAACCAGTGCCTGCAGGATCTGGAAAATAAATCTCCCTTGGGTATGTTGTGGCTGGCCCTGGTGAACGGGTTGGCATTCACCAAGCTCACCGGTGGTTCCCTGCTGGGTATGTTGAGTTCAGCCTGGAAGATGAAACAAAACAATGGCATGACCCTGGGACAAACCCTGATGGCGGCCAACGCGCCCATGATGATTCAGGAAGCCATGGTGAAGGGGCATCCCCAGCAGGGCATCCTGCCCAGCGGCCAGATTGCCGGCACCATTGATGATTTGCCCAGTGTGTCAGAACTGATCCAGCGGATTGTCACTGATGCTGAACAGGTACTGGAGCGATTTTCGCCTGCAGATGCGGTAAGCCCGGCTTCTGCAAAAGAACCTGTGCGCATGGCGTGACGGCATAACACGATTAACACAGATACAAAAAGTCAGAGAACTTCTACAAAAGAGAGCTGCCATGGCCTTTGAAACAGTAATCGAAAACGGAATCGCTGAACTGGTGTTTTGCAAACCGCCGGTGAACGCGTTTAACAGCCAGGAATGGGCTGCCATCTCCAAACGCCTGGATGAACTGGGTGAAGACCCCGCGGTAAAAGTCATTGTGATTCGTGCTGAAGGAAAAGGTTTCTGTGCCGGTGTGGACATCAAGGAGCTGGCGGCAGACAGCAGCAAAATTGTCGCGGTCAACAAAGGTAACTACGACACCTTCAAATCCATTCATCTCAATCCCAAGCCGGTGATTGTGGCGCTGCATGGTTTTGTATTGGGTGGCGGTATCGGTATTTCCGGCGCGGCGGACATTATTGTCGCTTCAGAATGTGCCCGCTTTGGTGTGCCGGAAGTGGATCGTGGTGCTATGGGCGGTGGCGCGCATCTGCAGCGCATGTTCCCGGTGCAGAAAGTTCGCTACATGTATTACACCGGTGAGTTTATCGACGCCCAGGAAGCCTGGCGCTTGGGCGCGGTAGAGCGGGTGGTGCCGTTAGCGGAATTGCGTACGGTCACCCTGGACATGGCTGCGAAGATCGCTGAGAAAAGTTCCCCCATGATTCAGTTGGCGAAAGAAGCGCTTACCGGCATTGAAGACGGCAACCTGGAAGACAAATACCGTTGGGAGCAGGGTTTCACCCTGCAGGCTTATACGGTGGAGGATTCTCAGGAAGCCCGGGATGCGTTTGTGGAAAAGCGCGACGCCAACTTTAACCCGCAGTCTTAAGTGAGGGCAGTACCGTATGGATCTGAATTACACGCCGGAACAGATTGCATTTCGTCATGAAGTCCGCGACTGGTTACAAGCCAATGTGCCCGCCACGCCGTTGAAATCTTTTGATACCGCAGAAGGCTTTGAACAGCATCGGCAGTGGGAGCAGACCCTGGCCAAGGGCAATTGGGGCATGGTGACCTGGCCCAAGGAGTACGGTGGACGCGGTTGCAACCTGATTGAGTGGTTGATCTTCGAAGAGGAATACTATCGCGCCCAGGCTCCCCTGCGGGTAAATCAGAACGGTATTTTCCTGTTGGGGCCGACCCTGATGGAATATGGTACGCCTGAGCAAAAAGAACGTTTCATTACCCGCATGGCCAGTGGCGAAGAAATGTGGGCTCAGGGCTGGTCCGAACCGGGTGCCGGTAGTGATATGGCCGCCATTCGTTCCAAGGCCATTCGTGAGGGTGATGAGTACGTGTTGAATGGTCAGAAAGTCTGGTCAACCCGCGCGGTGTTTGCCGATTGGGTATTCTGTATTTTTCGTACTGATCCCGATTCCGAACGACATCATGGTCTGTCATTTGTGCTGGTGCCGCTGGATGCGCCGGGCGTTACCGTACGTCCGATCCCTCAGTTAAATGGTCTGCCCGGATTTGCAGAAATCTTTTTTGATGATGTGCGCGTGCCGGTTGCCAACCGTTTGGGTGACGAAGGCCAGGGTTGGAACATCGCCATGGCCACCGCCGGTTTTGAGAGAGGATTGATGTTGCGCAGTCCGGCTCGTTTCCAGGAAACCGCCAAAAGGCTGGTGGCTCTCTATCGTGCCCATGCCAACGACATTCTGGATCTCAGCGTGGAAGACGCGGTGGTGAAATCCTTCATGGATGCGGAAGCTTATGCCCTTTCCACTTATCAAACGGCAT
The DNA here is from genome assembly GCA_002708905.1 of Pseudomonadales bacterium. GTDB lineage: Bacteria > Pseudomonadota > Gammaproteobacteria > Pseudomonadales > Ketobacteraceae > Ketobacter. Next base: position 216,762 of record PAPM01000025.1, on the reverse strand, counting down.
CGCGCCTGATGAAGGGCGGCAAGATCGGTTCGGAAGCGTCAGTGAACAAAATCTTCTGGTCCGAACTGGATCAACACATGCACGAAACGGCCATGCGCATTTTGGCGAATAACGCAGAGTTGCTACCGGACGCAAAAGCCGAGACAGAGATCGAGGCCGATACCGGCAACTGGATGGATGGTTTCCTGTTTGCCCAGTCCGGCCCCATCTACGCGGGCACCAATGAAATTCAACGCAACATCATTGCCGAGCGTCTGCTGGGCATGCCACGCAAATAAGTGAGGTAGCTAGGCATGGACTTTACATTCAGCGACGATCAACTGGTGTTTTGTGACAACGTAAAACAGTTCCTACAGAACGAAGTGACGCCGGAACGGCTGCGCAGCGGTTGGGACACTGAGACCGGTCGTGAAGATAACCTGTGGCAACAAATGGTGGAGCTGGGACTGACCGCCATGCTGGTACCGGAGCAGTTCGGTGGCCTGGGTATGAGCGAACTGGATTTTGTGTTGCTGGCTCAGGAGTGCGGTCGCGTTGCATTGGCGGAACCCTTGGTGGAAACCGCTTTGGTGGCCACACCCCTGTTGGCCTGTCAGGCGGAGCGGGATGCCCGTTGCGCAACCCTGTTGGAAAAAATTGCCACCGGGGAGCGCCGAATCGCAGTGGGTCACGCGGTGAATCCCACTGTAAGTGATGCCCATGTGGCGGATTACCTGTTAATGCCCAGCGGTAATGAGTTTCACCTGGTGGAACGGGAACGGGTCAAGTTGATTCCCATGCAGAGTGTCGATCCCAGTCGCCGCCTGTTCAAAGTGGAATGGCGTCCGGAAGAGGAAACCCGTTTGGTAAACGGTGCACCCGGTGTATCCGCTATGGCTGCAACGTTGAATCGCGGCGCTCTGGGTACAGCAGCGCAGTTGATCGGACTGGCAGAAGCCATGGTGGACATGACAGTGCAGTACACCTCTGATCGAACTCAGTTCGGGCGTGCCATCGGTAGTAATCAGGCGTTGAAACATCATATGGCCAATTGTGCGGTGAAAACCGAATTTGCCAAACCGGCGTTGTATCGTGCGGCGTATACCGTCAGTCAACGGCCGGTGCATGCGGATTTTGCGGTTTCCCATGCCAAGGTGGCGGCGGGAGAGGCTGCTCTTCTGGCGGCAAAAAACAGCATTCAGTCCCACGGTGCCATGGGTTACACCTGGGAGTGCAACCTGCACATCTGGATGAAACGGGCCTGGGCGCTGGATAAGTTCTGGGGCCATTCCGGCTTCCATAAAAATCGTTTGCACCAGTGGTTGATGAACCCCAATGCGAAGATCGGAGCGGATAAGACCTTTGGTGAGCAGGGATAGGTGAGCAGGGTCGAGCACGAAATGAGAGAAGAGGCAGAAAACAATTCGGGAGAGAACGTCAGCGGCCAAGGACGGCCGCTGTCGAGCGCAGAGCCCACCCCGCGAGCAACGCGAGTGTTTTGGGTGCAGGGATGTGCTTGTAGCGATTCTCACCCGAATTGTTTTCTGCCTCTGAACGGATTCGGAGCACCGGATCAAAAAAGACTTAGGAGCAACAATCATGGCTGAAGCCTACATAGTAGATGCACTGCGCAGTCCCACCGGCAGGCGTAAAGGGGGCCTAGCCCATGTACACGGCGCCGACTTGGGCGCACATGTGCTAAAACATTTGGTGGAACGCAACAATATTCCCGACAACGAATACGAAGATGTGATTTTCGGTTGTGTGGATACCATTGGTCCGTTGGCCGGTGATATTGCCCGCACCTGTTGGTTGACTGCCGGGCTCAGCGATGAAGTCCCCGGCACCACCATTGATCGCCAGTGCGGATCGTCCCAGCAATCTGTGCACTTTGCTGCCCAGGCCATCATGTCAGGCACCATGGATGTAGTGGTGGCCGGTGGTGTGCAGACCATGACACAGATTCCCATTTCCTCAGCCATGATGGCAGCAGAGCCCTTGGGCTTTACCGATCCGTTCACCGGCTCCAAAGGTTGGGTGGCCCGTTACGGTGATCAGCCACCCACACAGTTCCGTTCTGCGCAAATGATTGCAGATAAGTGGAACCTGTCCCGCCGTGAACTGGAAGAATTCGCCTACGAATCCCACCAACGTGCATTACGAGCCATTGAAGAAGGCCGTTTCAATCGAGAAATCGTGCCGTTGGAAGGGGTCACCATGGACGAAACGCCGCGCAACACCACTCTGGAAAAAATGGCGGAACTGGAAACCCTGTTTGGATGTGACAAAGTGACTGCGGGTGTGTCGTCGCAAACCTGTGATGGTGCTTCAGCCATGTTGCTGGTGTCCGAAGCCGCTCTCAAACGTTATGACCTGACACCCAGAGCACGCATTCACCATATTTCTGTGCGGGCCGAAGATCCCATCTGGATGCTGACGGCGCCGATTCCCGCTACTGAGTATGCGTTGAAGAAAGCGGGCATGTCATTGAACGACATTGACCTGGTGGAAATCAATGAAGCCTTTGCCTCCGTGCCCATGGCCTGGCTGAAAGAAACCGGTTACGACCACGCCAAAACCAATGTGAATGGCGGGGCGATTGCGCTAGGGCATCCCCTAGGCGCAACGGGAACCAAACTGATGACCACTTTGTTGCATGAACTGGAACGTACCGGCGGTCGCTTTGGATTGCAGACTATGTGCGAAGGCGGTGGTCAGGCGAATGTGACCATTATTGAACGACTGTAGCAGTCAACTAAAAGAAAAAATTATTGGGAGCCAATCATGACAAGCTCATCCTTATGTAAAGACCGCGTCGTAATCATCACCGGTGCCGGAGGTGGTCTGGGCGCAGCCTATGCCAAAGCCCTGGCAGCTGAAGGCGCCAAAGTGGTCGTTAACGACATCAATGCGGCGGCCGCACAATCTACAGTGGATGCTATTGTGGCAGCAGGTGGTCAGGCCGTAGCAAATAATTCTGACATTACAAACTATGAAGACTCTGCCAATGCGGTTAAACAGGCTTTGGAAAGTTTTGGCGACTTGCATGCAGTGGTGAACAACGCAGGTATTTGTCGGGACCGCATGTTTGCGTCCCTGACCGAGTCGGACTGGGACGCAGTTATGTCGGTTCATCTCAAAGGTCATTTCTGTATCAGCAGTCATGCGGTGCATTACTGGCGTGACCAAAGCAAACAGGGTGTGAAAGTGGATGCCCGAATAATTAATACCTCATCCGGTGCCGGCTTGAATGGTTCCATCGGCCAGTCCAATTACGCTGCGGCGAAAGGCGGCATTGCGTCCTTGACCTTGAATCAGGCAGCTGAATTGCGTCGTTATGGCATTACCGCCAATGCTCTGGCTCCAGCAGCCCGTACCGGTATGACCGAAGATGTGTTTGCCGAGATGATGAAAAAGCCGGAAGACGGTGGCTTTGACTTTTATGATCCCGCCAATGTGGCGCCGCTTGTGGTGTGGTTGTGTAGTGAAGAGTCCAGCGCTGTCAGTGGCCGGGTATTTGAAGTGGCCGGTGGCAAGATTTCCATTGCCGATGGTTGGCGTACCACGGAGGGCGTGGACAAAGGAGCTCGCTGGGAACCTGCAGAATTGTCCGCTGCGATGGATGAATTGTTAACTAAAGAGACGCCGGCGCAACAGGTGTACGGCGCGTAAAGTTTGGGTTTGGGGAGCCAGTAACTCTATCCCTCGTTACATGGCTCCCTTTTTTTATTTAGATTTTCTCTTTGTTAAAAGAGGAGAGAGCCAGTCCCCATGGAATTCGCATTTACCGAAGAGCAGAACATGATTCGCGATACAGCGGAATCGTTTCTGCGGGAAGTCTCAACATCAGGTGCCATTCGCGACGTCATGGTCACAGCCACCGGTTATGATGTATCGCTGTGGCACAGCATCTGCCGTGACCTGTACTGGCAGGCGATTCACACACCGGAAGCGTACGGCGGCATGGGATTGGGATATGTGGAACTGGTGGCCACGCAGGAGCAGATGGGGCGTTTCCTGTTGTGTTCGCCTTTCTTTACCAGTGTATGCCTTGGTATCAATGCTCTGCTGGTTGTAGGTAGTGAACAGCAGAAGCAGACTTGGTTGCCGCGACTCATTGAGGGCAAAACCGCATCGCTGGCGTTTGGTGGGGAAGTGATTTCCCGTCGCGGTGGCGGTTGGAGTTGTGATGTGGTGGACGCCACCTGGCAACGACAGGGCGACACTTATGTGCTTAATGGAGAGTACCGCTACGTGCTGGACGCCTTTAGTAGTGAATTCTTGATTCTGGCAGCACGACAGGACGGTAGCGAGGGTAGTGATGGCATCAGTCTGTTTATCGTGGATGCCAACACCGCTGGCATCGAGCGGGAAGCGTTACCCACCATGGATCAAACCCGCCGTCAGGGTACTGTCACCGTCAACGGTCTGAAGATCTCCCCGGAAGATCGTTTGGGTGAGGAAGGCAGGGCCGGGTGCCAACTACAAACCATTCTGGACCTGGCGACGATCGCGCTCGCTGCGGAACAAATGGGTGGCGCCCAGCAAGTGCTGGACATGACGGTGGCCTACAGTAAGGAACGTTCCCAATTTGGTCGTACCATTGCCGGATTCCAGGCCATTAAACACAAAGCGGCGGATATGATGCTGCGGGTGGAAGTGGCCCGTTCCGGTGTGTACTACGCTGCCTGTGTTGCTCAGGAAGCCATGGAGGCTCTTGCAAACGACGCCGCAATCGACACTGATGCATTGAGTGAAGCGGCCAGCATTGCCAAATCCTATTGTTCCGACGCATTTTTCAAAAATGCCGGTGAAGCCATTCAGATCCACGGTGGTGTGGGCTTCACATGGGAATACGATGTGCACCTGTATTTCAAACGGGCCAAAGCCTCGGAACATTATCTGGGTAACGGGGCCTGGCACCGGGAACGGTTGGCATCCCTGTTGTTAGATCGTGATGGACTGGACCAGGATCTATCGCTTCAGGAGGGCGCACTATGAAACTGACATTCAGTCCCGAAGACGAAGCGTTTCGTAAAGAAATTGCCGGCTGGTTGCAAAATAATTTATGCGATGAATTCGAGCCCATTCGTTTTCGTGGTGGCCCCGGCGATGAGCATATGTTCCATGAGCAACGTCATGCCTGGGAACAGAAAATGGCGCAAGGCGGTTGGACCTGTGTGGGTTGGCCCAAAGACATGGGGGGCCGTGGTTGTTCCATCGAGCAGCAGGTAATCTTCCATGAAGAGTATGCCCGTGCCGGTGGACCCGGGCGGGTAGGTCACATCGGCGAAGGCCTGGCGGGCCCAACTATTATTGCGTTTGGCACTGAGGCCCAAAAGCAAAAATACCTGCCCGGCATCGTCAGCGGTAAGGAACTCTGGTGTCAGGGTTATTCAGAACCCGGTGCCGGTTCCGATCTGGCCAATGTCAAAACCAAGGCGCGCTTTGACCAGGACCGGCAGCAATGGGTGATCAATGGCCAGAAAGTCTGGACGTCACTGGCCCATGAAGCGGATTACTGTTTTGTTATTGCCCGCACCGATCCCGATTCTAAAGCCCACAAAGGCTTGGGTTTCTTTTTGGTGAAGATGGATCAACCCGGTGTGGAAGTCCGCCCGATTCAACAGATCACCGGCACCTGCGAATTCAACGAAGTGTTTTTCGATGATGCGGTCTGCGCTGCAGAGGATATCGTCGGGGCCCCCGGTGAAGGCTGGAAGGTGGCCATGGGACTGCTGGGCTTTGAGCGGGGCGTTTCCACCCTGGGTCAGCAGATGCAGTTCCAGAACGAGTTCAACGAAATTGTACGCGTTGCCAAAGAGAATGGCGCGGCCCAGGACCCGGTGATCCGCCAGCGTATCGCCAAAGCGCATACTGAGTTGAAAATCATGCGTTACAACGCCATGCGGATGTTGTCCGGTCAGGCCGGAAGCGATGGCGCATTACAACGGGAAGCGCTGATTTATAAATTGTATTGGGCCACCTGGCATCGGGAACTGGGGGAGCTGGCCATGGACGTGTTGGGGCCGGAAAGCCAGATCCTGGAAGCAGAACCTTATCAATTGAGCCGTCTGCAGGCCATGTACCTGTTCGTTCGCTCCGATACGATTTATGGTGGCACCAATCAAATACAGCGCAACATCATTGCCGAGCGTGGGCTGGGTATGCCCAAAGAGCCCAGGCCTTAAAGAGTCTGGGTCATAAGATACAGAATTTTCGCAGGAGAAGATCATGGACATTCATAACCCAACCTATGTGGCGGGGCATCAATTGCTGGCGGGTAAGTCCGTCTTGATTACCGCAGCAGCCGGTGCAGGCATCGGTTTCGCCGCGGCGAAAAAAGCCGTTGAAGAAGGTTGTCGCGGCATTGTGCTGAGCGATATTCACGAAGGGCGCCTGCAGCAATCCGTGCAGAACCTGCAAGCGGAAACCGGGCTGGATGCGGTCTTTGGCCAAGTGGCTAACGTTGCGGCGGAAGACGATGTGCAAACACTGGTTGCCTTTGCTGAAGCAAAACTCGGTGGCGTGGATGTACTGATCAATAACGCCGGTTTGGGTACCAGCCGTACCTTGATTGAAATGGATGACGACGAATGGTTCAAGGTTATTGATGTGACACTAAACGGTACCATGCGTATGACCCGGGCCATGATGCGAACCATGAAACAACGGGGCCAGGGCGGTGTGATCGTGAACAACGCGTCGGTATTGGGTTGGCGTGCGCAGAAAGAGCAGAGTCATTATGCCGCCGCCAAAGCCGGTGTGATGGCGTTAACCCGTTGCGCGGCGTTGGAAGCGGCTGAGTTTGGCGTGCGTATCAATGCAGTGTCACCTTCGCTGGCGGTTCATCCCATGTTGAAGAAATCGGCACCGGCTGAATTGTTGGCGGAACTGGAAGGACGGGAGGCCTATGGCCGTGGTGCGGAAACCTGGGAGATTGCCAACATCATGATGTTCCTGGCGTCGGACTATTCCAGCTATATGACCGGCGAAATTCTCTCCTGCTCCAGTCAGCATGCATAGCCTTTCATCGCTACAGAATAAAGAGGATTCACCATGACCACAGTTTTTAAATCGCCTTTAGATCTGGAAGCGGCTGTAGGGCAACAGTTGGGCGCAAGCGAGTGGCTCACCATCGACCAGGATCGGATTAACTTATTCGCTGATGCCACCGGCGACCACCAATGGATTCATGTGGACCCTGAGCAAGCCAAACACGGCAGCTTTGGTTGCACCATTGCCCACGGTTACCTCACGTTGTCACTGGTGAATATGTTCCTGCCGCAAATTATCGATGTGCAGGGCATCAGTATGGGAGTGAATTATGGTGCGGATAAACTGCGTTTTCCGGCACCGGTGAAGGTCAACTCACGGGTGCGTGGCGTGGGTGAACTGATATCAGTAGAACAGGTAAAAGGTGGGGTTCAGGCGGTGATTCGGGTTACCGTCGAGATTGAAGGTGGGGACCGGCCTGCCTGTGTGGTGGATACCATCTCCCGCTACTTTCCTGAGTAACAACATCCCGAATAAAACTATTTCGATAATTGAATTAAACACAGGTGAATTGATATGCGTGAAGCCGTTATTGTTGCCACAGCCCGCACCGCGTTGGCGAAATCTTTCCGGGGTGCTTTTAATGATACGGAAGCGCCTGCTCTTGGCGGTGCCACGGTTAATGCAGTGGTTACGAAAGCTGGTATTGATCCCAGTCTGGTGGAAGACTGCGTATTCGGTGCCGCTGCCCAACAAGGGACCCAGGCCTATAATCTTGGTCGCCTGTGTGCAGTGGCTGGTGGCTTACCGGAAACTACTGCCGGCATGGCCATCGAACGTCAGTGTTCTTCCGGGCTGATGTCCATTGCGACGGTAGCGAAAAGCATCATGTGTAACGAATACGATGTGGGTATCGGCGGCGGTGTAGAGTCTATTTCCCTCACTCAAAACAAACACAAGAATACCTTTCGTAATGTGTCGAAAACCGTGACGGCCATCGATCCCACGGCTTACATTCCCATGATTGAAACCGCTGAAATAGTAGCGGAACGCTATGGCATATCCCGGGCAGCGCAGGATGAGTATTCCCTTTTGAGTCAGCAGCGCACCGCAGCGGCGCAACAGAATAAGCTGTTTGCTGATGAAATCATTCCCATGACCGTGACCAAGGCCAACTTCAACAAGGAAACCAAAGAAACCACCTATGAAGAAGTGACCCTGGCGCAGGATGAATGCAATAGGCCCAGTACCACCCTGGAAAGTTTGCAGGCTCTGGAGCCCGTATGGAAGGACGGCAACTGGGTAAAACAAGGTAAATTTATCACTGCGGGCAATGCATCCCAGTTATCGGATGGTGCTTCCGCCTCCTTGTTAATGGACGCCAAGCTGGCCGAACAGCTGGGTTTGAGTCCTTTGGGCGCTTATCGAGGTTTGGCAGTGGCAGGTTGTAAAGCGGATGAGATGGGCATCGGCCCAGTGTTCGCCGTACCCAAACTACTGAACCGTCATGGCCTGACAGTCGATGATATCGGTTTGTGGGAATTGAATGAGGCGTTTGCCTCTCAGGTGATTTACTGCCAGCAGAAACTGGAAATCGATCCGGCCCGAATGAACGTCAACGGTGGCGCCATTGCCATCGGTCATCCCTTTGGCATGAGCGGTGCCCGTATGGTGGGTCATGCATTGTTGGAAGGTAAGCGCCGCGGTGTTAAATACGTGGTGGTGACCATGTGCATTGGCGGCGGTATGGGTGCCGCCGGTTTGTTCGAAGTGTTTTAACAGAAGGCGGGGCTGGGCTGGGCTGGGCATAGACTGATGAGCATGCTATTGCATGCTATGTTCATCACCATTTTCAAAATGCTCCTGTAGGCCGGCCAGGTTCATGGCGGACACCTGGCGACCCCGGATTTCCAGCATCCCAAGGCGTTGAAAGCGTGAAAGAATCCGGCTTACGGTCTCCACCGCCAGACCCAGGTGGTTTGCCATATCCTTGCGCGACATGGGAATGGTGAATTCCTGGGTGGTATGCTGCATGCGACGCAGATGCAGCGCATAGCGTAAGAGTACAAAGGCGACCCGTTGCTCTGCGGTCTTATGATTCAAAATGGACATCACCCGCTGGTTGCGCTCAATTTCCCTGGCCATCATGCGGAATACATGATGCTGGAGGGAGGGCACGAACGTACTGATTTTTTCCAACTTGGGAAAGTCCACGGCACACACGGTGGCATTACCCAGGGACATGGATGTGGTCGCATAGTGGTGGGTATTGATACCATCCAGACCGAACAAATCACCCGGATAGTAAAAGCCGGTAATCTGTTCACATCCACTGCTGTCCAACAACACCGTTTTTACCGCACCTGAGCGCACGATGTACAGGGTGTTAAACGGATCGTTCTGGCGAAACAGATATTGACGTTTCAGGACATGGGCTTCCTGCTGTCTGACCAGCGATTTCAATAGATGGTCCCGCTGCGTTTGCGAGCTGGCCGCGAATAATGCAGGTAAGCAATATTCGCTCAGACGACAATTCAGACAGGGTGCATTACTTTCAGGATGGGACGCCGGGGTAAAGGTTTCGGCGTTAACCAGATCAATTTTGGTCGCTCCGTTCATGAAGCCGTCTCCGAGTCCATTCGTTTTTGTTTTACTGGACTAAGTGTAGACGCTTTACCGGACTATATAAAACCGGGTACCTGAAACCCCATTATTCGCTGTTTACAAAATGCTCGGCAAACGGTTGGACGAGGAGACAGTGCTATTTCTTCCTCGCCTGCTTTTTGTTTTCCTGTATCTGCAATGCCAGTCGATCCAATATTAATTCCATTTCATTACAGAAGGCCCGCCGGCTGTCCTGCATGTCTTCCATCATGGCCTGGCCGCACATCAGCAGCCATGGGTACTCTTCCACGGTGGATTGCGCCTTGGCGATGTCTTCCAGGTTTGGTGTGGTGCCGTTTTTAATCGCGCTCCAGACGCTGGGAAAGACGGTCTCCACCCCCCTTTCCCGCACCGGAATCAGAATGTTGCTGCCGGTGGCCAACTCCGACAGGGCCGCGTGGGCGGTGAGCGCCTGCTTCGGTGTCAAGCCTGCGTTGATAAACACACCCAGGGTTTCGTTCTGCCAGCGCAGCACCGCCGGACCAAAGCTGGTGGCTTGGGTCATGTAGCGGATCATATTGGGTGCGCTGGCCAGGGCATCCCACATGCGGAGGAAAGAAGTGTGTATCCAGTCGTGCCATTGGCTGGGATCGATTTCATCTGGCACCAGCCGGCTTTCCAGCATGTGTTTATCAATGACGGCGGCGGTCAGGTCATTTTTGTCTTCAAAATATTTGTAGATCGCCATGGGGGTGACTTTCAACACCGTTGCGACCTTGCGCATGCTCATGGCGTTTACGGGATCTTTCTTCGCCAGTTTGTAGGCGACGTTGATGATCTTGTCGTGGGACAGGGCACTCTTACGGTTACTGTTGGCAGCCATCGGGTTGCAGGCCTCTAAGGCAAAAGTTCTAGGGCAATGGATACGGAATATAAGCTTCGTAATTGGAAAAGCTATAGCTTACAACACTTTTTCCGGGTCACTAGGGGCGCCCTTTTGGCAGGCAATACCGGCAATGGCATAGTGAATGATGGATTTGAAGTTCACATCCCGGTCCAGATCCCGTTGACTCAGATTAACCTGGCTCAGGGTAGGCAGCCGGTCGGGATGGGCATCCAGGTTTTGGAACAGGCGACTGTAATAGGGCGCATATCCGCTGCGGGCTTCCTCAATTGTCTGCAGTTCCTGCTGTACATAGCCGGTAATGGTGGTGATTAAAAAGCTGTGGGCCAACAGGGCAGCCCTGGGCTCAAAGCCGTATTGCACCAGGATACTGGCTTCCTGTTCCAGATTAAGGAAGTCCGGATCAAGGGCTGCCTGAACGAAATCCAACAGATCCGGATGTTGCAGCAGGGCGCTACGATAGTAGTCCGCCAATACCTTGAGCCAGCTCTGCCAGGTATGGCCTTTGGTGGCAGGTAGTGCCGGCAGGTCGCTGCGGGACAGGGATGCGCGAATCCGGCGCAGGCCATCGATGCCACCCACATGGCGATACAGTGTGGTGACGTTTACCCCCAAAAAGTCCGCCACATCCTTCATGGAAATGTCTTCCATTTGGGCGCCCACTTCCCTGACGGCGTTCTCGATCTTCTCCATATCAATGGATGGGGTACGACCGCGGCGGGATTTGCCCCGGGAGCCGGCCTGCATAAAGCTGTTGGTCTTGGTGGCGCTCATGAATAATCCTGTGTTTGGGAACAATGTGGATGGCGTCTAACCACATAAAGCAGCGCTATTGTAGCGAATTTTGCAAATGTTCTGCAAAAAGTACTGCGCAAGGTGCGCTGGACGACATTACGCGGGCTCGTTTTGGTGCTCCAGTTCCGCCACCATGGCTTCCCGCATCTTGAACTTCTGGATCTTGCCGGTGACCGTCATGGGGTATTCCTCCACAAAGCGAATATGTCTTGGCACCTTGAAGTGGGTGATCTGGTCTTTGCAGAACGTTTTTATGGCCTGCTCAGTCAACTGACTCCCTGAGCGGGCTTTCACCCACGCACAGATCTCCTCGCCATATTTCGGATCGGGAATCCCGAAGACCTGGACGTCGAGAATGTCCGGATGGGTATAGAGAAACTCTTCCACTTCCCGCGGATAGACGTTTTCACCACCGCGGATGATCATGTCTTTAATCCGACCGACAATCTGCACATAACCTTCAGCGTCCATGGTCGCCAGGTCGCCGGAATGCAGCCATTGTTCATCATCAATGGTCTCGGCGGTTTTAACCGGGTCGTTCCAGTAGCCTTGCATGACCGAGTAACCCCGGCAGCAGAGTTCGCCTGTTGTGCCCAGGGGGACGGTATTCCCTTCGGCATCGATGATTTTCACTTCTTGATGAGGGCCCACCTTGCCGACGGTTTCGCAGCGTTTGTCCAGGGGGGCGTCAATGGCGGTCATGTGGTTCACCGGGCTGGTCTCGGTCTGGCCGTACATGATGGTGACGTCTTTCATATGCATATTGGCGATCACCTTGCGCATGATTTCCGCGGGGCAGGGGCTGCCGGCCATGATGCCAGTGCGCAGGGAGGACAGATCGTATTGGTCGAATTCCGGGAAATCCAGTTCCGCTATGAACATGGTGGGAACCCCATGCAGTGCGGTGCAGCGTTCAGCCTGTACCGTTTCCAGCACGGCTTGAGGATCAAAGGCATCACTGGGGAAGACGGCAGTGGCGCCGTGGGTGAGGCAGGCCAGGTTGCCCATCACCATGCCGAAGCAATGGTAGAGCGGGACTGGAATGCAGAGTCGGTCCTGTTCGGTTAGATGCATACCCTGACCCACCTGATAGCCATTGTTGAGAATGTTGTAGTGGGTGAGGGTCGCCCCTTTGGGGCTACCTGTAGTACCGCTGGTGAACTGGATGTTGATGGGATCAGAGGGCTTCAGTTGATGGCTGAGGGAGTGCATCCGTGCATAGTCTGACTCAGTGCCCAATCGGCAGACCTGATCGAAATTAAACATGCCCGGGGATGTCTGATCCCCCATGCGGATAACCGTTTTCAGGTGCGGCAGTTTTGCCGCCTGTAGCTGCCCTGGCGCACAGGTTTTCAACTCTGGCGCCAGCTGGTTCAGCATGTCCAGATAGTGACTGGTCTTGAAGCTCTGCGCTGTGATGATGGCATTGCATTCCACTTTGTTGAGAGCGTATTCCAGTTCGTACAGGCGGTAGGCCGGATTGATGCAGACCATGATGGCACCGATGCGGGCGGTGGCAAACTGGGTCAGACACCATTCCACTCTGTTCGGGGCCCAGATGCCCACCCGATCGCCAGGCTTGATGCCGAGGTTCAACAGCCCAGTGGCCAGCCGGTTGATTTCCTTAAGATAATCGGAATAGGTCCAGCGTATACCCTGGTGACGCACCACGATGGCCTCACGCTCTGGATAGGTGTGGGCCATTCGATCCAGACATTGGCCGATGGTCTCTTCCAATAGGGGTTGGGTGGTTGGGCCTTGTAAATAGCTGTTTGCTTCCGGCTGCATGGCATGCTTCCTGTTATTGTTTTGGATCTTCTTTTTTTTGGTTCTTTTTGTAGGGAACGGTTATAGCAAACCAAATATACAATTAATTTGCAATATTATTGCATAAATGAGCTGAAAACTTATAATGCGGCAATGGAGATAATAAAAACAGCATAATTCAGAGGTGAGACCCTATGGCAGCCACTCCCCAAACTGTACAGGAAAACGGCCCATTTGATCAGGAGGTGGACGTACTGGTGGTGGGGTCGGGGGCCGGCGCGCTTACCGCGGCCGTCGTTGCCCGTAATGAAGGCTGCAAGCAGGTGCTGGTGGTGGAAAAAAGTGACCAGTACGGCGGCACTTCTGCTATGTCCGGCGGCGGGATCTGGATTCCCAACAGCCATTATGCCCGGGCGGCCGGTGCCCAGGATTCGGCACAGGAAGCCCTGAAGTACCTGAAAGCGGTGATTGGTGATGAGGTCTCGGAAGATCGCCTGAGGACCTATGTGGAACAGGCTCCGGAGATGCTGCAGTACATGGCCCGTCACAGTCGGGTGTCCTTTGAATCCGTCCCCTATTCGGATTACTACCCGGAAATGCCCGGCGGCAAGGAAGGCCATCGCACCCATCAGCCGTTGCCGGTTAGTGCCAAACACCTGAAGCAACATTTTCTGCAATTGCGGGAACCGCCTCCCCAGGTGTTAGTGGCCGGCAAGCTCACCATGACCATGAAAGAAGGTCGTGCTTTCCTCACCCAGGCCAAGGGCTGGATGTTCACCGCCGTGATGATGGCCCTGCGTTATTACCTGGATATTCCCGGGCGCTTAAAAGGCAAACGCTCCCGTCGCCTGACCATGGGTAACGCATTAATCGGGCGTTTACGCTGGTCCATGCTGGAGCAGCGCATTGATCTTTGGCTAAACACACCCTTGCAATCGTTGATCGAAGATAATGGCGTGGTGCTGGGTGCTTTAGTGAAAAAAGACGGTAAGTTGCTGCGTATCCGGGCCCGCAAGGGCGTGGTGATCGGTGCCGGAGGCTTTGAGCACAACCTGGAAATGCGCAAACAGTATTTGCCGCAACCCACCAATCCGGAGTGGAGTGGTTCCCAGATTAATAACACGGGTGACGGTATTCAGGCTGCCATGAACATCGGCGCCAAGACCGATTTAATGGAGCACGCCTGGTGGGCACCCTCGGTTAAAATCCCCAAGTGGGATCGCCCCTATGTGATATTCGCAGAGCGCTCCCTTCCGGGTTTGGTCATCGTGAATAAAGCGGGCAAGCGTTTCCAGAATGAAGCCGCACCTTATCTGGAATCCGGTTTGGCGTTTTACACCCAGAACAAACCGGAAGAACCCACCTTTCCTTCATTTGTGGTGTTTGATGCTAACTTTCGCAAGAAATTTCCCTTCGGTCCCATTCCACCCGGATATTCCATGCCGGATAACCGCATCGCCAAACGGGTGTGGGATGTACTGGTTAAAGCGGACAGTATCGAAGCGCTGGCGGAAAAAATTGGTGTGGACGCTGAAGGCTTGAAAGACACTGTGCGTAAGAATAATGAGTACGCCAAGACCGGCAAGGATCCGGAGTTTCATCGGGGTGAAAGTTATTACGATCGCTATTACGGCGATGCCCGCACCAGTCCCAATCCCTGCATTGCACCGATCGCCGAAGGGCCATTTTATGCGTTGCCGATCCATCCCGGTGACATCGGCACCAAAGGCGGTGTGCTGACGGATGTGAATGGCTGCGCAATCGACCAGGATGGTGAAGTGATTCCCGGTTTGTACGTGATTGGTAATTCCGCAGCCTCAGTAATGGGCAGCAAGTACCCCGGTGCGGGGGCTACCCTGGGGCCGGCCATGACGTTTGGCTATCTGGCGGCGAAACACGCGGCCAGGCAACAGGATGTGGCATTGATCAGTCGCCCCAAAGGCAGTCCGTCTGCGGCGACCAAACAAGCCGTTCAGGCCTAATAATGAGACAAGAATAAAGAGGACAGGGACATGACTCTAACGGCAGAATTCGATAACGGCGCCAGTCTGGTATTCGGTGGCAGTGGTGGTATCGGTGCAGCGATTGCCACTCGCATCGCCCAGGGCGGCAGTGATGTGGCCATCACCTATCGTTCCAACAGGGAACGGGCGGAACAGGCCGCGGCCACCATCGCTGAGCTGGGGGTGAAGTGCACCATCCATCAGGTGGACATTGCCAGTAAGGAACAGATTCAATCCGCTATACAGGATGCTACCGACCGCCATGGCCGTTTGCACAGTGTGGTGGTGGCAGCGGGCTCCGATATCAAGCAGCCTTTTCTTGCCGAAGTGACCGATGAACAATGGGAAGAAGTGATTGAAGGGGACTTGAACGGATTCTTTCGTATTGTGAAGAATATTATTCCCCACTTCCGCAGCCATGGAGGTGGTTCGTTGGTACACATTTCTTCAGCCGGATTGGGCCGCACACCACCGCGGGATGTATTATCGGTAGCACCCAAAGCAGCCAATGAAGCATTGGTACAGTATCTGGCAAAAGAAGAAGGCGTGCACGGCATTCGTGCCAACAGCGTCGCCGTGGGTGTGATCGAAACCGGCATTTTCAAACGCCTGGAAGCCGAAGGTGTATTCGATGCGGCCTGGAAGGAAGCCGTGTTGGCGACCTTGCCCATCAAGCATTTTGGTCAACCGGAAGACATCGCCGAAGCCGCCGCATTCTTCGCGTCCAACCGATCCAAATATGTGACCGGGCAGTTGTTGTTTGTTGACGGTGGCTACGCGGTTTAATTGCAGTTTAATCATGCGAATATTGGAGTAAAACAAAAATGAAACGCTATGAAGACAAGGTCGTATTGGTAACCGGAACTGCTTCCGGCATGGGTAAGGCAGCCGCCATTCGACTGGCGGAAGAAGGCGCCAAGGTGGTATTGGGGGATGTGAATGAAGAGGGCAATCAGGCTACAGCCGCAGAGATTGATGCCGCCGGTGGTGTGTGTCGCGCGGTGACCTTCAATGCCATGGAAGAAGAATCCTGCAAAGCGTTGGTACAAAGTGCCGTGGATACCTTTGGCCAGTTGGACGTGGTGGTGAATGCGGCCGGGATTGCCGGGTTCTATCACCTGGAAGAGCTGACGTCCGACATCTTCAATCGCATCATGAATATCAATTTAAACAGCACCTTCATCATCTGTCGGGAAGCCATTCCTCATCTGCGCAAAACCAAGGGCAATATCATTAATTTTGCCTCCTTGAATGCAAAGGTGATGACCGCTTATCAAACGGCTTATTGCGCATCGAAAGCGGCAGTGGCGGCCATTACCAAATGTATGGCGCAGGAATTTGAAGCCGATGGTATTCGTGCCAATGTGGTGTGCCCTGGTGGTATCGCGACGCCGTTGGTGAAAAATATTCGTTTCCCGGAAAATATTAACAAGCGTCTGCTGGCCAATCTGTATCCCCTGAGCCGACAGGGGCAGCCGGAAGAAGTGGCGGCGTTGGTGGCATTTTTGGGATCCAGTGAAGCCAGCTACATCAATGGGGAAGATATCTTTATTGATGGTGGTTCACGGTCAGCGATGTAGTGATTGCGTCGTCAGCGCAGGAGGGGCTCTGCTTTCTGGTCATGACACTTGGCCTGCGGCTTCCCTGCGCTTCTCAAATCAAACGGCGGCAACGAAACTCGCGCTACGCGCTCAGACAGCCGTTGCCTGTATCCGTTTGATTTTGCGATGCTCGGCGGCGTGAGAATGTCCAGAAAGCAGAGCCCCTCCTGCGCTTTGCATCTGGCCATCCCAATTATAATTAAGTAGTAGGTAAATCAAGACCGGTTTTCCGGCCCCCAATAAGCCCGCATCGAAATCACTTTGCCATCGGCATCAAACTCAAACACATCAATGATTTCCATGGTGATCGGGCCGATCTTGGCCTGGAACGGAAACGCCACAGCATTTGCCGCACAGCGCGGATTCCCTGTGAGTTCCAGCTGCACGCCCATGCCCTTCATGGCGCCGTAGAATTTCAAAATAGCCTCAATCCCTTCATGGGGTTCAGAACCCACTGGGTCTTCCACGGTGGCGTTGTCCGCATAGATGTCCCGGATCAGATCCAGGTCGACGGTACTGACCGCTTTCATATAATTTTCAACGGTTTGCTTCATGTGGGCTGCATCGGTCATGGTCTGTCCTCTGTAATCTGATTGTTATTATGAAGGTATATTTGCATTATGCTTGCAAAATTACAAGGGCGTTGATAGCGTTAAGACCTCAGGGAATTTCAGGCAATTAAGTATACGGTGTATACTTAATTTTATTATCGAGTTATAGTGGCTCTTGTGTCGTACACATCACAATAAAAAAGCGCCCAGAGGAGAGAATCATGAGCAAGTACGCAAAAATTGAGGCAGCCCCGGTGGAAGAACGTTATGCCCGTGGCTGGTATTGCCTGGGTAAGGCTGAAGACTATACAAGCAAGCCGGTTTCATTGAATTATTTTGGCAGCAAGCTGGTGGCCTATCGGGGCCAGGATAACCAGCTAATCGTGCTGGATGGCTACTGTCCTCATATGGGCGCGGATCTTTCCCAGGGTTATGTAGAAGGCAATTCCATCCGTTGTGCCATGCATGCCTGGCGTTGGGGAGAGGATGGTGTGTGTGATGATATTCCCTACGCCAAAAAAATTCCGGCCAAGGCCTGCATCAAGCCCTGGCCGACGTTGGAACGTAACGGCCTGGCTTACGTTTACCATGACCCCGAACACAATCTGCCTATTCAGGACCAACTGCCACCGGTGATTGAAGAGTATGGCAATGGAGAGTGGTCGGATTGGGAAGTGGTGTTGATCCCCATTGAAACCAATTGCCGTGAGCTGGTGGACAACATGGCAGACAAGGCGCACTTCGGCCCGGTGCACGCGTCCGCAGCGCTCAAGTTTGAAAACACCTTCCACAAACACATGTGTGTACAGCATATGGAAGGTAAAAGCCCGCGCTTGGCCGGGGATTCCATCCTGACCACGACAGCCACTTACTATGGTCCGGCGTACATGATCACGGAGATGAGTGGTGAGATGAACGGTGTGCCGGTGCATTCCAAATTGCTGGTGAGCCATATCCCCACCTCCACAGAAAGTTTTGATCTGCGTTTCGGTGTGATGGTGAAACTGTTTCCTGGTATGAGTCAGGCGGATAGCGATGCCATGGTAAAAGGTTACGTAGAGTTGACCCAACAAGCGTTCTTTGAGGACGTGCAGTTCTGGCATACCAAGGTGCGGGTGGACAATCCGGTGTTGTGTGATGGTGACGGCCCCATCCATAAATTGCGTCAGTGGTATAACCAGTTCTATGTGGACATTGCCGACGTGCCGGATACCTGGAACGAGAAGAAAACCTATTCGGTGGATGCCTTTAATCCGATTCCGGAACAAAAAATGGCAGAGCCGTCAGTAACCGAAGCGGGCGGAAACGTAGCGCTGGAAGCATAAGGCGGGCCGCATGAATTCCATTGTATCCAGCGCAAACCAGGGGCAGTCGATGACTTCCCCTGGTTTCAAGATTTTTGCTTTGACCTTAAAGATATTGGGTGTCGGTTTGTGGGTGACCTACCTGGTCTATCTGCCTATGCCGGAGTTGTTCCAAAACAAAGCGGCGTTGCAACTGGCTGGGTTGATTGAGCCCGGTATGGTTTTCTACAGTCTGGCGACAGCCGGCGCTGCGTTTATGGTGTGGGGTAAAATTATCAGCCAGTTTGATGGTCGGGGCGTTAGCCGACAGTCGTTGTTGCGAGCCTCTGCCCTCGGGATGTGGATGCTGGCGCTGATGCGGTTGGGAACGAGCATGTTTCCCCATGGGCCGTTTCAGGAACTGTTGGCGCTGCCCATTGGTGAATTCACCGTCTTTACCCTGATTGCCATTGTGTTGCAGCGAGCGGCCAGATCATGACAGAGAACGTTGTCTTTAATGCTTTGCTGATCGGTGTGTTCGCCAGCGCCGCGATAACCGTGCTGCTGTTGCTGTTCGTCAATGCTCCCTACGGCCGTCATCAAAGCAGCGGCTGGGGTCCGACCATTCCGGTGCGGCTGGGCTGGGTGTTAATGGAATCGCCTGCCAGCCTGGTGTTTTTTTATTGTTACTTCACTGGTGCCAGGGCATTCGAACTGGTGCCGCTGATCCTGTTGCTGATGTGGCAGTTGCACTATATGCACCGATCCTTTCTCTATCCGTTTCAGATCAAAGTCAAACCCGGTGCGCGCACCACCTTGTTGGTGATTGCCCTGGGCTCCCTGTATTGCGGTATCAACGGCTACCTGAACGGCACCTATATTTCTCATTACGGGGAACACCTTAATCGGGAATGGCTAACTGACCCGAGATTTATAATTGGAGTCGCCCTGTTTGGTTTCGGCTATTACCTGAATAAGAAGTCTGACCGCATGCTACGGGAGTTGCGCAAGAGTAACCCGGGTGAATACCAGATACCTTATGGGTTTGGTTTCCGTTGGGTGTCCATGCCCAACTATTTGGGGGAGATCATTACCTGGAGCGGATTCGCCCTGGCCAGCTGGTCTCTGGCCGGTTTGTCGTTTGTGGTGTTCACCATGGCCAACCTGGTACCCCGAGCGTTGGCCAATCACCGTTGGTACCAGGAAACATTCAGCGAGTATCCGAAGAATCGCCGGGCGGTCATTCCCTATATCCTGTAGTGCCTGATTTGCCTGGTGAGAAACTCAGCTGATCAGCCCCAGTTCGCGCCCTTTGGCCACGGCCTGGGTGCGGCTGCCCACGGCCATCTTTTCATAAATATTTCGAATATGGGCTTTGGTGGTGGTGAGGGCGATATGAAGTGTGTCCGCAATGGCCTGGTTTCTATGCCCTACCGCAATCAGGTTTAACACTTCCAGCTCGCGACTGGTCAGAGGTTCCGGCAGGGCCGACGTGTTCGCAGGCGGTTGTTCCAGAATCGCCTCCTGCCACCAGCCTTGACGCCCTTGCTCCTTTAGATGCAGCAACGCCGGCTGCAGGAAATGGCGCCCGTCAAACAGCATTTGGTAATAAGCGGCGCCGTCGATGGCTTCAATGGCATCCAGCAGAACGTTGGCTGCGGTATCGATTTCTCCACAATGACAATGGACCATCGCGACAGCCAGCAGGGCGCGCACTTTGTTGATCACCCGGCCATGACGGGTGGCTTCGTCAATGACGATTTCAAGTTCCCGCAGCGCGTCGTCACGCCGGTTGTCCAGTGCCAGGCAACGCGCCAGCACAATGCGGTCCTCTTCGTTGCTGTAACGGCGGTTGCCGCACAAGGTTGCTTCTTGTTTCCGGGACCATGCCAACGCCTGCTCGTGCTTGCCCTGCAGCAACATAATGTTGGCATGGATCATTTCGGCATTCGGAGACATGGCCGACCAGTGACTCTGATCCTGGGCCATTTGGTTGGCGGCGGATTGCGTCAGTTGCAACGCTTCTTCCCAGTTTTCCTGGTTGGCATTCAATACCGAACGCATCAGATTGATCAGCGCGCTGTGACCGTTTTCAGCCCCTTCCCGCTGGTGCTGTAATAACGGTTCTATGGCTTGCCGTGCTTTGTCCGGCTGCCGGGTTTCATGATAGATGGTGAAGTACATAATGTTCTGCCAGCGATCGAGCTGGTCTTCACATTCACCATTGCTTTTGATCCAGGCGCGTACCTGATCCAACAGCAAAAGCGCTCTTGGGGTGAAGCCACACTGGAAATACACATGGGACAACAGGACCGAAACGGAGAGCGCGCAAAAGTAATTTTCTTCCGTGTAAGACGCTTCCAGTGATTGTTCCAGATAGGCGCGGGCCGACTGCTGTTGACCACTCTGGAATTGTTCCAACCCCATGGCAAACAGGGTAACCGCATTAAATTGATGCTGTTTGTTGGTGGAGTGCTCCATGGCCAGCTCCGACCAGTGGGCTGCTGCTTCATCCTGGCCGCGGAAACGGGCAATGTGCGCCCGGAACAGGAATATCTGCGTACGCAGCGCTTCCTGATCCTGGCCTTGAAGTGAGCGATCTGCCTGGTCCAGATAGGGCTCTGCTTCCACCACGCGTTCGGTGCAGAACAGGGTCCAGGCTTTGGCCAGCGCCAGTTTGGGACGCTGCGTTACCACCTGCGATGGCAGACGGCTCAGCCACCAGTTCAGGGACTCGTTCTTGCCGGCAAGCATACGGGATACGCCCAGTTCTTCGATCAGGCTGGCGGCTTCATCCCATAACTGTGCCTGCAGCAAGCAGTAGATGGCTTCCTCGTCATCCCCCTCCTGGACATACCACTGAGCTGCCTGGTGCAGAAAAATCTTAAGGGAGTCCGGGATTAACTGGCGTGCCAGGTTCTGGATGTTTTCCCGGAACAGGTCATGGAAGCGAAACCAGGTCCCGCTTGCGTCCAGGGGAATCAGGAACAGGTTGTGCTTCTTCAGATGCTCCAGGCTGTCTTTCACCGGGCACTCCGGTAGCTCCGCCAGAGCATACTCACAGAGGGGCAAGCTGAAGCGCCGGATCTGGGTGACATGCATCAGGAACTGCCGGATGTATTCAGGCTGTCCCGCCAGCACTTCCTCAGCCAGATAATCCATCATGGATTGGTCGTGTTTGCGCTCCATCAACTGGCTGGTTGGCTGATCTCCGCTTTTGATGGATAAGCCGGCCAGTTGCAGGGCGGCGGCCCAGCCTTCAGTCTGGTTATGCAGAACGTTAATGCTGTGATTATCCAGCTGCAGATGCAGGGTGTTCTCCAGAAACTGGCGCGTCTCGGCGGACCGAAAACAAAGCTCCTGCGCTGTGATCTCGGTAAGTTTCTGCTGCACCCGGCGGCGCGGAATATGAATCAGTGGCTGGCTGCGGGACGTGATCACCACATGCAGGCTGGGTGGGAGCCGGTCCAGAAACCAGCTCACCTGTTCCAGCACCGCATCATCCTGGATACAGTGAAAATCGTCCATCACCAGTACCTGCAGCACGCTGTCGTCCATTTGCTGCCAGTGGTTGAGCAGGCGGACAATGTGATCCTCCGGGGGGAGTTTCTGTTCATCCTGCGGCAGGGGACGGTCCAGGGCGAAACTCACATAGCGCCAGAAGCGCTGGGGGTCGTTATCCTGGTAATCCAGGGACAGCCAGGAATGGGAGCAACCCAGGGTGTCCAGCCACTGTTTGGCGAGTGTGGTTTTGCCGTAACCTGCGGGAGCGTGAAACAGGGTCAGCTGGCCTTTGGCCGGTTGCCCCAGGCGCATCAACAGGCGTTGCCTGAGAATGGCATCGTCCCGAATCGGGGGTGCGTAGAACTTGGTCTTCAACAACATAAGTCAGTCTGCTTGACTCTGCTTGATCTCTGTTTTTGTTTTAAGAAAGGGCAAATTTGCCTCGAACTTGCCCTAAACGGCCTGAAGTGGCCATTATTTACAAGAATTGGGTCTTCCAAGGAGCATAACGGAATTTAGTGTGTCGGTGTGAAACAATTTATTGCAGAAAGCTAGGCCGGCAATGGGCCGGCAATGGGCCGACAATGGGCCGACAATGGGCCGACATTGGGCCAGCAATGGGAGAGGCCCTTACTCCTTAAAGGCCTCGATCAAATCCGCAATAACGGTGGCATTCACCATGTTCAGCAGGTTATCCATGATATCGGTGGAGCTGGGTACCCAGGGCTTCATACCGGTCAGGAATTCAGTGCGCTCCCCCAGGTAGCGGGTCAGATCTTTTTCGGCCTGGGCAGCATTTTCCTGCTCCAGCATGTTAAAGATTGGCTCCAGGTGTTCCAGCATGATGCGGCCATACAGGGCACTTTCGCCGTAGGTGCGCATAGCGTCCACCAGACCGCCTTTCAGGTCCAGCTCCGTTTGAAATTTCGATACGGCCTTGCGGGCCTGGCGACGTAAGCTCTCCGCGATGTCCAGACTTTCCTTCAGATCCATGTTCCCTCACTCCGTTTTGTTGTCGAATTCTATAAAGAATAGACCAAGAGTTTGTTCAACCTGGTGAATTTCTGTCCCTGACTATACTGAATAGGGTGCGTTTCCATTCTGATCGTTGAGGTGGGGTTATGAAGTCGTTGTTGGCGCCGGGGATAGCCCTGATATCCAGGGTAAGCTTTGCCAAGAAGTTCATCCTAATCAGTTTGTTGTTCTACCTGCCCCTGCTGACCTTCAGCGGCATGCTGGTACGGGATTCCCTGACGGAAATACAGAGTGCCGAACAGGAGCAGCAGGGGCTGCGGCTGATTTCGGAACTGCTGGAGATCAAGCGATTAATGGCGCAGCAGCGGGATTTGCGGGTGGTGTCGAATATTCACCGTGAGGCAGACGTGCGCAACATGGAAAGCAAGGTCACGGATCAGGTGTTGCGTGCGGTTGATGCATTGTCGGCGCGTCCCGAGCCCCTGGTTCAGGACGCTGAATTCCAGGCCAAATTGCAGGAAGTACGCCGCGGGGTGGAGGGGCTCGCCAGCGTGGGGGTAAACAATGAAGAGGGGCCGGAGCTCACCTATCGGGCCATGAGTGGTCCAACGGGGCAGCTGCTGACGCTGATCAAGTATGTTTATGAGACCAGTGGCCTCAACCTGGAAAGCGATAAAAGCGTGCTGGGCATGCTGGATCTGCTGACCCGCCACCTGGTCCAGCTCAGTGATATCAACAGCCGATTGCGGGCCATAGGCTCCTATGGGTTGACCTATACCTATCTGGACGGATTCACCCTGGAGGCCCTGGACAAAGCGCTGCTGAGCCTGGACCGGTTCAGCGAGGAATTTCCGGTGACGGTGGCCAATGCCCTGCCCGGGGAGGCCGGCGCTGCGATGGCCGGTGAGCTGAAGAAACTGGAGGAAGGGCTCAAGGCCCAGCGTCAGTTTGTGGACAGCAAGGTACTGATGGCTGCCACCTTCGACTTGGGTTGGCAGGCGTTCTTTGAGCACATGACCCAACAGATCGGACAGCAGCAGGCGTTTGGCGCGAAATTGCTGGCGTTGGCGGAACAAAGCATTGATGACAAGAAAAGGGCGCTCTGGACCGGGGCCACCCAAATTGGTCTGATCCTGGTCTCCCTCCTGTTAATTACGGCGTACGCCTATGCCTCGTTCTATGTGGCCCTTAACGATGCCATTGAGCAGGTGCGGGGTGCTGCCGCCCGCATGGCGGAGGGTGACATGACGGTTCGCCTGGAGCAGCGCAGCAATGATGAAATGGGGCGTCTTATCATGCGCTTTAACCTGAGTACGGAACGGGTGCGGGAGTTGGTCACTCAAGTGGCTTCCAGCGCCGATAAGGTGACGCAGCTGGCCGACAACGTCAGGGGCTATTCCCGGGAAAGCAGCACTGGCATGAGCTCGCAAACCGGCCGAACCCAACAGGTGGCAGCCGCCATCAGCGAGCTGACCAACACCGTGCAGGGCGTGGCCGACTATTCCAAGCGGGCGGAAGAATTGGTGGGTACCACCAGTGACAAGGCCCGTCAGGGCAGTGAGCAGGTGGGGGAGACCCTGCGTCAGGTCAGCTCGCTTTCGGAGGATATCCAACTCACCAGTACCACTATCAATGAACTGGCCCGGGACAGCCAGAAGATTGCCCAGGTGATTGATGAGATCAAATCCATCGCGGCCCAGACCAATTTGCTGGCCTTGAATGCCGCCATCGAAGCGGCCCGTGCCGGAGAACAAGGCCGGGGCTTTGCGGTGGTGGCGGATGAGGTCCGTTCCCTGTCCCAGCGTACCCAGGATTCCACGGGTAACATAGAAGCCATTATTGATAACTTCCTGAAGAAGATTGAACAGGCCGTGGCGGCCATGGCCCACAGCAGCGAGGTGGCTGGGGGAACGGTGGAGGATTCCCGGGCGGTGGGGGCCGTGTTTGACGAGATACGCCAGGATCTCAACAGCGTGGTGGAGATGACCAGCCAGATTGCGCTTTCCGTCAACCAGCAGGCCCAGGTGGCCCACGAAATTGACCAGAACATTCATGACATCCGTGATTCCGGGGATCAGGCAACCCGCCAGGCGGAAGCCACGGCCAGGGCCAGTGAGGACATGGCGTCGGAGGCCAGTCAGCTGAAAACCATCCTCAGTGCCTTTAAGGTTTAAGATATGGAGGTTTGAATCTGAAAGTATAAGATTTGTTACACAAAAAGTTTGCCCAATAAAGCCGGTACAGCGGTCTCCACTTTGAGGATTCTGGGCCCAAGACCGATGGTCTGGAATCCGTTTTCCACCAGCTTTTCCACCTCATAAGGGATAAAGCCGCCCTCGGGT
The DNA here is from genome assembly GCA_002708905.1 of Pseudomonadales bacterium. Classification (GTDB taxonomy): domain Bacteria; phylum Pseudomonadota; class Gammaproteobacteria; order Pseudomonadales; family Ketobacteraceae; genus Ketobacter. The sequence goes on along the minus strand of PAPM01000025.1, from coordinate 191,458 downwards.
CCCACGGCCAATAAACAGGGGTCAACCAAGCCACTGGGACAGGGCTGGGCGTCCGCAGTGGGGTGGGCGATCCAGCCTAGTTTACCCTGCAGGAGCACCGGCAGTTCATCCTCTACAAAAGGCTTGAAGCGCTTGCGCAGATGGACCTGCGGCAGCACGGTATCACGGGCCTGCTCCAGTCCCTGCAACAGGGTTTCCTGCAATGGGCCCTGCTCCAGAAACGGAGTCTGCCAGTAGCTCTTTTCCACCCGAAAACTGTTGATCAGATAGATGTTTTTTACCCCCAGTGTGACACAGGCCTGCAGGGTGCGGCGCAATACCTTTGGCCTCGGCAAAGCCAGCAGCAGCGTCACCGGCAGCGGTGCCGGCGGCGCGCTGTCCAACTGGATCTGCAGGCTGATGGAGTGGTTGTCTATCGCTTCCACGCGGGCGTTCCCCAGCAACCCTCCCAACAGGCCCACCCGCAGTTGGTCACCGGGCTCCGGCTTGATCACCTCGCGGATGTGTCGATAGCGCTCGTCACGCAGAACCAGCTGTCCGGTTGTCGTGTTTTGCCCCCATTCCCGGGGATGGATCAGTATCACATTCATGGCGCGGATTATGGGGCTTCGGGCGCCGAAAATCCAAAGCTGAAAATGGCGGATAACTGTGGGATAATGGCGGCCCTTTTTGTCCTTGGGGGGCTTGGGGAAACGTAAAATGCCCGTAAATTCAATGGGGTATTGTGTCACCTCAATTCCGTGTGTCCTGCGACATCTGTGTTGTTTTTCATCAGTGTGGATGAGCGTTCAGGTGATTGACTCCGCGGTCGCTCGATTGAATAATGCAGCACCCTCAAGAAACAGATTTTTTTAATATCGGCACACAACTCGCTGATCTTAAATAGGTTTTTCTGCTATCCCGGTTTTGGCTTGAGGTGATCCCTCTCCCAAGACTGCTGAAAAGCCGCGAACAGTTCCAGCGATTCAACCAAAGAGCGTGTAACAGCATGGGAATACAGAAGAAGCTTGTTCCATCATTGGAAAACCCCTTTCACGAACCGGAAACCAAAGAATTCAAGATCCCCGGTGAAATAGTCCGGGAACCCGGTATCTATGAAGAATCCCTGAAAGAAGGCTGGGAGATCATGCAGCGTCCTGAGACGGCTGCCGGGGTCAAAGCCATTGAAAAGCAGCATCTTAAAAAGCGGATGACTGTGTGGGAACGGATTCGTGTCCTCACCGACAAAGATCCCATTGTGCTGTACCAGAACTGGGGCAAGAACCTGGATGGTGCCTCCATCGTCACCGCCATCGTCAACATTGACGGTCGTGATGTGGCCCTGTACGGCCATGACTTCACCGTGCGTGCCGGTTCCATGGACGCCACCAACGGCCGCAAGCTGGCCAGCCTGATCAAAATGGCCGGTGAGCGTGGTATTCCGCTGATCGGCATGAACGATTCTGCCGGTGCGTTCGTACCTGCGGGTGTGGGTGGTCTGGACGGTTATGCAGAGGCCTTCACCGCGCTGCGTAAAATCAGCGGTGTGGTGCCCAGCATCATGTGTATGTTCGGCTACAACGCCGGTGGTGGTGCTTACCTGCCCCGTCAGGGCAGCTTCATGATTCAGCCCCAGGACACATTCTTTGGTCTGACCGGTCCGGGCGTTGTTAAATCCGTGTTGGGTGAAGACGTTACGGCTGATGAGCTGGGTGGACCCGGTGTTCACGGCCAGTCCGGTGTAACCGATTTCGTGGTGCCGGATGAAGTGTCTGCCCTGCGCAAAGCCAAAGAGCTGCTGCGTTACTTCCCGGATAACAACAGCACCATGGCACCGTACCTGGAGACGTCCGATCCGCTGGATCGTAAAACCTGGGACGCGGACATCCTGTTTAAGAAGGCGTTTAACTCGCCATCCGGTTTCAACACCCCCATCGATATCCGTATCCTGATCCAGCAGATCTGCGATCACGGTGATTACACTGAATTCCAGCCTGACCGCGCCCAGAATACCATCTGTGCCTTCGGCCGTATGGGCGGTAACGTTGTCGGTATCGTGGCCAACAACAGTGCAGTGTCCTCCGGTCAGATCGACATTGCGGCATCTTACAAGAACGCACGTTTTATCCGCTTCTGTAACGTCTACAACATTCCCGTTGTTTTCATCGAAGACACCACCGGCTTCCTGCCGGGAACCGATCAGGAACGTAACGGTATCGTGCAGGCCGGTCGTGCCATGCTGGACGCCATCATCGATCTGCGTACACCCCGTATACTGCTGATCGTGCGTAACGCCTTCGGTGGCGCCTATGCCGCGTTTAACAGCTACGCCACCGGCGCTGACGTGGTACTGGCACTGCCCACCACCCGTCTGGCGGTAATGGGTAATGCCGGTAAAGAATTCGTTTACAAGAAGGAACTGGCGGCCGTACGGGCAGCGGTTAAAGGCAAGATTGCCGAACGCACTACCCAGCTGCAGGCGGCCGGTGGTACTGAAGCCCAGGCGCGGGAACAGGCGCAAGCCGAAGTGGCGGAATGGGTGAAACAGCAGGAAGCCATGTACAACCAGATGTACGAAAAGGCCCTGATGAACCCGAAAGAAGCCTTGAGCCTGGGTTCCATTTCCCAGCTGGTTATGCCGTACGACCTGCGTTCCAGCCTGGCACAAAATCTCAACTTCCTGTTGCGTCATTATGAAGCCAAGCCCATGGGCGGCGTGCAACGCGAATTCCATTAATCGGTAGCCTGCAACCAGGTAGAAGAGAATTTATAGGATTTAGAAGATGAGCAACGAAAACTACACCAACAATCCTCTGGTGAACAAAGATCGCCGCCGCAAGCCCACCGATTCCGCATGGGTCAGCCAGTTTGACTGTAGCGATATGAAACCCCTCATCATCTGTCGTGGTCCGATCCGTAAGGAAGTGATGGATGTGTGGGAAGAGATGGGCATTACCGAATACGGTATTCTGCTGTCAGAAAAAGATTCCATTACCTACAACAACGCGTTGGCCCCTGAACTGCGTCAGATGAAGAACCCTGACATGGTGCACCGGGTACCGGATTACACCGGTATGGACAAGGATGAGCGTACTCAGCGCATCCAGCAGATCATCAGCATCTGTAAGGAAAACGGTCACGATTCCGTGTTTGCCGGTTACGGCTTTATGGCGGAAGATGAGGCCCTGGTAAGCGCGCTGGAAAATGCTGGCTTGAACTTTATCGGCCCCTGTTCCGGTACTGTACGTGGTGCTGGTGCAAAAGACGAAGCCAAGCGTACGGCTTTGCAAAATGACGTATCCACCACGCCAGGTATTGATAACCTGACTTCACTGACGCTGATTACCAAAGTTGGTGACCGTGCCGGTTTGAAAGCGCTGGCAGAAGAAAAAGGCCTGAGCGTTGACGCTTCCAACTGGGACGAAAGCGTTGCCTTGGAAGATGCGGCCGATGCAGTACTCAACGCATCCTACGCCAAGTCCATGGACATCATCACTACCGATGAAATCTGTGCCGAAGCCATCGCCCGGGTGGCGGAAGTTTTTGGTCGTTACCCGGAAAACCGCGTGCGCCTGAAGGCCATCGGCGGTGGCGGTGGTAAAGGTCAGCGTATTCTGCAATCGCCAGCGGCTTTTGACGGCGAGTTGGCAGACCGCATCAAGAAGGCGTCTTCCGTAGCAGCAGAAAAACTGATCGAAATTCTGCAGGAAGTGAAAACAACCGGTGTGGGCGACAACAAGAACGTATTGATTGAGCTCAACATCGAAACCACCCGTCACCAGGAAATCCAGGTTATTGGTAATGGTGAATGGTGTACTACCCTGGGGGCCCGTGACTGTTCCCTGCAGATGCACGAACAGAAACTGCTGGAAATCTCCAACACCGGCGAAATGCTGGAAGAAGCCATCGCTGCCGCGGAAGCGGCGGGCAAAAGCGGTGAAGTGGAAGCCCTGAAAACCGATCTGGCGATCCTGCGACGTATGGAGGAAGAATCTGAGCGTTTTGGCCTGGCGGTTGGCCTGGATTCTGTGTCAACCTTCGAATGTATCGTCGACAAAGACAGCCACTTCTTCATGGAGATGAACACCCGTATCCAGGTGGAGCACCGCGTATCTGAACTGTGCTACACCCTGAAGTTCGTGAATCCGGAAGATCCCAACGATTACCTGTTGGTGGATTCTTTGGTGGAAGCCATGACCCTGTTGGCCCGTCACGGCAAGAAGTTGCCCAAGCCGGAGCGTATTCCCCGCGAGCGTGCTTCTGTGGAAGCCCGTTTGAACGCCACCAACGCCGCATTGAAGCCTCACGCCGGTGGTATCATTGAATACTGGTCCAGTCCCATCGAAAACGAAATCCGTGATGATCAGGGCATCAGTGCCCGTAACCCGGATACCAACCAGTTCATCAAATATCATCTGGCAGGCGCCTACGACAGTAACATCGCTTTGTTGCTATCAGTTGGTAAAAACCGCAAGCACAGCTATGAAGAAATGGCTGAACTGCTGCGTCGTACCAAGATGAGCGGTGAAAATCTGGCGACTAACTTACAGTTCCATTACGGTCTGGTGCATTGGTTCCTGGCGGAAAACGTGCACGCCAAATCCACCACCAAGTTCGTGATGCCTTACCTCACCTTGGTGGGCAAGTTGAAAGAAGCGATTGCCGATTTCGATCTGGAATACGCGTTTAACCACGCCAAAGCCATCTACAAAAAGCAGATTGCAGAGGCTCATGGTGTGGGTGAAGATCTGCAGGCTGCCATGCAGGCCATCGAAACCTCCATGGAGCGCAAGCACACGCTGTTACTGCGTGCGCTGGATATCCTGACCCGAGACCCCCACATTTTCTCCGGTTGGTTGAGCCTGAACAAAGCCAATGTCAAATTCGACGGTGACACCGTGGTCTGGACCCGCAACCCTATTCAGGTGCTGGACGAAACCTATCACTACCTGAACATGGATTATCGGGCTGACCTGCCGGCAGCCGAGTGTATCTGGAAACACGATAACGAAGTGTTGCAGGCCGGCCTCCAATTCTACCGCGATCTGGAAGCCAAGTTGGGTGAATCCGATTGGCTGAAGTTGAGTGCGATGCTGAACGAAGACGCCCCGCAAGGTGGTTTGGACGCTGCTACCTGGACTCAGGTTCAGGCGGCTCACCTGGGTTTCCAGGCCGGCATGGAAGTGGTGTGCGCGCTGCCCAAACTGGCCAATCAGGTCGGCTTCTATGAACTCAAAGTGAACGAGGACCTGACAGTCTTTATTCCGGAAGCGCTGCATAACGAAGAACTGCAGGGCCGCATGATGAAAGTGCTGGTGCCGCCTCCTGCTACCAAGGCCGATGAGATCGTCGCGGTGAGCGGTGGCATGTTCTACGGTCGCGAAGTACCGGGTGCGCCCCTGTTTGTGGAAGAGGGGGATCATGTGGAAGCGGGCCAACCGATTTACATCATCGAAGTTATGAAGATGTTCAACAAGGTCGTGGCACCTTTCGCCTGTACCATCGATAAAATTCTGCTGGAAAACACCGATGGTTCCATCGTCAAGCAGGGCCAACCCCTGTTCAAGGTGACTCCGGATGAGAAGGTGGTTGAATTGGACCCGGCGGAAGAAGCCCAGCGTCGTCGCGCTTACACCGACTCTCTGTTGAACGGTCTTATCTGAAATGGCGGCAGTCGATAAGCTCGATCACGTGCGCACCAAGCTCAAGGAGCAGGTGCCGCTGATTACCCATATGGGCATCGACGTGATTTCCTGGGATGGCTCCACCGTTGTGGTGGAGGCGCCCCTGGAGCCTAACCTGAATACCCATGGCACGGCTTTTGGCGGCAGCCTGTATTGCGTGGGTGCCATGACCGGGTGGAGTGCGTTGCACCTGACGCTGATGGATGCCGGGCACCTGCCCAGTGTCTGGCTGGCGAAGGGTGAGGTGGCGTATCTCAAGCCGGTGCGGGGTACCCTCAGGGCCCAAACGACCATCTCGGCAGAGCAGCGGGAGCGGATTCTGCAGGATTATGAGAGTAAAGGGCGGGTCAAGGTATCCATTGATGTGGTGATCCGTGAAGGCGATGAGGATGCGGTTAAGCTCGGTGCGGTGTACGCAGCGATGAAGCAGGACCCTTAGCTCAATCGCGTCTGCTGATAGCATAGATAAAGGGAAGCATTGCTTCCCTTTTTTGTTTTGGGCTGGTAGCAAAACTCCTATTGATATTGCCATAAAAGAGGGTAATGATTGAGGCGTAGTTATGTCGGCTGTCTGTGCTGCTGTGCGGCAAGATCCGAAATAGAGTGAATTAATAAAACTATAAAAAGGAATAATGATGAAAAGTCTGATCTCTTCTCGTAGGGTGGCCTTACCTGTTTTCCTCTCTCTGTTTCTATTGGGATGCTTCGCAACTTCGGCGCAATGGATGGCCTACGTAATGGTTGACCCCGCTGCGTTGAATGAAGTCCTGACGGATGGTAATGGCGATACCGTACACCTTTCTGAGCAAGACGACGGACTTCACCTGACAACCTATGATGCAGACGGTGTAATCGTGCTGGAGACCGTTGTGGATCTGGCGGTTACTGATATCCAGCAAGCCGTGGACCTGCCCAATCAGCAATTGCTGTTGGTGGGAGCAACGCTTGCCGACTCTTGGCTGGTCGACAGCAATTCCCACCAGATCAATCCGTTTGATGTGGTTGCACTCGGCATGGGTATGGGTGACCGGCCCATCGCTGGCGTGAGTACCGTCCTGGGTGGCCCGCTGGCCGTGTTCGGCAGTTATGAAGATCTGGGGTGGGTGTTGTTAATCGATTTTGCTGCGGGCAGCAGCCAATTGGTAAACCTGACAGCCCAGGCGGTTAATGCCGTATTTGGATACGAAGGGCTGATGCTTGAGGCGGTAACCGATTTGGGCCGGGAAGTGATCTCCTATGATGCCGCGTTGAGCGAAGTGGGCCGCTTTGTTGTGACCAGCAGCAATGAAGAACTGATCGGTGATTCCAACGGCCGCCCGGTATTGTTCAACAAGAGCAACCATAACGTAAGAACCATGGATGTAGCGGGCGTTGAGCAGTGGGCTTTCGAGAATTCCGAACTGGAAACGGTGGATGGAAAGTCCGTTGGACCTGATGGCAGCGTTGTGCTTTGGGGCGACAACGCAAAATTGAGTCTATTGCTGGGGGTGGTTTTCGATAATGCGCATGTGCTGAGAATTGATGCGGAAGGTGTGTTGGCCTATCACTACCTCGGGGGTGGGGATATGGTGAATATCGCTTATTCGAATGTGAAACAGTTCGATAACGGCTTGGTGCAAATCAGCTTTCAAGGGTGGACCGGGGAAGTGGGTGGGCTCTTGCTGGGCTCCAGTCTGGGCACACCTTTCAACGTGACCAAACGCGTCTATCATGACTTTATCACTGCCGGTGGCACCAAAACCCGCTGGATGCTTGAGCCAAAACGGCTGGAAACCTATTCCCAGTGCGGATCGCTTTGCGTCAGCATTGTGAGTTCTACAGAAGGTCACTGTAAAAATCTGGATGTGTTTAACATTGACAGCAAGCGCCTGATTTCCGTCAGCCAGGTTTGCGGCATGAAAGATGAAAACGATGTTTCACAACCCGACGTCGTGAAAGTGGTTCGCTATTAACGTTTCAGACCAGTCGTTTTTCCTCGCAGACACACAGGTCGCTGGATAACTCAGCGACCTGCTTGTTTTAGTCATTATCCTGCTTTCCGTTTGCTGGTAGTGTTGGGGCTGTCAAAAACAAAACCAACATGATGAGGTGGCGCATGTCCAGCGTATTCCAACCTAACCAATTGCAGGGTAAAACGGCACTAATCACTGGAGCCGGTAGCGGCATCAACAAGGGCATTGCCCTGCACTTTGCCCGTCATGGGGCCAATGTTGTAATGGTCGGTCGGCGGCAGGAAAAGCTGGATGCGACCCAGGCGGAGATCGAGGCGGAAGGTGGCCGGGCTCTGGGATGCTCAGCTGATGTGCGGGACTATGATGCACTGGCAGCTGCAGCCGCGAAAGGGGCTGAAGTCTTTGGCTCCTACAGCATCGTCATTGCCGGAGCTGCCGGAAATTTCATTGCACCAGCGGTCAGTCTTAGTGCCAACGGCTTTGGCTCAGTTATTGATATCGATCTGAAAGGTACCTTCAATACGTTTCGTGCTTGCAGTGAGCATTTTACAGAAGCGGATGTCAGCCTGATTGCGATCTCTGCGCCACAAGCGGTGAATCCAATGCCTTTCCAAACGCATGCCTGTTCTGCCAAGGCGGGTATAGAAATGCTGATCAAAACCCTGGCCATTGAATGGGGCCCGAGAGGGGTGCGGGTAAACGGCCTTTCTCCCGGTTATGTAGCGGATACCGTGGGTGGCAATCTGTTCATGTCTGAGGATGGCGGTGAAACTCTTAAACAGCGCATCCCGTTGCAACGGGTGACCAACGTGCAGGAGATGGCTGAGATGGCATTGATGTTGTGCACACCGGTCAGTGCTTACATGACCGGTCACGTGGTGGCTTTGGATGGCGGTGTTTCGTTGGTGGGCGGCGGTGCCTGGCAGCATTAATCCGGCTTTACTGCATAGCGCCGCTCGCTGATTCCCGCGTTTACCAGGATCAACAACAGCAGGAACGACAAGCCCATGACGGCTTCCCAGCCGCTATGGGTGTAGGCGAAACCGGAAAGGGTAATACCGGCCCATCCACCAACGTAATAAAACAGAACGTAAAGCGCATTGGCCCGACCCTGCCCGCCGGATAACTTGCGATTAATCGCCCCCACAGCTCCGGCGTGGACGGTAAAGAATCCGGCACACATCAGAATCAGCCCCACCACAATGGCCCAGGCGGAGGCAATCAGCAGACATCCCAGAGCAACTGCCAGAACCGCAGTGCCGAGCAACAGGGTGGTGCCGTTGCCAACCCGATTGGCGATGCGTCCTGCCGTCGGACCCATAAAAATACCCATGATGTAGACCAGGTACACCAGGGTGATTTGTTCGGTACTGAAGCTGAACGCCGGCTCACTCAAGCGGAAGGGGAGATAGTTGAAGGTGGATGAGAACAGGGCAAAACCACCGGCTCCACAGAGAAACAGTGCCAGCAGGTCCTTACGGAACAAGAGTTCCCGGAAGCCGATGGCAACCTGGGAACCTTTGTTTATGGATTGCCGCGGGAGGGTTCGCAGGGCCATGATACTGGCCAGCAGGAGAAATACACCGGCCGACACGAACGCATAACGCCAGTGCAGAGGCGGATGGATCCAGCCGCCCAGTAAACGTCCTCCCATCCCGCCAATTACCGTGGCAGAAACATAATAGCCCATCACCACATTGAGCCTGGCCGGGGGCAGAGCCTTGGCCAGGTAGGCCGCTATGCAGGTGGTAAGCGCTGGCACAAAAAGGCCTTGCAGAAAGCGTCCGGCGATCAACAGCCACAGGTTATCCGTGAGCACACAGACCAGTCCTCCCAGCAATATGGCCGCGACACCACAGGCGATTATCGGACGTATGGGCAGGCGATCAGCCAGAACGCCGAAGGGCAGGTTGGCTAATGCAATACCCAACACCACGGCCGAAATGGTAAAGGATACGGTGGCGCTGGAGGCGTCGAACTCCTGTTGCAACACCGGCAGAACCGGCTGGGTGATGTAAATGTTGGTAAAGCACGCTGACACCAGCGCGAATACTGCCAACTGCAAACGCAGCAAGGCTGAATCAGTCATGATGATGGGTACCGGAGGCTGAAGACAGGCTGCACCAGGGAGGCGGCTATCGTACCGCAGAAACTGACCGCGGGGAATTAACCACCGGCTCTCCTCTTCGCTACACGTCTAACTGTTTGATTTATACCGTATCTGCTTTCAGCTGAAGGCGTATTACGCTACAGTTAGTCCATATCCGGGTTGGAGTGATATTGAATGCAGGTACTGTACCCAGAAATAAAACCCTACAAAGAACACAGTATCATCGTTGATATGCCCCATCGACTGTATGTCGAAGAATGCGGCAATCCGAATGGCTTGCCTGTCGTCTTCCTGCACGGTGGGCCGGGTGCCGGTTGCGAGGTATTCCACCGGCGTTTCTTTGATCCGGAAAAGTATCGAATTGTGCTGTTTGACCAGCGTGGCTGTGGCCGTTCTACACCACATGCCAGTTTGAAGAACAACTGCACCCAGGATCTGATCCGGGATATGGAAACGATCCGCGAAAATCTGGGTATTGATAAATGGGTGTTGTTTGGTGGTTCCTGGGGCTCCACATTGGCATTGCTCTATGCGCAGGCTCATCCGGAGCGGGTACTGGGAATGATTCTGCGGGGTATTTTCCTGTGCCGGAAAAAGGATATCGACTGGTTCTATCGGGACGGAGCGAACCGCATTTTCCCAGATCATTGGGAAGAGTTGCTGAAGCCCCTGAAAGGCCAGCAATACGACGATGTGCTGGCTGGATACCATCGCCTGCTGAACGGCGAAAACGAATTGCAGCGCATGGGGGCTGCCAAAGCCTGGTCGGCATGGGAGGGCAGTTGCGCGACTCTGCGACCAAATCAAAGCGTACTGGGTCAGTTTACCGATGGGCATACGGCCCTCAGCCTGTCGAAAATCGAAGTACATTACTTTATTAACAACTCCTTCATCGAAGAGAACCAGATCCTGGACAACATGTCCGTGATTCAGGATATTCCCGGCATCATTGTGCATGGCCGTTACGACATGATCTGCCCGATGGATCAAGCTCAGGAGCTGCACCGCAACTGGTTAAACTCGGAATTAAACATTATCCGGGATGCGGGGCATTCCAGCATGGAGCCCGGTATCGTGAATGCCCTGATCAAAGCGACTGACGAAATGGCCCTTAAACAAAACAGTCGTGCCTGAATTCTGCGGAAGCAGATCGCCTTTCCACTGATAACCAAGTCACAGCCTTCGTCATCGACATTGCGGTTAGCGTTACTCCATTCTTTACTGATTCTGTAAGGGAGTTCGGTTCAACTAGACAAATTAATATTGGCCAATTAATTGCTAGTTGCTCCGTAAATGTGCAGTTTTGAAGTTAAGGATGTAACTCATGCCTCGTAATACTTTGTATTCCTCTGTTATCGCTCTATTCCTGTGTATTTTTTCGGTGCAGGCTTTTGCTGAAGTGCTCACAATGGGGTCGGCTTTGAACAAGGCCGGTCGCCAACGCATGCTCACCCAGAATATCATGAAGAACTATCTGGCCCTGGGACTGGAAGTGGACGTGGTGCGTGCCAGGGAGGAACTGGATCGCAGCGTTGCGCTGTTTGAAGAGCAGTTCCAGGAGCTGACGGAATACGCTCCTTCCAAGCAAATCAGCGCTTCCCTGTCGAAAGTGGAAGATCTGTGGTTTGAATATCGGTCCTTGGCCATCGGCAAAGTCAGTCGCGACAACGCAGCAAAAATTCTGGACCGCAATAATGCCATTCTGGCCGCCTGCCACCAGGTGGTGTTGGAGCTGGAGGCGTTTGCCGGCCGTAAATCAGCGAAAATGGTGAACACCTCTGGTCGTCAGCGCATGCTGTCCCAGCGCATTGCCGCCTATTACTTTGCCCATGCCTGGGGTTTCCGCGATGCTGAGTTCGTTGCTGAATTTGAAAAGGCCAAGCGGGAGTACGGGGCCGGACTGGAGACTTTGACGGCATTCAACAAGAACACCAACGATATTAACGAAGCGTTGAAAAAAGTTCGGGCTCAGTGGGATTTCTCCAACACCGGGTTTGAGCAACTGGAAGACGGCAACTATGTTCCCCATGTGATCTCGGTGACCACCAGTGGAATGCTGAAGCGTATGGATGCCATTACCCATCTGTATGAGGACCTGGATGTGTCCCTGTCGGCAGGTGCAGTAGCGTCCACCACGATGGAACACTAATCCTGCTTGATTGTTCCCCTCTGAATCTTCTACGCTTTGCATCGTGCGATGGCCATGGATGCAAAGCGTATGAAATCATTTTCCCTAAGTCTTCTTCTCTTTTTCATCAGTGCGCAGGTGCAGGCGGCTGATCGCGGTTGGGAGCACCTGACGTTCAGCAAGCCGGACGAAGTGGTTCGCTTCTTCCACAGCATTAATTATTCGCTTGAGAATTGGCAAACAGGGGACCGCAGTGTGCCCCGGGTTTATCTGCTGAATATCCCGGATCGCTGGCGTACCCAATATGCCGGGGAGTTGTCCACTGCCGACAAGAAACGCTACTTTTTCTTTATGCTGGCGCCGATGGTGTTGCGTGCCAATGAGACCATCGCCCGTCAACGGGCTTTTATTGAAGGCATGAGGCAAGTTAAAACCTGGTCTGCTGAGGATTTGCAGCAGCTGGAGGGTATTGCCCGGGAATATAGGGTCGCCGCACCCGTTTCCTACAGCGATGCTAAGGCCTTTTCCTCGTTACTGGAGCGGGTGGATGTGGTGCCCGCCTCTCTGGCCATGGCCCAGGCGGCGATTGAAAGCGGCTGGGGTACCTCACGGTTTGCCAGCGAGGGCAATGCACTGTTTGGCCAATGGACCTGGGGTGAAGATGCCATCGTCCCAGAGCGGGTACGCACCGAGTTGGGCAACTATGGCATTAAAGCCTTCAGAACCCCTTTCGAATCCATTACCGCTTACATGCATAATCTCAACACCCACCAGGCCTACGCTGAGCTGCGACAGCTCCGTGCCCGGGCCCGTAAAGATAACCAGGCTGTGTCCGGCACGGCGCTGGCGGCCGGTTTGATGAAATACTCTGAACGGGGTGAAGCCTACGTGAAGGAATTGCGGGCGCTGATCCGGGTTAATCAGTTGAGGGAAGTGGATAAGGCGTATTTACGCGATACCAAAGCGATATTGCTGGAACCGGTTGGGGAGGACGTGTGAAAGGACTGATTCAGCGAGTCACCAGCGCCAGTGTGGTGGTGGCCGGAGAAACGGTTGGTAGTATTGAACGTGGCATCCTGCTGTTGCTGGGGGTGGAAAAGGATGACGACTGCGCCCGGGCAGACAAGCTGCTGCACAAGGTGATCAACTACCGAATTTTTGAGGACGACCAGGGCAAGATGAATCGCTCGTTGCTGGATGTAGGGGGTGGCCTGCTGGTGGTTTCCCAATTCACTCTGGTGGCGGATACGGCCAAAGGCATGCGTCCCAGTTTTTCTTCCGGGGCCTCGCCCCAGTTGGGAAACGAGTTGTACCAATATTTTGTGGCCCAGGCTAGGCACAAAGTCGCGGACGTGGCCACCGGACGGTTTGGTGCGGATATGAAAGTATCCCTCACCAACGATGGCCCGGTGACGTTCATGCTGGAAGTGTAGGGTTAGCCGTCGGTTTTCTTGGTCAGTTCGTTTTCAGCTTCTTCAGGATCAGGATGGTCATACTCGTCCCGAGACTTGCGCGGTTTAAACAGTCTGGACATCAGCAGTCCCATCTCAAACAGCATCCACATTGGAATAGCCAGCATGGACTGTGAAAACGGGTCCGGGGGGGTCAACAGCATGCCGAAAACGAAACAGAACAGAATTACGTAGGGGCGTTTGGCACTCAGTTCTTTAACGGTGGTGACACCGGCAATCACCAGGATCATCGTAGCAATGGGGATTTCGAATGCCAATCCAAAAGCAAAGAACAGTTTCAGGGCGATCGTCAGGTATTGGGCGATATCCGGCGTCACGGTGACGTTCTCCGGACTGGCCATAACAAAAAAGTTCATGATCAGTGGGAAAATCACGAAGTGGGCGAAGGCGATACCGGCGTAAAACAGCAGTACACTCAGTATAAGCAGTGGCAAGGCGTATTTGCGCTCGTGCTCATACAGCCCCGGCGCGATAAAACGCCAGATCTGACCCAGCACCACCGGCATGGCTAAAAAGAAAGCCACCACCAGCGTTAACTTGAATGGAGCAAAGAAGGTGGAAGTGACATCGGTGGCGATCATGGTGGTGCCTTCGGGCAATTGATCCCGTATCGGCTTGGCCACCAGTTCATAAATATCATTGGCAAAATAAATCAGGCTCAGGAACACCACCAGAATCGCCAGCAGCGACTTCATGATGCGATTGCGCAACTCGACCAAATGGCCGATCAGCGTCAGATTTCCTTCACCGGTGTCAGGCTGCTTATTCTTGTTCATGCTTTGGGTGATTCTTGTTTGGCCTCAGGTACAGCTTCGGGGTCGGGCTCAACTTCGGGTTCGGGCTTCGGCAGGGGCTCTGCTTCGTTTTCCGGCGCTGTCGGGTTGTGGCGGGTGTCCGGGTCGTCTTCGGCCTGTTCCGGCAGGGCTACACCGAAAACATGAGACTTTTGCTTGACGGGCCCTTCCACCTGTTGCTTCAGTGCCTGCAAAGACTTCTGGGCTTCATCCAGGCCGGATTCATCCAGCTGCTGTTTGATGCGCTGTTGCATTTCGTGCATGTTGACTTCGCGCTCGAACTCTTCCCGCACACTGGAGACCGCCCGGCGGATCTTGCCCAGGTAGGCGGTGGTCATGCGCACAGCATGGGGCAGGCGTTCCGGCCCTAATACCAGCAAGCCCACCACGCCCAGCAATACCAGCTCAAAAAAGCCTATATCGAACATCAGGTGTCCTCAGTCGATCAGGCCTGGTCTTTCTTCTTTTCAGCGGTGGCGTCGATGACTTCGCCTTCTTTCTTCTCAGCCAGCTTTGCCTGCTCTTCTTTTTTCTCTTCATCGCTCATGGCTTTCTTGAAGCCCTTGATGGCTCCACCCAGGTCTCCACCCAGGTTGCGCAGGCGCTTGGTACCAAAGATCAGCAGGATGATCGCCAGTACGATTAAGAGTTGCCAAATACCAATACCACCAAAACCCATAGGGTTACTCCCGTTGTTACTTGTTTCTGTTCGCTTTCTCCACCAGCCCTGACAAGTCAAAGCGGCGTTCCAGTTCTTTCAAAACATCAGCCGACGACAAATCCAGCTGGTGCAGCATCACCAGCGTGTGGAACCAGAGGTCAGCGGTTTCGTATATGACGTCATCGTACTGCTTGCTGTGTTCTGCGTCTTTGGCGGCCAGCAGGGTTTCGGTGGCTTCCTCGCCCACTTTCTCCAGGATCTTGTTGAGACCCTTGTGATAAAGACTGGCGACGTAGGAGCTGTCCGGTTCCGCCTGCTTGCGTTCGATGAGCACTTTGTCCAGTGCGGCTAATGTGTCAGTCATATAACATTATATGAGAACAATATTACAAGCGTGTAATTTGTTCTTATTCCTGGTGAAAAAATATCAATCATGTGATTGGCCCCGCAAGCGCGTTAACAGGAGCGCTGCACCGATACCGCCGCTGATCCAGGCGCCCATGGGTACCTGCTGCCAGTCCGGCAGCCAATCCGGGTTCAGGCCCCAGCTCAAACCGATGCCTAATCCTATTAGTCCCAGCAGGGTGATGATGCGATCCCTGCGTAACTGGCCAAGGTGCCGCTGCTCCACTTGTTCAAGCAGTTTCTGTTGGTTCTCACTCAGTTTACGCATTTCCTGCAGCGCATCCCATGCCAATTTGGGAATATGCGGAATTTGCTCGATCAGGGCGGGGGCGTTGCGTTTCACGGTCTGCATGATGGCGGACGGCCCGATCTGATCACGTATCCACTGTTCCAGCAAGGGGCGTCCAATTTCCCAGATATCCAATTCAGGATAGAGCTGACGGCCCAGTCCTTCCACATGAATCAGGGTTTTTTCCAGCAGCATGAACTGGGGCAGGGCCTGCATTTCGAAGCGGCGGGCGGTCTGGAACAGGCGGATCAGCACGGGGCCGAACTCGATTTCATGCAGGGGGCGCTCCAGCACCGGCTCCAGCACCGTACGCAGGGCGTTCTGGAATTCGTGGATCTTGGTGTGCTTGGGCACCCAGCCCGCCTCCACCAGCAGAATGGCGATCTGCTCATAATCCTTATCCAGTAAGGCCATGAGCTGGCGGGCCAGCAGGAAACGTTCTTCCTTGTTGAGGGTACCGACTATGGCGTTGTCCAGGGATAGGTACTGGGGGTTCTGGGGGTCCGCCAGGTTCACCATGACGTTACCGGGGTGCATGTCGGCGTGGAAGAAGTTATCCCGGAACACCTGGGTGAAGAAGATCTCCACGCCCATCTCGGACAGGTATTCCAGCTTAACCCCCGCTTTCAGCATGGTCTCGGTATCGGACACCGGCACACCGTAGACCCGCTCCATGGTCATGACCTTGCTGGTGCTTAAATTCCAATGAATTTCAGGCACATAAAGCAGGGGTGAGTCTTCAAAATTACGCCGGAACTGGGCGGAGTTGGCCGCTTCCTGGCCCAGGTCCAGTTCCCCCAGCAGGATATGCCGATAGTCTTTCACCACCTGTACCGGGTGGAAGCGGCGGGTTTCCGGTACCAGCTTTTCCAGCCAGCGGGCACCGGTCAGCAGCAGTGCCAGATCCCGTTCCACGATCTTTTCGATGCCGGGGCGGATGACCTTCACCACAATTTCACGGCCATCCTTTAAGGTTCCGGCGTGAACCTGTGCCACCGAAGCCGACGCCAGCGGCGTGCGCTCCAGGGAGCCGTACAGGTCGGCGATGTTACCTTTCAATTCCTGCTCAATGATGTCGAACGCGGCCTGCTCACCAAAGGGCGGCACGTTGTCCTGCAGGTTGGACAGGTCCTCGATGGCTTCCTCGGGCAACAGGTCATGGCGGGTGGAAAGCAGCTGGCCGAACTTGATGAACACCGGTCCCAGCTGTTCCATCGCCAAGCGGGCGCGGCCCCAGGGATGAGTGTCGGTGGAGGCCCCCCAGGCGGCAGGGTGCAGGCGAATCAACCACTTCAACGGACCGGTGGCGGCGTGATCCGGCAACAGCTCATCCAGGCGATAACGGGCCAGCAAGGTGAAGATGGTGAACAGTCGGGCTAGGCGTCTCAAAGTGTTGGCTCGTTATTATCTTCAGAGGGTGGATTCAGGGATTTCTGTAATCGTTGCAGGCGGGCCTGCAGGCGGTCGGTGTCTTCTCTAAGATCTTCCACATCGGTGCGAAAGCGCTGGAATTTGCGGGGTGTCAGCACCCATTCCCGTTCCTCGGCGATCATATGGCGGGACTGTTGCAACACGGTTTTGGCGGCCCCTTTGAGCCAGCTGAAGCCGACTTTGGCCACCTCGCTCACCTGGTGTGCGGCCACATCGCCGATCAGGTCGCCCAACACGCTTTCCAGATCCAGGTCCAGGTCGCGAATGACCTGCAGAAACTGCTGTGCCAGTTGTTGATCACCCTGCAACTCGATCCCCAGCTTCATGAGATCGGCGGGGGTGGTGTCCTCACTGCCGATTTGGCGCAGCAGGGCCACAGCGGGGCCTTTTATGGTCACATCCGGCTCCTGTTCCCAGTGGTTCTGGAAACTGAGTCGGCGCTTGCCCACTTCCATTAACAAGGCAAAGTCCGGTCGTTGCAGTTCGATGGCAAGGGATTTGCCCTTCAGCTTTGTGAGTTGCAGTCGCGTCACCGGGGCGTAGTACAGGGCGCGATTGGCGGCCCGTTCCAGCTGCTCAGTGAGAAATATCGGAATCAGGGACTGGCGATGCTCATCCATCAGAACATGTCCATCAGTACTTGAAGCCCCGGTGCAGGGCCACCACGCCACCGGTTAGATTGTGGTAATCCACCCGGTCCAGTCCCGCTTTGCGCATCATATGCTTCAGGGTTTTCTGGTCCGGATGCATACGAATGGATTCAGCCAGGTAGCGGTAACTGTCCGGATCGTTCGCCACCAGCTTGCCCATCAACGGCAGTATACGGAAAGAATAGCGATCGTAGACTCGCTCGAACGTGGGGTTGGTGGGTTTGGAGAACTCCAGCACCAGCAGGCGGCCGCCGGGCTTCAGAACCCTGGTCATGGATTCCAGGGCTTTCTGCTTGTCGGTTACATTGCGCAGGCCGAAGGCAATGGTGATGCAATCAAATGTGTTGTCGGCAAACGGCAGGCACTCGGCATTGGCCTGTACATACTCGATGTTGCCGGCATAGCCATGATCCAGCAGTTTGTCGCGACCCACATTGAGCATGGAGGAATTGATGTCCGAGAGGATGACTTTACCTTCATCTCCGACGATACGGGAGAACTTCATGGTGAGGTCCCCGGTGCCGCCTGCCAGGTCAAGAATGGTATGGCCGGGGCGGGCGCCGCTCATCTCGATGGTATAACGCTTCCACAGGCGGTGAATGCCCATGGACATCAGGTCGTTCATGATGTCGTATTTGCTGGCGACGGAATGGAACACCTCGCCTACATACTTCTGCTTTTGCTCGACCGGCACGTTTTTATAGCCGAAATGGGTGGTTTTTTCGTTGGACATCAGGGGCCTCCAAGTGCGGAGGGTATCTTCGCGGATTAGGCCGCCGGAAGCAAGACTGTGCCGGCTTCCGGACTTTAGTAACTGCTCAGTTCAGCAGCCAGATCAATAAATTAAGTGTATTTCGGCCATTGGCCCACGGCAGGCACAAATGGTGACCTTAAGGCCATGGAAAATTACAGTACAATGGGTATATTCGAGTTCTATATTCGAGCCGTGGCTCAATTTCAGGAAATTAGAACAACAACGAGTTGGCATTATGCTGAACGATCTATTTGATACCGTAAATTCTGTGGTGACCGGCGGGGAACGGTACCTCAGCGCGACCCGGGTAGGCATTGAGATTGAACAATCCTATCGGTCCTATCGCAATCAGTCGGCAGAGTTATCGCCCCTGGAACAGCGTAAGCTGCTGGCACAGACCCACTATAAAGGGGCCCGCAAGCTCACTCAATTGTTCCATGATAACGGCGCCATTTGGGTCAAGTTCGGCCAGTTTCTCAGTTCCCGTTCCGATATTCTGCCTATGCAGTATGTGGCGGAGCTGGGCAAGTTGCAGGATGATGCCAAGCCGGTGTCCTTCCGCCGCATTGAAACGGTGCTCGCACGTGAGTGGGGCTCCAACTGGCGGGACCAGTTTGCTGAGTTTGATGAAAAGGCCGTGGCGGCGGCGTCTGTGGCCCAGGTGCACAAAGCAGTGCTCAAAACCGGTGAAAAGGTGGCGGTGAAAGTGCAACTGCCTCATGCCCGCAAACTGTTTCGACAGGATTCCATGGTGTTCAAGGCCCTCGGCACCTTCGGTGCGCCATTGATCAGCCAGTTCGACCTGAAACAGGTGATGGAACAAATCATTACCATGACCATGCAGGAACTGGACTTTCTGACGGAAGAGGCGAATTTGCGCAAGTTTTCCGCCTTGCCCCACGCGGATCTGATTTACGTGCCCAAAATGTACGATCAACTCAGTACCAGCCGGGTGTTGGTGACGGAGTGGATAGATGGTATGCGCTTGACGGACTACCTCAACCAGAATCCCGCCAAGGCAGAAAGCCTGCTGCGACAGCTGCTGAGTTGTTATGTCCAGCAGATTACCAACTTTGGTTGTTACCATGCGGACCCCCACCCGGGTAATTTCCTGGTGATGAATGACGGTCAGGTGGCAGTATTGGATTACGGTGCCATTGGAGAATTAACGCCGGAAGAAACCCAGCACTATGCCGTGTTGTTACAGGTGTTGTTTGGTCGCATCCAATCGGATCGGCCGTTGGGTGAATTGTTCAGAAACGCCGGCTTTGTTGCGCGGGATCAGGGTGTGTTTGAGGAAGTGGCGGAACTGGTGCTGAAGGAAAATTTACGTCGCCATGAGGCCACTGATATTCTCAGTACTGCATTGGATAAAATGCGTGACCTTAAAGTGAAGATTCCGGATTCGTTTGTTTCGGTGGCGCGGGTGGTGCTGACCTTCGGCGGCCTGTTAAAAACCTATAAAGTGGTTGTCGATTAAATCTGGGAAGCGGAGGGTAGTGGGACCGTTTTGCCCGCTTCAGCAACGGCTGGTCCCCGTCGGTTCATGAAGGGCTTCTCCACCAGTGCATACGCCAGCAGACTGATGGGTAATGTCAGCACCAACAGCACAATGAATATCGCCAGGAACCAATGATGCTGGAAAACCAGCGCCTCCCCATACACGTCTTTCATTAATTGAATGGCAGCCCACAATAGGGGAACTGCCAGCATGTAGTGAAATAGGTACATGGAGTAGGACAGCTGTGCGAAGGGGTACCAGAAGCGCGCACCCAGTACCTGCCGAAGCACTCGCCCCAGCCACCCGGGTGCGGAGCACATTAAAATCAGCCAGCAAATGGCTATACCCAATAGATTGCGATCCAGTATCAGCATCAGTCTGGAGAGTGTCAGTGAATCGCCCAACCAATGTTTGTTGCCGTTCAGCAGTACGCCCAGCCCCGCCAGCGTTACCAGGGTCACCGTTAATACGGTCGCCACAACGTTATGCTTGACCAGGCGATCAAGCAGCAATGGGTGATGCACAGTTAAATACGCGAGAATCACGCCGCTCACCAGGGTGCCGAAACGGGTGTGGAGGTTTACATACAGCGTATCAAAATAGTGAACGATATATTCTTTGCTGGTGAAAATGGTGTGATATGGCTGCTGCCAAAGTATTTCATCCCACATGATGATCATTGTAATGATTACAAAAGAAAGCATTAACAAGCCGACCAATAGAAGAAGCCCACGGCGAAAGGGCAGCACCAGTGTCAGCAACAGCAATGGCATGAGGATGTAAAACTGTTCCTCGACAGCGAGGCTCCAGGTCCAGGGCATGGACATGGATACCAACGGTAGAAAATTATTGATGTACAGCGCATTGGCCCACAGGGTTTGTGAGTATTGAGGCCCCGCCAACAGGAAAAAAATGACGATCGCGAACAAATAGACCGGTGTGAGCCTTAACAGTCTACGCCAGTAGAAGCTCTTTAAATTGATGCTTCCGGTTTGTTGGTGTTCTTTGAACAGCATGCGGCCAATCAGAAAACCACTGATGACAAAGAACACATCTACCCCTTTGTCCATTCCCCAGACCCAGGATAAGTACAGGGGCGTGTCTTTTACAAATTGGTTGAATTCAGCTTCATTCACGAACATGTGAAGCAGAAAAAAACTGTGGTATAGCAAAATGCCCAAACAAGACAATGCACGTAAGCCATCAACATAAGCGATATTATTGTTCGGTCTATTAAACGCACCGGCCAGGTTGCGTTTAAACGAGATGGCCATCGTGGCTAACCCCTACTGCTCTATATCCCCACTAGATATACTCAGCATAGGAGTGGTAGCGGTATCCCACAAGTACGATCAATTGGACAAAACGGCCAATCTGTTGACCCAGTGCGCGCATACTTCCAGTAAGTAAAAAACCAGCATGCTTGCACTCAGGGCGGCGCTACAAACGCTAAGAAAGTTCCACGGCTTTAACCTGTGTTCATCGAGAAAATAGAAAATGGGAAAGCTGGCAACGAAGTAGGTGGCGTATATCAGCGAGCCGTAGGCCAGCATGGCGGGCATGTTGGTGTAATAGAAGCTGGTGGCCATCAACGGATTGGCCATGGCTTTGGTTTCCATCCAGGCCCAGGCATAGCCAACGATTAATGTCAGGGGCAGAAACAGCAACCATTTCAACGGCAGGCCCGAGCTCATGAGTCGGCGTAATACCAAAACCGCCGTGGTGTGATACGTCATGAAGTAAGCGTGAGTATAAAAGTACATGATTACCGGTACAGGCTGGTCATTGTGCCCCACCAGAGCAGGATCCAGTGTGGTGGTGGCATTGGGAAAGTGATAGACCATGCCCAGTACATCAAAGAAGTACTCTGAACCCACATAGTTGCCAAAGATACTGAAGATGGCCATATAGACGTTGGCTTTGAACCAGTAACTTTGCCACCAATGTTTTCCCACAGCGCTTGGGTAGAGCAACAGGGGCACCAGCAGTAACGGCAGTGCAACGGACAGCGAATGCAGTAGCAGAGCGCTGTCGCTGAAGGTCCCCTGCCAGCCGGTAAACATCATCATTGCCATGGACAGCATCCAGACGGGGCTGTAGGCAAGAAAGAACTTCTCTCCCCAGGCCCGGTCCGGGTTGTCGGAAAACCAGCGCGGCTGATTGGATGGAAGGGCTATGCTGCCCACAGTGGCAGATGATGTTGTCATATGATTATTTCCCTGTGATTGCGATTTTTACCATGGCGAGGAAGTTGCGAACTTTTTCCCAGCTGGATAAATCCGGGCGCAGTTTGCGGTGGCCGGGCAGCAATTCCCCTTTTGCCTGGCGATGGATTTTTTCCTTTACCACGGGTTCCAGCAGACCGGCACCGGCCAGTTCGAAGAACAACGCTTTGGCATTGCCCAAATCGAAAAAGTCCCGCTGCCATTTCCACTGGAAATTGCCGGCGTACTCAAACCAGGAACCGCCAATGCCGGCGATCTCATAATAGCTTCCGTCAGGGCGTTTGAATGGGGCACGTTGTTTCCAAAAGCCGATAACGGTACCCCGTTTCTCATCAATGATGATGTCGTGATAGGGATACTGCCATTCTTCAAAGCCCTTCATTTGATAGCCCAGGGCGATGTCGCAGATTTCCTTGCGGCCATGGGCAACGAACTCTTCATTGGGGCCGATGTTCCAGCCATACACAGCGTCTTCGGTGTACATGGGGCCGAGATATTTGGTCCAGTTGCCCTCTTTTTCGGCATCCCGATTGGCCTGCAGCCAGCGTTCTACCATTTCTTCCAGTTCCTGGCGGGTGCAGACGGGTATATTGGTTTCCTGTGCGGTCATGATGTGATTCCTTTATTGAGTTTCGATACGGAGCGCCTGATTGGGGCAGTGTCCGGCGGCCCGTTTGGCTTTTTCCAAATGCTGGTTAAGTGGATGTTCGTCTGTCAGGTGGAGGGTGCCGCTACTGTCCACCTGGAACAGTTCGGGCGCTTCCCCCATGCACATGGCGTGACCCTGGCATAGCTGGCGGTCTACAACAATTCTGAAGCGAGGTTCATTGTCGCTTGCTGTTGGCTGATGAAGAGGGCAGCCGCTGCTTTGTGGCTTAGCTGCAGAGGATGCTGTGGGTTTTAGGTGCGATGTGTCACGTAATCGGTAACGGATGCGACAAGGTGATCTGGGTTGAACAATCATTTCCCCATAGTCATCCACATAGGTTTGGGGTGGGTCCACCAACTCAAAATCATAACGTCGCAGCAGTACGGCAAAGATGGCTTTGATCTGGAACATGGCAAAAGCATTGCCCGAACATTTGTGTTTGCCGCCACCAAAGGGTTGGTAGGCCATCAGGTTTTTATCCTGGCTGCGGGGCTGTTCATAGCGGTCGGGATCAAACACCTCTGGATTATCGAACAGGTGTTGCATGCGGTGGGTCACCGGTGGACTGGCCCAGACCATATCGCCCTTGTGTATGGTGTAATTCTTGAACTGGAGATCCTCCGCCACCTGGCGCATTAAAACGATCAGCGGAGGGTGCAGGCGCAGCACTTCTTTCAGTGTGTTTTCCAGTTTGGGTATTTCGCGCAGGCTTTGGAAAGTGACCTCATCATCGGCACCAAACAATTCATCCAGCTCCTGGCGAACGTCCCGTAGTATTTGGGGGTGCTTCAGTAATTCCAGTAAAACCCAGGCCGCAGTACCGGAGCTGGTGTGGTGCCCGGCGAAAATGGCCGCCACCAGGATGCCGGTGATTTCGTCCGTATTCAGTTCACTGCCGTCGTCGTAGCGGGTGTCAATCAGCATCTGGAACATGTCGGTGGGTTTTTCAGATTGCCGCTCCCGTTTTTTTACAATGTCACGCACCAGTTCATGCAGGCGCATTCTTGCCCTGTCCCGTTTGCGGAATGAGGGCAAAGGCAGGTTGGGAAAACTGTACGCCAGCGCATTCACGCCTTTTTCCAGGTCGTGATAGATGGCGGCAAATTCGTCGGTCAGCTCATAGCGAAACTCCCTGCCCAGCAGGCAATGACTGGCGGTGTTGATGGTGAGCAGTTTCATGGCCGCCACCAGATCCACTTCCCCTGCGTCACCCCACTGGCGGGACAGGTCTTCAATTTCGATAAGAATCTTGTCGGCGTGGTTGCGCATGGCTTCACCGCGCAAAGCCGGCATCAACATCCGCAGTTGCTGGTTTTTACGGTCGATGGGGGCGTCGAACACGATGCCTTCGCCGAAAATGGGTGTCATCAGTTTGTAGGCCGCCGACTGATCCAGTTGCTCGTCGCTGGAGCGGTAAAACAATGTGCTGGCTTCGTCACCGGTCAGGAGGACCATGCGCTGGTTGAAAATTTTGAATTGCGCGATTTCACCAAGCTCATCGGAAACCCGCTTCATGAACAGAAAGGGATTGCGGGCAAAGGGAATCATGTGCCCCAGCAGAGGCAGGCCCCCCTTGAGTGCAGGGGGTTCCTTCCCCGCTAAGTGATTGTTGTTCAAGGCTTCTACGTCAGCCATAGGCAATACCTCTTCGCTGTCTTTCTTGTTTTTTGGGTACTGCGCTGCTCCCAGCGTCATTTGATGCTAAACGACTTTACATTTGATGTATATATGTAAAGTGAGAAAAAATAACTGAGTCGGTTGACGGATGTGAGTGGGTCAATGGAGAGGCAGTCAATGGAGAGGCGGAGAGGTGAGGCTGGGAGTGACAAGAAGATGTGCGGGGGATAGCCCCGGCCCTTGGGCCGGGGTTACAAAGCTGTTCTTGGGAAGTGTTAGCCCGCCAGGTTCAGCGCCGTAATACTGTCCGCGCGGATGGGTTGCGGGAAGGACATCTGATCGCGGGTTACATATTGCGCCATATCCCACTCACGGATCATAAGGGACAGATACCAAATACCGGGCGGTGGTGTTTGTGCCAGCTGCTGATGGGTCACATTGCGATAACAGTTCTCTCCATACAGTGGTTCAAGGGAACAGCCGGCAATCAGGTGACCGCCAAAAAAAGCGCCACCCTGGTAGGGTGTGGGCAGTGCCCAGAGCTCCAGAGACAGACTGCCGCTGCGGTTAGCTGGGGTACGGTTGTTGGCAATTTCGTCTACATGCAGTGAGATCCAGTCGTTCACCAGGTGGTAGCCGCTGTGACCATTAAGGGAAATTTCCCGAATGGGGGCGGGAATCAATGCCAGGCGTGTGGGTGGCTGGATTGTTTGGTTCGGTGATGGCTCCATGCTGGGCTCCAATCGTGGATATAAGTGGGTCAATGCAGAATGGCAAACGACAGGCTAAAACTCAGGGCTGCCAATCAGGGCAGGCGATTATATCCATCTTATGTGAAGATTCTATACTTTTTCGTCTTATTTTATCCGGGCAGTTAGGTCGGTTCCCCGGTAGAAAAAAGAAATTGAAAGTCTGATCTAACGACTTTACATATTGTGTATATATGTAAAGTATGTAAGACTCCGAATTATTGTCGCCATTCGTCTTTCGAAGCAGTAGTAGGAATGCATTATGAATTCAGCAAAAAACACCAACCCGGATACCCAGCAACGCATTGTGGATGCAACGGTACGTTGCGTTAAGAAATGGGGTATTGCCAAGGTGACACTGAATGATATTGCCAAAGAGGCCGGTGTCACCCGGCCCACGGTATACAGCTATTTCAGTAACCGGGATGAGGTAGTGCAGTTTGCCATGTTGCAGTCTGCCTATGGCTTTGCGCAGCGACTGTTAAAACATATCGAAAGCTATGAATCTCCGGAAGCCAGAACCATTGAAGCCGTGATGTATGCACTGAAACGGTTGCCCAACGAGCCTTATCTGGAATTGATGGCCGATGCCGGGCTGGCTGACATCATGAACGAACATGCGTTGCGTGTGGAAGAAGGTAATGAAATTCGTCGTTCCATTTTCAGACTTATTTTCAGGGGGCTGGAAGTGGAGCGGGATGAGCTGGACGAAATCGTCGAAGTGACGACCCGGTTTGTGTTGTCCTTACTGACGCTGAAGAGTGAAAAGAAACGCAGCGACAAAGAGATGCGCGAATTTCTCTGCCGACGGTTGTTGCCCGCATTGGGTTTGAATCCCTCCGCCGCCGAGGTGGTAACACTGGTGAAAGGATAATATGGAAACGGATGCATACGATTTCATTGTAGTAGGAGGTGGATCGGCAGGTTGTATTGCGGCAGCCCGCTTGGCGGAATCAGGCAGTCATCGGGTGTTGCTGCTGGAGGCCGGTGCTGCGGCGGATTTGAATCCGGAAACCTTGTCGGCGGATGGTTTCAAGGATGCCTTTGCCAATGACCGCGTAATGTGGGACCGCATGAGCCAACGGCAACCGGACTGTGGTAATCGTCCCCTTTATGTTGGCACCGGTACGGGTATGGGGGGCAGCGGCGCGGTGAATGGTATGGTGTACACCCGTGGTGACCGCCAGGATTTTGAACAGTGGCCCCAAGGCTGGCATTGGCCGGATGTGGAGCCGGCCTTTCGAGAAGTGGAAGCACGTTTGAAACCGAAACCCAGAGCGGGTAGCCGATTTACGGATTTGTTTATTCAGGCTGCAGAAAAACTGGGGTTTCAACGCAAAGACGGCTTAAACGATGGTGACCTTAACGCCACCATTGGTTACAACGACATGAACTATGAGGGTGCTTTTCGGCGCCATTCCTACGCCGCATTTCTGCGGGATTCCAAGCTGGAAAACCTCACCATTTTGACCCGGGCCTGCTGCCACAAAATTCTTTTTGAAGATAAGCGGGCTGTAGGGGTGCAATACCAGCGTGACGGCCGTGTGGGCATCGTTCGGGCCAAGCAGGAAATCATACTGTGTGCCGGAGCCTTGGAAACGCCCAAGCTGTTGATGCTGTCCGGCATCGGGCCCCACTGGCAGTTGCAGCAACACAACATACCCGTGGTGCAGCAATTGGATGGTGTGGGTCAGAACCTGCAGGATCATCCCAACGTTTGTTTGTTCTATCGCGCAAAACACAATATTGATTTCGGCTATCCGCAGTTGTACGGCTTCCATCATGTGAGTCCGGCGTCTCATTTACCCAAACAGCATCCGGATACCTGCTTTGTCTTGTTCTCTGCTCCTTCGGCGTTGAAACAGTCCATGAAGCGCATGTTACCGCTGATGATGCTGCCGGGTTTGCTGTACCGTCAACGCTGGTTGCGCGCGGCTATTCGATGGTTAATTGAATGGGCCTTTATGCTGCCACCGTTGCAACACTATGTGGATCGAATCTACGGCATTGTGGTGATTTTGGGTAAGCCATTATCCCGTGGTTCAGTGCAGCTGGCATCAGCTGATCCCAAGGAGCAGGCCATCATTGATCCGGCCTACTATCACCATCCCGCTGATATGGAAACCCTGTTGTCCGGGGTGGAAATGGCGAAAACCATCGCCTCGCAAACGGAGATGGTGCAGTGGGGCAATCAGGGCATGGTGCAGGCAACTAAAACAGATAACCCCAAGCAGGTAGCCGAATGGATAAAGGGGGCTACCATGACCACCTTCCACTTTTGCGGTACCTGTTCCATGGGGGAAGACAGTGACAGCCCTGTGGATACCCAGTTGCGGGTGAAAGGCATCGAGGGGCTGAGGGTGGCGGATGCGTCGGTGATGCCGGTGATACCGGTGTCGGCGCTGAACGCGCCCAGCATGATGATCGGCTGGCGCGTAGTCGATTTCATCTTCAACGATGCCAGTTCACAAGAAAAAGCAAAACGAAAATCAAAGCAAAAAAACAAGCAGCAGACTTCATCTCATGAAGCTTCATCCAATAAGGGAAGCAAGTCGGTATCGGCGGAAGGATAGATTATGACGGCAGAAGCACTTATCACACAGAAAAATGAACGTCCGCCGGAGCGGGCGGAGCAACCGACGGATCACATTCTTTGCGTTAATCCGGCCACAGGTGAAAGCCTGGGACAAGTAGCAGTGACGCAGCCAGAACAGGTTGCCCAGTGTGTGGAGCGGGCCCGAACTGCTCAGCAACGTTGGGCGCATAGTACGTACAAACAACGGCGGGCGGTGCTGGGGCATATTCTGGATTATGTGCTGACCCATGCGGACGCGCTTTGTGAAGAGATCGTAACGGATTCCGGCAAAACCTATGAAAACGCCATGCTGGGGGAAATCCTGCCCATCTGCAACAAGCTCAGGTGGACCATGAAATATGGCGAGAAGTACTTGAAGCCGGAAGCTGTACGTTCCGGCATTCTGATGCATAAAAAAGGACGCATCGAGTATCACCCGTTAGGCGTAGTGGCCTGCATTATTCCCTGGAACTACCCGCTGCAGAATATACTGAGTTCGCTGGTGGCGCCGTTGATGGCGGGTAATGCGGTCATTCTGAAAGCATCGGAAATGGTGGCCTGGTCCAGCAGTCGTTTTCAACGCATTACGGATCAGGCGTTGGAAAAGGAAGGCTTTTCAAAGGATCTGGTGCAGATTATCAACGGTTATGGTGATACCGGTGCGGCATTGGTGCGCAGTGGTGTGCAAAAAATTCTGTTTATCGGCTCTGTGAATAATGGTCGCCGCATTATCGAAGGCAGCGCGGAACATCTGACGCCGGTGGTCATGGAGCTGGGTGGCAAGGATCCCTTTATTGTCTGTCCGGAAGCGGACATGGAGCGGGCGGTGCACTCAGCCCTGGGCGGCACCTTTATCAATCTTGGTCAGAACTGTATTGCCTCGGAGCGAATCCTGGTGTTTGACACAGTGTATGACCAGTTTGTGCAGAAGTTGTCGCAGCATGCGGTTGGGTTGCGCCAAGGCGTGCCTGATCGCAAGGGCTCCGTGGATGTGGGTGCGATTACTTCACCGCATCAGATGGCGTTGATCGAGCGCCTGGTGTCCGCTGCATTGAAGCAGGGTGCCCGTGCCCTTGTCGGGGGTGAAATCAAACGGATTGGTAATGGGCAGTTCTATCCGCCCACTATTCTGGTGGATGTGACACCGGATATGGAGATTGCCTACAGCGAAGTGTTTGGTCCGGTCATGCTGGTATTCAAAGTGCGGGATGAAACAGAGGCCATAGAGCTGGCGAATGCCACTGAGTTTGGTTTGCACTCCACGGTGATGAGCAACGATCGGGAACAGGCTGAACGTATCGCCGCACAACTGGAGGCGGGTGCCACCTGTATTAATGATTTCGGTCTCTGTTACCTGAATCAGGATCTGCCGTTTGGTGGTGTGAAGTATTCAGGATTTGGTCGCATGAATGGCCGCGATGGGTTGCGGGCATACACCAATCAGAAAGCCGTGTTGGCGGACCGCTTTGGCTTCGGCGTACCGCCCAAACTGTTTCCGGTGAAACCCGGTGATTACGACAAAGGGCGTGAAACCGTACGGTTGATATTTTCCAGAAGCCTGACTCAGCGTTTGCTCAGCTTGTTGAAGCTGACGCGTCTGGCGCTGAAAAAATAAGAACAGGGGGAGGATCAAATGACGACGGCGTTTTTTATTGCACTGGGTTGTATCTTGATGTTCGATGGCGTGGTGATGGCTTTTTTTGCCTGGGCGGTTCATTCGCCCCGCTTTGCCCAATATCGTATTCGCACACCGGATCGGCAGCGGATCAGCAATGGCCGCAAGGCTGTTAATATTGCGCTGAATGCCATGCTGGCGTTATCGTTCTTTGCCTTTGTCTTCGTTTATTTCGGTGACAACCTGATTGCGAACGAATCTGTGCCCGGTGTAATGATCTTCGGTGAAGTGCTGGCCTCCCTGATGCTGTATGACTTTATGTATTATTTCCTGCATCGCGGCATGCATCACCCGAAAGTGATGAAGTATGTTCATGGTGTGCACCATTACGTGCGCTTCCCTACGTCAGCAGAAAGTATTTTTCTGCACCCGGCGGAGAATCTGGCGGGGTTGGGTTTGCTGTGCCTGGCCATTTCCATTGTGGGTCCGGTAAGTGCCGTTTCGTTCCTGATTATTTTCTTTATTCATCATGTGGCCAATATTCTGGTGCACTCCAATCTGGTGTTGCCTCACCCGGCCTTCAGGCTCTTCAACTTCTGGGCGATCAAGCATGATATTCACCACGGCA
This sequence comes from Pseudomonadales bacterium, assembly GCA_002708905.1. Taxonomy (GTDB): domain Bacteria; phylum Pseudomonadota; class Gammaproteobacteria; order Pseudomonadales; family Ketobacteraceae; genus Ketobacter. The sequence goes on along the minus strand of PAPM01000025.1, from coordinate 161,590 downwards.
AGCACCTGAATCGAAATTATGCCTCCATCTTTCCCTTCTGGGATCAGATGTTCGGTACCTATGCATAACGTATCCTGATAACAAAAAGAGAACAGCCATGGAAAAGCGAAATATTCTGGTGACAGGCGGCTGCGGTTTTATCGGCCGTAATCTGGTGAACGGTTTTGTGGAAGCGGGACATAATGTCACGGTGCTGGATCTCGGTGGCAAGCCGTTTCGGGACGATGTGACTTTCCTGAATATCAATATTTGTGATCAGGAGGCGGTTATCAATGCCTGTGAAGGGATGGATACCATCGTGCATAATGCCTCGATCGTACACACCAAGCACAACCAGGAATCCATTATCTGGGATGTGAATTACAAGGGCAGTCTCCATGTAATGGAAGCCTGCCGGGTACATGGCATTCCCCGTCTGGTTTATATCAGCTCCGCCAGTGCAGTATACGAGGGAGAGGATATTGCCAACGGGGATGAAACCCTGCCGTATTCTTCGATTTCCCAGGCGCCCTATGCGGACAGCAAAATACAGGCGGAAAAAGAGATCCTTGCTTTCAGCGGCACCACGGTGACCCAATGCTGCGCAATACGGCCTCATGTGGTGTTCGGTGCCGGTGATAACCGCTTTATGCCGGCCATCTTGCAAAAGGCGAAGGAAGGCAAGTTGAAGCGGGCCATTGGTAATCGTGACAAGTTATCCGATTTCACCTACGTGTCCAATCTGGTGGATGCGGTGGTGATGGCAGAGGAAAAACTGGTGGCGGGTTCCCCGGTCTGTGGGCAGGCCTATTTTATTACCAACGGCGAGCCCATGGCATTTTTTGATTTTATTGAAAAGGTGTTGTTGCAATTGGGCTACCCCGCTATTACTGGAAAAGTGCCTTATTGGCTGGCCTATTCTGTGGCGGCCATTGCCGAGGGGATTGATACACTAAAAGGCGGGACGCTCAATGCTGAAAATGGTCTTACCCGCTTCTCGGTGCGCTATATGGTAACCCATCACTATTTTTCCATTGAGAAGGCGTTGCGGGATTTTGGCTGGAAACCGAAAGTGTCGCTGGAGGAGGGGATTCAGTTGACGGTGGCGGCGTTGAAACAGGACCAGGTGAAGGCGGCTTGATTTTGGGGTTGGCAGTTAAGAGCGTGATTGGGCTGAATGTTTGGAAACGTCAGCGGCCATGGACGGCCGCTGTCGAGCGCACATGGATGTGCTTGCAGCGATTTCCAAACATTCAGCCCAATTGCGCGGTGATCGAAGTACCCAAATAAAACAGAATCAATCCGCCTTCCAGGTCCCGATCATGGACGGTTCTCGCTTCGCACCAGCCTGCTGCAGCTGCTCCAGGTAGTCATTCCACAGCACGTCTTTTTCAAGGCACAGCTTGTGTAAGTATTGCCACGAATACAGGCCGGAATTATGACCGTCGTCAAAAGTGATTTTAAGCGCATAATTACCCACCGGTTCCAGATTGCGAATGGCGACAAAACGCTTACCGGTTTGCAGAATCGGCTTGCCGTGACCTTGTACTTCCGCCGACGGTGACAGCACCCGCAGCAGTTCATAGCTCAAGCGGTAATGTTCGCCGTCGAACACCAGCTCCATTTCTTTGGATTCAGTGTGTAACTTGATTTCCGTCGGCGTTGAAATCGGTGTGGTCATGCTTATATCCGCATAAAATAGTTACATAAAAGAATCACATTAAAGAATGTAACGGCTCAGGTCCTCGTCACCGGCCAGGGACCCCAGGCGATCGTCCACGTATTGCGGGGTGATCACAAACGGGTTTTGCTCGCTGTTCATGGACATGTCGGCGGCATCGAAAGAAATCTCCTCCAGCAGTCGCTCCATCACCGTGTGCAAACGACGGGCGCCGATATTTTCCGTGCGTTCGTTTACCTGCCAGGCCACTTCTGCCAAGCGGCGGATGGCATCCGGTTGGAATTCCAGTTTCAGGCCTTCCGTTTCAATCAAAGCACGGTACTGTTCCGTCAGTGACGCATTGGGCTCGGTGAGTATGCGTTCAAAATCATCCGCAGTCAGTGCCTGCAACTCTACGCGAATGGGCAGACGGCCCTGTAATTCAGGTACCAGATCAGAGGGTTTCGCCAGATGGAACGCGCCGGAGGCAATAAACAGGATGTGATCGGTTTTCACCATGCCGTACTTGGTGCTGACGGTGCAGCCCTCAATCAACGGTAACAGGTCCCGCTGCACCCCTTCCCGAGACACATCAGTGCCGCTGGTTTCAGAGCGCTTGGCCACCTTGTCGATTTCATCCAGGAACACAATGCCGTTTTGTTCAACGGCTTCTACTGCTTTAATCTTAAGTTCTTCTTCGTTCACCAGTTTGGCGGCTTCTTCATCCCGCACCAGCTTATAGGCCTCGCCCACTTTCATGCGGCGCTTTTTCTGTTTGCCTGTGTTGAGGTTGGAGAACATGTTCTGTAGCTGGCTGGTCATCTCCTCCATGCCGGGAGGCGCCATGATTTCCACGCCCATAGAGGCGGCCGCCACATCGATTTCGATTTCCTTGTCATCCAGTTGGCCCTCGCGCAGTTTTTTGCGGAACATCTGGCGGGTGGTGGATTCGTCGTCTTTGGATTCGGCATTGTTGCCCCATTGATCCCGGGCTGGTGGAATTAATGCATCGAGAATTCGATCCTCAGCAGCGTCTTCCGCCTTGCTTCGGTTCTGGGCCACCTGTTCTTCGCGCAGCATTTTGACGGCGCCGTCGACCAGGTCGCGAATGATGGATTCCACATCGCGGCCTACGTAACCTACTTCCGTAAATTTGGTGGCTTCCACCTTAAGGAACGGAGCCTTTGCCAATTTGGCCAGGCGACGGGCGATTTCCGTCTTACCCACGCCGGTGGGGCCGATCATCAGAATGTTCTTGGGGGAAATTTCGCTGCGCAGTTCATCCGGCAGCTGCATGCGGCGCCAGCGGTTGCGCAGGGCCACTGCCACAGCGCGTTTGGCCTCCTGTTGGCCGATGATGTGTCGGTTCAGTTCGTCGACGATTTCCCGGGGTGTCATATTGGACATTAGGCGCAATCCAGTTCTTCGATGGTTAAATTGTGATTGGTATAAATGCAGATGTCACCGGCGATACGCAGACCTTTTTCCACGATGTCGCGGGCTTCCAAATCGGTGTTTTCCAGCAGGGCGCGGGCGGCGGACTGGGCGAAAGGCCCTCCTGAGCCGATGGCAATCAGGTCATCTTCCGGCTGGATCACGTCGCCGTTGCCGGTAATGATCAGGGAGGCGTCCTTGTCCGCCACCGCCAGCAGCGCTTCCAGGCGACGCAGAGCGCGGTCGGTGCGCCAGTCTTTGGCCAATTCTACGGCGGCTCGGGTCAGGTTGCCCTGGTGTTTCTCCAATTTGGCTTCAAAGCGCTCAAACAGGGTGAACGCATCGGCAGTGCCTCCGGCAAATCCGGCCAGCACCTTGTCGTTGTACAGCCGACGCACTTTGCGGGCATTCCCTTTCATCACGGTGTTGCCCAGACTGACTTGGCCGTCGCCGCCAATGACCACTTTGCCGTTACGACGGGCGGAAAGGATGGTGGTACCTCGATATTGTTCCACGGGGATTCCTTATTAAATTGCAGATCGCAGCTGAATTTGCGCATTAAACCAGCAAGATGGGGGCGGATTTTACTTTTTCAAGCGCAGTACAATGTGTTCGATGTTGTTTTCTGCCAGGGTGGACTTGGCCGTCTCAAGATCGGCGGGGGACTGGAAAGGGCCTACCTGGACCCGGTGCCAGGCCTCTCCGGCGCCCAGTTCCACCTTCTGAATCTTCACGTCCAGCCCCATCAGGATCAGTTCTGCGCGGCGATGGTCAGCCTCTTGGGCCGAGCGGAAAGAGCCGGTCTGGATCACATACTGCTCATTGGCGCTGGGGGTGAGTGTGGCTGGAGTTTTCCCGGGTTTGGGTGTTTCCGGGGTGGGGGCGACCACCTCGCGGTCCGGTAACAGGGTATAGAAATCGAATTTCGGGCTTTCTTTACCGGATAAGCCAGGAGCGCTGACCTCGATATCCTTCATTTGTCTATCAGTGGGTTTGATCCCTGCCAGATAATACAAAAAGGCCAGGAACAGACCGGTTACCACACCGGTAAACAGCCAGACCCAGGCCGGTAATGTCGAGTCGGATTTTGCCAACGGTTCATTCCCCCCTTGAGTAACTTGTTTTTCTTAAAATGGATTACATTTTTTCCGGTGCGCTCACACCCAGCAGACCCAGGCCGTTGGCAATCACGTTTTTCACCGCAATGGCCATGGCCATTCGCCCGTTACGCAGGGTGTCGTCGTCCACCAGAACCTTGTTGCTGTTGTACCAGGTGTGGAAATCCTGGGCCAGGTCACGCAGGGCATAGGTCAGTTGATGGGGCGCCCGGTTGCGGGAAGCAATGGCTACGGCTTCCGGCCAGGCTGCCAGACGTTTGGCCAGATCCTCGATATTGGATTCCGGCAATTCCGCCAGGGCCGCCAGGCCTTTGGATTGATCATAGCTCAAGTTGCGCTCTTCCAGTTCCCGCATCATGCTGCATACCCGGGCGTGGGCGTATTGCAGATAGAACACCGGGTTGTCGGAGGTTTGGGAACGGGCCAGGTCGATGTCGAATTCCAGGTGCTGTTCCGGCGACCGGGTCAGGTAGAAGAAGCGGGTGGCATCATTGCCGGCTTCGTCGATCAGTTGCGACAGGGTGACAAAGTTGCCGGAGCGTTTGCCCATGCGGCCGGAGGACAGGGTCACGAACTGGATCAGGGCCACATGGAACAGGTCGCCTTTGCCGGTGAGGGCTTCAATGGCGGCTTTGACCCGGGCGATATAGCCATGGTGATCTGCGCCCCAGACATCGATCAGGTTCTCAAAACCGCGGTCAAGCTTGTCCAGATGGTAGGCCACATCGGCAGCAAAATAGGTATGCAGGCCGTTGTCCCGGATCAGCACGCGGTCTTTTTCATCCCCAAGTTCTGAGGTGCGCAACCAGATGGCACCGTCTTGCTCATAGACATGACCCCGTTCCCGCAGGCGATTAATGGCTTTTTCGATGGCACCGGTCTGTTCCAGAGTGCGCTCGGAAAACCACTGGTCGAATTCCACATTGAAGGCTTTCAGGGTGGTGCGGATTGCATCCAATTGAGCGTTGAGACCGAAATCCTGAACCGAGCGATAGCCATCCCCCAGCAAATTACGCACTTTGTCGATCAGGGCATCGAGATGTCTTTCTTTGGCCATCTTGATGTCGTCCCCTTCACCTTCCGGATCTTCCGGCAAGCCGGCGATTACCGTCGCATAAGGGTAGAAATACTGCTTATCCACCTCGTTGAACAGATTGGTGCCGCATTCTTTCACGTAATCGCCCGGATAGGCGCGGGAGGGAATTGCCACGGTTTCGCCACAGGCTTCCAGGTAGCGCAGGTACACCGATACCGCCAACACGTCCGCCTGACGTCCGGCGTCGTTGATGTAATATTCCCGATGCACTTCATAGCCGGTGGCTTGCAGCAGATTGGCCAGGGCTGAGCCATAGGCCGCGCCGCGGCCGTGACCCACATGCATGGGGCCGGTGGGGTTGGCCGAGACATACTCCAGTAATACCTTTTCCCCCTGACCCACATTGGGGGAGCAGAAGGCTTCCGTGTCAGTGAGTACCTGCTCCACCACCGCAAAGCGGGCGGCATCGTTCATGAAAAAGTTGATAAAGCCGGGACCGGCGATGTCCACCTGGGTAATGGAGTCATTTTCCGGCAGGTGGTCCACGATCAGCTGTGCCAGGTCACGGGGCTTCTTACCCGCCGGTTTGGCCAGAATCATGGCCAGGTTCGTGGCAAAATCACCATGAGTTTTGTCCTTGGTGCGGTCCACCTGAATCCGCCGTGGCGCGTCCCCCGGGATAATTCCTTGCGCAATCAGGTTGTCAAAGGTGATTTCCAGCAGGGCTTGTAGCGCTTCTTTCGTGGGAACTGTCATGGAACTGTGCTTCGCTCGATAGATGAATGTTGGCGGTTTCAGGAAAATAGCCGCGTATTATGGCGGTTTGCCGCTGCGAAAGCCAGAAGCCCGGGCAAAACCCATGGACCTGCGTGGTGGAGCGAAATTCGGGCTAACTGGTTAAGTTAATTACAGATTGTGTGTCTAAGGTAGCGCTGCGTAACGAATCGTTTTATGACGTTGTCTGCTCTGGCTACCGTACCGGCAGTATGCAAAATGAGACGCTTGTCCCCAAAAAACTAGAATAACCCGGACACCTAATGTTGCAGCGAATCCGCAATTTCCTCACCCATGCCACCCCGGCTCAGCGCCTGATTCTGGTCGTGTTCCTGGACAGTCCGTTTTTGCTTGCTTTTATGGCGGCACAAAGCGCCGGATTGTATGTGGAGGAATGGCGACAACTGCTGGTGCCCAAATACATCATCGGGGCGAATTTCGTGCTGGGCGGAGTGTTGTTGGTGTTTCTGGTGACGGTGATTCGGTTATGGAAGCAACGCAAGAACAACACGCCGCTGCCGAAACTGACCATTCTGGTGGCAACCTGTGCCGGGATCGGGCATGCCTGCGAGGCTTTCCTCGGCGGGAATCTCACCTATCCCACGAACCTGGTGATCGTCGGCATTATTCCCATTGGCATTCTGATTCTCGATATGCGCTCAGTAATGATTGGCGCCGCAGTGGGCCTGACCTTTTACGCCATCAACGATCTCGCCATCTATACCGGCTTGCTGGATTATGCCCCGGGCTACAGTGCGGCGGCATTTGTGGATGGCAAGCATCATGTGATGGCTGAAGTGTTGCGTTCCGGCATCTTGTACGTCAGCGTGATTGCCTATGTCCTTATCGCCTGGGTCATGTTTGATCAGTACGATTATCACCGTACCCGTCTTTCCGCGTTGTCCAAACTTGATCCGCTCAGCGGGTTGGCCAACCGTCGTTATTTTTTCCAGCGGGTGGAAGAAGAGTGTGAACGCCAGCGTCGAACCGGCCAGCCATTGTGTCTGGTTATGATAGACGCTGATCATTTTAAACGTATCAACGATACCTATGGCCACCTGACCGGGGATGCCGTATTGCGGGGTATCGCTGAAGTGTTGACACGTCATATGCGCGTCCCGGCGGATCTGCCCGCCCGGGTTGGGGGAGAGGAGTTTGCCATTTTGATGCCGGAAACGGATCTGGACGGCGCGCTCAGAGTCTGTCGGCGGGTGGAGCGGAGTCTGCAAACCCTGCCGTTTTTTTGTTCCGGTAAAAGCTTTACCGTCACCCTGAGTATGGGGGTAGTTGAGAGCCGCGACCTGTTGGCGGAGAGCCTAATGCACTACGCCGATGCCAACCTTTACAAGGCGAAAGCGCAGGGGCGGGACACCATTGTGTCGTCCATTGAAGAGGAGGTGCTGCCCCGTGCAAGTGTGGTTACTCTGGCTTGAGCGTTGGTTTCGCCAGCAGCGGGATATTACTGCCTGTCTGGTAATATCGCTGTTGCCTTTTCCCATTTACCTGATTTTTTTGTTGATGCCTATAGTGGCGATGCTGAATCAGGAATATCAGGGTATTTACAATTGGGAAGTGGTGCCCTTTGTCCAGATCATCGTTGCGCTCAGTAGCTTCGTTTTGGCCAGCGTGGCGTTGTTCTGCTGGTCACGCCGCAGTTCCGATGAGGATCACCCCTGGCTCAGTCTGGTGACGGTCACCACCACCTTTCTGGTAGTCGCTTCCATCAGCGTGGCCTATGGATACAAGGACTCTCCGCTGATGCTCTTGTGTCTTGGTCTGGTCTTGTTGGTGCGAGCCTTGTTCAAGCCGGACGTCTTTAAGCCCATCTCGGTAGTGCTGGGACTGGTTTTTCTCTGTTATGAAATTGGCTTCTGGACAGAGTCCCTGCGTTACGCACCCATGTTGAACGAACCCATTTTCCTCGGCGAAGGATTGAATGCCTGGTGGTCGTTCTGGTTGCGGCTCATTTACGTCATCATCGCTCTGCCGATGCTGGCCATGTTTTTGGTGGTGGGCTATTTCATGAATCGTGAAAAAGAGGAGCTGGAATTGCTGGTGGTGACAGATTCCCTGACCGGTGTTTCCAATCGGTCCCACTTTATGGCGCAGCTGGACATGGAAAGTCGTCGCCACAGTCGTCGCCAACAGCCCATGTGCGTCTTGATGTGCGATGTGGATCATTTTAAACAGGTGAATGATACCTGGGGACATCCTGCCGGAGATGAAGTATTAGAGGCGATCGGCCGCATTTTGAAGCAGTGCACCCGATCTGCAGGGGATGTGGTGGCCCGCTTTGGGGGCGAGGAATTCGTAGTGTTGCTTCCCAACACCCGCTTGTCCCAAGGCCAGAAGGTGGGTGAGAAAATTCGTAAATACCTTAGCCATCATATTTTCGGGGAAGGTGATGCCAGTTTCCAGGTGACCATGAGCATCGGAGTGGCGCAGGTTAATGACGGTGACGGCGAGTTGGCGCTAAAGGTGGCCGATGACAATCTGTATCGAGCCAAGGAGCGCGGTCGGGATCAGCTGGTGGCGGGTTTGGCTCATCAGCGCGGCAGCCTTGAATGCATTTAGGGTGTCGGTCCACTTTACAGGAACGAATTTCACCTGCTGTCGAAAGCTTTTTAAGTGACTGAAATTAAAAGAGGTTGTGTAAGTGGCACTGATGTTGCTGCTGTTTCGTCAATGGGAAACTGTTTACTACCCTGTTGACAGTGGACCGTTTTACCTTCAAGCGTTAAGTAACCCGTAGAGCATCCGCCTGCGGGTTTTTTTTGGGCGGCGGTTAGTGGGCAATCGGGTATAACTGGGTTAGGGTTAGTATATAAACCCCAGTGCACAGGATCGTCTGCGTGAGTGCTCAACCGGAAGACCCGAGACAATTTAAAACCCGAGCAGAACGCTCCCCGGAAAAGGTTGACCCGACCGCCCAATCATCACTTGCTGCAAAAACAGATACCTCTGAGGTCGAGGCTCAGGGAGCAACATCAGAAACTGTGTCAGAGACAGTTGCTGATTCAGTAACAGCTTCCCAGAGCAGGGAAGCCAACTATTTACCTTCCCGTCGTCAGAGTGCCGAACGCATCAGTGATCAGGATCGCTTGAACCGAACTCGGCTGGTGGACGCGCTTGCCACCATCCTGACCGGGGAAAACGATCATCACCAGACCATCGGCTTGCTGGGGGATTGGGGTGTTGGTAAATCCACGACGGTGCATCTGCTGAAAAAATCCCTCTGGAATCGCCGCGATCAGCAACCCTTTCTGTTCGGTACCTTCAATGCCTGGGAATATGAGCACACGGACAACCTGCAGGCGGGCATGGCCCAGGAAATGTTGCAGGCGCTATCCAGTTTTCCCCACGCGCCGGACGGAGAATCCACGTTCGCACCGAAGTCTTTACTGTGGTGGCTCGGGGTGAGAGTTCCCCTGATGTTTCGTTTTGCCGCCGCACTGCACGGTACCAAACTGCTGATGTTGGCAGTGCTGTTGCTATTGGCGGTGACGAACATCAGCTGGCAGGATCTGGAAACCATGGCCAGCAGTACCATGGCGGCGGGTGCCGGCGCCCAAATGGTGGTGGGCGGCAGTGCCTTTGTGTTGGTGGTGATGTTGTTTCGCCAGTTTAAATCCCTGCTTGCGATGCCTTTGGCCAAAGAGTGGATGACCTATTTGAAATTACCTAATTATGGTGAGCATCTGGGCTCCATTCCGGTGATGCGCAATCACATACGTACCCTGTGCAAGGTGCGGTTGAACCCCTGGTTCGGGCCGAAAAAACGCATGTTGTTCCTGGTAGATGACCTGGATCGTTGTGGACAGCAAGGTATAGTGAAGGCGTTCGAGGCGGTGCGCCTGGTGTTGGATATCCCCCAGGTCACCGTGATTATTGCGGTGGACCAGCGCATCGCGCTGGCGGCTTTGGCGTTGCATTACGAGGAACTCGCCCAGCATCATGAACTCAGTAATCCCCAGGCCATCGCCCGGGATTATCTGGCCAAGGTTATTCATACTCCGATTACCCTGACGCCGGCGGATGCCAAATCCATTAATGGCTACCTGGAGTCCATCTGGCAGGAGACGGTTCCTGGGGAACGGGATGCAGCGACTGCCGTACCACCAGCCCCGGTGAACCCATCTGCGGGAACAGGCGAGAAGTCACAAGCCCACATGGGCCTCAGTCACCAGCAAAAAAAGCTGTTCAAACGTTGGGTGCAACATTTTGGTTTCACCAATCCACGGCAACTGAAACGGCTGCACAACAGTTATAACCTGCTGCGGCATTACTATGGTGACGAAGGCCAATTCAGTGGCGGCGAGTCCAGTCTGCTGGATGGCTTTACATCCGACCTGGGATCGCCCATGTTGATTACCCTGTTTGCCCTGGAGTACATCAACAGTCTGGAAGATCCGCTGTTGCGCGGGCGCTTACTGCAATTGGTGCAGCAGCCGCGGGAACGCTCCTTCCAGGAGGAGGGGGATACGGCATTTGTGTATCTGGATCCCAATCGCAAAATTTCTGAGGATGTGTTGCAGGTGATTAGCGGTAAACTGGGCGATGCCACCCTGATACAGGCTGTACAACCCTTTGTCTTACCCAGCATCGTGCAGGAAACCGAAGAGGAAAAATCGGCCCCGACGCCACCGGCAGCCTGAGGTTTAATCCAGCGTCACCGGATCCACGTCAACGCTCCATTTCAAACGATTGCCGGCATCCTGCTCGATTTTCTTAACGGCCTGCTTCAACACCTGTTGCAGGGCAGGCCTTTGTTCTCCGCGCAGCATCAACTGAAAGCGATAGCGTCTGGCCTTTTTCGGCATCAGCGCCGGTGCGGGGCCCCACACTTCCACAGCAAAGGGTTGCGCCATGGGCTGCAGCCAGCGTTCCACTTGATTGAGAAATTGTGAAGCCTGCCTTGGGTCCTGGCTCTCGGCCCGCAGCAATGCCAGATAGCCGAAGGGCGGCATGCCCATCAGACGACGTTCATTGGCCAGTTCGGTGGCGAACTCGCCATAACCATCACTGAGCAGGGTCTGTAACAACGGATGGCCCGGTTGATGAGTTTGCAGAAATACCATTCCCTGATCCACGCCCCGTCCTGCCCGTCCTGCTACCTGCATCAATAACTGAGCAGTGTGTTCCGTGGCGCGAAAATCCGCCGCAAACAGCCCGGCATCAATGTCGCATACGGCCACCAGAGTGACCTTGGGAAAATGGTGACCTTTCGCCAGCATCTGGGTGCCCACCAAAATACAGGGTTCGCCGGAATGAATCCGTTCCAGGTGCTTGGCCATGGCCTGCTTACGCTGGGTAGTGTCACGGTCGATACGAATCACGGGAAATTTGGGGAAGAGACTGGTGAGGTTATCTTCCAGTCGCTCAGTGCCCATGCCGATGGGGCGCAAGTCCGTGCTTTTGCAATTGCCGCAGTAACGGGGAATGGCCAGTTGATGATTGCAGTGGTGGCAGTGCAGATGCGCCGGATTGGCATGGCAGGTCATGCGGTGATCGCAGTGGGGGCATTCCTTGAACCAACCGCAGTCGTGACACATGAGCACGGGGGCATAACCCCGGCGGTTGATAAAAACCAATACCTGTTGCTTGGCCTTGAGTCGGCTTTCCATTTCGGCCAGCAGTTCCGGGGCCATGCCATGGGTTAGCGCCTTTTGCCGGATATCCAACACCCGAAATTGCGGCGGCATGGCATCACCGGCCCGCCGACTCAGGGTCAGGTGTTCATAGCGACCACTGCGCGCATTCTGCAAAGTTTCCAAGGTGGGTGTGGCGCTACCCAGTACCACGGGAATACCCAGCTTTTGCGCCCGGATCACCGCCAGGTCCCGGGCATTGTAGCGGAACCCTTCCTGCTGTTTGTAGGACAGGTCGTGCTCTTCATCCACAATGATCATGCCCAGGTTTTCCATCGGGCAGAGCAGGGCGGAACGGGTGCCCAATACAATGGCCGCTTCTCCATTGCGCGCCTTGCGCCAACTGATGAGTCGCTCCCGGTCCGTGAGATGGGAATGGAAACTTACTACAGGCACGGCAAACCGATTCTGGAAACGGTGCAGGGTTTGTGGGGTAAGACCGATTTCCGGCACCAGCACCATGGCCTGCTTGCCCTGTTGCAGACAATGATGGATTGCCTGCAGATAGACTTCCGTTTTGCCGCTGCCGGTTACCCCCTCCAGCAGAAAAGTCCGAAAGCCCTCATGGTCGACAATGGGCTGCAGCGCATAGCGTTGTTCTTCATTCAGTGTAAGCGGGCTTTCCGCCAGGATGCGATCCTGGCGCCAATGTTGGCGAGGTGGGCGGTCTTCATGTTGGTCCAGCAAGCCTTTAGCCAGTAGCGCTTTCAGGGTGGCAGGCTCAACATCAAATCCTTTCAATAACGGTTGATGCAATCCTTCCGGGTGTTCCCGCAACACTTCAAGGGCATGGATCTGACGCTTGGCCCGGCCCATCTGGTCCAGTCCGATGAGGCGACCTTTCTGGGTCAGTTTCCAGCGGGTGGTCACTTCTTCCCAGGATTCATCCTTGTTGCGCAACAGGGTGGGCAGGGCATGGGCGTACACATCGCCCAACGGGTGGTGATAGTAGTTGGCCGCCCAGCGGCACAGCTCCACCAGATCCGGACCCAGGGCTGCTTCATCATCCAGCAGGCCGGTGATGGTCTTCAGATTGTCGTCACCATAATTGGAATGGGGGATTACGCCATGGATGATGCCGATCAGCTGGCGTTTGCCGAAGGGGACCTTGACCCGGGTGCCCGGTTGCAGCAGATTGATGGGGGTGTCCGGCTTCGGCAGATAATCAAAGGTGCGCCGCAGGGGCACTGGCAAAGCCACTTGAATAATGGTGTGGGGTCCTGGCTTAGCCATAAAAAGGTTAATAATTCCAAATGGTTAGTGGTCGATTCGGAAAAAACAGCAGTCAAGATTAATGCTTTGCTTGCCAATTTGCCACACTTTGGTATGATTCGCGCCCTTGTATACGATACTCGTATTGCGAATATTCAATTAAATCCATGCGGTGCCCGGCAACAGATCGGGTGGCGGCATGCACTGAGAGAGATCAGGTGACACCATGAAAGAAGGCATTCATCCAGAATATAACGACATCAAGGCCACTTGCACCTGCGGCAACGTGATCGAGACCCGTTCCACCCTGAAAGAAGACATCCACCTGGACGTATGCTCCGCTTGCCATCCTTTCTACACCGGACAGCAGAAAGTGGTGGACACCGGCGGTCGTATCGACAAATTCAAGAAGCGTTTCGGCGCGGTACGTCGTTCCAAGTAATGACTCTGCTGCAAAGATCGCTAAAAAGGGCTCCTGTTGGAGCCTTTTTTATTGCCTGCCTGTTCAGCCTGCGGGCGCTTGGCCTCTGTACACTGGAGCCGGGTGTCGATGTGGAGACCGTGCAAGTGGCGGATGTCTTCGACGGGGATACGGTGCGGCTGGAGGATGGTCGCCGGGTACGTCTGGTGGGCATCAATACACCGGAAGTGGCTCATCAGGGCAAGCCGGCGGAACCCTTGGCCGAGGCTGCAAAAGAGCAGTTGGAGACGCTGCTGAAGAAGCGTCCCATCCGCCTGCTGGTGGGGCAGGACAGTCACGATCACTATGGTCGGGTGCTGGGTCATCTGTTCGATGCGGAAGGCAGCAGTGTTATTGCCGCTCTGCTGCAGCAGGGAGCCGGTTTCCAGGTCGCCATCGCACCCAATTTCCGCTACCTGGATTGTTACCTGCAGGCACAAAAGCAAGCGCAGGAACAGCGCCTCGGCGTCTGGGGACACCCTTATTATGACGCTGTTCCTGCCACCAGTGACCAATTGAAAGCCGGCTATGCCCGGGTCAAAGGTCGTTTGGAGTCGGTTGTGCTGACCAAGAGAGCCATGTTTGTAGAGCTGGAGGGGCAGGTGTCCCTGAAGATAGAGCGCAGTGCGGCACCTTATATAGAGGACGCGTTGTTCGATCGCCTGGTTTCCCTGTCACGGGTCGCCAAAGCGGATTCGGAATTGTGGTTCGAGGCCCGGGGCTGGCTGTCTGATCGTATCACTTGGAATGGCAATGCGCCTGAATTGGTAAAAAAAGGTGTCCAAAAGCGCTATCAAATGAAGATTACCCATCAGGTGGCCTGGCAGATCCTGTAATCTGTCTAATCTTTTATTGAGAGGCATCGGTGATTTCGCTATGCTACACCACCCTCGCTGAACCCGGCTTCAGCAGGGGCTATCGGCCAAAATCCGGTGGTCACTCAGGGGAGATATAGTGGGGTCTGTTACCTGAATCTCAGCCCGAAGTAGTATCGCAAACCCATCAATGGGAAGCAGAATTTTATGTCAGATTTGAAACAAGCTGCACTCGACTATCATGCTAAGCCGCGTCCCGGCAAGATAAGCGTGGAGCTAACCAAGCCTACCGAAACTGCCCGTGATCTTTCTCTGGCCTACAGCCCCGGTGTGGCTGAGCCCGTGCGTGAGATTGCCCGTGATCCTGAAAACGCGTACCGCTATACCAACAAAGGTAACCTGGTCGCCGTCATCAGCGATGGTACGGCCATTCTCGGTCTTGGAAATCTGGGTGGCTTGGCCAGCAAGCCGGTTATGGAAGGCAAGGGTGTTCTGTTCAAGCGCTTTGCCGGTATCGACGTTTTTGATATTGAAGTGGAAGCCGAAGATACCCAGGCGTTTATCGATACGGTGAAGCGTATTTCGCCCACTTTTGGTGGCATCAATCTGGAAGACATAAAAGCGCCGGAATGTTTTGAAATTGAGCGCGTTCTGATTGAGCAGTGCGACATTCCCGTGTTCCACGATGATCAGCATGGCACCGCCATCATCGCGGCTGCCGGCCTGGTCAACGCATTGGAATTGCAGAACAAGAAAATTGAGGACATTTCCATCGTCTGTATCGGTGCAGGTGCGGCTGGTGTGGCCACCCTGAAACTGATCATGGAAATGGGCGCCAAAAAAGAGAATATCTACGTGCTCGACCGCAATGGTGTCATCCATTCCGGGCGTACGGATCTGAACCAGTTTAAAGCGGCCTTTGCCCACGATACCGATAAGCGTACTCTTGAAGATGCGTTGGCTGGGGCGGATGTATTTATTGGTGTGTCCAGTGCCAACCTGCTTACCCCGGAAATGCTGAGCCTGATGGCGCCCAACCCGGTGGTGTTTGCGCTGGCCAATCCCGATCCGGAAATTCGTCCGGAACTGGCCTATGACACCCGTGATGATGTCATCGTCGCCACCGGTCGCAGCGATTATCCCAACCAGGTAAACAATGTATTGGGTTTCCCCTATATTTTCCGTGGAGCGCTGGACGTTCGTGCAACCTGCATCAACGAGCAGATGAAAATTGCCGCAGTGCATGCCATCAGTTCATTGGCGAAAGAACCGGTTCCCCAGGTGGTAAAAGATGCCTATGACGGTATCGAGTTGGAGTTCGGTCGTGATTACATCATTCCGAAACCAACGGATCCCCGTTTGCTGGGCGCGGTTTCCGCAGCGGTGGCCCAGGCTGCAGTGGACAGTGGTGTGGCCACCCGTCCTTACCCGGCGCATTATCCTCTGAACACCTTGGATGATATTGAATACATTTAAGGTTCAGCTGAAACTACAAAAGCCGCTTTTAAGCGGCTTTTTTATTCCGTACTTTTTGCTTTCAGCCCTGCGGTTAAGAGTGGCCCAGTTGTAACAGGTAGGGCATAACAATGTGTTCCAGTGCTTCTCCCTGTGCCTGCAGCCGGTTGTTTTCCTCACCCTTGATTACAGAAAAAAGCAGGAAGCCTCCAATCATTTTGATCAGGACTCTCAGCTGGATGTCAGCCGCTTCCTCATCGCCCAGTCTGGGTAGGAACTCCGGAAGCAGGCGTTTAATCATCTGCAGTGTTTTCTCTTCCACTGAGCACAGCAGTTGTTGTGACAGCGTCTGCGGTAGCTGTTGCAGCAGGTTGGCAATGGCCCTCTGTACAGTTTGAAAAGCCGACAGGGCACCTTGCAATAATCCACGCACAAGGTCATTCAGTGTGATGTCATTTTCCATGTGCGATTTCAGTCGACTCACCGTCGCCAGGACCTGATCAATCATTCGATCCATCCAGGCCAACAGGATGGCCTCTTTATTGTCGAAGTACTGATAAATGGTGGGCACTGCAACGCCACTCTCCAGGGAGAGTTCAAGCATGGTGATTTTGCCATAGTCTTGTTGCCCCAAAACCTGAGTGCACGCGTCCAGCACCGCATTGTACTTTTCCTGCGCCCGCTTCTGTTGGGGTATACGTCGTTGATTTGATGGGGGTTTGGAACGTTTACCGGGTGCCGCTGCCATGACCTGAAACCTGATCGATATGCTGGATTACTCAGATTATGCTGTAGGTTCTTAACCAGAACAAATCAGGATAACGTTATGATCTTTGTGGAAAAACGGCTGGACGGGCGTGATGAATCCTCGGCCACTCTAAGGCGCGCACCTTTGGTGAAAGGCTTTCCTGTGCTGGAAAGTGCCCCTGGGCTGTTGGGTGACCCCCTGCAATTTATGCGTGATGCCTACCTCCGTTACGGTTCCATATTCCGGGTGCGGGCGCTCAACCGGGAATACACCGTTCTGGCGGGTGTGGAGGCCAATCGTTTTGTGGCGGGAGAGGGCAAGCACTGTTTCTCGGTGGAGAGTTTCTGGGGCAAGGTGGGCGAGCATATGGGCTGTCCCCATATGGTGGCGATGGTGGATGGCGACATTCATAAGTACCAGCGTAAGGTGATGGCTCCGCTCCTGGCGCAGCAAGCCTTCAGCGAACAGATCCCCCGCATGGCGGATAATGTAGACTCGGTTCTCAACCAGGCCCTCGGCTCACGACAGCAAAAGGTGGATCACTTGATGAGGTTGATGGTGTCCAACCAGCTCAGTGAGCTCCTGCTGGGGCGCAAGGCTTCAGCGGATCATGTGAAAGCCATGATTTACGCGTTCAATATGGTCACCAGGGTTTATGCGATCCGCAGCATGCCCCAGGCCATGCTGTACAGCCCGCGCGTGCAATGGGCAAAGTGGATTACAAACCGGGAACTGAGGCTGACGTTGAAACGGTCCCGGCGACGGCAAGCCGCCGGTGGCACAGGCTATCTGGAGCACATCCTGGCTGCCCTGGATGCCAGGCCGGATTGGTTTGGCGAAGGGGATAAGCTTGGCCATGCGCTGTTGCCTTACGTTGCAGCGCTGGACACTATCGCTTCCACCAAAGGCTTTATGCTGCGTCGCCTGCTGGCGGACCCGGCTCTATACCGGTGCGTCCAGCAGGAAGTCGACCAGGCTTTTGCCGGCGGTATCCCGGATCTTGAGACGCTCAAGGCAATGGCAAGTCTGAACGGGTTATGCCGGGAAGTGATGCGTCTTGAACCTGCCGCCTTTGGAATGCTGCGCAGTGCCGCCTGTGATTTTGCTTTCAAGGGTTATCACGTGAGTGCCGGAGATGAGTTGATGGTGTTTACCACCGCAGATCATATGAATCCTGAATTTTTCCCTGATCCCTATTGTTTTGACATGACTCGCTACAGCGCGCCCCGACTGGAGCATAAGCAGTCAGCCTATGCGCCCTTTGGCAAAGGACCGCACAACTGTTTGGGGGCGAGTCTGACGGAGTTGATTTTGCCGCTGCACATGGGAGTATTGCTGCATCGGGTGTTGGTGAAGCCGGCCTGCGACCTGAACAAGGTCAGAATGGTATTCCGGCCAGCACCGGTATTATCGGAAAACTTTAAAGTCAGTCTGAGCAGACGGCGCCCTTAGCGGGTGCCGTAGACCACCATGGTCTTGCCCTTAACCTGTATCAGGCCCTGTTCTTCCAGGCTCTTCAATACGCGGCCCACCATTTCTCTGGAGCAACCTACGATACGGCCGATCTCCTGGCGGGTGATTTTGATCTGCATGCCATCCGGGTGGGTCATGGCTTCCGGCTGTTTGCACAGGTCGATGAGGGTGCGGGCCACCCGGCCGGTTACATCCAGAAACGCCAGGTCGCCTACCTTACGGGTGGTGGCGCGCAGACGTCCGGCAATCTGGGCACTGACGGCAAACAGGATGTCAGCGTCTTCCTTGGCCAACTGCTTGAACTTGTTGTAGCTGATTTCCGCCACTTCGCATTCGGTTTTGGCTCGAATCCAGGCGCTGCGGCCTGCGGCTTCGTCGAACAGCCCCATTTCCCCGAAGAAATCCCCTTCATTCAGGTAGGCCATAATCATTTCGCGGCCATCGTCATCCTCGATCACCACCATCACGGTACCTTTGATGATGTAGTAAAGGGCATCGGAATCATCGCCCGCGTAAATAAGGGTGCTTTTGGCAGGATATTTACGACGGTGACAATGCGCCAGAAAATGTTCCGTGTCTGGAATTAAGCGATTTGGTTTTAACGTCATTTCATGACCCGGTATTGTTGTGATGTTTCGAGCATGCTCGATGAAGACTCATGATCTTAATCTAACTTATTCATTATGGCCCTAAATACCATGTGCCGCTACTTTTGTACATTTTAGCGGCGCGCACCATGGGGCCTACTTGGTTAAAATTTGAAAACCAAAGCAGATCAAATAATTATAACGTAAATTTCAAGAAGCATGTGTGAACCGCTCCGCCGTTTTTTCGCGCATTAACACCGTTTAGCAATTTATGGCTGAAAATGATCAAAAAGTGGTCAGAAAGAGGCTAATTTTTTTGCACACCCCCGGGGTCTTTGTGTTATCTTGCGCGCCTGACAGAGCCGGGGTCGCCCGGGCTGACACGCCTTGTGGGAGTATGCCATGAAAGCAACCATTCGCTGGGCCGGCGATGTAAAGTTTGAAGCAGAGTCCGGTTCCGGTCATACCGTTACCATTGATGGACCGCCGGAGCATGGTGGCCAAAATCAAGGGGTTCGCCCAATGGAGTTGATGCTCCTGGGTGTGGGGGGCTGCTCGTCTTTTGATGTCATGCATATCCTGAAGAAATCCCGCCAGGACGTGACGGATTGTGTGGCGCAGGTGGAAGCCGAGCGAGTGGATGATGTGCCGGCTGTGTTCAAGTCCATTCATTTGCATTTCATTGTGACCGGCCGAGCCTTGAAAGAAGCCCAGGTCAAGCGGGCAGTGGAACTGTCTGCCGAGAAGTATTGTTCAGCATCCATCATGCTGGGCAAAGCCGGGGTGGCAATCACTCACAGTTACGAAATTCATGAGGCTGCGGAGTAATCGCTCCGTTGGCCATTCTCTTTGGAACTCTGCCTTTCGAGATCTGAGTAGATGAACGACAACGAAATTCCCCACAAATTGAAACTTCACGGGTTTAACAACCTGACCAAGTCTCTGAGCTTCAATATCTACGATATTTGCTATGCCAAGACCCCTGAGCATCGCCGCGAATATCGCGAGTATGTGGACGAGCTGTATAACGCTGAGCGTCTGACCCAGATTCTGACGACGGTAACCGATATTATCGGCGCCACCATCCTGAATATCGCCCGCCAGGATTATGATCCTGAGGGTGCCAGCGTCACCATGTTGATCGCCGAGCATCCCATTGCGCCCGATGAGGATCCTTCCAAGGAAGAACCCGGTCCGTTGAAGGAATCCGTGGTGGGGCATCTGGACAAGAGTCACGTTACGGTGCACACCTATCCGGAAACCCATCCGGATAACGAGAATGGTATCAGTACCTTCCGTGTCGATATCGATGTGTCCACCTGTGGCGTTATCTCACCGCTTAAAGCGTTGAACTACCTGATCCACCAGTTTGATTCCGACATTGTTACGGTAGACTACCGGGTGCGTGGTTTTACCCGGGATGTGGATGGCATGAAGCATTACATCGACCACGAGATCAACTCCATTCAGAACTTCTTCCTGGATGAGACGCTGGATCTGTATGAAATGATCGATGTGAATGTATACCAGGAAAATATTTTCCACACCAAGATGCTGTTGAAGGACTTCGAGCTGGACAACTACCTGTTCGGTACGGGTGTGGATGAGCTGTCGGAAGAGGAACAGGAGCAGATCAGTCGCAAGCTGCGTCGTGAGATGCTGGAGATCTTCTACGGGCGCAATATGTCCAATTAGAAATACCTTCAACGTAAGTAAAAAAGGCGCCGGACGGCGCCTTTTTTATAACTCAAATAAAGCCGGCTTTATTTGAGTCGCATGCTGCTGAGGGCGTCATCCAGTCCTGCCAAATGCTCAACACAGTTGAAACGCAACAGCTTTGGGTCCGGGCCAATGCTTACTTCTGTGACTGAGGTGTTGAGGAAATGGTACTTGTCCCAGGCATACCAGTCCTGATCAAACAGCCCGGCCAGCCCCAGAGCGAGCGCAGCGCCGTGACTGACAGCAACCACTTTTTCACTGGGATGCCGGCTTAGAAATGACTGCAGGGCCGTGCTGACGCGATCCCCAACCTGGGCAATGGATTCGCCATCCTCCGGCGCGTAATCCGGGTCAGCATTGACCTGGCTGAAAAAATTGAATTTCTTGTGCAGGTCGCTGAAGGTTTCCCCTTCCCATACGCCGATGCCGTATTCCTTGATGCCCGGTTCAGGGATGACTTCCAACTGCAGGATGTCGGCAATTTTTTGCGCCGTATTGAAGGTTCGTTGCAGTGGGCTGGCGTAGATGGCACTGACATCCGGATGCTCCCGGTGGATGCGCTCCGCCACCCTTTCGGCCTGGGATAGTCCGATGTCGGTGAGGGCGCTGTCGGTCCAGCCATGCCAGCGTTTGTCCACATTGGCCTGGATTTGCCCGTGCCGGATCAGGATGAGGTGGGTTGAGTTCATGACTTCTCCGCGAAAAACTACTTACTAAGACAACCCCGATAGTGTACCAGTTCCTGCTACAGTTAAGGTATTGGCCGCGTAATTTGGCCGCTGGGACCCGTAGTATGCGTAAAATCAAATCAACCACCACCCACCTTCACAGTGCCCTGGTATTGTCCGGTGGTGGCGCCCGTGCCGCCTATCAGGTTGGAGTGCTCAAGGCAATCGCGGATATTATGCCGGAATCCACCCGTAATCCTTTTGGTATCATCTCGGGCACTTCCGCGGGTGCGATCAATGCGGTGGCTCTGGCGGCCCATGCGGATAACTATCGCAATGCGGTCTACAACATTGAGAACGTTTGGAAGGCGTTTCGTCCGCACCAGGTGTACCGCTCTGACCCGGTGGGGGTGTTCAGCAATGCCATGCGCTGGATCAGCAGCCTGATTTTTGCGTCCCGCAACCGCTCTTCCCTGCTGAACAACGAGCCATTGTCCAATTTGCTGGGCAGTATGATCCGGTTTGATAATCTGCAGCATGCCATTGATGAGGGTTTTCTGCGGGCAATTTCAGTGACGGCCTCGGGATACAGTTCGGGGCATTCTGTCGCTTTCTTTCAGGGATCGCCGGATATCAGTGCCTGGAAACGTTTTCAGCGCATTGGTCTCAGAACCCATCTCAAACTTGAGCATCTGATGGCTTCTTCCGCGATTCCGATGGTGTTTCCGGCGGTGCGCATCAACCGGGAGTATTTTGGTGATGGTGCGGTACGGCAGCTGGCACCGTTGAGCCCTGCGTTGCATTTGGGCGCACGCAAGATTCTGGTGGTGGGGGTGAGCGGCAACCGTTCTGCGCCCCAGGTACAGCGTCCGGTGGACGACTATCCCTCCCTGGCCCAGATCAGCGGCCATCTGATGAACAGTATCTTCCTGGACAGCCTGGAGTACGATGTGGAACGCATGGAGCGCATCAACGACATGCTGGACGTGATACCGCCGAATGTCCGGCAGAAATATCAATCCTCTCTTCACCCGATTGAGAGCCTGGTGATATCACCTTCCCAGTGCCTGGATCGTATTGCCTCCAAATACCTGCACGTATTGCCTGTGAGCATCAGGGTCTTTCTGCATGGTATTGGGGCCACCCGCAGTTCCGGCTCCAGTATCCTCAGTTATTTACTGTTTGAACGCCGCTTCTGTCGGGAGTTGATCGCCCTGGGCTATCACGATGGCATTGCCAAGGCGAAGGAGATTGAAGCCTTTATGGCTAGTGATTAGCGGCCCGCTTGACCGGGGTCGGCACGGCCGCAGCGGGCGCTGGTTCCCGTTTGGCTTCGTGGTGCACGTAGTCCGTTGAGCTCGGGGTGTTGCCATCGATGTATTTGAACAAGCGGGATTTTTGATTGCAGTACTCGCCGCGCCAGATCCCCGGAATGTAGTGATCATTCAACAGGTGGCCGGTGCGGTCGGGAATACTGAATACGGCACCGGCGGTGTGTTCCTGATGGGCCAGCACCCCAATGCGGCAGAAAAAATCCATGCCGTTGGCGAAGTGCTCCACGTAGGGCACACCGCGGCCGAAATGCTCACTCAGCTCGGGATCGATGCGGAAACTGTCGGCTACCCCGGCGATACAATAGATCTCCAGCTTGGGTGCGTGGTGGCGATAGCGTTTGTCTTTGAGCAGTTTGCGCGCAATATAGCTACTCACGATGGTGCCCTGGGAATGTCCGACGATGACAACCTTGTCGTGGTGCGCCAGCGCCTCCTTGACCACGTCATAGGCCGGGCGTGACAGTTTGCCGTCCTTGCGCAGGGTGCGGGCGGTAACCGAATCCCAAAGATCCCACAATGCACCGTAGGTTGGGGTATGAATCAGGTGGATAGGGCGGTGAAATGCCTTGGCAAGCTCCAGGCCATTGAGGATAGCAATGGGAGGTGAGGTGCAGATACCGTTGATGAAAAACCATTTTTCCCGTCCCGAGGTGCTGGCGTAGTGCTCGGGATAGCAACCAATGGTGCCTGGACTGTAGGTTCGTCTTTCCATGGGCACAATGGTTTGCAGGCTGAGGTTGATCACATCCCCCCAATTGTTGTAACTGTTGGGGTGGAGCTCGGATTGGGTAAGGGATTCTGCATTCCAGGGTGTCGCCAGAAAGGGAAGGGTCCAGGCATGCCGCGCCGTCAGGCGCAAATCCTGTAGGATGTGTGCCCGGTTGTTAACAACACGTGCAGCAAGTTTGGTCACCTGACGACGAATACTGAACATAAGCCACCTTCATTAATCCACTATAAGTATAGGTGTGTTCTGACGACCTGTTTCCTGTTCCTCGTCAATTTTTCAGGTAAATTAAGTATGAATTTCATAGTGTTGGGCTGGTCATAACAAGCTGATATGCTAAGTGGCTCTATATGGCCTCCAGTTTATAAATTAATCAAACAGGGTTGGGTAATGAAAGTAATAAAACAAAGTATCGTTGTGATAATGATGAGCCTGGTATGCACCAGCGGGTGGGCGTTCTCGTTGGAGCGTTATGTGGAGGGCGTTCACTATCAGAAAGTGGACAACACGAAGCACACGCCCAACACCGTGGTGGAGTTTTTCAGTTTCGGTTGCCCCCATTGTTATCACCTGGAGCCCAAGGTGGAAAAATGGCTGCAGACCAAGCCGGAGGCGGTGCAGTTCAGCCGGGTGCCTGCCACCTGGAATGCCAGTTTCCGCAAGCTGGGCAAACTGTATTATGTGATCGAGAAGCTGGGCTTGCAGGACAAGGCAATGCCGTTGGTATTTGATTACGTGCATGGCCAGAAGAAAACGGTCGACGGCCCCAAGTCCGCTTTTGAGGCGCTGAGTAGCCTGGAGGTGACCGAAGCAGCGGTAACCGAAGCCTGGAATGACACCGAAGTGGAAACCAAGACCAACACCGCCGGGCGTACCTTCAGCCAGTATCAGCTGCGCGGCGTACCGGCTTTCATGGTAAACGGCCAATACACCACCAGTGTGAAGATGGCTGGCTCCGAAGAAGAACTGTTCGAAGTGGTGAATTTCCTGCTGGGTAAATAACCCTAGCTGTCCATATCCGGGAACGGTTCAGCGGCTTCGCTGGGAGCGATGGGAGGGGAACTCATGGAGTCCCCATTCTCGCTCTCCAGTTCCGGCTCGGTCACTTCGGCCGGGATCGGTTCAGCCAGTTCTTCTTCAGTGGCAATGATACCGATATGGAAGGTGGCGAAACCGGGGCTCACCACCTGGTCCAGTGCTTTGCCCAGCACAATCCCGTCCAACGGCGAGATAATGTCGCTGCTGGTGTTGGTAATCGGGTCTATAACCTTGCCCAGTAGCTGGCCTTTCTTCACTTTCTCATCCAGTTCCACCTTCGACAGCATAATGCCCCCCTGATTGGACCGTACCCAGGTGGACTGGTAGAACACGGGCTGCGGCATCAGCCAGAGGCGGACGGTCTTATACATATCCAGGTTGTGCAGCAGGTTTTTCACGCCTTTGACGCCATGGGATACTGCTTCCTGATCGAGGGAATGAGGGCCTCCGGTCTCCATGGTAATGGCTGGAATGCCGGAATCCGCGGCCGCCTTGCGCAGGGTGCCGCCGCCCCCGCCATGATGCAGCACACCCATGCCGCCGAAATGCCGACTGAACTCCAGGATCATGGGGTTGGTCAGGTCGCCCCGCAGTTGCGGCAGGTTGGTGCGCAGGAAAGATCCGGTGTGGATGTCCAGCAGATAATCGCAATGCAGGATCACTTTGTGAAACAGCGAGTGGGCGACCCTGGAGGCATAACTGCCGGATGGATTACCCGGGAAGAAGCGGTTCAGATCCCGCCGGTCACTCATGTAGCGGGAGGCACGGCGAAAGCCGTCCAGGTTCACGATCGGCATGCCGATAACGGTACCGCGCAGATCGTCCGGATCCAGTTGATGCAGCACCCGTCTGACAATTTCAATCCCGTTCAACTCATCGCCGTGGATGGCCGCCGTTAGGCACATCACCGGGCCGGGTTTGACTCCATGGGCCACCAGCACCGGGACGGGCGTATTCAAACTGGTCATGGAGAGACCCGGTGACCAGTGCAGGGTTCGAAAGGTGCCGGGCGCAATGGTATTGTTCAGTAGCGTCACCGGCATCGCCTGATCCGGATTCTGGATTTGTTCTGCCGCCGTGGCCGGGTCTGGCTCGAGCTCATGGGGATCGACGGGAACCGGTGCCGGTTCGTCGGGCTCCGCCTCGTTGGCAAAGACATTCCCTGTCAGCATCAAAAACATGATCAATATGTGCAATAAGCATTTCATCTGGATTGCAGCCTTGTGTCGAGCAGTTGCAGAGACAGGGTAAGTGATTTGTTTGCCTTTTGTTTGCCTATATTGTGACCTTCCGCCAAGTCCCAACTCTCTAAAAATTAAGAAATAAAATGGTTTCCGGATACCGGGCTGTATTGGCACTGTTGGCTATACTGAATTTATCCGCCGTCAAAAGGCCCTGGAGCCAAACGCGATTTGATGCACAGCAAGGTCGAGAGTTCTTTCATAAAGATATCGAAAAATAATAAAAGTTTCAGCCTGTTATTGGCTGTTATAGGCCTCTGCGCGCTATTTTTTTGTGTGCCGGCTCAGGCAGAAACCATAGAAATATTGTATGAACAAGGTGAGTCGGGTGGATTCGTTACCATCGACTGGGTCTGGATCCTGTTTTTCCTGTTCGCTGCTTTTGCGGTGCTCCTGTGGTTGGTCAGGAGCCATTACCTGCAGCAGCTGATCGGCAAAGATGAGGATCTGGACCGGGCCAGCATGCGATTGCGGGAGGCCCAGCGCATCGCCCGTATTGGCAGTTGGACCCGGGATTTCGAAACCGGCGAGACCTTTTGGTCGGATGAAGCCAAAGTGGTGCTGGGATTGGAGAATGCCGAAGACATCCCGCACTATGAAAGCCTGATTCATCCCGATGACCTGGATCGGGTGACGGAAGTGGTGGCGACCGCCTATTTTCAGGGGGGAAGTTATCAATGCGACCATCGCGTTATCGGGCAGAACGGGTTTGAGAAACACATAAGGCTTGCTGGCCAGGTGGCCCTGGGCGAGGGCAGTAGTCCGGTTAATGAGACCGGGACCGTGCAGGACATTACCGATCGCAAGTTGGCGGAAATGGCGTTACAGCGCAGTGAAGAGCGCATGCGTTCCATTATCAATGCAGCCCCTTATCCCATACTGATTCTGGAATTGGCAGAAGAGTATCCGGTCCTGTATGCCAATCAGAGCGCCTACAGTTTGTTCGGCCTCAATGAGGCTGTCGCCTGTGAAGAGTTGAAATCCAAGGAATTCTGGTCTGCACCGGATGACCGCAGCAGTTTTGTTGAAACGGTGTTGAGCGAAGACCACGTGTTCGAAACCGAGATGGTGATGAAGTCCCAGGGCAACCGCACGTTCTGGGCTTCGTTGACCGGTAGCCGGCTGGAATTCGGGGGTATTAAATCCCTGTTCATTTCGGTGATGGATATAACCAACCGCAAGCGTATCCAGCAGGAATTGGAGCGCCTTGCCACCACAGACTCGCTCACCGGGCTTTATAACCGACGCAGTTACTTCGAGCTGGCCAATAAAGAAATGAGACGGGCGATTCGTTATCAGCAACCGCTGGCCCTGCTGATGATGGACCTGGATAACTTCAAAGCGGTGAATGACACCTACGGCCACCAGGTCGGTGACACAGTGTTGCGTCGGTTTGCGGAAGTGCTCAAATACAACCTCCGGGAGGAGGATTTGATGGGACGGATTGGTGGTGAAGAGTTCAGTGCCATACTGGTTTCCTCTGAGGAGCAGGGTGCCTATCAGGTTGCAGAAAGAATTCGTAAACGCTGGCTGGAAGAGAGCTTTGATCTTGTGGGCAAGCAGGTGACCTTCACTGTCAGTATTGGGGTATCCATTATTCTCAGTGAAAAAGAGAGTATTGAAGATGTGATGGAGCGGGCGGATGTTGGGCTTTATACCGCAAAACGTTCCGGTCGCAACTGTGTCATCGTCAACAGTGCAGAAGCCGGCACCCAAGCCCGGGGCGACCGGTCCCGGTAAATCGTCGGGGCCTGTGTTTCGACCGGTTCAAGGACTTAAGTGCCAGAAATTATTGAAGAAAGCACAGATATGTACTTTTATTAAGACAACGGTCTGAAGATCTGCAGAACATACGCACTGTGAGATCAGGGAATCCAACATGAATAAAGAGGACGAGGGTAACAAAATGAGCATGCGCAGAATGCTGTTGATCTGGAGTCTGTTTTTTTGGGGTATCCAGTCTGCTACCTCGGCCAGCGGAGAACTCGCGATCATTGTGAACAATACAAATGATATCCAGTCTGTCAGCGTGGATGAAGTGGCTAGAATCTTTCTGGGTAAAACCCGCGAGCTGCCCGATGGCACGAAAGTCATTCCGTTGGATCAGTTGGAAAGTGTAGGCTTGAAAGAGGAGTTTTACTCAAAAGTGGTAAAAAAGAGTCTGCCGCAACTGAATTCCTACTGGTCACGCCTCATTTTCACCGGGCGAGGGCAGCCTCCTTTTGCTGTATCCGGTGACAGTGAAGTATTGGAGTTCATCTCCGCCAACCCCAACATGATTGGTTACGTAGACGTAAAGTCTTTGCAGTCAGCGCAAAATCTTGGCAACGTTAAGGTGTTGCTGACCGTTCAGTAGTTCCCGCTTGGGCATTCAAGGATGATTGCAGGTGAATACCAAAATCATTGTCATCATAGGGGCGATACTAAGCTGCGCACTGATGGTCGCTTTCTGGGCGAGCCGTTCACTTCAGCAACATGAATTGGAGAGCACCGGCCAATTACGTAATATTCTCGATAATCAGGCACGCATTTCTTTGTTAACCCATCAGTTGGGTTACTCCGGATTCATCCATAACTTCAAAAATTATATATTACGGGGCGATGAGTATTATTATCGGGCTACCTTAAAGGACCTCGAAAGCCTCGAAATGATGTTTCAGAATGGGAAAATGGCTTTCAAGCAGGAAGCGGTTGCTGAACAGATAAAAACCATTGAAACCACTCTTCAGGAGTATCAGGTTAAGCTGGAACTGGCCCGGCAACTTCATAATCAGGACCTGCCCCCGGCCGAGATCGACCAACGGGTAAAGGTCAATGACTTGGCGGCGGCGGAAGCCCTGCGTAATTTAATCACCAGTTTTCAAGCGCAGGCAGCTACCTTGTTAAGGGAAAGCACACAACAACAAGGCTATCATCACCAACACCTTATATTGACGGCGTTCCTGAGTGTGGGCATCAGTGCAGTGGCCTGTGCGTTTTGCTGGGGTATTGTTGCGGGCTTGAGGCGTCGCCTGCGGGAACAATCGGATATCACCTCCAGGCAAAAACTGCTGGATGCGGCTCCCAATCCGACCCTGGTGGTTGCCGAGTCGGGCGAGATTCTGATTGCCAATGAGGGCGCGGCCAAATTGTTCGAATGTGAGTCCGGTTTTTTGGTGGGCAAACAGGTTGAAAACTTTTTGCCGGAGGCTCAGCGCGTGGACCACGCTGACTTTCGCAAGCTGTTTTTCAGCAGCGCCGGTGAACGCACCATGCGCAATCCCGTATTCATGGTTACGGCCAAGCATTCGATGAAGAAAGTGGAAATTCTGATCGGGTTGTATCAGGTGGAACAGGTACGCTATGCGGTTGTGAATATGATGGATATTTCCAGCCTGGAAAGTATCGAACGACACGCTGCTGAAATGGAGCAACATTTTAAGATTACGTTTGAACTGGCACCGGTGGGAATGGCACAGATCAGTCTTGAAGGGCGTTTTATCAAGGCTAACCGGCAGCTTTCTGCCATTCTGGGTTATGAACGTCTTGCGCTGGAGGAAATGGCACTGGACGATCTGACGCCCGCAACCGAGCGTAATTCCAACCGCTTGACCCTGAAGCGGCTGTTGAGCAATGAAGTGGATCACATGCGCTTTGAAAAGCGGCTGTTGGACAGTAATGCCAGAGATGTCTGGGTAACGCTCACTATGACGGTCTATCGTGATTACAAAGGTCGCCCTGAGTATTTGATCGCGATTGTTGAGGATATTTCTTACCGCAAACAGTACGAAGAGGAACTGCTGGCATCGGAAGCCAAGTTCAAGAGTATTGCCAATCATGTGAACGCGGTGGTGTGGATGTCATCCCCCGGCATGGATAAGGTCATGTTTGTCAGCAATCGGTATGAAACGATGTGGGGGCGCTCGATTGCAAGCCTGTTGCACAATCCCCGAAGCTTTATGGACGCCATATTGCAGGAAGACAGAGCCAAGGTGGATGCAGAAGTGGAGAATCACCGCAAAGGAATCTGGAACGTCAATTATCGTATCCTGAATAAAGAGGGCGAAGTTCGTTACATCCACGATGAGGGCGTACCGGTCCGGTCCGTCAAAGGAGAACTGTTGTTTATGGTGGGGTTGGCCCGGGACGTGACGGATGAACGGGTGGCCCGGCAAAAACTGGAACGAAGTAATCGCCAGTTGGAGCAACTTGCCAAGTTTGATCCACTGACCATGGCGGTGCGGCGGCCTTATGCCATCAGTGATCTGGACGAATGCATTGCATTGTTCAACCGCTATAAAACGCCGGCCAGCTTGATTTTTATCGACCTGAATGATTTCAAGGAAGTGAATGACACCTATGGACATGAAGCAGGGGATCAGGTGCTCATCGAATTTTCCCGCTGCATGCGCAAAAATATTCGTCAGACGGATGGCTTTTATCGTTACGCCGGTGACGAGTTTCTTTTGCTGCTGAGAGAAACGGATGCGACTGAGGCAGCTGGCTTTCTGCAAAAACTCGATTCGCTGCTGGCTTCTACCCGTATCGAGGAATACGAGAAAGTACAGATTACGGCTTCCTATGGTTCCTTATCGTTGGGGGAAGAAACGGTGACGGACGCGAATCATTGGATCAAGCTGGCGGATGCTCGAATGTACCAGTACAAAAAGCAGTTCAAGCAGTCTTCAGTGCACCATTAATGAAACAGCTCCCTGCACAACGCCAGCCAGGCATCAATGCTGTTATTACGATACTTCTGCCGGTGCAGAATGAAATAAAACTCCCGCTGCAGATTACGGTGTGGCATGGGCAGGGGCACCAGACTGCCGCGGGCAAAGGCTTCTTTCAATGCGACTCTCGACAAGCAGCCGATCCCCAGGCCGGCTTCCACCGCCCGCTTGATGGCTTCGGTGTGTTGTAATTCCAGCAGCACATTAAGTTGAGGCAGTATGCCGTGCATGGCCCAATCAAAGGTTTGGCGGGTGCCGGAACCCTGTTCCCTTAATATCCATTGTACTTTCAGGATGTCTCGATCATTGAGGCGTTTCTTACCGGCATAGGGGTGCTCAGGGGCGCAGAAGGCGATCAGCTCGTCTCTCATCCAGGGAATGATCTCCAGCTCGGGATCGGACAGCTCACCCTCAATCAGTCCCAGATCCAACTCAAAGTTTTTTACTTTGCGCGCAATGCTGGCGGTATTGGCCACGTCCAGTTCCACCCGGGCTTCCGGCTTGTCCTGCAGAAACCGACTCATGATATGGACCGCCAGATAGTTGCCGATGGTGAGGGTGGCTCCCACCTTAAGGTGACCCACGGCAGAGTGCTGTTGCAGCGCAATCTCCAGATCCTCTGCCTGGCGCAGTAATGCTTCGGCCTGGCCCCGCAGGGCATGTCCCAGGGCATTCAGCTGCAGGCGTTTGCCGATGCGATCAAAGAGTTTGATATCAAACTGGGTTTCCAGCTCGGAGAGCGCACTGCTGGCGGCCGATTGAGACATGGCCAAACTATTGGCTGCCTTGGAAATATTTTGAAAATGAGCGGTGGCCAGGAATACCTGGAGCTGTCTCAGGCTGTATTTCATATCAGTAAAACCGATTAAATATATCAATATAATCCATTTTACCTATATGTGGTCTGGAGTCTATATTAGCGCCATAACCACCTGATATGGAGTATGTCCCATGGCCAATCTGATCACTGAACGGGTCACCAGCGTCCATCACTGGAACGATACGTTGTTCAGCTTCACCACCAGTCGTGACCCGGGTTTCCGCTATAAGAATGGTCACTTCACCATGATCGGGTTGCAGAATGAAGGGCGTCCGTTACTGCGGGCTTACAGTATCGTCAGTGCCAACTACGAGCCGGAATTGGAGTTTTTCAGCATCAAGGTCCAGGACGGTCCATTGACCTCAAAATTGCAGCATTTGCAAGTGGGTGACGAAGTCTTTGTCAGCACCAAACCCACCGGCACACTCATCATCGATCACTTGCTTCCCGGGCGGAACCTGTACTTGCTGAGCACCGGTACCGGGCTGGCACCGTTCATGAGCATCATCAAGGACCCGGAAGTCTATGAAGCCTATGACAAAGTCATCCTGACCCATGGCGTACGCCATGTGGCGGACTTGGCCTATGAGCGCTACATCCTGGATGAGCTGCCCAATAACGAATATTTTGGTGATGTGGTGCGGGACAAGCTGATTTATTATCCCACCGTAACCCGTGAACCTTTCCGCAATCAGGGGCGTCTCACGGATCTGATGGAGAGCGGCAAATTGTTCAGTGACATCGGCCTGGCGGATATGAACCCTGAGCATGATCGCTTCATGCTGTGTGGCAGTCCGTCCATGCTGAAAGATACCTGCCGTATTCTGGACGACCGGGGCTTCGCTGAGGCCCGCCACGGTGACCTGGGTCACTATGTCATCGAGCGGGCCTTTGTCGAGAAGTAGGGTCGAAAAGTAGGTTTCCTGAGCCTATTTCCCACGCCAGTTAAGGCTGTATAAATCGTGGCGCCGGTCTTGCAGGTTCTTCACCGTACCATTGTTCCTGGCCATCATCAGGGTTTCCGGCCTTAAGTCTGCGAACGCGATCATTTCCACGTTGGGGGTGGTGTCGGCGGCGATACCATCCCGCGCAAACGGAAAGTCGCAGGGGGTGAGGACACAACTCTGGGCATATTGAATGTCCATGTTGTTCACCTTCGGCAGGTTACCCACGTTGCCGGACATCACCACATAAATCTGGTTTTCCACCGCCCGGGCCTGGCAACAATAGCGTACCCGCAGGTAGCTCTGGCGTTCGTCGGTGCAGAAAGGCACAAACAGAATCGAGATTCCCTGGTCTGTGAGGTGTCGTGCCAGCTCCGGAAACTCAGAGTCATAGCAGATCAGTACGCCAATGGGACCACAATCGGTTTCGATGGCTTTCAGGGTGTTGCCCCCTTCAATGTTCCACCAGTAAACCTCATTCGGAGTAGGGTGTATCTTGGGCTGTTCGTGAATGGAGCCATCCCGCAAGAAGATGTAGGCAATGTTTTCCACCCGGCCATTGGGCATGATGGTGGGGTGGGAGCCTCCGATAATATTGATGTTGTAGCGCAGGGCCATGTCCCGCAGGGCTTCCTTGAATTGGGGCGTATATTTGGTCAGGGCTTCCATGGACTCCATGGGTGACAATGCCTGATCCTCGATGGACAGCAACTGCAACGCGAAGAGTTCCGGAAACACCACAAAATCCCCTTTATAATCCGCCACCACATCCACGAAGTATTCGACGATGGAGAGGAATTCCTCGAAGGAGTGTACCCGCCGCTGCATGTATTGCACGGAACCGATGCGAATGGAATCCGGCACCCGACCGCCATACTTTTTCTTGTTCGACGTGGATTCTTCGGTGGGGACTTTGGGGTTGCGCCACATGAGGTGGACTGCATAGCCCAGGGATTGCACGTCGGCGTCCAGGTAGTGGGGGATGATGCCGATCACCTCGAACCCATTATGCAATTGGAAGGAAAGCACCGGGTCCCGCTGTTTCTTCTGGATCACCTGTTCCACATACTCTTCCACCGAGCCGAATTTCTTGAGTCTGTGGGTCAGGGTCGGCAGGCGACCGCCGAAGACGATGCCCTTTAGCCCCAGGTTTTGGCATAGCCTTTTGCGTTCGTTGTAGAGTCGCTGGCCCAGGCGGTAGCCGCGATAGTCCGGGTCTACTGCCACTTCCATACCGTAAAGCCAATCGCCGTCCGGATCATGGCGGGAGGCGTAGCCGTTACCGGTGATTTCGGTCCAGTTATGTGATTTCAAGGCAAGTTCTTCGCTAATGCGGAAGGTGGCACAGTAGCCCACCACCTTGTCGTCGATCACGATGACAAACTGACCATGGGGGAAATGGTTGATCTGTCCTGTGATGGCACCCTCTGAGTATCCATACATGCCGGTATTGGCATAGACCCTCGAACTGAGATCACAAATGGCAGGGGCATCTTTTAGTGTTGCATTGCGGATGACGATCTGGTTTTTTGGGTTGGAGAGGCTGTTTTTGGAGGACATATACTTCCCTTCAGCTGACTTGGATAAGGGAAGTATATGTCTTTTTTTCAGCTAACTCGATGGTTGTTGCTTATTCGTCCAGTGGTTTGATGAGTCGTCCGTGAAAGCCGATCTCTTGGGCGGTGCTGCAGAAGCTTTCGAAATCGCCCACATCCACGTTCTTTTGTTCCAGCAATACCAGCGCTTCCACCAGGCATCCGGGAATCGCCCGGTTGTTCCAACCGGGCATTCGTGGCCACATGGCGAATTCTTCATGATGGAGCACGATTTTTTCCACCGCGATATCCAGCGCCCGCATTTCCTGCCGGGTTTCCAGGCTGATACACGGATGGGTGTCGTCAGCGATCATGGAACCGGCCGGGATGTGGGCCATCAGGTCACGCATGACATCCCCGTGGTGAGTGAGACCGATGAACAGTTTGCTGTTGTTAAGGATCTCCGGATCCCCGCTGCGAATGATCTTGCCGATGGGGGTGTAGACCTCTTCCTCTTTTTCGTAACGGGGGTCATAGGCGATGACGGTACGGTATACCCGGGTCAGGTCATCGCAGACCATGTTGCCGATACGGCCGGCACCGCCGAGTACAGCGATGATATATTCGTGTTTATATTGTGGGAGCTGTTGCATCTGCCGGCCCACGTCCCAAATCATATAACGGGTACCCATGGAGCCATCCACGTAAGGGCGTTTGATTTCTTTCCCGGCCTTCATGACAAAATTAGGCAACCTGCCGACTAAAGCCACAGTCTCTATATGGGGAAACTCTTCCTGGAGTTGTTGCAGGTAGGTGCGTACCTTGCCGGAATCTTCTGCCAGTTCATGCTCATAGAATTTTGATGCCACCATGATGCCGGTTTGATTGCGGTTCCGAATGATACTGCCGATCATCAAGGGTGGAATCAGTTTGGCCATAAACGGAGTGTAGTAGGTTCCCACATCCTTCTCGTTACCGTAGACCGCAAAAATAAAACTTGGGTTGATCAATTTCAGTAGTGGTTTACGGAGAATGGTGTTGGTGATTAAAACAGCCAGGCGCCGGGTGTTTTTCCAAAACGAGCGCTTGATAGCCACCTTGGCCCGCTGGTGCCAGGGAGCGGTCTTGATGATGCCGCTGATGTCCTGTTCAGTGAAGCGAATGTGATCCAGCGCCAAACCGATTTCCTCGCCGGACACCCGAATGATGGTGGCTGGCACCGACAGGTTGGACATACGGTTAAAGGTGACATTGACGGTTTGTCCGGCTTTGAGTGTGAGTTCGGTGGGTTTGGATATGCAGATACCGCTCTCGGATACATCGCGGGTTTTGGTGGCTAATCCGTTATCTTCCAGGCGGACGGAAACTGGTGTTTTAATGTTCGTTCGCGCGTGGCGACGATACTCTCCGTGTAGCGTGCTCATTTCAAAGATCCATCTATAATGTTAATTAATACAAAAGGAAGTCTGGACCAGAATTCTGATTCGTCAAAAGCAGAGTGCGGAATATTGAACGGATTCAAAGTTACAGCGAGAGCCCCGCTGGGGTCTTGCGGACAACGGAGTGTGGGATTGATTGCTCTTTTTGTGATCAGTTTCATGTTTTTTGCAAGTCAGTACTCCCATGGGATGGAAAATTTTCAGAGCACTGATGATGCTTATGAATTTTACAGCCTGAATGCTTTCACCAGTTATTACGTGGATCATGACAAGATCATGCTGGCGGAGGATGCTCTCACCAGCGGTGAGTGGGTTCGCAATACCAGTGGCGACGTGATGAATTTTGGGTTCGTCGATTATGCCGTGTGGGTGAAGTTCAAGTTGAACATGGATGAGTTCAACCAACGTAACTGGCATCTGGTAATTGCGTATCCGCTATTGCAACATGTGAACGTTTATATTTTTGACCCCCGCAGCCACCAACTTCTTTGGCAGACTGATCTGCAAACGGTGAAAGCCGACCCAACGACGTTTCGCAGTCATAACCTCAATTTCCCGATACCGGAAAATATCGTCGGTAATGTTGAAGTATTGTTGCGGGTTGAGTCCACCACTTCACTGCAGATTCCCATTGAATTATGGACAGTGGAATATCTGGTGAGCCGCCAGAATATGGAGGCCATGCTGTGGGGAGTGTATTTTGGCGTCATTGTTGCGCTGCTGCTCTATAACTGCTTTTTGTTTATCTCCATGGCGGATGCCACCTACGCGTACTACGTATTGACGCTGGTGTCGCTGGTTGCCCTGATGTTGTCCATTTCAGGGTTGGGCGCACGCTATTTCTGGGAAGATGACCAACTCACGCACTATGTGCTGCCGGTGTCCGCCTGCGTCACTCTGTTTTGGTTGTTGTGTTTTTCCCTGAGTTTTCTGAAAGAAAACAGTTTGGGGTTTGTGCTCAGGCAAATCCTGCGGGGAATGTGTGTGATCAACCTGCTGGTGGTTGTCTACGTCATATACGTGCCCGAAAAGGGTGCGTTCCTGGCGGGATGTGTGGGGGCGGTTTCAATGTTTCTGGTGCTGGCGGCCGGTATCAGTGCCTTGCTCTCGGGGGTGGAAATTGCCCGTTATTTTGTGTGTGCCACTGCGGCATTTGTGTGTGGTACAGCATTGTATCTGGCCAATATATTCGGGTATGTTGAACCCTCTCAGTTTACCAATCATGCGTTCCAGGGCGGCTCCATGCTGGAAGCGCTGCTCTTGTCCTTTGCACTGGCGCATCGAATCAAGGAAGAACGCCGCCACAAATTAATTGCCATGGAAAAAATGAAGGCGGCCCAGCATGCCATCGTCCAGGTGCAGGAACAGGCATTGCAGCAAGCCCTGCATGATCCGATCACCAAATACCCCAATGACTCGCTGCTGCTCAACCGGTTAGCCGAGCTGATTGATCATCGTTCCGGTTATGATTCTTTTGCACTGGCAATCATGTACTTTCCCCAGTTCAAGGAAATCTCTTCTTCGTTAGGGCGCCGCCTGGCCGAAGATTTGTTTGCCCAGGTCACCAGCCGTCTTAATCAGGAGTTGTCCACTGATATTCAGGCGATTGCTGTGGAGAAGACCGAGCGCTTTTATATTTCCGTACCGGAATTCGGCAGCGTAGCGTTTTTGGCGAAAGTGGGAGAAGGTTATCGTTCTATTCACGACTTGGTTGGTCATGCCATGTTGCTGCATGAGGCGGCCTTTGAGGTGGGTGGAACTATTACCCGATTGAAGGCAAAGTGCGGTGTTGCGACTTATCCCAAACACGGTGATCGTGCTGATTTGTTGATGCAGCATGCCAGCGCTGCCCGCGATTACGGTTTTCGGGCTTCGGAGCCCATTACCATCTACAGTTCCGACATTGATGCCTTCGGTCGACGGCGGCTGGCGATTGTCGGTGAGTTGCTGAATGCCATTCGTGTTAGGGAGCTGGATATTTATCTGCAGCCGCAATTTGATTGTCGGGGGAACCGCCTGACCGGTGCCGAAGTGCTGCTGCGCTGGCACAGCGAAAAATTTGGGGTGGTATCACCAGTAGAATTTATTGAAGTGGCGGAGGAGGCCGGTTTGATGCCGGAATTGACCCGTTACGTTATTGAAGAGTCCTTCAGCCTCTTGCACAGTTTTAATGAAGGCGGGTATGTCCTTTCCCTTAGTATCAATTTATCCATCAAGAACCTGATGGAAGCCAAGCTGATTTCCTTCGTGACCAATACGGCAGAGCAACACATGGTGAACCTGGCGGACATTGTGTTTGAGGTTACGGAAACGTCGTCCAGTGAAAACTTTGAGACGGTGATCGAGAACCTCAATCAACTGGCCTCCACCGGCTGCAGTATTGCGTTGGATGACTATGGTACCGGCTACTCGTCGCTGGCTTATCTCAGTCGCCTGCCCGTACATGAGTTGAAGATCGATCGTAGCTTTATCAGTCAGATGTCCCGTACCGACAGTGATTATCGAATCGTAGAGAATACGGTAAAGCTGGCCCGCGCGTTGCAGATCCAGACCGTGGCGGAAGGTGTTGAAGATCAGGAAACACTTTCCGCTGTGGTACGACTGGGCTGTGATCGTGTACAGGGATTTTTCCTGGCGAAACCCATGCCGGTGTCTCAATTCAGGGATTGGGTGTTACGCCGGGCAAGTTGAGTGTTCATATGGTTGTGAAAGCTCGCAACGTCGTCCTTCAGTAACTGCAGCCAGTTCTGGATACGGGCTTCAATCGTTGCCATGACCTCGCGAAATGCCTGTTGCCGATGCTCAGCAGAGTCAGCGATTTTCGAAGGATCCGGCAACGCCCAGTGAATCATCGGGGTCGATTCCATCCAGGCTGGACAGCTCTCTCCGGCCGCCTGTTCACACACAGCAATGCTGTAGTCCGGTTTGAAATCAGCCATGTCATGCCAGGATTTGCTGCGCAGTCCGTCTACAGCCACCCCATAGGCGGATAATTGCGCCAGGGTGTCCGGATGCACCTTGCCCTCCGGCTGGCTGCCCGCACTGGCACTGATCAGCAGGGGGTGGCCGTGATGCCGGGTCAGGGCTTCGGCCAGAATGCTGCGACAGCGGTTATGGGTGCACAAAAACAAAATCCGAACGGGTGGCTGTGACATGAAATTCCTTATTTTGTTTCCAGTGGATGAGGGGTATGCCACAGTTTGATGCATTCCATCGGCATTTGTTTCAGTCTCCGCTATCATTATTAGGGGGAATTGGATAACTCATGGATTTATAAAGACTAAAAAGGCGTTTGCATGAAGAAACTACTGATCTATGCGGTGGCGATCACTGTTGGGGTGTTGCTGAGCTTTCCATTATTAACCGGATTTGCCCTGGAGCGGGCCTATGAAAACCGTGTCGCCAACATGCCGGTGCAGCCGGGGATTACGATCGTCTCCGAGTCTTATGAGCGGGGCTGGTTTCGCTCCAACGCCCTGGTCAGGGTTAGCCTGAACCTCGGGGAGTGGCTGGGAGATCCCTCTTTGGAGGATGATACCTTCGATGTCCTGGTGAAATCTGACTTACATCACGGCCCGGTTTTGTTTACTGACCTCGGGACGCGTTTTGGTTTGGGCTATGGTAGCCTGAGTTTCGCGGGAGATGGTCTGCAGGGGTTGGAGCAGGATCTGGCCCAATGGCTGGAAGCAGCCCCCCTGAAAATTCATACCATTATTTATTTCGACCAGTCGGCCCACACTGAGCTGGATATTGCCGAGTACGCTGCCGACCAGGGTGAAGACCACATCCGCTTCGGCGGTATGAATGTTTCTCTGCGCACCAATGGTGACCTGACCAAGTTTGATGCCACGCTGCTGATTCAGCCCAGCAGTATGATCACCACCGGTTTGGCCCTGGATATGACAGAGGCCTCCGGTTCCATGAGTTATGAGGGCGCTACACCCTATACTTTGGTCGGCGAGAGCGTTTTCACCGTTCCCAAGCTGGCCGTTAACGGCAAAACGCTTTCTCTGGTGCTGCAAGACATCAATATGAATAACGGCAGCCAAATGAACCAGGGCAAGATGGATTACTTCCAGACCCTGGAGATCGGCAATCTGGAGTCACCGCTTCCCATTCAGTCTGCCAGCTGGCACCTGGAATTCACAGGGGTATCTCCTGAGGGACTGGAACGCTGGTCTGATGTCAGTCTGGAAATCCAGAAAGCGGTCAGCAACGGAACCCTGCCCCTGGATGACAAAGGCGAGCCGCAGCTGACACCTGCGCTGGAGGCCGAATTGGAGCAGGTGATGCAGGCACTGTTGCAGCCTGGATTGGGCTTTGTTCAGCGCCTGGACCTGGGCGCCCTGGGTGCCCAGCACCATACCCACATGAATCTCAAATTTGAGGGCTTACCTGCCGGTGTGAGCTTGGAAGGATTGGACGACCCCATGCAGTTCCTCCCGGCGTTCAGCGGCGCCCTGGATCTGGAACTGGATGAACCCGCTGTAATGAATAGCCAATTTGCCGATATGGTCCTGCCCTATCAGCAGCAAGGCTTGTTGATGTCGGAACAGGGTAAGCTGGTGCTCAAGGCTGCGCTGCAAGATGGGGTGTTGATGCTCAATGGCAATCCTTTGCCCCTGGAGGCTATGCTGCAGTCTGCGATGCAGCCGGAACCGGAAGGGGAGACCATTCCTGGGCAGGATGGATCAGCGTTAATAGAGTAAAAGGATTAGTTACTCAGAAAGCCGGCTCTGCCGGCTTTTTTGTGTTCCTGAGCTTGTAATGATTGCTCAAGCTTCTCCCTTGTTCTGCTTTATGGTCTTTGCACCTTTGACCATCTTCGAGAAATCCCGCTCTCGAGCACGTTTCTCAGCTAAAGTGGCTGTCGCCATCGCGTTCTCTCGCAGCAATTTTTTGTAGTTTGAAAGTCGACGGGTATCGAGCTTGCCTTCTTGTATCGCTTGAAGTACGGCACAGCCTGGTTCCGCTTCGTGTTTGCAATCAGCGAACTTACACTTTGCCGCAAGCATCTCAATGTCATCGAAAACGGCATCAATCGAGTTGCTGAGGTCGGCGACTCTGAGTTCTCGCATACCGGGTACATCCACAAGGAGACCGCCGGAAGGCAGGATGTGCAGTTCACGGTGAGTCGTTGTATGGCGTCCCTTCTTGTCATCCTCGCGAATTTCGCCGGTTGAGGCTAGTGAATGTCCCGCCAATGTATTCAGAATGGTAGACTTTCCAACCCCGGAGGAGCCGACCAAAGCAACGGTGGAGCTACTATCAATCCAGGCCTGAAGACTAGCGAGAGACTCGGGGTCAAGCGCATTGATAGCCTCCACCGCTACACCCGCTTGGGTTTTTCGGGCACGACTGACGTAGGTGGTTGCGTCCTCAGTGAGGTCAGCCTTGGTGAGCACAATCACAGGCATTGCACCTGCCTCTCTACACAGTGCCAGGTATCGTTCCAGGCGTGATTCCTTAAACTCTTCATTGCAGGATGTAACGATAAAAAGGGTATCTATGTTTGCCGCAATGGGCTGGATTTCGTTTCTTGTGCCTACGCTCAAGCGCTTGAACAGACTTTTCCGCTCCAGCACCTTTTCAATTCTCGAAAGTGGTTCATCCAGTACAACCCAGTCGCCCACAGTCGGCCGATCAACAGCGTCCGCTTGTTGCAGGGCGGGAGAAAGATCTACAACGCGTTCTCCAGACGCACAGACTACCGTGCTTTTCGAGCGCTGAACCACTATCACTCGCCCCACCCGCTCCT
The DNA here is from genome assembly GCA_002708905.1 of Pseudomonadales bacterium. Taxonomy (GTDB): domain Bacteria; phylum Pseudomonadota; class Gammaproteobacteria; order Pseudomonadales; family Ketobacteraceae; genus Ketobacter. The sequence continues at coordinate 121,259 of PAPM01000025.1, read as the reverse complement.
GCAATAAGGCAGAATCTTCCAGTTGCTGGGTAAAGAAGGGAACAAGACCCAATTGTTGTAGTAAGTTATCCATGTCTTTGACCCTTCATTTTAAGGCTTGTTCTCTCGCTAAAAAAACAGTGTCAGGGGCAATATCAATTCCAGAAAGCGATGGTGCGTTCTAGGGTCCAAAACGCTGCAAGGGAGCCCGCTACATAGGCCGGTACTCCGCGTATCATGGTCGGCCCGACTTTCAGGTACTGCATTATAAATCCACCCAACATTAAAATAGTGGCGACAAACGCTAATTGACCTGCCTCAACCCCCAGGTTGAAAAACAGCAGGGCGGCGGGAATATCCGTTTGCGGCAAGCCAATCCGATCCAGCGCTGAAGCGAACCCAAGGCCGTGCAACAAACCAAAAATAAACGCCACCAACCAGGGGCGCTGTTCGGCAATGCCGGGGTTTCCTCGCTGTGATCGGATAATCTCGGTGGAGACGAAAACGATGCTTAGCGCAATACAGGCTTCCACTGGCGGTACAGGAACCTGTATGACGGATAACGCGGCAAGGCTCAACGTTATGCTATGGGCAATGGTAAAAGCTGTGATGGTCCACACCAGCTTACGCAGATTCGGCACCAGCATCATCAAGACCATGACAAACAGCAAGTGATCAAACCCGATCAAAATATGCTCGACGCCCAGGGAGAAGTAAGTGCGTATGGTCTGAATCATCCCGGGTGGTGCGGTAACGATAAAGGTGGGTGCATCCGGTGTAAGCCGGTTGACTGAGGTTCTTCCATCAAGATACTCGATGCGCAGTAACACTTCAGAGGCGATTTTTTCCAGTCCGACAATCTGAATCGGCAGCCCGGTCAACCCGCCTTTGCGCTCTATACTCCAGCGTTGTAGGTGTGCACTTCCGATATAACCATCCACTGGAACGGTTAGTTCCCGGGTTTGAGGGTCAAATCTCACATCAAGTGATAGACGATTAGCTTGCCCCCTTGCCGGCACTTTCCACAGTACCTGAAAGCGATCTGGTGCGTTTTCAGACAATTGAAGGTAGGCGGGGCGGATATCATCGGCCGCGGCGCTTTGCAGAAATGTGCCCAAAAATACAGTCAGTATTGTGACCAGCAAATTCGATCTCAAAGTTAACTCTTTCCTTCAACAAGGGATTGGCTTGCAGACTCAATTACTATGTTGTACTTGGCTTTAAGTTGTTCCAGCAACTCAGCTTTCATCTTCTGATTTCTGGTGTTTCTCCACTCGCGGAGGACCTCTTTCTCCACCGACATGAGAGGCGGCGTTGTCGCTGGCTGATAAGTGTTGATCCGTACAAAATGCGTACCCAATCCCGATACCAGTGGATCACTCCACTGATCAAGGGGTTGTTTGGCCAAGCTTGCTGCAAACCCGTGTCCAAATACACGATCGATTTCAAAATCGGTTGCCAGCTCAAATGTCTGTGGGATAAGGCTGCGCGACCCCGTTACGTGTTCACCCTTTTGTAGCCGCTCTTGGATAGTCGCTACCTGCGCTTTCCAGTTTTGTATTGGCTGATCGGTGTTAATGTAGATCTGCTCAAAACTGAAACGGGCTGAAGTCTGGAATAGCTCGGGATTCTGTTCCAAATACTGCTGTAATTCGTCTGCGGAGGGCTCTTCTATGTGCATTGCCTCCATGGTGAGAAATTCCAGTTTCTGGCGCAGTCTTCGCCGTATCACACTATCATTGTCGTCCAGCCCCATAGCGAGCGCCTGTCGGTAGAGAATTTCCTCGACAATAAAGTTGTCGATAAGACCTTTAAGTTCTTCGTCAGAAGGTGCGCGCTTCCATGTACGTTCAAAACGGCTTCTGAGTTGTTCAATACGACCAGCATCGACCACAATTTCAGTATCGTCAGCCATGCTTTCAGGATTTATCCACAGATATGTGGCAAAAAGAAGTGCGCCGATTATAAAAAAATGGAGAAAAGGGTCTTTTAATAGTTTCACAGAGATGTCCCACTGCCCCTGATTGGATATAGTGATCGATACTACTCTGAAACCTGGTGACTGAAAAGCAATGTGGAGAGGGGGATGGTTGGGGGAAGATGGTGCTGTGCTAGTCGAATATTGAATCCGTGGTTGACAGCCAACCTTCGAGTATTTTTTGCTGGCTATGAGTCAGAGTCCCTCGGTGTTTTCTTGTTAAATGGATAAAGCAGCCTGGTCTAAGCGGGATAGAGCTTGGCCAGCAATGTTTTAAAATAAGCCCCTAGAAAAACCGCCCGCAGTACAACGAAGCTGATGAAGGCGATCCAAAGCCCTTGATTGGCAAGAGCGGGAATCAGCACGTAGCACAGCAGTATAAAACTCGAGGTGGCCAGCACTGAAGCATTGCGCAGTGGAACAGTGGTAGTGGTTCCGATAAACAACCCGTCCAGTTGAAAGGCGGCAAAGGAGAGCGCGACGTACAACGCACAGAATGGGAGGAAGGATTGGGCTGATGCCTGCACCTGGGGTAAATCGGTTAACCATTGCAGCAGGTGAGTTCCCAGCAACAATATACCGCCAGCCAGTAACAACGCTGTGCCGGCCGCCAATTGGCTGGTGCGCCGGATGATTAGCTGGAACAATGATCGGTTCTGTTGACCCAGTGCTTTGCCGGCCAACGACTCACAGGTGAAAGCGAATCCATCCAGGAAAAAAGCGCTGAAAGAAATAAACTGCAACAGGATGTGGTTGGCCGCTAGTGTGGTATCCCCGAAGCGAGCCCCCTGATCGGTGAACACGGCAAAACCCAGCAACAAAAACAGTGTGCGGATCATCAGGTTGATATTGGCTTGTAAAACCGGCCTGATCTTGTCGCGCTGAAACAACGCGCTCCAGGGTAAGGCGCCCAGTGACAGGTTGAGTGCAGTGTTCTCGCCTTTAAAATGTTTGATCACCATGGCCAGGGCCAGGAACAGCACCACCCATTCTGAAATGGCTGTGCCCAGTGCGATGCCGCTGGCGCCCATGTTGAAATGTCCGGCCAACAACAGATCCAGGCTGATATTCAGGCCATTCAAGGCCAGTTGCATTAACAGCAGGCGCCGACTCAGCCCCTGGCCAATGAAATAACCCATGAGCGCATAGAGACCCAGGGTCGCCGGTGCGCCCCAGATTCGAATTGAGAAATACTGTGCGCTGATGGATTCCACTTCGGCACTGGCCCCAAACAGGGAGAGCGTCACCCGGATGATGGGCCATTGCAACAGCAGCAGAGTCAGGCCAATCAGCAGGCCCATGCTTAAGGCACGCAAGGTGGTTTCCAGAATAGCTGCCTGATCGTTGCGGCCGGAGGCTTGTGCCACGAACCCGGTCGTACTCATGCGCAAAAAGCCGAAGCCCCAATAGATAAAATTAAAGATCAGTGCGCCGAGGGCGATGGCACCGAGATGGGCTGTGCCTGCCAGGTTACCAATGATGGCCGTGTCCACCAGCCCCAGCAACGGGGTGGCACTGTTCGCTAAGATAATGGGCCAGGTCAAACCCAGGATGCGACGATAGCCCGTCGTGGTATCGCTCATTCCGGCAGGACTGCTCTGACGAAACGAATCAACGTGATTTCAGCGGGGGCTCCAAAGCGTTTCGGCGGTCCCCAATAACCGGTTCCCCGGCTCACATAAATCCACATGGACTCAAACCAGTGCAGACCACTGGTGTAGGGTTGTTGCAGCGGGACAAAATGATTCCAGGGCCAGAACTGGCCGCCGTGGGTATGGCCGGACAGCTGCACATGGGCGCCGCAGTTGCGTGCCTGAAAAATAGAGCGCGGTTGATGGGCCAGAAGTATTTTCAGTGCGGCATCGTCCGGTGCGTTCGCCAGCGCCCGCTCAGGATCACTGCGATGTTCGGGATCGAATTGATGCGCGGAATAGTCGGTAACGCCCGCCATGATCACTTTCTGCCGGTGGTGTTGAATGACGTGGTGTTCATTCATCAAAATGCGAATCTTCAGATTTTCTAGCAACGCGATCCATTCATGAGCATTGGAATAGTATTCGTGGTTTCCGGTCACAAAATAGGTGCCATAGCGGGCGTTCAGATCCGCCAGCGGAGTGACCTCTTCACCCAGTTGCTGCACTCTGCCATCCACCAGGTCGCCGGTAATGACCACAGCGTCCACTGCAAGATCATTTACCCTTTGCACCACTTTGTTGAGGAAGCGGCGTTTGATCGTCGGCCCAATATGGATATCCGTCAGTTGTGCCAGGCTGAAGCCCTGCAGATCCAGCGGCAGATCTGCAATGGGAATATCCACTTTTACCACCGCCGGTCCCATCAGGATACTGATGAATCCAACCAGGCTTACCAGAATGCTGACCAGCAGCACAGTGGCAGCGCTGATACTGATCCAGGATGTACTCAGAAAGTCTGACCCGGAAAGTGATCCTGCTATCCACAACGCTAACATCAATAGATCGCGCAGCGCGGTAAACACAATCAGGCTTGAGAGTAATCCCATGAACACCAGGCCGCACCAGATGATCATGGTGTTCGTCAGGTTGTGTTCCTGTCGGCTGCGGATCATGGCGGCGGGAATGAGCATGGTCGAGGCGAGCAGCACCAGTGCCGCCAGCAATGTCAGTCCCCAGTGGAGGGGTAACGCCGGTAGCAGGCGGGCACCGACGTAGACATGCAATAAGGCAGACAAGGTATACAGGGCGAAAATCAGTTTTGTGGTGCGTCCCACGAAGAAAGCACTCCCAACGCTCAGGCTTCAGGTGGTTTAGTGTATACTGGCGCAAATTCACGGGACAAACAGTTTATGAGCAAGCCAACACACAATGAGGTCTTTGACTCCGGATATCCAACCAATCTGATGCAATTGTTGTTGAACTATTATGATTGGTTTGATGCCAGTCTGCAGCGGGTATTGGAATCCACGGGTGAGAAGGCTTTCAGCAAGGCCCAATCGTCCATTTTCATGAATCTGGCTGAGGGACGGAATACTGCGGTGGAAATTGCGCGTCACATCGGTGTGAGTAAACAGGCGGTGAACAAAACGGTGAATGAGCTGGTGGAACGCGGCTTTTTGACGTTGGTGACGGATACGGAAGATAAGCGCAGCAAGCGTATCCTGCCCACTCGTGCCGGATTGGATAAAGGGCGTCAGGCGGCAAAAGCATTACATGAACTGGAGCAGGAACTGTCCCGCCGCATTGGCGCAGAGAAAGCACAGGCTTTGCGGGAGATACTGGAAATATCTCCCGGGCCTGTTCTTGAGAAAGAATAGCTGCCGTTCTATTTAATAGTTGATTTCAAATAAATGCAGGCTTAACAATCGCCAGGAAAATCACCAGCGGCATAAAGATGGTAATCAAGGGCGTGGTAATGCGGAAGAATTTCCAATGATGCTGAATATAGCGCTGGTATTTCTCCGGCGTACCGCGGGTACGGATGCGATATTTGTTGCCCCCCATATGGGAAAGCCAGTAGTCCGCCACCTCAATGGGAAAAAACACCAGCACTACAATGGATAATTTAAACAGGAGCCAGTGAAAATCCAGGTTCCAGTTTCCCAATACAAACAACAAGCCGCCGCTAAGCAGTAAAACCGGAAAGGCCGTGTGTTCAACCACTGCGCCGCGATCAAACTGTTCGAAGGCCCAATCCCTTCGCTGTTCCAGTATCGGGTCATCCGGGTTCTTGCGCCACTTCAGGTAGGCCGGTTTAAGATAAGAGGTGTACGCAATGGCCGTACTCCAGGACCAGGCCATTACGGCAAACACGTGAACAAACTTCACTACCAGGTAATGGGGCCCCAGGGTTTCTCGGAGAAATTCAATCATCGTTTACTTCCCGTTTATCTTATTGGATCCAAGTCTATCGGCTTTTGGGATTATGGTCAACCATGGTTGACCTTGTTGGAGGGCGGGCAGAGTAGGAAGGTAGGGGCTGCTGCCATTGGGGAGCGGCGGCACAGCCATTGAGTTGAGCCCAGAATTGGACTAGGGTTCGCAGGATTGATGATGACCAAAATGATGGATCGAGTAATGGAACAGACAATCGACAAGACCAAGCCTATTCTGGTGACTGGAGCTTCCGGTTACATTGCCAATTGGATCATAAAGTATCTGTTGGAGGAGGGGTGTACCGTGCATGGCACTGTGCGCGATCTCAATAGTGAAAAATCCGTTGGTCCATTACGCAAGATTGAGGCGGATGCTGCCCGCGGCAAGCTGAAACTGTTCAAGGCCGACCTGCTGGATCAGGGTAGTTTTGATGAGGCCATGCAAGGCTGTGAAGTGGTGATCCATACGGCATCACCGTTTTTGGTGCGTGGCTTTACGGACCCGGAACAGGCGTTGATAAAACCGGCGGTGGAGGGCACCCGTAATGTGCTGGAGGCAGTCAACCGCACTGACTCGGTGAAACGAGTGGTACTGACCAGCAGCGTCGCCGCTATATTTGGTGATAACGCCGACCTCAAGAAAAATGCCCGCGGCTACTTTACTGAAGAAGATTGGAACTTCTCCAGCAGTGTGGACCATCAGCCCTACTCTTATTCCAAGTTTCTGGCGGAAAAGGAAGCGTGGAAAATCCATGACGCCCAATCACGCTGGCATCTGGTGACCATCAATCCGAGTATGGTCGGCGGGCCGGCGCTCACCCAATACAGCCAATCCACCAGTATCGACACCCTGCGCAGCCTGGGTAATGGCAAGCTATGGCCCGGGGTTCCGCGGATGCGCTTGGGATGGGTGGATGTGCGCGATGTGGCCCGTGCCCATGTGGAAGCGGCCTTCCGGCCGGATGCGGAGGGCCGTCATATTGTTTCCAACGGTGAACCCACGATGCTGGAGGTCGCCACGATTCTCAAAAATCATTTCGGTAGCAAGTACAAGTTTCCCTTTTTCGAATTGCCCAAGCGGATTGTGAAGTGGTTTGGCTGGGTGCTTGATTCCAGTGCCAAGCCGCGCTTCGTTGAACAGAATGTCGGGCACGAATTGAAGTTCGACAATAGTCGCAGTAAAGCGCGTTTGGGATTGCAGTATCATCCTCTGGAGCAAACCTTTGTCGACCATTTCCAGCAACTGATCGATGATGGCATGATTCGCTAGTAACCGAAATTTACAATCCGTCTATCGCCAAAGCTGTACTAACAGGCTGTCCTGGCTTCGGGGTGGCCTGTTTGACCGGCTTTTGTGTCCTCTTTGCCCCTGCCGGCTGGAGTATGCTGGTTGTTGGCTAACCAGTCATACTAAAAAACAACTAACAACAATAAAGTTCAGTCAAAGGGGATACCCATGAAAGCCTTTAAACAACTGGTGTTGTTGCTTTCACTGTTTGTCATTGCAGCCTGTGAGCAAGCAAACATTGAGGCACCGGCATCGAACTACGTAGATGATGCTCTGCCGCCACTGTTCAAAGTGGCGTTCACCGGGGGAATACCGGCTTCATTAAAGCTCCAACTCAATACCGCCACCGTTAATGATGCTTTCCTGATTTCAGAAACGGGTGCTGAAGCCACCGGCGATCAGTTGGCGGAGTTTATCTCTCCCGGTCGTAATGTGTTTCGGGTGGAAGCCAATGGCGCGGTGCAGCAGGTGTATTTTTACTACGACATTCTGGGGCCTTCAGTCCATATTCTGGATGTGGATCGCAGTACCAATACGGTAACAGGTTACGCTGAAGACGTGGGCGGCGTGGCCAGCCTGCAGCTGGATGGCCAGCCTGTCACGGTGGCCGGGGACGGTTCGTTCTCCACAGCCTTTGTGGATCAGGCCGTTAATCAGTTCGTGGCGACAGATAACTTCGGCTATAGCAGTACCACAGAATTCGCCCGCAAAGATCAGAACTTTACCGGAATTTCCGCACGCCTGAATCAGGGAGGGCTGGATTTTCTTTTGGGTGTGTTGGAGCAGGAATTAGGTCAGACGGACTTCGGCCCCATCATTGAGACGTTGCCGGTTACCCGGGTTAGTCCATTGCCGGGTATCAACCTGAATATCCGTATCACCCAGTTTGACTTGGATCAGCCGGATATTGACCTGGTGGTACAGGATGATGAAACCGTGGATGCGCGTATCGACCTGTATGATTTTGATATGGGCATTCAGGTGTGGGGCAACATCTTCCTGATTCCCTTAAACAGTGGCGCCATCGTTCACTTTGATCGCCTGTTGATTGAGACCAATTATCTGATGGATATCGTGGATTCGGATCTCTCGGTTGCGCTGGACGATACCTCTTACAGTTTGCAGGGACTGATGGTGAACTTGCTGATCATTCCATCCTATACCTATATTGACGCCATCATCAGCGGCATTACCAACAACCTGATCAATGCCTTCGAGCCAATGATTGTTTCTATTTCAGAGAAGGTGATTGCGCCCATCGTGTCGGACTTTATCAAGGACATCCCTATCGAGCTGCAGGTGACGGTACCCGGTGATGGAGAGAAGGTGAATATTCGGGCGGTGCCTGAATTTCTGGACAGCAAGGACCTGGGTATTACGGTGGATCTGAATACCCGTATTTGGGCTCCGGAACCGGCGGATGTACCCGGACAGTTGGGTTCGCTCTACGTGGCAGGTGAAACCCCAAGCCTGGAAGCGACTACGCCTTCGGGAATACCCTTTGATTTTGGCGCGGCCATTAACAGCAACGTGATTAACCAGGCGTTGTACGCTGCCCACGAGTCCGGTATTACCACCATGACTATTCGGCCGGACGTGTATTCCAATGCAACGCCCGAGGGCATTGCGGTGTATTCCGCAGACAGCAACAACATCGCTCAGGTGGATGCCATTGGTATACGTATAGAGCCGGCCAGTGCGCCGTTTGTGAAATTCATGCCTGCTGATCAGGCGGCCGGGACACTGGGTTGGTATGATCTTAAGCTAAGCTTTGATCTGTACAAGCCTGAGTGGGGTGAGTTCCGTACCCTGTTCGGTGTGACATTCAACCTGGAAGTGCCTTTTGAAGTGGGCGCCACGGAAGACGGTTTCCTCAGTCTCGGTATTGAGCAGTTACCTACAATTCATGTTTCAGCTACGGATAATAAAGGCCTGATTCTGTTGCCTCCCAGTTTTATCAATCAAACTATCGACTACTTTATGCCGGCGGTGTTGCCGCGTCTGGCGGAAGAACTGAAGGTGATTCCGTTGCCTCGCATCTACAATCACAGCTTGTATATGCGGGAGTTCTGGATTGCCGGCCCTGGCAACAACAGCTTGGCGCTGGCAGGGGACTTGGTGCCCTACTCCGTAACGGCCGCAGCGACAGCGCCCAGCACACTGTTGGATTACCAGACTCAGAACATCAGCGTAAAACGGGATGCCATCAGCTCTGGCGGGAATATCGAATCCCAAACCGTAATGGTGTCCGGTGGTGAGGCTGTTATCAATGTTGAAGGCATTAACCCGGAAGCCGTGCGGGGCGACCTGGAATACCGTTACCGGGTTGACGGGGGCGGCTGGAGCATTTGGAAACGGCGGGATGAAATTCACCTGCGCCGCTTGCTGGCGGGAGAGCATAACGTGGAAGTCTGTTCCCGCACCGTATTGCTGAAGCGGGAAGTATCCTGTCCGACAGTGAACTTCTCAACAACGGTACAGTAACCGTCATCGACATGAAAAAGGCCGCTCTAAGCGGCCTTTTTCATGTTCTTCCCAAATCAGAATTTGCGATCAATGGATATCGCCACCAGATAGGCGTTGACTTCATTTTCGAATGGTGTGGCGTAATAGGGGTTATAGACTACATCGCCTTCCCTGCAGCTGTTGGCATTCAGGGATTCACAGGCGTCGGTTTTGGTATGGGAGTACAGGTAACCGACCGCTGCTTCAACCCGGGTAATCCGATCATATTGCCAACCTATGCCCGCGGTGAAGAGTTCAGCGTCCCCAATCGGGAACAGCAGGTCAGCGCGGTCGTCCGGAATCGCCGATGAACGTGGCTCATAGCCGGCCCGCAGCACCACATTGTCATTCCATTGGTATTCAGCGCCGATCGCCCAGGACCAGGTGTCCTCATATTTCCGGGGCAGGCGCAGTTCGTCCGGGTCAGCGTAGTTCAGGCCCGCCAGTGTGTTGATGACGCTGGCCAGGGTGAGGAAATCGTTGTTCTGGCTGAAGCTGAAGCTCAGCTCGTCCCAGCGGCTGTATTCGATCCATTTGGCATCCAGGTTTACTTTCAGATTTGGCATCAGTTGTACTGATGCACCGAAGGCAACGGATTGCGGCACGATATACTCGGTTTTGACAGTGCCTTTTTCAACTGCTGTGGCATTGACCCTGCCGCCGTCCAGTATGGCGAGCACGGAATCCAGTCCCCCTTCCCGCAGCCCTTCCATGGTGTGAATGAAGCTCTCCGTGTATTCCATGGAATAATCCCCTTTCAGATCGGCCACGGATTCACTGCGGTAGCTGAATCCCAGCGTCAACCAGTCGTTGGTTTCCCACAGCAAACCGAAATTGAAACCGACGGAGAACAGATCTTCCATCTCCATGGTGAGCAGGCCGACATTGTCATAAGGGCCCAGGTCGATGGCGGGCAGTGGACTGTCGGGAATAGAGTTGAGATTGCGCAGGTAACCCAGGGTGAGGCCGGAGGCGCGAAAATTGGTTTTGATCCCCAGCCCGTGGTAGGACAAGGTGATGCCTACCCCGGCGGAGAGCTTTTCAGTGATTCGCAGTGCCACGGTTGGGGAAAAGTAGGTCAGCCGGGTCAGGCCCACCTGATGTCCCTGATAGGAACCGCCGCTGTCGATGTCCCGGGTATAGCCGATACCCTCCGGCACGTAGACCGCAGAACCGAAAGCCCAGTCGCCGGACGGGCCTTCGAAGGCCATGCCGCCCATGGGCAGTAGCAGGATCGGACTCTCCTGCAATCCCATCAACGGTACCATCAGCACCGGACTGCCCGTGGTGGAGGTGCTGTTGGCCACCGGATCCACGCCCCAGCACAGGTCGTGGGCCTGGGCCACTGCGTCTATATCTGCAGGATCGCTGATGGGATAGTCGTCCTGGCAGTGCTGGGTCAGATTGTAGTAGAGCTGCTTGTCGCTGATGGGAGAAGGGCTGGGGTTGCCCGGATCAAAGGGAAAGTCATAAACGTCTGTGGGCAGGGTCGGGTCGCCGAATTTGGAGTCGATTTCCACATTGGCGATCAGGAACTTGAGGTTGGCCTGCCGGCCTTGGATCCGCACCAGTCCAGCCGGATTGAAATGGATTGAATCAATTCCCGGTGGGTCAGCCGTGACGGCGTTGGCCAGACCCAGGGCTTTAGGGCTGCCGATGGACAGGTTATTCAAAAGCTGCGCTGAGGCATGGGTGGCTACCAGGCTTAATGCCAGGGCCAGCATTGGGTTTACCGCTAATTTTTTCATTGTATTTTTTATTGTTGTTTAGGGTGAATCGAAAGGTGATCCTGGGTGGTACTCTAGTGCTAATTTTGTCCTATGGTCAATAGACTATCAATAGAAATGATTTTAGGGTTGGTTTCTAGTGAAATGTGGCCAAATTTCAGCCGCAGCGTTTGAAGGAAGGCACATGTGCGGGAGGACGGTGATGTGTCAGGTCACATCACCGTGAGGAGGTTGAAATCAATTGTCCTGATTCAGCTCGGCGATAAAGGCCTCAGATTGCGCAATGGAGGCTTCCATATCCTTGATCAGGCGGGCCACGTTGGTTTCGATGGTGCGCAGTTCGCCTTTCAGGCCGTCAATGGCTCTGGCGTTCAGGTTGTGCTTGAGATAGAGCACCTGATCCTGCAAGGCAGCCAGCACCGGTTGCATGCGGGACTCGGCCTGGCGCATGGATTTGATCAGGGTGTTGTATTTCTTCTTGGTGGCAGCCAGCTTTTGGGCGCTTTGCTTTTTCAGGCTGGCATTGCTGTAGAGTGCGAGTTCATCTTCCCATTCCTCGAATAATGCTTCCGAGACACTTTGCACGGCGTTAATCCGTTCGCTTACCTCTTCGGCTGCTTTCTTGCTGTCTTCGAACTCGTCGTTGAGCGCATTGTATTTATCCAGCAAATCCTGATCCTGGATTTTGATCAGCTGCTGGTATTGTTCCAGGGCGGAGGAAAACTGTTGCTTGGCATCTTTCTGCGCATCCTGCACATCTTCAACCCGGTCCACCAGTATGTCCCGTTTGTGGTAGCCCACCTGTTCCATGGCGTCGTAATACATGCTTTGGCATGCGTTCAGAAAGAGGGCGATAAGGCTCAATGCAATAATGCGTAGTGCTGGCATGATGTAATCTCATGAAATAAATCAGAAAAACGATGACCAATCATAACAGCTGAAAAGGATATTTCTAGGGAATCACAGTAGGGGTGTAGGGCTGTGGGTTGGTCACAGCCCTGTGTGCTTCATACGCTGCCTGCACAAGCCGATCCAAATCAGCTGGCGGCTTGCAGGCTTGCTTCTTGGATACCGTAGCTGGCCGGACGCACTTTGGTTACCGTGACCGGCACCCCGCCCTGGGGTTCAGTCTGGCCGCTGACCTGCTGCTGCCCCGGCCATTCTTCGGTATGGGCATAGGGTGAATCGAACTCCACCCGGCGGGCAAATTCGGCAAAGATAATGCGCAGTTGTTGCTTGGCCTGGTTGGAGCCCACACAGGCACGTCGACCACCTCCGAAGGGGTAGTACTCAAACGGGCTGGGCAGCTTTCCTTCCAGCCAGCGTTCCGGGCGGAATTCCAGGGCATCTTCGCCCCAGACGTCTTTACGACGGTGGGTCAGGTAGGCCGCTGCCAACACATTGGTGTTGGGTGGCAGCGTTAATGGTCCGATCTTGGCTTCCTTCACCAGGCAGCGCATGGTGCCCACTGCTGAGGGTGTGAGGCGCTGTGACTCTGACAAACAGGCATTAAGATAAGGTACTTCGGTGATTTTCAGCGGGTCGAAGCGGCCTTCCTCTTTGATCGCCTGCAATACGGTATCGTGCATTTTTTTGTACACGTCAGGGCGTTTCAGCAACCACAGCATGTACCAGGCTGAGGTGGCCGCACTGGTTTCATGACCACCCACCAGCATACCCATGGATTCCGCAATCACCCGTTCTTCAGACAACAGTTCACCGTCTTCGTAGTGGGCGTGGGAAACCGTGTACAGCAGGTCTGTGCGATCACTGTTGGGGTTCTTGCGGGCTTCACGGATATCCTTACGCATCAGGTCGGCCAGCTGGGCTTTCAGCTCAATGGAGTGGGACCAGGGCATAAGTCCCTTTTTACCGGAGCCGAAATCACCCTTGGCGGTTTTCTTGAGATAGGCCGAATGTAACCGGTTACGCCACTTGGAAGGGCCGTACATGGTGCCGAGCAGGAACATGGTGTTGTTGGTGGAGGCCTGGATCCACTGCAGCATCAGGTCGCGGTAAAGGTCTTTCTTGGGGCCGTCGCGCAAACCCAACAGGGTATAGCAGGCGATATCCAGGGTAATGTCCCCCACCAGGCGGGGTACATCAAATTCATCACCGGGTTTCATGGCATCAATATGTTTGGTGACAATCTCATGCATCACCTGGGCGCGGTCCTGCAGTCGCTTTGAGACCAGGGTCGGGATCACCACTTTGCGCGAATGCGCATGCTCTTCGTTATTGAGGAATCCGGTTTGGTTATCACCGATGTCGATGGGGATGGCCAGTTTGGATTGATCGATCTGGTCCGGTTTGAGACTGAAGAAACCTTTCACCATATCCGGCCGACTCACCCACACCATAGGATCCATCCCCGGCAGGTTCAGGGTAAAGGCGTCGCCGAATTCGTCGGCACACTGCTGTAAATAATCGTAGATGCTGAGGCCCATTTTCAAACCTTGTCTGAATTTGAATTCCTTGGGACCAGGAGGCAATTGCGGTTTGTTGCTCATGGGGGACTCCTCTGCGTTCGTCGCAGTCGTTTTTGCAGGTTGCTTTTTGTTTTTGTGTGGTGCACTCTGATGAGTATACGCCGTATACTAAGGTGGATGCCTGTCAAAAAGCAAGGGCAAGACTCGGATGAAAGCAGTCCGGGTGCCGCGGTTAACGCATAACAATTAGAAAATACAAAACAATTCAGAGAGATAGACCCATGACATTCGATCCCTTTCAGGGCCGGGATATTCGGCCGGGACTGATTCAACGCGCCCAGTTATTTATCATCAATCACCCCTGGGTGTGTATTTTCTTCTCACTGGCGTGGGTGATAGTGTCCGGGTTGGGATTGCAGTATGTGGAGATCAACAACGATTCCAGGGCGATGTTTGCGGATGACAATCCGGGCCTGCAGCGTCTGCTGGCGGTGGAGGAGCAATTCAGCAAGGATGACAACGTCATCATCATTGTGCGGCCGCATAATGGCGACGTTTTTACCCGGCAGCACCTGCGCCTGTTACTGGACCTCACTGAACAAGCCTGGACCATCCCCAACACGCAGCGGGTGGATTCCCTGACCAACTTCCAGCATACCCGGGTGGACGGCGATGAGTTGGAAATCGGTGATCTGGTGGCAGACCTGGATACCCTTTCTGATGAGGATTTGCGGGAAATTAAACGAATTGCCCTGGCGGAACCGAACCTGGTGAACAATGTGGTGTCCCCGTCGGGGCATGCTGCATCGGTCTCCGTCACCGTGATAACGGAAGATCGTCTGGCGCGGGACGCGCCCATGATCATGGACTACGTGGATCAGCTGCGGGACGAATTTGAACGCGCTTATCCGGATGTAGAGATCATGTTGACCGGCACGGTTTCCTTCAAGAGTGAGACCAGTGCCACCACCCAACGGGAGCTCAGCTCCACTTCCATATACAGTACAGTCGCGATCATTATTTGCCTCCTTCTCATGCTGCGCAGTGTGGTCTCTGTGATCCAGACCATGCTGGTGATCACCATGTCCATCGTGATTGCCATGGGCACCATCGTTTGGTTTGGCGTTGAAGTAACGCCGGTGATGGGCGGCGCGCCGGCCATTATTCTGACCTTGGCCGTGGCGGACAGTATTCATTTGCTGATTACTTATCAGCATCATATTCGACAGGGCGCCGATAAATATCAGGCTACGTTTGAAACCCTCAGAATCAACGCGCAGCCGGTGTTTCTCACCAGTCTTACCACGGCAGTGGGTTTTCTGTTTTTGAACAGCTCAGAATCGCCGCCGTTTGCGGATATGGCGAATATGGTTTCCATCGGTGTCATGGCTGCCTGGTTTCTCAGCGTGGTGTTCCTGCCCGCATTGCTGGTGGTGTTGCCCCAGCAGCGTTTCCGGGGGGGAGACAGCGATCACCGGATCATGAATGGTTTTGCCGACTTCGTGGTGGATCATCGCAAACCGGTATTTGTGATTTCCTCCCTGGTTTTTCTGGGGTTGGCCGCGCTCAGTGCCAAGAACGAGTTCAACGACGTCTGGATGGAGTACTTCGATGAATCCTATGAAGTGCGCCGGGCAACGGAGTTCATGGTGAACGAGCTGACCGGTAATCACCGGCTGCAGTTTGCTTTTCCTTCGGGGGCGAAGGCCGGGATTATGGAACCCGAATACATGCAGGGGCTGGATCAGTTTTCCCAGTGGGCGCGTCAGCAGCCGGAAGTGGAATACGTGTCCACGTTCTCGGACACCATCAAACGCCTTAATCGGGATATGAACGGGGGAGATCCTGCTTTTTATTCCATTCCCGCAGCCCGAGATCTTATCGCTCAATACACTCTCATGTTCCAGATGTCCCTGCCTTTTGGTTTGGGTCTGGAAAACCAGATCGACATGGATCAGTCCACCACGCGGGTGAACGTGTTGCTGGGCGGAGTGAGCTCCAATCAGATTCTCGACTTTGAGCAGCGGGCTGACCGCTGGATTCAGGACAACCTCCCCGGTTATATGCAGGTGCGTGGCGTAGGCTTCGACCTGTTGCTGGGGGAGCTTTCCTATCAGAACGGTCAGGGTATGTTAGTGGGAACTGTACTGGCTTTGGTGGTGGTGTCGGTACTGCTGATAATTGCATTGAAATCAGTTAAGTACGGTTTGTTGAGCATGCTCCCAAATTTGTTTCCGGCTATTATTTCCTTTGGCATCTGGGCTTTGATTGATGGCTATATCGGAATATCCGTCAGCATTGTGGCGTGCATGACCCTCGGTATTGTTATCGATAATACCGTGCATTTTTTGACGAAGTACATTCGCGCCCGCACGGAAGCAAACCTGCCCACAATAGAGGCAACCCGTTACGCTTTTAAGACAGTGGGCATCGCTTTGGTGGCAACGACGTTGGTTATATCGGCTAATTTCGGCATGATGTCGTTCTCTCATTATTATCCCAATGCCAGCATGGGGTTGTTGACGGCGATAACCGTGGCCGTAGCCCTGGCGGTAAATTTTCTGTTTTTTGTTCCCATGTTGCTGTTTATTGATAATCGCAATTCACCAACCAAAACGGAGCCTGTTACCGTTTCGGAAATGGACACGGCTGAACTCAGCTTAAACAACGCGTAAATCGGAGCAGGTGTAACGTAAACCGCGAACAGTGATAACTGAGTGGTTACAAATATGGATTGACAGTTGCCTCAATGAAGTACAGGTTACATAACGTAATCGCTGGGGTTTCGTTAGTTAACCAAATAATGTTTGGCAAACTATAAAAAAAGTGATTAGATTATAAACATCGTTGCAGTGATTGGCTGATGGGGATGCGGTGCCAGCACTGTAACGCACATGTTATTTAAAGCAACCTGAAAAGACGTAGCCTATATGGAAACCATCGTTAAGTTTTCATCTAGGGAAGGGCGCCGTATCGTTCGGCAACAATTGAATGGAAATCATGGGGTGGATGCGACTTGGGTTGCCGGGTCGGTCCGGGTTCCGGTAACACTGTTGGATATTTCAAGTTTGGGTTTCGCCATGTTGCTGCCTACAGGATATGAGGCACAACTGAAAGTGGGGGAAGCCATCCGGTTGATAGTCAGTCCGCTGTTGGGCGTTAGCTATAACGTGCAAGGTCTGGTTATCGATAAACAGGTTAGTGGTACTACAATAAAACTTTCAGCAGTTATTGAGCATGAAGCCAGTCATGGCCATGCTGCATTAACGCCTATCGAACTTACGCCTGCACACAGCATTCGTGGGCAGTTTGAACATCCTTTTTTCTATCGCCAGAATTTCTATTTTGATGTGGAAAGCTTGTCGGCCCGTGGTTTCTACATAAAAAGTGTCGACTCCGGCTGTGTCCTGTTCAGTGGTATGCGTATCACATTGCGCCTGGGCGTATTCGACAGCGATAAAACCATTGAGGGTGTGGTCTATGATGTTTCTTCGGATGACAGCAGCGGCCAACGTTGCTTTGTCCGTATCGAGTCAATGACGAAAGAGGTGGAGAAGCAGCTGGCGCAGTACTGCTTTCATTACCTGCGCAAAACGCCGCGGGACCTGCGTCGCTCGGGTTTGCATTCTTACTTTGTGAAAGGCTTTGTGCAGTTCAAGTTTGTCGAAACCCAGAAGGAATACGAGGATGTGCTGGGGCTGCGGCGGCGTAACTACGCAGCGGTGAAGAAAGTGGACGCCGATGTGCCGCTTAAGAAGCTCTCCTATTTTTTCGACCGTTATAGCCGTATTTTGGTGGTGTACCATCAGGGTAAGGCGATTGGCTCGGCGACCATTATTATCGGCAAACGTGGTATTGAGCCAATGGAAGTGGAAGTGCTGATGTCCGACCAGGATTTCGGGAAACTTCCGCCCTATGAAAAAACCTTCGAAGTAGCCGCCCTGTGCCTGGACAAGGGTTATCGTGATACGGATATCTTGCACGGCATGTTCGAGCACATTTATAAATACGCCATGATGCACGGTCGCAACTACATTGTGATCAGTACCGATAAGTACTTAATGGATATGTACAAAACGGTGGGCTTTCAGGATACCGGTTATTTTTTTGTACAACCGAAGTATCGGAACCTGAAAATGAGCGTGATGATTATGGATGACCTCACCACCAAGTGGGGCAAGGGAATGAACCCGGTGACCTGGTGGGGGGTATGGGGCAGCGTCAGTTTGTATTTGTACAAGCGGCGTATTATCCATTATACGCTGCCGGAAAAATGCCGGGTCTACGGCAGTCGTTTCCTGTTTGGGTTGTCATTGCGGTGGCGGGAGTTTTCGGCTTATGCTCGGGAACGTTATGGTCAGCAACGGCAGATGGTTTATCATCACTGGAAGCGGGCGAATAGCCGATAGTGACAAAGCTCATAATAAAAAAGGCCGCAATATGCGGCCTTTTTCGTCAGTGGTGCTACAGAATCATTCCACCAGATTGTTGACCGGTACTTCTGCGTCGACGTCGGCATCGTAATCCACGCCATCGACGTTAAAACCAAATAACTGCATGAACTCCGTGCGGAAGCCTCTGAAGTCACTGATGTCGTTCAGGTTCTCAGTGGTCACCTGTGGCCACAGTTTCTCAACCTCTTTTTGCACATCCGGGGTGATTTCTTTATCGTCCACCCGGTTGCGACCGGCGTCGTCGAGGCGAGGTGACGGGTTGTACAGGCATTCGCTGAACAGCCGGTAGATCTGTTCGATACAGCCTTCGTGGGTACCCTGTTGCTTCATGATGCGGAACAGCAAAGCCAGGTAGAGCGGCATTACCGGAATAGCGGCACTGGATTGTGTGACTACCGCTTTCAGTACCGATACCCGCGCATCAAATCCCTGCTCGCGCATGGCACTGGCGGCCCGATCCAGATCTTTTTTGGCAGCACCGATGGTGCCGTCCCAATAGATCGAGCGGGTTACCTCTTCGCCTACGTAGGTGTAAGCGGTGGTCTTGCAACCCTCAGCCAATACCCCGGCTTTGTTGAGTGCCGCCATCCACATTTCCCAATCTTCACCACCCATGACCGCAACTGTGTTGTCGATCTCTTCCTGCACAGCGGGTTCCAGGGTGAATTGCTTGATGATTTCCTTGTCCGTATCCAGTCCGGTCTGGGTAACGGATCTGCCGATGGGTTTTAATGTCGAGGAGTGCAAAACACCGGTGTCCGGATGCTGACGGCGGGGGGATGCCAGGCTGTACACCACCAGATCCACCTGCCCCAGATCCTGTTTGATCAGTTCAATAGCCTTGGCTTTGATTTCGTGGGAAAAAGCATCGCCGTTGATGTTTTTTGCATACAGACCCGCTTCATCCGCCGCCTGTTGGAATGCAGCGGCGTTATACCAACCGGCGGACGCGGTACGTTTGCCCTGGGCAGGCTTTTCAAAAAAGATTCCGATGGTGCTGGCGCCGCCGCCGAATGCGGCCGTAATGCGGGACGCCAAGCCATATCCGGTGGATGCACCGATCACCAATACTCGTTTCGGTGCGTCTGCAATGCTTCCCTGTTGCTTCACAAACTCAATTTGCTTGCGCACATTGGCGGCGCAACCGGCAGGGTGAGATGTGGTACAGATAAATCCTTTAACCCTTGGTGAAATAACCATTATGGATACCTTTATTCTAATATGAGGTCTGTGCTTTTCAGCCATTCTAAAGGCGTGCTCTGGGGTTGGCCAGTTGCGGTCCTGCCAGCTGGGCCAATTTTTATGTTTTCTTACAATTTGCCTGCCTTTGAGCCAGAGCATGCTTAGGGTCATGTAAAGATGATAGAGTGTCGACCTCATCAGATAGACAGGACATCGGAAACAGAATGAGGAACCTGACCATTGCACTGACCGGCTCCGGCGGAACGGGAGTGGTCGCCTTGGGTGAAATGTTGTTACGGGCGGCTGGAAATACCGGATATTACGGCATCCTGCGTAAAACCTTCGGCCCCCAGATTCGTGGCGGCGAGTCTGCCGCCATCCTGCGGCTGGGACCGCAGCCCCTGGCCAGTTTCGGCGGTGAAATCGACTTGCTGCTGGCACTGGACTGGTCCAATTTCCAGCGTTTTGCGGACGAAATCCCCATAAGCACCAGTACGCTCATTATTGAGGATACGGCAGCCGGTGAACGACCGACACAACTGAGCGCACGTGATTCCATCAAGACACTGGATTTCAGCGGCCTGGCCCAGTCGTTGGGATCGGCCCACAGTAACATAGCTTTGTTGGGGTATGTGGCTGCCTGGTTGAACTGCAGCGAGGAGCAGGTTAAGGCTGCGGTGTTCCAGCGGCTGCACAAGCACAGTGAGGAGACCGTGGCGCTGGCTCAGTCGGTGGCGGCTGCCGGCGCCCAGTGGCAACGGAATCATCCTATCGGGTTATCACCGCCAGACGCTGTAAAACAAGCACCTGGCGCAACACCGGAGCATTGGCTGGCCACGGGTAACCAGTTGGCCGGATTGGGAGCGTTGGAGGCCGGTATTCGTTTTGTCGCCGCCTATCCTATTACACCCGCATCGGACGCACTGGAGTGGATGGCGGGAAAAATTGAGTCTGTGGGCGGGCATCTGGTGCAAGCGGAAGATGAACTGGCCGCGGTGAACATGACCATTGGTGCCGGCTACGGCGGGGTGCCCGCCATGACGGCCACCTCCGGCCCCGGGTTGGCCCTGATGAGCGAGGCCATGGGCCTGGCCATTGCCAGTGAAACACCTTTGGTAATTCTCAACGTCATGCGGGGTGGTCCTTCCACCGGTATACCCACTAAGAGCGAGCAAAGTGATTTTAATCTGGCCGTATACGGCATGCATGGGGATGCACCCCATGTGGTGTTGGCGGCATCGTCCATTGCGGATTGTCATTTCACCATGGGGTGGGCGGTGGAGATCGCCAGTGAACGCCAGACGTTGGTGATCGTACTGTCGGACCAGTTACTCGGGCAGTCCATGCAGATATTGCCGCCAACAGCCACGATGCCCTTTAAAGCAAGCCTTACTCAAGCCGCATTGCCGCCGGCTGAGGGTGAAGATTACTTTCGTTATCTGGATACGGAGTCCGGTGTCTCACCCATGGCGGTGCCGGGACAAGCCGGAGGGGAATATACGGCAGACGGGCTGGAGCATTCGCAGCATGCGGTGCCATCGGCCCGGGCCCAGGATCATGAAATGCAGTTGGACAAGCGCCGGCGTAAGTTGCAGAGTCTGGTGGAGTCTTCCCATTGGGGCGAGGTTTCCCGAAGAGACAACGCAGAGCTGATGATTCTGTGTTGGGGCTCACTGTTTCCCATTGCGCTGGAAGCACAGCAACGATTGCAGGAGCGCGGTCTTGCGGTCAACGTGGTAAACCTTCGTCTGCTGTCTCCATTGCCCGTTGTTGCATTGCGGAACTGTATGGTTGGCATGACCAAAGTCTGGGTGATGGAACAAAATCATCAGGGTCAGTTTGATCAGTACCTGCGTTCTCACTTATCGCAATCGGATTGCGCGGATCTGCCGGAGCTGATCCGCTATTGCCGCTCCGGTCCCCGTTTGTTTACGCCCATGGAAATTGTTGAGCTGGTGGAAAAAGCAGGAGGGGCACAATGATCCTTAAGGCCAAACAGTATAAGTCCGGGGTTAAACCCATCTGGTGTCCGGGCTGTGGTCACTACAGCGTCCTCAATGCGATCACCAAAGCATTTGCCGCCCTGCAACAGGCGCCGGAGCAGGCTGTGCTGGTCTCCGGAATAGGTTGTTCTTCCCGCTTGCCTGCCTACGTTCACAGTTACGGCTTTCACGGTGTGCATGGTCGGGCTTTGCCGGTAGCGGCCGGGTTGAAAGTGGCACGGCCGGAACTGAATGTGATGGCCCTGGGTGGTGACGGTGATGGCTTTTCCATTGGGGGCAATCATTTTCTGCACGCGTGTCGTCGCAACGTCGATATCGTTTATGTGGTAATGGATAACGAAGTGTATGGTATGACCAAAGGGCAGGCGTCACCCACTACCCCGGAAAACTGGGACCACAGCAAGCTGACACCGCACGGCCCGGAAGTGCGTCCATTCCAGCCCTGTGCGCTGGCCCTGGCGGCGGGCGCCAGTTTTATTGCCCGCGGCCATTCCGGTGATCCCAATGGCCTTGCGCAAATTCTGTATGAAGCTGTGCAGCATCCGGGTTTTGCATTTGTGCAGGTGTTGAGCCAGTGTGTGACCTTTTGCCCGGAACAGGCCCAGTGGAAAGAGATCGTGCACACGGAGGATGTATGCACCAGCGATCCGGTGGCGGCCGCAAGCTTTCTGCATGGCGATGATGGTTTCGCCAAGGGCATTTTTTATCGTAACCCCAGACCGGTGTGGCCGTTGGCTCATGAGCGCAAAGAGGCGGATTTACGGGAGGGGTTTCGGCTGTGAGTGCGTCGTTATTGGAAGATGAATTGCTGTTTTTGGCCCACAGCGTGGCACTGGAACAGGAAGCCGCGGAAAGGCTCTATGAGCTGGCGGACGCCATGCAGGTTCATAACAACAAGCCGCTGCATGACTTGTTTCTGGAGTTGGCTGGTTTCAGTGAACGGCATGCAAACGAGGTGCAGGTCCACTGCCAGGGCAAAGCGTTACCGCCTTTGCAAGTGTGGGAATACAGTTGGCCCGATGAAGAATCCCCTGAAGTGGTTCATTACAGCCGCATCCATTACCTGATGACACCGGAACAGGCATTGCAGGTGGCATTGGAAGTGGAACAGAACGCGTTGAACTTTTATCAGGATGTGGCGCAGCGTACTCACAACACGGCATTGCAACAGTTGGCTGAAGGGTTTGCCCGGGAAGAAGCTGAGCATGTGCAGGCGGTGCAGAGACGATTGCAGTTTTTGCAAAAAACCGGGATGAACAACACGGATTTTGATCCGCCCCATATGCCGGCTTAGGGCGGTTTATTGGGCCAGCAGCTGACGTTTGTATTGCCCCGGTGAGAGCCCGGTCCAGTGTTTGAAAGCGCGGACAAAGGAGGCCGTCTCGGTGTACCCGGTTTTGGCCGCCGCCTCCTTTATGGAGCTGTTCTGGCTTAACCAGTAAATCGCCCGTTCCCGTCGTACATTGTCTTTCAACGACTGGAACTGGGTTCCTTCTACAGTGAGCTTGCGGCGCAGGGTGCGGGAAGTCATATGCAGTTGGGCTGCCACATCTTCTATCGAAATCCGTTGCAGATCTTCACAGTGCTTAAGAATATGGGTAACCCTCTCGGTTAGCTGCTCGGCAAACTGCAGCTTGCGGAACCACACCAGGGGGACTTTCGCCAGATAACGCCGCAGCTGTTCTTCCGTTTGCTGAATGGGGCGCTCCATCATATAGGTGGGCCAGAGCAGGCTGTTTTCAGTTTGATTGAACCAGGCCGGGCAGGGGAACAGGAGTGGATACTCGGCTCGGTGGCGTGGTTCTGGCATCACCATGTGTACTGCGTTCAAGGGGATGACTTCGGCAATGAGCCAGGACGGAAACCGGTGCCAGATCAGCATCAACAATTCCGTCATCACAAACTCCGGATCTTTCTCCGGTTGGGTCATGCGCAGGCTAAGCCGGGTGACATCGGCGGACTCGTGGATCTCAAACAACACTGAGCCGGTGACCAAACGGTAAAAGCGGCGGGTTTCCACCAGAGCATCCCGTAGAGTGGCGCAATGGATCAGGCGTTCTGCCAACAGGGTAAAGATCCCGAAGCGGGCCTGCTCTGCGGCCAGCCCCATAAACTCGTCATCACCGTCCACCATGACTTTGTGCAACAGTCGGGCTAATTGATAGGGGGCCAGGCGGTTGCGATCATCCTCCAGCAGGGCCGGGGTGAGGGCGGCGTATTCCATCAGTGCCGTGCAATCCAGGCCCAGTTGGCGACCCCGTTCCAGATAGGCGCGGGCAAAGTGAATGGATACGGTGTGGTTGGTGTAATGGGCCTTCATCTTGTCTGTGGATGCCAAATGTCCGAAATAGGTAAGTATAGAGGCCTATCTAGCCCTGTAAATGTCGAAATTTCACTAATATGGCCATTTGTGGTCCGTAAATGCTAATTATTTGGCTTGATTCATCATTGAGGGAATGGCGCAGGTGGTCCACACTTCTAGACCTTATGCAGCCCAATCTGCAGCACACCCTGGTCCGATTGCGGATCGGGGTTTTTATCATTCATTAGCTGGAAGAGGCCTCTCATGAGCGAGCAAAACGAAGAATTGGATCTGTTTCGTGACATGGTTTTGCGTTTCCTGGAGCAGGAAATCGAACCCCATTTCGAAGAATGGGAAAAGAACCATATGATGCCCCGTGAGGTTTGGAACACCATGGGTGCAGCCGGTTTGCTGCTGGTGGACATGCCGGAAGAATACGGCTCGGCCGGCGCCAGCTTTGACGTCACCCAGATGATCATGTGGGAGATGTCCCGCCTGGGTTACGCCGGTCTCGCCACCGGTTATAACATCCACGCCAATATCTGTGCCCCCTATATCAACAACATCGGTACTGAAGAGCAAAAGGCCAAGTGGCTGCCGAAGATGGTTACCGGTGAAGTGGTGACGGCCATTGGCATGACCGAGCCCGGTGCAGGTAGTGACCTGGCCGCTCTGCGTACCACTGCGGTGAAAGACGGCGACGAATACGTCATCAACGGCTCCAAAGTCTTTATTACCAACGGTATTCACGCTGATATGGTCATCGTCTGTGCCAAGACCGATCCGAAGGCCGGTGCCAAGGGGATTTCCCTGTTCCTGGTGGACACAACCCTGCCGGGTTACTCCACCGGCAAGAAAATCGAGAAAATCGGCCAGCACTCCAGTGACACCGCCGAGTTGTTCTTCAGTGATCTGCGGGTGCCCGCTGACGCCCTGCTGGGTGAAGAAGGCAAAGGCTTTGTCTACCTGATGGAAGAGCTGCCCCGTGAGCGTCTGGGTTGTTCCACCCAGGCAGTGGGTGCGGCCCAGGGTGCCCTGGATCTGGCTGCTGCCTATGTGCAGGAACGTCAGGCCTTTGGTCAGCCTATTGCCAAATTCCAGAACACCCGTTTCAAGCTGGCGGACGTGAAGACCGACATCGAGCTGAACCTGGCGCTGCTGGAAAAGAACATCGCCAAGTTCAAGCAGGGCAAAATGACGGTGGACGACGCTGCGGTATTGAAACTGGCCACCACTGAAATGCAGCTGCGTGCGGTCAACGACTGTCTGCAGATGTTCGGTGGTTACGGTTACACCGTGGAATATCCCATCTCCCGTTTCTATGTGGATGCCCGTATCCAGACCATCTATGCCGGTTCTTCCGAGATCATGAAGGAAGTGATCTCCCGTGGTATCGTCGGTCGATAGTGCCGGTTAACCAAGTCCACGGATTCACATCCCACTCTGGTCAGGCTTCCCTGTCAGGGTGGGATGTTCTATCATGAAAACTCGACGTGAAAGACGAGTTTCCCGGTGCCACTGATTTACTCTGTGCAGAATGTAATTCGAACCACCCTGATGCTGATGAGCATCTGGGGTTTGGTTGTGTTTGCTGCTACAGCGCAGGCGGCATGCCATGAGGAACACAACGGCCTGTCCGGCCAGGATCATATGGTGTCAACGGCTCAAGCAGGGCCTTCTCACCTAATGCATCGAGCTGTACCCACCGCGATGGTGGATCAGGCCTCAAACCAGGCAGATTCAGCTGACCATGACTGTTGCTCCCCTGGCTGTCACTGTCCCTCTGCTCTCTGTGGTGGGGGCCATGGTGTACCTTTGACTAACATATTCACCCTCCCTGTGTTCGGCGCCACGGAACAGATCCAGTGTGGCATCGACCTGTATTCCCTGCTCCCTCCCTCTCAGCCCATTAAACCGCCAATGGCGGCCTGAAACAGGATAAATCCGTCTGCCCGATCGCTCGGGCGTACCGTTTAACTTGATTCGGGGCCGTTATGAAACGTCCGTCATTACCCTTTTTTCAGCAAGTGTTGGCTGCGTTCTGCCTGTTGGGCAGTGCATCCGTGCATTCGCAATTACTTACCCTGGATCAGGCGGTTGCCCTGGCCAGGGAACAGGACCCCTGGTTGCAGGGGAACCGTCACTCCCAGCGTTCCATGGAGGAAATGAGCGTGGCTTCCGGTGCTTTGCCGGATCCCAAGGTCAGCCTGGCCTTTGCCAACCTGCCCACAGATACCTGGGATTTCAATCAGGAGCCCATGACCCAGTTCAAGGTGGGTATTACCCAGATGTTTCCCCGTGGGGAGCAATTGGAACTGAAGCAAAAGCAACTACAGCTGCGCAGTGCCGTAATGCCATTCGAGCGCCAGGAACGGCAGGCCCAGATTCAACTGCAGGTCAGTCGACTGTGGCTGGAAACCTGGAGAAGTGAGGCCACCATTGAACTGATTGAACGCAACCGCTATCTGTTTGAGCAGATGTCCGATATCAGTCAGAGCAGTTACTCTTCCGCCTTGGGCCGCACCCGGCAGCAGGACGTCATCCGTGCGCAACTGGAGTTGACGCGCCTTGATGATCGGCTGACTCAGTTGCAGCAGCAGCGGGATTCCGGATTGGCGACGCTGTCCCAATGGGTAGGCAACATCCAGGACCAACCGCAAGAGGATGTAAACACCAGCACATTGTTGATCACTCGTCCGCAGATCGAGCTGCCTGAACAGTTGCCTGCCGTTGGCTTGATCGCTCCGCAGGCGGCCATGGATCAAACCAGTGATTGGCAACAACTGGCTCCCTATTTTATGCAGCATCCTTCTATCCGCATGTTGGATCAGCAGATTGTCGCCAGCGGTGCCGATGTGGATCTGGCCCGCCAAAAGTACAAACCGGAGTGGGGCCTGAATGCCAGTTATGGTTATCGCGATGATGACCCCATGGGCAACGAGCGGGCAGATTTCTTTTCCGTCGGCCTGTCCTTTGATTTGCCCATCTTTACCGGTAACCGGCAGGATCGTGAGGTGTCGGCTGCAGTATCCAAAGTGGAATCCATCAAAACCCAGAAATGGTTGCGGCTGAAAGCCCTGCTGTCCGAGTTTGAAGCGGCCCGCGCCCAGTGGACGCGCCTGAGACAGCGGCATCAGCTTTACCAACAAACGTTGTTACCACAAATGCACGAGCAGGCAGAAGCCGCGCTGACCGCCTACACCAATGACAACGGTGACTTTGCCGAAGTGATGCGGGCCCGTATCGCGGAACTCAACGCCGAGATTGACGCGTTGGCCATCGCCGTGCAACAGCAGCAGACCGCAGCACAGTTGAACTACTTTTTTGCCTCGGCCGATGAAGCCGCTGCAACCGGATTAAGCGTGGGAGATTCTGTCCATGAATAAGCTTGTATTATTGCCTGCAGTTGTTGTGGGTGCAGTGGTCGGTGCGGCACTGACCTGGTTTCTGGCTCCCCAATCGAACATGGGAGACGCAGAAAAAGGCGACAGTGGCGAGCCTGAACCGCTCTACTGGGTAGCGCCCATGGACCCCAATTACAAGCGGGATCAGCCCGGCAAGTCGCCGATGGGCATGGATCTGATCCCGGTATATGCCGACGATAACACGGGTAACGATTCCGGCCCCGGTACCGTCCGCATCTCACCGGAGGTGGTGAACAATCTGGGGGTGCGTACCGAAAAAGCCCAGAGCGGCGTGCTGCTTACCGAAATCAATACGGTGGGTTATGTGCAATACAACCAGGATACCCTGATCCATATCCATCCTCGGGTGCAGGGTTGGGTGGAAAAGCTGTACGTAAAAGCCGAAGGCGATCCGGTGGAAAAGGGACAACCGCTTTATGATCTGTATTCGCCGGAGCTGGTGAATGCCCAGGAAGAATATTTGCTGGCATTGGAGCGCAACAATAAACGGCTGATCAGTGCTGGCCACGATCGACTGAAAGCGCTGCAGATCTCGGAAAACACCATTAATCAGTTGCGCAAAAATCGCAAGGTCAGTCAAACCGTAACCTTGTATTCACCCCAGAAAGGCGTGGTGGACAACCTTAACATTCGTGAAGGTTTTTTTATTCAACCCGGTACCACCGTGATGTCTATCGGTGCTCTGGATGAAGTCTGGGTGGAAGCGGAAGTATTTGAACGCCAGGCATCATTGGTAAAGGTGGGGGCGGAAGTCACCATGACTCTGGATTACCTGCCGGGGCGGGAGTGGAAGGGCAAAGTGGACTATGTCTATCCCACCCTGGATGAGAAAACCCGCACTATCAAACTGCGCATGCGCTTTGCCAATCCCGACGGCGAACTCAAGCCCAATATGTTCGCCCAGGTAATGATTCACGCGCTGTCGGAAAGCAGTAATCTGTTGATTCCCCGCGAGGCGCTGATTCGCACCGGCAAGACTGATCGTGTGGTGCTGGCGCTGGGAGATGGCCGCTTCAAGTCCATCAATGTGAAAGTGGGGCGCATTGCGGAGGGCCGGGTGGAGATTCTCGACGGTCTGCAACCGGATGAAGCGGTGGTCACGGCCGCGCAGTTCCTGTTGGACTCCGAGTCTTCCAAGACTTCTGACTTCA
Source organism: Pseudomonadales bacterium (assembly GCA_002708905.1). Classification (GTDB taxonomy): domain Bacteria; phylum Pseudomonadota; class Gammaproteobacteria; order Pseudomonadales; family Ketobacteraceae; genus Ketobacter. Next base: position 92,986 of record PAPM01000025.1, on the reverse strand, counting down.
AGCGTATGCACCATGAAGAATTGGGTGACGGCTCTGATGACAGCACTATGGATAAAACCGCCGACGTCATGGGGGTCATCAATTCCGTGGATAGGGAAAATCGCGTGCTGAATATTTCCCGCGATGCCATTCCAAAGTGGGGCCGCGATCCGGCCACCATGGATTTTGATGTGGCGGAATCTGTGGACATGGGTAGTCTCAAGCCCGGCATGCAGATTCATTTCGTATTCGAAATCACAGAAGACTGGTCCTTTTTGGTCACGATGATCCATATTTTGGATGACGGTCATGCAATGAATGGAGCGATGTCCCATGATTGAAGCCATTATTCGTTGGTCGGTCTTCAATCGGTTCTTTGTGTTGCTGGCCATGGTCATGATCATTGGTGTGGGCGGTTATGCTCTCAAGAATACGCCGGTGGATGCCATTCCGGATTTGTCGGACGTGCAGGTGATTATCAAAACCAGCTATCCGGGACAGGCCCCCCAGGTGGTGGAAGACCAGGTTACTTATCCGCTTACCACGGCCATGCTGTCGGTGCCGGGCGCGGTGACGGTACGCGGTTATTCCTTCTTTGGCGATTCCTATGTCTACGTGATCTTCAATGAAAAAACGGATCTGTATTGGGCCCGCAGCCGGGTGCTGGAATACTTGAGCCAGGTGGCGCCCAATCTGCCACCTAATGCCAATCCCCAGTTAGGGCCGGACGCCACCGGTGTGGGTTGGGTGTATCTGTATGCACTGGTTGATCGCAGCGGTCGTCACGACATCAGTCAACTGCGCACGATCCAGGATTGGTTTTTAAAGTTTGAATTGCAGACTGTGCCCGGTGTGTCGGAAGTGGCCTCGGTGGGCGGTATGGTGAAGCAATATCAGGTCAAGGTGAATCCGGATAAGCTGCGCGCCTTTGGTATTCCTCTCGCCCATATACAAAATGCCATTCGTCAGGGCAATCAGGAAGTGGGGGCCTCAGTGGTGGAAATGGCCGAAGCGGAATACATGGTGCGGGCCACCGGCTATGTGCAAAACGCAGCGGATCTGGAAAATATTCCGTTGGGTGTTAACCGCAGCGGTACGCCATTGTTGTTGAAAGATGTGGCGGAAGTGGCGTTGGGCCCGCAAATGCGTCGCGGCATTGCTGAGCTCAATGGTGAGGGTGAAACCGTGGGTGGTGTCGTAGTGATGCGTTTTGGTGAGAACGCCCAGAAGACCATCGACGGTGTGAAAGCCAAACTGGAACAACTGAAGCAGGGCTTGCCGGAAGGGGTCGAGCTGGTGACCGTTTACGACCGTTCTTCGCTGATTGAACGGGCTGTGAAAAACCTGTGGCACAAACTGGGCGAAGAACTGCTGATGGTGGCGCTGGTATGTATTGTGTTTTTGCTGCATGTGCGTTCATCGCTGGTGGCGATCATCAGTTTGCCGGTGGGTATTCTGGTGGCGTTCATCATCATGTACTGGCAGGGATTGAATGCCAACATTATGTCCCTGGGTGGTATCGCTATCGCCATTGGTGCCATGATAGACGGTGCCATTGTGCTGATTGAAAACATGCACAAGCACATGGAGCGTACCCCGTTAACGCCACAAAACCGGTGGCAGGTGGTGGCGGACTCCGCCGCCGAAGTGGGGCCGGCATTATTCTTCAGTTTGCTGATCATCACCGTCAGTTTTATTCCGGTGTTTACATTGGAGGCGCAGGAAGGACGCATGTTTTCTCCCCTGGCCTATACCAAAACCTATGCCATGGCGGCGGCCGCTGCCCTGGCCATTACCCTGGTGCCAGTGTTGATGGGCTATTTTATTCGCGGCAAGGTGATCGCAGAAAACCGTAACCCGGTTAATCGCCTGCTGATCGCGAGTTATCGGCCGGTGATTGGGCTGTTGTTGCGGTTTCCTGTCAGCACGGCACTGGTGGCGTTATTGATTACCCTGCTGGGGCTGATTCCCCTGCGGCAGATCGGCAGTGAGTTTATGCCGCCGCTGGATGAAGGGGATCTTATGTACATGCCCACCACTTATCCGGGCATCTCCATTGGTAAAGCACGGGAGCTGTTACAGCAAACCGATAAACTGATACGCACCGTTCCCGAAGTGGATAACGTGTTCGGTAAAGTGGGCCGGGCAGAAACCGCAACGGACCCGGCACCCTTAACCATGATCGAAACGTTTATCCAATTGAAGCCGCAGGATCAATGGCGTGATGGCGTAACCACCGAGAGTTTGAAAAAGGAACTGGATCGATTGGTACAGCTGCCCGGCCTGACCAATGCCTGGGTCATGCCCATCAAAACCCGTATTGATATGCTGGCTACCGGGATTAAAACGCCGGTGGGTATCAAGGTGGCCGGTCCGGATCTGAGCGTGATTCAGGACATCGGCCAGCAACTGGAAACCCTCTTGAAGGATGTGCCCGGTACTGCATCTGTGTACTCCGAACGAGTTGCCGGTGGCCGCTATATCAAAGTGGACATTCAACGGGAAAAAGCAGCGCGCTATGGATTAAATGTGGCGGATATTCAGCAAGTGGTGGCTACCGCCATTGGTGGTATGAACGTGGCACAAACGGTGGAAGGGTTGGAGCGCTATCCCATTAACCTGAGGTATCCGCAGGATTATCGGGACACTCCGGAAAAGTTGGCTTTGTTACCTATCGTCACTCCCGGTGGGCAGGTGGTGTCGTTGCAGGATGTGGCAAGGGTTTATATCGAGCAGGGGCCACCGGGCATCAAGAGTGAGAATGCACGGTTGAACGGCTGGACTTTTATTGATATCGACAATGTGGATGTGGGTAGCTATGTGGAGCAGGCTCGGGAAACCGTAAAGGAGAAACTGGATTTGCCACCGGGCTATTCCGTTGCCTGGGCTGGTCAGTATGAATACATGCAACGGGCCAAGGAGAAAATGACTTACGTAGTGCCCCTGACTTTCATGCTGATAGTGGTGTTGTTGTACATGAATTTCCGCAGCTTTGCTGAAGTCACCATGATCATCATCACCTTGCCCCTTGCGATGGTGGGTGGCGTTTTGTTGATGTGGTATGAGAGCTTTAACTTCTCGGTGGCCACCGCCGTTGGCTTTATCGCGCTTGCGGGGGTGGCGGCGGAAACCGGGGTTATCATGCTGCAATACCTCAAACAGGCCTATCTGGAGCTGAAAGTTGCGCCGGATGCTGGGAAGCTGACCTCGCAAGCATTGCGGCAGGCGGTGATGAACGGTGCCAGTCTGCGGGTGCGACCGGTTATGATGACGGCCATTGCCACCATCGTCGGTTTGATTCCAGTGATGTACGGCACGGGTACCGGGTCAGAGGTGATGAGTCGTATTGCTGCGCCGATGGTAGGCGGTATGATGACGGCGGTGTTGTTGACGCTGTTTGTGCTGCCTGCATTGTATTATCTGTGGTTGCGCTGGTGTAACCGGTAATACAACGTCGCGCGCCAAGAGCAAAAAATGGAGCTGGTGTTGGCCAGCTCTGTCAATACGTTATAAGCGTAAATGTGCCGATCGAAACATCAAATAAAATAAACAGGTGGCGTGATATGCGCCTCAGGTATGTTATTGGTTTTTTGTAATGCGGTATTCAGCATCTGATCGGCTTTCACCGGGCCATACAGCTGACAGCTTTCCACATAGCCCAGGTTGAACAGCTTGCGCAGCAGGCCAAGCTCGGCACGGTTGGGCATGGCCCTGGCGCCGCCCCGTAACCACTCCATCACATTGCGGATGCTACTGGAGTCGTACTGGTTTTGCTGCTGGATGCCATCGAACTGGGCTCTGGTTATTTTCATGCGATCCGCTGGCTTGGCCAGGGCGGTGAATTCATCCTGCAGGGCCTGATACACCACCAGACCATTCTTATCGATGATTTCCGCCGCATCCGGTTCCAATGCATTGGAACGTTCAGCCCTGGCGCTTCCACCTGCGGACATGGTAGCCCGGGACAGTTCTCTGAACAGCTGGCCTTTCTTGATGGGAATGCTGTATTTGCTGTACAGCTCATCCAGAAACGCGCTGACTCCGAACTGTGGGCGGGAAGAATATTTCTCTTCCCAGAAGTTCATGACTTCTTCCCGTACCCCTTTGTCCAGGTTTGCCGCCAGAACCGTTAGAAAAGCATTTTTTCGATCCTTGAGAGACATGGCTCACCTCCTGATTATTATTTGAAGCTTTGGGTGAGTTGATGGAATTCCGGATAACCCACTTCATGGTGCTCAGTGAAATCCAGCCCCCGTTGTTCATGTTCGCTGTCCACCCGCATGCCGATGGCCAGGTTCACCAGGTGGAACAGAACCAGGCTGCCGAAGAAGGCCCAGGCGAAACCAGCGCCAATACCCACCAGTTGCGTGAGGATGCGGTCCGTGTTGTACAGGTCACCCTGGTAGAAAATTCCCGCGGCCAGAGTGCCCCAGGCGCCGCCAATACCGTGTACCGGAATCGCACCCACCACATCATCGATCTTGAAGCGGAGCAGGAGGTTGACACTGGGGATGACCAGCATGCCGCCGACAAATCCGGTCAGCACTGCGTATTGGGGATCCATGGTGGCGCAACCTGCGGTGATGCCGACCAAGCCTGCCAGCGCGCCGTTGACACAGGAAGTCAGCAAGATCGGCTGCCGACCCAGGATGCAGAAGACTACGGTTCCCACCGCACCGGCGCAGGCGGCCAGGTGGGTGTTGAGGGCAATGGTGCCCAGGTTTTCAGATGCTTCCAGGGTGGAGCCCGCGTTAAACCCAAACCAGCCCATCCACAAAATGAAACCGCCAAGTGCCACCAGCGAAAGGTTATGGCCGGGGATTTCCCGTGGCGCTCCGGTGGCGCGATCAAAGCGGCCCAAACGGGGACCGATTACGATGGCTGCAGCCAGGGCGCACCAGCCACCCACGGAATGCACAACGGTGGAACCGGCGAAGTCGACAAAGCCCTTCTCTGCCAGCCAGCCGTCACCGTTCCATACCCAGGAACCATAAATGGGATAGATGGCGGCGGTTACCACTACGGCACAGACAATATAGCTTGTGAATTTAGTGCGTTCCGCGATTGCCCCGCTGACGATGGTGGCGGCGGTGGCGGCGAACATGGACTGAAACAGCAATACGGTGTAATCCTGGTGCGAGGCATCGTTCATCATGAAGTGGGATTCGCCGAACCAGCCGGTGGTGCTCTGTCCGAACATCAGTCCGTAACCCACTGCCCAGAACACCAGGCTGGCCAGGCACACATCGATAAAGTTTTTCATCATCACGTTGATGGAGTTTTTGGCCCGGGTGCTGCCGGATTCCAGCAGGGCAAACCCCGCCTGCATGAAAAACACCAACACCGAAGCGGTGACAATCCAGAGCGTGTTCATGTTGATGGTGATGTCCTGCTCTCCTGCAAATGCGCTACCGGAAATCGCAGACAAAAGAAGGCCTGCGCATGACAGAGTGATGCGTTTCACGGGCTGTTCCTCATTAATAGTGTGACGGAGTTAAATTTTTTAGAGTCAATAACAGGTGTAGTAAGGCGCTTTTGGCTGGTCAAGAATCGTGCAAGTGAGACCATGTCTGGGTGATGCAATTAAACACTGTCATTAAAAGACAGCGCTAATATAGTGCTTTTTTTGACCTGTTTTTTCAGATGATTATTGGCGGCTGCGTAATGTTGGTGCGCCGATCAGATAAATGTAGCTTTTTGTAAAGCCATGGAAAAAGTGAGGAGTTTATGGGGTCTGCTGGTCCAGCTCGGTATCCATGCGGTCCAGAGTGCCTACATCCAGCACCGGAGACGCATCAATGTCCTCTGCATCCATCATCTCCGCCACCCGCTGCAGTGAAGCAATGATCATGGATTGCTCCCATTCCTTCAGGTTCTGGAATTCCCGGGTGAAATGCTCCTGCAGGGGCAGGGGCGCCGTTTTCAGGACTTCATGGGCGGTCTCTGTGAGATGGGCGTGAACTTTGCGTTTGTCCGCCTGTGAGCGCTGTCGATAGACCAGTCCGCGCTTTTCCAATCGATCCATGATGGTGGTCACCGTTGCCTGGCTCAGGCTGATGTCGTTGGCCAGCTCTCCAATGGATGCGCGTCCCTTATCTCTTATGGCCTGCAGCAGCATGATCTGGGGCGCGGTCAGTCCGGTGGTTTTGGCAAGATGCTTGGAGTGGAGATCCGTGGCCCGGATCACCCGGCGCAAGGCAATCAGTACATCTTCGATTCGGCTCAACGCTTTTTCCTTTGTCTGCGGGCAGAGAACAGGTAAATCAATTGAGGGATTATACGTGCATGGGAGCAGCGGGAAAACCAGTGCTGGTGCGGGATTGCCCTTACTTTGTGTTCTGTAGAGATCAAAATATATGCCAACATTGTTTACCGGCTGGACATTTGTATTATTTTGAGTACAATATATATCGTCTTTAGCAACCAGCCCGGACCAATGCCTTTAACTGCTTTAAAATCAAGCAAACCCAGAATTCCCCATCTACACCCCCTATTTATTCAATTAGAGCTCTAAATAATAGAAGCGTTAATATTATGAATCTTCGAACTCCAAAACAGATGGATCTGTGCTTTCGTGCGCCTGATTCCAGGGATGGCGCGGATGTCCACAGACTCGTTAGCCAGTGTCCACCTTTGGACACCAACTCCATGTACTGCAATCTGCTGCAGTGTTCCCACTTTGCCGACACCTCGGTGGCGGTCAGCCACGGAGACGAACTGGTGGGCTTTATATCCGGCTACCTGATTCCGGAGCGGCCCAATACCCTGTTCGTGTGGCAAGTGGCTGTGAGTGAAACTGCCCGGGGCCAGGGGCTGGCCGGTCGCATGGTCGAACACATTTTGTCGCGCCCTGTGTGTGCTGACGTTGAGTTTCTGGAAACCACGGTGACCCCGGATAACGATGCTTCCTGGGGCCTGTTCCAGGGTGTGGCCCGCCGCCTGAATACAGATTTGAATCGATCGGTCATGTTCGACCGTCAGCAACATTTCAAAGGCGATCACGACAGTGAAATGCTGGCGCGCATCGGACCCTTTGAGCGTTCCCAATTGCCCGATATCGAAACGGTTTCCAACGTTACCAATATTACTGGAGAGAAGAATATGAAAATTTTTGAAGAAATTGAATCCGAAGTACAGAGTTACGCCCGGTCCTTCCCCAGGGTGTTCAACAAGGCTCAGGGTGAGTTCTTGTTTGACGAGGAAGGTAACCGCTACCTGGATTTCCTGGCCGGCGCCGGCACCCTGAATTACGGTCACAATCATCCCGTGTTCAAGGAAAAACTGATGGAATACATCATGCGGGACGGCATTACCCATGGTCTGGATATGCATACCCAGGCCAAGGGCGAGTTCCTGGAATCCTTTAATGAAAAGATTCTGAAACCTCGTGGCTTTGAATATATGGTGCAGTTTACCGGCCCAACCGGCACCAACTCGGTTGAAGCGGCGATGAAACTGGCGCGCAATGTAACCGGCCGCCACAACATTATTTCATTTACCAATGGCTTCCACGGTGTGAGCCTGGGCGCATTGGCCGCCACCGGTAATTCCCATCACCGTGGTGCTGCCGGTGTAAACCTGGGTGGTACCAGCCGCATCCCCTATGACAAGTATCTGGGTGAAGGCTTCGATACTACGCACTACCTGGATAAGGTGCTGTCTGATTCCAGTAGCGGCATCGACAAACCGGCGGCGGTTATTGTGGAAACCGTTCAGGGTGAAGGTGGTATCAACGCAGCCAGCTTTGAGTGGTTGAGAAATCTGGAGCAGGTGTGCCGCAAGCATGATGTGCTGTTAATTGTTGATGATATCCAGGCCGGTTGTGGCCGCACCGGTACCTTCTTCAGTTTTGAAGAGGCCGGGATCAAACCGGATATCGTGACGCTGTCCAAGTCCCTGAGTGGTTACGGCCTGCCGTTTGCGGTGGTGCTGATTCGCCCTGACCTGGACCAATGGAAGCCTGGCGAGCACAACGGTACTTTCCGCGGTAACAATCTGGCGTTTGTTACGGCGAAGGCGGCGATTGATCATTTCTGGTCAGACGATACCTTTGCCAATGAGATCAAACGTAAAGGCAACTACATTCGTCAGCGTCTGGATGCCATCGTTGAGCAGTATGGTGAAGGAAACTTCACCACCCGTGGACGGGGTATGTTTCGGGGTATTAACTGTGTTAACGGTGAACTGGCTGAAAAGATCACCCGTAAAGCGTTTCGCAATGGGCTGGTGATCGAAACCAGTGGTGCAGACGATCAGGTGATTAAATTCCTGGTGCCGCTCATTATCAGTGATGAATCCCTGAAAAAAGGGATTGATATTGTTGAGCAGGCGATCAAGGAAGTGTGCGAGGAAGAAGGGCGTATTCCCAAGGAACGTGATTTCTACGTGGTGCGCAAAGCCGCCAGCTAAGTCCTTTATCAAGCATTTAGAGAACAGGAATCAACATGATCGTAAGAAAGCTACAAGAAGCCGAAAACAGCGGGCGTAAAATTGTCGATCCCAATGGTAACTGGGACAGCACCCGCCTGTTGCTGAAAGACGACAACATGGGCTTTTCGTTTCATATCACCACCATCTACAAGGGTGCTGATTTCCAGATGCATTATCAGAATCACCTGGAGTCGGTGTTCTGCATGTCGGGGCGTGGTGAGGTGGAAACCCTGGCCGACGGGAAGAAATACCCCATCGAGCCGGGCACTATTTACATCCTGGACCAAAACGACAAGCACGTGTTGCGCGCCTTTGAAGAAATGAAGATGGCCTGTGTGTTCAATCCGCCTTTAACAGGCAAAGAAGTGCACAATGCCGAAGGCGCCTATGAACTGGAAGCGGAATCAATAGAGGAATAAATCTGTAATGTCTTTTCACAGTGTTGAGAAGATTGGCGGCACTTCCATGAGCAATTACGCCGCTGTACGTGACAATATCATTTTGGGGCCCGAACGTGGGGCAGTGCGTTATAACCGGATTTTTGTGGTCTCTGCCTACGGTGGTGTCACCAATCAATTGCTGGAACACAAAAAGACGGGGCAGCCCGGAGTGTACGAGCTGTTTTCCCGCGGTGTCAGTGAAGCCGGCTGGCGTGATGCGTTGTCAGCGCTGAAGCAGGAGCTGCTGGGCATCAACGGTGATCTGTTTACCGATGAGCTTGCCCTGCAGGAAGCCAATGCTTTCGTCCTGGAGCGCTTGGAAGATGCCGAGCGTTGTCTGACGGACCTGGGTCGCCTGTGCCAGCATGGCCACTTTGCCCTGGATGCGCACTTGCACACCGTGCGGGAAATGCTGGCCAGTATCGGTGAGGCCCACAGCGCCTGGAATATGGCGAAGCTGCTGCAACAGGATGGCGTTAATGCCTGCTTTGTGGATCTGACCGGTTGGCGTTCGGCGCAGCACATGTCGTTGGATCAACGGATCGAAGCGGCATTCAAGGATCTGGACCTGAATTCTCAGCTCCCCATCGCCACCGGTTATGCCCATAGTGATCAGGGCTTGATGTCCACCTTTGATCGCGGCTACAGCGAAATGACGTTTAGTCGAATTGCCGTACTGACTGGTGCCCGGGAAGCTGTCATCCACAAAGAATTTCATCTCAGTAGTGCTGATCCCCGCTTGGTGGGAGAAGCCAATGCCGTTCCCATAGGACGCACCAATTACGATGTGGCGGACCAATTGGCCAATTTGGGAATGGAAGCCATCCATCCCAAGGCGGCAAAAGGCTTGCGCAAACACAGCATCCCCCTGCGGGTGAAAAACACCTTTGAGCCGGAACATACGGGCACGCTGATCACCAGCGATTACGTCAGTGAGTCACCCCGGGTGGAGATCATTGCCGGTTGCCGCGGGGTCTATGCCATCGAAGTGTTTGATCAGGACATGGCGGGGAATATTGATCGTTATGATCAGGAGATCCTGGCAACGATAAAACGCTTCAACGGTTATATCGTTTCCAAAGATATTAACGCCAACACCATTACCCATTATCTCTCCACTAACCTGAAGACCGTAAAGCGTATTCGGGCTGCGCTGGAAGAGCGTTTTGGTGATGCCGAAATCAATCAAAAGAAAATAGCCATTGTTTCCGCCATTGGTAGTGACATGCAGGTGCCGGGTATGTTGGCACAAACTGTAGCTGCTTTGGCAGAACGCAATATCAGCGTATTGGCCATGCACCAGTCCATGCGCCAGGTGGACATGCAATTCATCGTGGATGAAGACGATTACGCCGATGCCATCAAAGCGTTGCACGGCCAGTTGGTGGAAGTGCATGATCATGGGCGAGCGATCTGCCTGGCCTGTTAACCGATAGAATGCCCGCTGCATACATGTGACAGCGGGCTTTTCGCAGAAGGAATCCGATCTTGGTAGTGGCCAGTTTTCTGTTTTTCCTGGGGGTGTTCGTGGTAATCGGCCTGAGTTCCGTCAGGCAGAGCAGACATACCAAGCAGGATTATTATCTGGCCAGCAGTTCGGTGCATCCTGCTCTGGTGGGACTGTCGGCGGTAGCCACCAATAACAGTGGCTATATGTTCATAGGTGTTATTGGTTACACCTATGCCACAGGGTTGGCGGCGATCTGGATTATGTTCGGCTGGATACTGGGGGATTTCCTGGCATCCATTTTTGTTCACCAGCGTTTGCGCAAAGCCACTCAGCATTGTGACGAAGTCAGTTATGCTGGCGTGCTGAGTAACTGGTATGGCGGTAAACATGATGCGTTGCAGCGGCTTATTGGAATCGTGTCCCTGGTATTCTTATTGGCCTATGCCAGTGCTCAGCTGGTTGCCGGCAGCAAGGCTCTGCAGGTGTTGTTTGGCTGGCCTTCATGGGGTGGTGCAGTAATGGGGGCGACCCTGGTGCTGGCCTATTGCTGGGCCGGTGGCATACGGGCCTCCATCTGGACGGATGCGGCTCAGTCCCTGGTGATGATTGTGGCCATGGGTATGCTGCTGGTGGTGGCGACACTCTCACTGGGCGGGGTGTCGGAATCGCTGACGTTGATGTCGTCGGTGGACGGGTTTCTGGACTGGTTTCCCAAGGATCTGGTGTTGCCGGGACTGGCCGGTGGGCTGGTGTTTGCCGTGAGCTGGCTGTTTGCCGGTATGTCGGTTATCGGCCAACCTCACATCATGGTCCGCTTTATGGCCTTGGATGATCACCGCAGTATGCTGCGGGCAAGAGCCTGGTATTACCTCTGGTTTATCGCTTTTTATGCCATGGCGACCGCGGTCGGTATGCTGTCCCGTGTTTATCTGGGTGATCCGGCCGCATTTGACGCGGAACTCGCCTTGCCCACCATGGCGCAACAATTATTCCCGCCAGTTTTTGTCGGGGTGGTGTTGGCCGGCATTTTTGCGGCCACCCTGTCTACGGCCGACTCCTTGATCCTGAGTTGTTCAGCCGCTATCACCCATGACGTGTTGCCCCACAACATCGAAAATACCCGCGAGATAAAAATGATTACGGCCCTGGTCTGCGCTCTGGCACTGGCCTGGGCGTTGCTGAACCAGGAGTCTGTGTTCAGCCTGGTGATTCTGGCTTGGTCCGGTCTGGCCAGTGCCTTCGCTCCCTTGTTACTGGTGCTTTGTATCGGGCGGCGTCCAGGGCAAACCCTGGCGATTATCGCCGTGCTTACAGGGCTGGGCGTGTCATTGCTGTGGCGCTTTGCGGGGCTCCATTCGGTTGTCTATGAAGGTATGCCCGCCATGCTGCTGGGGTTGACGGTGCTGCTTGCAGGTGAAAGGCTGGCTCGGACCTGAAAGGTCTCATCTTGCAAGGCCAATCCCTTCTCGTTTTTCATTTCTTATATCCTTAATGAGTATGCCGTCATTAGGCAAATAATGACCATGTAAAACTAATTTCATGGCATAGTGTCTCAATCTTAATTTCCTGCGCTGTATTGAATCGGAGATCTGTCCATGCGGGCTGAGTGTTCCCTATTGGTGTGTATGCGTGTTGTAATCCTGTTGCTGCTGCCTTCGTGCGCGTGGGCCGCCGCCCCGGCGCTGGATGTCGTGGTCAGGCCGGTGCAGACTGAGTCCATCGCCGATCCCCTGGAGGCTCTGGGAACGCTCAAGGCCAACGAGGCCGTGGTGTTGACGGCGAATGTGGCGGAAACCATCCGTGCCATTCACTTTGAAAGCGGACAGCGGGTGAAGCAAGGCGCCGTGCTGGTGGAGCTGGACAGCTCGGAAGAACAGGCGGTTCTGCAGGAAGCCCGATATACCTTGGATGAAGCCCAGTCGCAGCTGGATCGAATCAAAGCGGTGGCCAAGCGTGGCGACGCGTCTCAATCCCTGCTGGATGAAAAGCAAAGAGAATTTTATGTGGCCCGTGCCCGGGTGGCTGCCATTGAATCCCGTCTGGAAAACCGGCTGGTGCGGGCGCCGTTCTCCGGGGTGGTGGGGCTGCGTAATGTCAGTCGCGGTGCTTTTGTCTCTCCCGGCGAGGTCATTACCACACTGGTGGATGACCGCCGTATGAAACTCGACTTCAGCGTGCCCTCTTTGTTTTTGGCTTCCCTGAAGCCGGGTGTTGCCATTCAGGCCAAGGCCCGCGCGCTGGACAATGCCGTGTTTGATGGCGTGGTGGAGTCGGTGGATAACCAGGTGGATCCGGTGTCCCGCTCGGTGACGGTGCGGGCGATTCTGGATAACAGCGGGAGCCGGTTGAAAGCCGGTCTGCTGATGGAGGTGAAATTGCAGAGCAACCCCCGTGAGGCCATTGTGATTTCCGAATCCGCTTTAGTGCAGGATCGAAACGAGCATTATGTATTTGTCGTGGTGCCGCAGGCAGATGGAATGCAGGCGCAACGCCGCCGGGTGTTGATCGGAACGCGCCTGCTGGGGCGGGTCGAAATAGTAAAAGGACTGGCGCCCATGGAGCAGGTGGTTGTGGATGGCAGCCTTAAGCTCAGGGACGGTGCCTTGGTGAAAGTGGTGGAGGCTTCACCGGCTTTCTCTGCAAACGCTTCGGGTATCTGAATATGCTGATATCCGACCTATCCATCAAGCGACCGGTGTTCGCGTCGGTTATTTCTTTGTTGTTGATTGCCTTTGGCCTGGTGGCATTTGATCGCCTTACCCTGCGCGAATATCCCCGTATCGATCCGCCAGTGGTAACCATCAGTACCGGCTATCGTGGTGCTGCAGCAGCGGTGGTGGAAACCCGCATTACCCAGATTATCGAAGAGCGCATTGCCGGTGTGGAAGGCATCAAGTATGTGGCTTCCGTCAGCAGTGACGGCAATTCCCGTATCACCATTGAGTTTGATGTGGACCGGGACATTGATGCTGCAGCCAATGATGTGCGCGATCGGGTGGCCGGTATCGCTAACGATCTGCCGGAAGAAGCCGATCCACCCGAGATTCGCAAGGAGTCCGGCGATGATGACGTAATCATGTGGCTGAACCTGGTGGGGGAGGGCATGACGGTTCCGGAGTTGTCGGATTATGCGGATCGTTACCTGGTGGATCGCTTTTCCACTTTGAATGGTGTGGCACGGATTATCGTGGGTGGTGCCCAGCGTTATGCCATGCGGGTCTGGCTTGATCGGAATCAATTGGCGGCCCGTGGCTTAACCGCCAATGATGTGGAAGCGGCGTTAAGGGCTGAGAACGTTGAGTTGCCCGCAGGGGCCATCGAGGGCCAAACCCGGCAGCTAACGGTGCGGGTGCAACGGGCCTTTGCCAGTGCAGAAGACTTTCGTAACCTGGTGCTGGCGCGGGGCGAAAACGGCTATCTGGTGCGCCTGGGGGATGTGGCGCGGGTGGAGCGCGGTACTGAGGAAAGCCGCATTGTGTTTCGTGGTAACGGCATTCCCCAGGTCGGCATCGGTATTATCAAGCAGTCTACGGCCAACACCATTGAGGTAACCCGTGCAGCCAAAGCAGAGCGGGACCGGGTCAATGCTGTGCTCCCGTCGCACATGAGCCTGGAGCAAAGTTATGATTCGTCGGTGTTTGTGGAAGGTGCGGTTAACCAGGTTTACTCCACATTGGCCATCGCCATTGGTCTGGTGGTGTTGATGATCTATTTGTTCCTGGGCAGTGCCAGGGCCATGCTGGTGCCGGCGGTGACGGTACCGGTCTCCATAGTGGCTACTTTTATTGCACTGCTGATGTTTGGTTTCTCCGTCAACCTGCTCACGCTGTTGGCCCTGGTGCTGGCGATCGGTCTGGTGGTTGATGACGCGGTGGTGGTACTGGAAAACATCGTACGCCGCATGCAGGAATATGATGAACCACCGTTGCTGGCGGCCTATCGGGGTGCACGTCAGGTGGGCTTTGCGGTAATTGCCACCACCCTGGTGCTGGTGGCTGTGTTTGTTCCCATCTCGTTTTTACAGGGCGATCTGGGGCGGTTGTTTTCCGAGTTCGCACTCACCATGACAGCGGCGGTGTGTTTTTCCACGCTGATTGCGCTCACCTTATCCCCTATGCTGGCCTCAAAAGTTTTGCGTGCCAATGAGCAACACAGTCCGGTTGTGCGCATGGTGGACGTTCTGTTTGATTGGCTCAAGACCGGTTATGGACATTCCATCGTGTTCTGTATGCGCGCGCCCTGGGTTGTGGTGTTGGGCTTTATCGGTTTGATGGCCGCCAGCTATTACCTGTTTAAGGCCATTCCTTCGGAGTACGCGCCGCGGGAGGATCGTGGTGCCTTTTTTCTGATTGTAAATGGCCCGGAAGGGGCAACGTTCGACTACATGACCAAGTATATGGATGAGATCGAACAGCGCATGATGCCCTATGTGGAGAACAATGAGATTACCCGCTTGTTGGTGCGTACGCCTCGTGGTTGGGGCAATGTGGCCAACTTCAATACGGGGGTGGTAATTGTGTTGCTGAATGACTGGAGTAAACGCCGAGGTGCCTTCGTCATTATCAACGAGGTGCGACAAAAACTGGCGGACCTGCCCGGTGTTAATGCGTTCCCCATTATGCGGCAAGGATTCGGTGGTGGCTTGCAGAAGCCGGTGCAGTTTGTGCTCGGCGGTGGAACCTATGAGGAGTTGGCTCAGTGGCGTGACATCCTGACGGCAAAGATTGAAGCGGATAACCCCGGCCTGGTAGGCATGGACTGGGATTTAAAAGAGACCCAGCCGCAGTTGAATGTAGTGATTGATTATAATCGGGCTGCTGACCTGGGTGTGTCCGTTGGCAATATGGGGCGCACACTGGAGACCATGCTCGGTTCCCGTCGCGTTACCACCTACAACGACCAGGGTGAAGAATACGACGTGATTTTGGAGGGAGTGCGGGATAACCAGAGCACTCCTATCAGTCTGCAGAATATATACGTGCGCTCGGAAAAGCTGGATCAATTGGTGCCGTTGGCGAATCTGGTGAAACTGGAAGAGTTTGCCGGGGCCACATCGTTGAATCGCTACAACCGGGTGCGCGCGATTACGCTCGAGGCCAATCTGGCGGATAACCTGTCGCTGGGGGAAGCACTCAACTACCTGGAAGGGTTGGTGAGGGAACATCTCCCGGCCAATGTGAATATTGATTATAAAGGCCAGTCCCGGGATTATAAATTTTCCGGCGACAGTGTGCTGTTTATTTTCCTGCTGGGGGTAATGGTGACCTTCCTGGTGCTGGCGGCGCAATTCGAAAGTTATGTGCATCCTTTTATTATTATGCTGACCGTGCCTTTAGCCATGTGTGGTGGATTATTGGGGTTGTACCTGACAGGGAGCAGTTTGAATATTTATTCCCAGATCGGCTTGATGATGCTGGTGGGGTTGGCCTCCAAAAACGGAATACTGATTGTTGAGTTTGCCAACCAGCTGCGTGACCAGGGAGAGGAATTCAAACAAGCCATCATTGAGGCAACCCAGGTGCGTTTCCGTCCCATACTGATTACCGGTATTACCACGGCAGCCGGTTCCATCCCCCTGATTGCCTCCAGTGGGGCCGGGGCGGAAACCCGTCTTGTGATCGGTGTGGTGGTACTGGCCGGCACCCTGGCGGCAACCCTGTTTACCCTGTATGTGGTCCCCGTGGCGTACGAGTTGCTGGCACGTAAGACCGGTTCGCCGGGGGATGTGGCGCGCAAGCTGGAAGCGCAGGAGCAGCAGTACCCCTGACATCGGGCATCCGCCCAAAAATTGAATTGAGTTCTAAGCTTTGTTAGTCTGGGAGCTTAATCCACAGGCGAAGGCTGATTTACAGTCCCCTTATACTCCCTATGGCTCCCAAATCCCCCTTTTATTTCAATAATGTGGCAAAAATGCTGCTTGTCTGTGCATTTTTGGTGCAGTCCCCCTTCGTAATCGGAGCACCTGCTGAGAACCTGATTGCCAGTGCTCAGAAAGTAAGCGAGGGCTTCATTACTTTGAGTTGGAAGGATTTGGGCGATGGCTCCGTTACATTGCAGGTGGGGCGCGATCGGGAATTTGATCAGGTGATGCGGTCATTGCAGCTTACCGGTCAGGATCAGGTTCATCTCAGCGGGTTTGAGGACGGGGTTTATTTCGCCCGATTACTGAGTGACACCGGTGCTTCACTCTCAAACACGGTACGCTTTGACGTTGAGCATCGGTCTCTGCGTTCGGCTTCTCTTTTGTTTTCGATCGGTGCAGCTTTGTTTGGTTCTCTGGTGGTCACGCTGTTCCGTTTCACTCGCTCAGATTCATAAAATAATCAGAAACGGATTCTATGTTCGCTGCACAAATCTCTACCCAAACCGCAATCGTTATCCTCGTTTTGTTTGGCTTGGCCTGGGTCAGCTTTGGCTGGTGGCTGGGGCGTCGTAATCGTACTGTCGACGACTTTATGCTGGCCGGGCGCAACGTGGGGTTGGCACTGGCTTCGGCTACGGCGATGGCCACCTGGGTAACCAGCAATACTACGCTGGTGGCACCCCAGCTCACCTACCAGTTTGGCGTCTGGGGCATGGTGGGATATTCCATGGCGGCGCTGGGGCTGATTCTGTTTGCACCCATGGCCAAGCGGATTAAGGCTCTGATGCCGAAGGGGTTTACCTGCGGCGACTTTATCCGTGTACGTTATGGCCGGGGTGCCTGGTATGTGTTTCTTGTAGTGTCGTTCTGTTACGCCATGGGTTGGTTGATCAGCCTGGGGATGGCGGGGGGCATTCTGCTGCACTCCCTCAGCGGGCTGGATTATCACGTGGGCATGACGGTTATTCTGGCGATCTGCGTGGGTTATACCTTGCTGGGTGGACTCAAAGCGGTAATTGCCACAGACTTCATCCAGACGCTCATCATTTTATGTGGTGTGTTGTTCATCGGCTATGTCTGCTGGCAGGACGTAGGGTTGACCAGGATTTATGAAACCGTCAGCCAGGAACAGCCCCAATTACTCAATCTGCTGTTTCCTGCCGCCATTATGTTCCTGTTCAATAACATTTTCTTTGGTATCGGTGAGATCTTCCATTCCAACGTCTGGTGGTCGCGCGCCTTTGCGTTTCGCGAAGGGATCGGGAAAAAGGCCTACCTGATTTCCGGATTGCTATGGTTGCCCATTCCCATTGTGACCGGCTTTATCGCCCTGGCAGCCCCCGCACTGAATATTTATCCACCCAGCCCGGACATGGTGGGGCCTCTGGTGGCCGCAAAATTGCTAGGTAGTGTGGGTGCCGTGTTCGTCTTCATCGTGGTGTTTTCCGCATTGGCGTCCAGTTTGGACTCATTGTTGGCGGCCACCAGCGATTTGCTGACTGAGGACATCTATCGTGGAATACTTAAGCCGGGTGCCAGTAACGAACACCTGTTCAAGGTTGGGAAGTGGGTCATTCTGGGGCTGGGACTGTTGACCTGGGTGCTGTGCCTACCGCGTATGACCACCCTGGGAGAACTGCTGAATTTCACCGGAGCATTTGTGGCCAGTACCATCTGGCCCATCGTATTTGGATTGTACAGGCCCCGTCTCGGTGGGTTGTACGCCGGCCTGGCCATGTTGCTGGGTACCCTGTTGGGATTGATTGCTTTCGTACAGATTGGTTTTTACGTGGCGGCCTTAACATCCTGCCTGGTGTCGCTGGTGGTATGTTTGTTTGGTCTGGCGTTGTATAACGAAGAGTTTAACTGGGAACGCTTGCAGCGTATGGAGAAATAACGTGCCGATAAGTGAAGCGTTATTTGAGTTGTTGGTGGGGGGAGCACTGTTGGTGACCTGTGTTTCTCCCCTGGTTCTGCTGGGACTACTGCTGGTTGACTGGAAGCGGGGTACATTATGGTGAGTAATTTGAAAGAGGGTAACGTTGAGTTTGAGCGCAAGGTGCCTGACGTGTATGGCGATGCCCACCCCAAAGGTCTTTTGAAAGCCATCCACGAAGATGGTGAGCACCTGAAGCAACTCTCTTCGCAACATATTATTTCGTCGGATCAGTTTGATCGCGATGTGCTGTTGCAGTTGTTTCGTCTGGCGGCAAAATTTGAAGCCAATCCGCAGCGTTTTCGTACGCCTTTGCAGGGTAAAATTCTGATCAGTGCTTTCTATGAGCCCAGCACCCGAACCCGGTTGTCGTTTGAGAGCGCCTGGCATCGTTTGGGTGGGGACATCATGTCCATCACGGATCGTTCCACCACGGGGATTGCCAAAGGTGAATCCCTCTCCGATGTGGGGGAGATGTTCAACAATTACGGTGATTGCGTTGTTCTGCGTGATACCAATGAATCCTCGGTGAAGGAAATGATGAGGAGCTTGCGCATTCCCATCATTAACGCCGGTAATGGATTGGATGAGCATCCCACCCAGGCTTTAGCCGATCTCTATACCATTTTTAAATGGAAACCCGAAATGCTGGGTGAGCCGGGCAGCGGTTTCAGTCCGATACGTCTTGGCATCATTGGTGTGCCCAACAAAATGCGTACGGTACGCAGTTTGTTAAAAATGGTCGCCATTTTCCCGGAGTGTTTTGAGGAAGTCACCATCATTCATGATGACAGCGATCGCATCTGGGATAAAGGGCAGCTGGAGCAGCTGCAGCAGGCCGGATTAAAAATCGCGACCACCACGGATATGGAATCGGTCTTACCCAAGATTGATGTGGTGTATATCAATGCGATTGCCTGGAAAGGCGATGGATTTGAATCCTACGGCACCCGCTTTGTTCTGGACCGTAATTCTCCCTTGAAAAAGGATGCCATCGTGATGCACCCGTTGGCACGGGGTGATGAGCTGTCGTCGGATTTGGATGAAACATCCCACAATTGGTATTTTTCCCAGGCCCGGGGTGCGGTGTTTCTGCGGATGGCCCTGCTTACCTGCATGTGTGAGCGAATTGAACGGGTTATGGACGTCTGGATGTGACGTTCTGAATCCGGTTTGCCGATTCTAATTTGAAGAAGTAACAGGAGAGCATTATGTGTGGTATAGCCGGTGTGTTCCACCGCGACCCCCAACAACCGATCGATTCTCAGGTTTTGGTCAACATGGCCGCCATTCAGTATCATCGAGGTCCGGATAATTTCGGCTATACCAATCCGGCGGGTGTCGGCATCGGCCTGAGCCACGCACGCCTGTCCATCATCGACCTCAATGAAGAGCGCGGGCGACAGCCGCTGATCTCCCAGGATCAACAGTATTACCTGGTGCATAATGGTGAGTTTTACGATTTCCAGCGTATTCGTGCCATGTTGGTATCCAATGGTGCCCGTTTTGCCACCAAGAGCGACTCGGAAATCATTCTGCATTTGTATCCCCGCTACGGCATGGAAAAAACGCTGCAGTATTTGCGCGGAGAGTTCGCCTTTGCTTTGTTTGATAAAAGTGAAGATGCACTCTATCTGGTGCGGGACCGGTTTGGTGTCAAGCCGTTGTATTGGAGTGAAACTGCTGACGGAATTGTGTTTGGCTCGGAACTGAAAGTATTGTTTGCCCATCCGTCGGTGCAACGGAAACTGACCGCAGCCGGCACCTATCATCAGTTGATTCAGGTGATGGTGCCAGGCAGTACGGCGTTTGAAGGCGTACATCAGGTTCCCCCCGGACACTTGATCAAGATCCAGCGCAAAAACGGCAAGCTGGTGGTTAACCAGAAAAAATACTGGGATATGGATTTTCCGGTGGCCGGTGAATATGTGAATCACCACGATGAGAGCCACTACATCGAAGGGGTGCGTGACCACCTGCTGGAAGCTGTGCAGCACCGCTTGAATGCCGACGTGCCTGTGGGTTGTTATTTGTCGGGCGGCATCGATAGCTGTTCGATACTGGGCCTTTCGGCGGCAGCCCGGCAGGACCCGGTAAAGGCGTTCACCATCGGCTTTGACAGCAGTGATTATGATGAAACCCCTATTGCCCGGGAAATGGCGGATATGACCGGCGCTGACCAGGTGGTGTTGTCCCTCTCTGCTGATCATCTCTACGATAATTTTGCCCGCACCATCTGGCATACGGAACGGACCATTTACAATACCCTGGCCGTGGCCAAGCTGTTGATGAGTGAAACGGTGAAGCAGAACAAGTACAAGGTGGTGCTCACCGGTGAAGGGTCCGACGAACTGTTTGCCGGCTATCCTGCTTTCCGCAAGGACATGTTCCTGTATGGTCTGGATGACTTACCTGCGACACTGAGAAAAGAATGGCAATCCAGTCTGGAAGAAAGTAACAGTCTGTTCCGTGGTGCCATGTTGCCGCGGGAGGATTTCAATTCTGAAGCCATGACGGATGTGGTGGGTTTCACTCCCACCTGTCTGCAGAACTGGTTGCATTGTCATGAGCCGGCCATGGCCCTGTTGAATCCGGAGTGGCGCAACCAGCTCAAGGACTACGATGCCGGTGCTCAGATCGCGGCTACCTTCGATCGTAGTCAACTGGATGGGCGCCATCCTCTGGATAAGGCCCAGTACGTATGGATCAAAACCATGCTGGAAGGGCAGATCCTGACCTGGGGTGGTGATCGGGTGGATATGGCTAATTCCATGGAGGCGCGCCCGGCATTTCTGGACCACCACCTGGCGAAGTTTGCCACCACGGTACCACCGCAATTGCGTATCAAGGGGGCAACGGAGAAGTACGTGTTGCGGGAAGCCATGAAAGGGCTGCTGCCGGAGATCTTGTATAAACGCCAGAAGTTTGCCTTTATGGCGCCGCCTGCGCACACAGACAAAAAGAAATGGCAATCCATGATGACGTTAATGCATGAGTTTGCCAGCAAGGAAAAAGTGGAAGCCGCCGGTCTGCTGGATAGTGCCGCTATTGATAAAATGATTGCCGACCACGAAGATCCCAATATGGACCGGGAGACGAAAGTCCAGCTGGATGCGGTGATTAACCATGTGCTGGGTGTGCAATTGTTGCATCACCATTTTGTGGCGCAGGATCTACCGAAGCTGGCACGGCAGCGTGCCGATGAACTGGGCTGGCACGCTACTGCGTAGTTCAAGGCTCTGACTAGAGCGTTTTCTGCAAACGAATCAGGCTGTTCAGCAACACGTTACAGCCTTTTTCCACGTCTTCCCAGTGGGACCACTCGTCCGGCGCGTGGCTGACGCCACCTACGCTGGGAATAAAAATCATCCCGGTGGGCGTAATATCCGTGAAGAACTGGGCGTCATGTCCGGCGCCGCTGGGCATCAACTGATAACTGTAGCCCAGATCCTGGGTGGTGCCCTCAAAGACATCCATAATCTGTTGCGAGCAGGCTTTGGGTTCCAGCCAGCTCATCTGCTCATATTCAAACATCAGGCGGTGGCGACGGGCAATGGCGGATAAGGCCTTGCGACAACTGTCCGCCAGATCCCGCATCACGTCTTCTGACATATCCCGGCCCACCAAAGTGAAATCCGCTTCCCCGGGAACCGTGTGGGCATAACCGGGCTTCAGTTCCACCCGGCCGATGGTGAGGCGGGATTTGTCCGTGCCGTTTTCATCGATGATACGTTTTATTTCATGGGCGAAGTCCGCCAGCCCCATAAACGCATCGCTGCGTAAATCCATGGGGGCGGTGCCGGCGTGGTCCGCTTTGCCGAGGAACTTGATCAGCCATTTGAAGACACCGGAGATGCCCTCCACCACGCCGATGGTATTTTTGCTGGCTTCCAGCACCGGGCCCTGTTCGATGTGCAATTCCAGAAACGCTTTCACGCTGTCCGGGCTGCGTTTGGCGTGCAAGGCCTGATGGTAGTCCAAACCCTGATCCGCCATGGCCTGCTTCAGGGACATTCCACTGGGATCTTTGGCGTTTTCCAACCAATCCAGCGTCAAACTTCCGGTGAGTGCCTGGGCACCCAACATGCCACCGAAACGACCTTCCTCTTCGCTGGTGGCAATAATTTCAATGGGGTAGGTGAGGGGAATATCCTGCTCCTGAATAATACGCACACACTCCAAACCTGCCACTACGCCCAACGTGCCGTCGAACATGCCCCCCGCCGGGACGGAGTCCAGGTGTGAGCCAATCAGAATGGCGGGTTTGTCTGCCGGACCATAGCGGCCACAGACATTACCTGCGCCATCCATGTGAGTTTGCAGGCCACAGCGTTTGAAGTAATCCATCAGCCAGTGCCGGGCTTCCCGGTCTTCGGTTGTGAAACCCTGCCGATAGATACCTTTGTCTTTCTCGTTATAACCGAATTTGGCCAGTTCGTAGAGGTCCTTTTCGACCCGAGCGATATTGATGGAATAAGTAATGGTGATCTCTCCTCAATCCAATATTAATGTCACTCTACTGAGCCTGGTTCTAAAACTCAAGGTCGTTGCCAGTCTGCATACACCAGTTGCCATTGGTCTCCCTGCAGGCGCCATTCGGTTTCAATCTGATAGAGTGCGCCTTGCTCAGGAATCAGGCCCTCTCCGCCGGTAACCAGTGCCGAAAAATGGGCATGGGCTGTGTGCGGTTGCTGCTCCGGCTCTAAATCGATATGCAGGTTACTGGTGACAATTTCGATATTAGGGTGTCTCAGCATGTAGAACGCCATGGTTCGTTTTATCCACAGTTTGTCGGCGCCGGTGCGGGTACCAAAATTTTCATGGATCAAATCCAGTACCTGCTCAGGGTCTTTTTCTTCGATGCCTGCTTCCAAGGCCGTGATATTGGCTATGATGATCTGCTCCGTGCTGTCTGATTTGCCGCAACTGAGCAGGAGCATAACAATGAGTGCCGGCAGAATCGCACCTTTCATATCCTACAGTGTCTCCCGGGCGGCACGAATGCCTGCCCGCACCGCACCTTCCATATAGCCGGCCCAGTAATCTGCAGTTTCGGTGCCGGCCCAGTAGAGGCCATTCAAAGGTTCCCGTAAATGCTGTTCCCAGAAGCCGGTGATGACTCCCGGTGTGCCGATGCCGGTGGGCCCTCCCCGGGACCAAATCTCATCATCCCAACGGTTCAAAGCAAAATCTAAAACGTGGTCAGCGCCGGCGTCTTCACCGAAGTATTGCACCAGGCTGTTAATGCAGCGCTCACGCACCTGCTGGTAAAAATCGCCACTGCCATCCTGCTCCGCATCAACCTGGTTGGTCAGGTTGTCCAGCTCCCGCATGGCTTTGCCGGAGATAAATCCAATCAGAATGCCTGGGGGATTGGGCATATCAGCAGTGGGTTGAGGAGAGTTATCGTAAATGACATCGATGGGTCCGCTGTCGCCGCTTAAGTCACTGATGACCTGGCCGGTGAGGCCCTGCTCTTTCCAGAATGGGGTCTCGTAATAAATCATCGCCTTGGCAATGGAGCCCATGGGCATACGATCATGCAGTTGCATCCGGCCCGCCGGCAGTGCGGGGTTGAACTCGATGTTTTTAATGACAGCCGGGGGTAGAGCAACGATAACCTGCTGGGTTTCCACCCTAAGGCGATCGGATTGCAGGGTAAAAATGCCACTATCCTGATCTTTATTGATTTTACGCACCGGTGATTCCAGTTGCAGTGCCAGGCCGGATTGATATTCGAAGTAGCGCTCGCTGTTGCGGTCGAAATCTGGCAGAACGCTAGTATCGTAACGCGGTTGCCCCAGTGGCTTGCTGGTGTAGTCGGTTAAGAACTCCTGCAGCAGAGCCCAGGCAAACTGTTGGGCGCCGCCCTCCAGAATATATTGTTGACCGCCACCAATGTCCGCGCCGTTCAGCCTGGCCTCGACGTTGGACAGGGCTTCCGGGGAGCCGTTCAAATCCTCATGGCCGGCCGCTGCCACATAGTGAAACATAAACAAAGCCGACACTTCACTGGGATGCACACTCAGCAAAGAAGAACAGAACAGCCGCATCAGGTTGCGGGCGGCATTGGACACAATGTGCTTGATGATCCAGCGCTCAAAGTTCATCTGATCGTAGTATTCCGCTTTGGGATGCAGCCAGGGTTTGCCCACCGGAAAACGTTTTGACTCCGCCCGGATGGCTTCCTGGGCAATGGCCAGCTGGAACACGCCGTAATCGATGGGAACAGCACCGAACGGTCCTTGGGCGTTAAAGGTAGTGGCTTTGGCACGGCGATAATAAATGTTTCGGCCCTGGTTAAACGTGGGTACCGGGGTGATGCTGTAGCGTTGTGCCAATTCCATCATGCGCAACTGGGGATCACCGATAAATTCAGCACCACCGTCGACGGTCAGGTGTTGAAACTGTCCCGGACTGTTGAAACTGAAAACCCGTCCACCCACCCGATTACGGGCTTCCAGCACCAGTACACTCTTACCCTGACGTTTCAGCTCCAGGGCAGCGGCCAGTCCGGAGAGCCCTCCGCCCACGACGACGGCATCAAAATATCGTGCCACGCTTTCAGGACCGGCCAGCGCTGGCCCGGTCAGGCTGGTGGCTGCTACCGCGCTGCCCGCCAGGGCGCCCTTGATAATGGCACGACGGGACAGGCCTGTCTGTTCAGGTTTATCCGGCTTGGGTTTGGACATGATGTTCCCCCCGCTTTTTATTTTTATGTTTTCCACAGCCTAACTCATGTGACTGTTTCGTAAAATCCCTTTCACCCTTGTTCCAGATCAATTTGCCCCCCGGGCATCGTGCAACAGTGCTGAGATCTGTGTCCGGGAACAGGGGAGAGGCTGATGCCCGATCCGTCAGTACGTTATGTAACCATTGATGGCAATGAAGCGGTGGCGTATATCGCCCACAAAACCAATGAGGTTATTGCCATTTATCCAATTACACCGGCCTCACCCATGGGGGAGCACGCCGATGCCTGGTCTGCCCAGCAGCGGCCCAACATCTTCGGCTCGGTGCCGCAAATCATCGAGATGCAAAGTGAAGCAGGAGCAGCGGGTGCCATCCACGGCGCGTTGCAGGCGGGTACGCTGGCTACCACGTTTACCGCCTCCCAGGGTTTGCTGTTGATGCTGCCCAACATGTACAAAATTGCGGGAGAGCTGACTCCCACGGTGTTTCATATCGCAGCCCGATCGGTGGCGGCCCAGGCACTGTCCATCTTTGCCGATCACAGTGATGTGATGTCCGCCCGGGGCACCGGTTTCGCCATGGTGGCCTCCAACAGCGTGCAGGAAGCCCATGATATGGCGCTGATCACTCAGGCCGCCACCTTGAACAGCCGCTTGCCGGTGCTGCACTTTTTTGATGGCTTCCGTACCTCCCATGAAGTGGCCAAGATTCGTTTGATTGAGGACGACACCATTGCTGCCATGATCAACACCCAGGCCATTCGCGAGCATCGGCAGCGGGCGTTGTCTCCGGATCATCCGGTGATTCGGGGTACCTCCCAGAATCCGGATGTGTTCTTTCAGGCAAGGGAAACCGTGAACCCCTACTACGAGCGGTTTCCTGAAATTCTGCAGCAGTCCATGGACCAGTTTGGCCAGCTCACGGGGCGTCATTACAGGCTGTTTGATTACGAAGGTGCAGAGGATGCGGAGCGGATCATCATCGTGATGGGCTCCGGCGCGGAAACCGTGGCTGAAACGGTGTCGGCACTTCAGGCTCAGGGTGAAAAGGTAGGCGTGTTGAAACCGCGCTTATATCGTCCCTTTGACGGCCGGGCTCTGTTGGCGGCCTTGCCCACCACTACCCGGGCCATTGCGGTGCTGGATCGCACCAAGGAGCCGGGCGCGGAAGGTGAACCCCTTTACAAGGATGTGGCGGCGGCGGTGATGGAGGGCATCTGTCAAGGCTCGTTGCCGTTTGCGGACATTCCCAAAGTATTGGGCGGGCGCTTTGGTCTATCTTCCAAGGAATTTACCCCCGGCATGGTCTGCTCTGTGTTTGATAATCTAAAACAGTCGTTGCCGAAAAATCATTTCACGGTAGGCATTCACGATGATGTCACGGGCCACAGCCTGCCCTGGGACGAAGCATCAGCGCCCGCAGCGCAAGCCCAGCAGGACACCATCGAATGTCTGTTCTACGGTTTGGGCTCTGACGGCACAGTGAGTGCGAACAAGAACAGCATCAAGATCATCGGTGAATGCACGGACCTGAATGCGCAGGGCTATTTTGTCTATGATTCGAAAAAATCCGGAGCGGTGACTGTTTCCCACCTGCGTTTCGGCAAGCAGCCGATTCGTTCTTCCTATCTGATCGGCGATAACCGGGCGCAATTCGTTGGTTGTCACCAGACCGTGTTCCTGGAAAAGTACGACATGTTGAAAAAGGCGGCACCCAACGCGGTCTTTGTCTTGAATACGTCGTTGTCCCAGGATCAGGTATGGGCTTCGTTGCCCCGTTCCGCTCAGGAACACATCATCAGTAAAAACATCAGCCTCTACATCATTGATGCCTATGCGGTGGCGCAGCAGAGTGGGATGGGGCGGCGCATCAATACCGTGATGCAAACGGTGTTCTTTGCCATCTCCGGCGTGCTTCCGAAAGATGACGCGATCAAACAGATCAAAGCCTCGGTGGAAAAAACCTACGGCCGCAAAGGGCGCCACATTACCCGCCGCAATTTCGAAGCCATTGATAATACCCTGGCGGCCCTGGTTAAAGTACCGTTACCGGGCGATGTGAATTCCAACTTTGAAATTCATGAAGTGGGTGCCGGCATCAGCGATTATTTCATCAAGAACGTAACGGCGGAAATTATTGCCGGTCGCGGTGATCTGATTCCGGTGAGCCAGTTGCCACCGGATGGCACCTATCCACTGAGCACGGCGAGAATTGAAAAGCGCAATATCAGCCTGGAAATTCCAGTGTGGGATGAAGACCTGTGTACCCACTGCGGCAAGTGCGCATTTGTTTGCCCGCATGGTGTGATTCGCAGTAAAGCGTTTCCTGCCGAAGCCGTGGTGGATGCCCCGCCCACCTTCAAACACGTGCAGATCAAAGGCAAGGATTATCCCCAGGGCACCCATATCAGCTATCAGGTAGCGCCGGAGGATTGTACCGGCTGTTCCCTCTGCGTGGACATTTGCCCAATTCGTGACAAAAGTAATGCGAGCCACAAAGCGGTCAACATGGCACCTATTGAGCCATTGAAAGAGCAGGAAAAAATCAACTGGGATTATTTCCTCAGCCTGCCGGATATGGATAGGCGTGAAGTGAAAGCCAATACCATGAAGGGTTCCATGTTGCTGGAGCCTCTGTTTGAATTTTCCGGTGCCTGCAGCGGCTGTGGTGAAACTCCGTATATCAAACTGGCCAGCCAGTTATTTGGCGATCGCATGGTGGTGGCCAATGCCACCGGCTGTTCTTCCATTTACGGTGGCAACCTGCCCACCACGCCTTGGGCCAAAAATGCAGAAGGTCGCGGCCCGGCCTGGAATAATTCCCTGTTTGAAGACAACGCGGAATTCGGCTTGGGTATTCGCGCGGCTTACGATCAGCAACGCATTATTGCCCAAGACTGCCTGCGTAAGTTGGCAGGAAACATTAATCAGGAGCTGGTTGATTCCATTCTAAACGCGACCCAGGCGAGTGAAGCGGATTTGTATGAACAACGTCAGCGGGTGGAGCAGGTCCGAGGTCTGCTCAGTAGTGTGGACGATCCCCATGCCCGGCAACTGGAATCGGTGCTGGATGCTTTGGTGCGCAAGAGTATCTGGATTATCGGCGGTGATGGTTGGGCCTATGACATCGGTTACGGTGGCCTGGATCATGTGCTGGCATCCGGCCGCGATGTGAATATTCTGGTGTTGGATACCGAGGTGTATTCCAATACCGGCGGCCAGACTTCAAAAGCCACACCTCGCGGTGCGGTGGCCAAGTTCTCCGCCAGTGGCAAACCTACCGGCAAAAAGGATCTGGCCCGCATTGCCATGACCTATGAAAATGTTTACGTGGCCCATGTGGCTTATGGTGCGAAGGACGTTCACACCCTGCATACCTTCCTGGAGGCGGAGGCGTATCCGGGACCCTCGCTGATAATTGCTTATGCGCCCTGCATCGCCCACGGTGTGGATATGAGCAATAACCATCGCCAGCAGAATCTGGCAGTGGATAGCGGCCACTGGCCGCTGTTCCGCTTTGATCCCCGCAAAGCCGAGCAGGGCACTAATCCCCTGAAATTGGATTCCAAGCCTCCGTCCATTGATTATGCGGACTTTGTGAAGAGCGAAACCCGCTTCAATATGTTGTGGAATACCCACCCGGAACGGGCAGAAGAGCTGCTGAACCAGGCACGGGAAGAAGTGAAACAACGTTACGAGCGCTATCAACAGCTGGCATCACTGGACTGGGATGAGGAGATTCAATAATGGTGGACCTGACAACAACCTATCTGGGATTGAATCTGAAAAATCCAGTGGTGCCGTCATCGAGCCCGTTAACCGGGCACTTCGACGACGCCCGACGGCTGGAAGACGCTGGTGCGTCAGCGTTGATCCTGCCCTCTATTTTTGAGGAAGAATTGATTCGCGAACAGGAAAAAATGGATCGCTTTGTGGTGATGCAGGATATTGGTCATCATGAGGCGGACAGCTTCTTACCCACCGCCCACAATTTTGAATCCAAGCTGGATCAGATCCTGGAAAAAATTGCGCGTTACAAGTCTGCACTGTCTATTCCGGTGGTGGCGAGTCTCAATGGGATTACCGACAGCGGCTGGGTAGACCATGCCAAGGATCTGGAAGAGGCGGGGGGCGATGCCATTGAGCTGAACCTGTATGGGATGAATGCCGAACCCGGTGCACGCAGTGAAGCCATCGAAGAACGCTACCATCACATTGTGCAGCGTCTGGTGGAGTCTGTGCAGATACCCTGTACCGTGAAGTTATCCAACCAGTTCACGGGGTTGATGCATTTTGTTACTGAGCTTGAAATCAGCGGCGCCGCCGGTGTTTCCCTGTTCAATCGCTTCTACCAGCCGGATATTGATCTGGAAACACTGCAAATCAAACCCCAGTTGAATCTTTCCTCCTGGCAGGAAACCCTGCTGCGCATTCGCTGGCTGGCGCTGCTACGGCCTCAGGTTAAGTTTACCCTGGCCGCCACCGGCGGTTTTCATGGCTTTCAGGATGTGTTGAAAGCGTTACTGGCCGGTGCCGATGTTGTGCATCTGTGCAGTGTGTTGTTGAAGGGCGGGCCGGGCGTCATTCAGGACATTCTGGGTGGCATGAGTCACTGGATGGAAGACAAAGAGTACGAATCAGTGCAACAGCTCAAAGGCAGTCTCAGTCACCAAAATGCAGTGAACCCCGCAGGCTATGAGCGGGAAAATTATATGGAGGTGCTGGACAGCTATTCATACAGCCCCGGAGTCAGGGTATAACCTCGCTGACTCCAGAGCGTTGCATGCTGATTAATAACTGGCGATGCCGAACACTTCCCGGTACAGCACAGCCATGGCAATCGCCATCAGTGGCACAGTCCAGATTAAACCGATCATCAGTGGCAACATGCTGATCAGCATGATGATGGTCAGCACGATGAAAAACAGAAAGACGGAAAGCCAGTGTTTGGTGATGGCCTTACGGGAAGTCTCCAGGGCTTCCCAGGGCCCCATGTCACGATCCACAATCAAAGGAATCGCCAGGATGTAGGCGAAATTCAGGTAAATGCCCGGAATGATAAAGAGCAAATAGCCGATAAAGATCATAATGTACATCAGGATCATGCATCCCAGCAACTTGCCGGTTTTGTTGAAGCAGGAAAACAAGTCCCCGAATTCAGGTTGCTGGCCTTGCACCTGTTTCAGGCACATCACAAAAATTCCAGCTGAAAAAGGCAGAATCAAGGCCATAAACAGAATTTGCACCAACACTTGAACCAGGATAGCCATGGGCCCGGGTGATTCAGGGTCTGTCCCAATGGCAAACATGGTGATAGCGGTTATTATTGTTATGGCCACAAAGGCGATTACGTACATGAGAATCCCTGCACCCAGGATATAACGCTTTGCCCCTTTGGTTTTTTGCCATGACTCCGACAGAATGTCCGACAGCTCCACTGAATAGTTGCCTTCAATACCGGCTTCCAGTGAGTCACTGGATTCGTTGGTTTCCACCAATGCGGCATTGGGGGCGGAATAGTTGTTACTCATGGGCGTACTCCCTGTTTTTATGGCTGTGAACGAAAATCGAGGAATCTCAGTGCGGACTGCCATTGAATGGTCAATCAGCAAAATTTCAAAACTCTTATAAATCACGTTAGCATAAAAATCCTAGAGTCGAAGTCTATTATGGAGGTGAGATAATGCTGCCACTGATACTCCCTATTGGAGCGTTACTGATGGGTGTAGCGCTGTTGTTGCTTGGGAGCGGCCTTTTGAACACGCTGTTGGCGATACGTGGGGGCATGGAAGGCTACAGTGATAGCAGTATGGGGTTGATCATGTCCGGCTATTTTGTTGGATTTTTGATCGGTACTTTCCTGGCGTTACCCATTATTCAGCGCATAGGTCATGTCCGTACCTTTGCTTTCTGCGCTGCATTGGGTGCCTGCTCAGTGTTGTTGCACGTGTTGGTTGTCCACCCCTGGGTATGGACGTTGCTGCGGATGCTTACCGGCATTGCCCTGGTGATACTCTACACCGTCATCGAGAGCTGGTTGAATGGCTATACGCCGTCTGATCAGCGTGGCAAGGTGTTTTCCATCTACATGGTGGTCAACCTGGTGGCCTTGGCTTTGGCGCAGCAGCTGCTGCGGCTGGACGATCCCTCTGCCTTCACCCTGTTCGCCATAGCCGCCATTTTGGTCAGCCTGAGTTTACTTCCCGTGACCTGGACCCGACTGGCGCAGCCGGAAGTCTCTCAGGTCTCCAAGGTCAAATATGGTGACCTCTATAAAGTGGCGCCGGTGGCGATGGCGGGTGCACTGCTTTCCGGGCTGGCCATGGGGGCGTTCTGGGGGCTGGGGGCACTCTATGCGAAACGCATTGGACTCACTACCGATAGCGTCGCGACCTTTATCAGTTCCGCTGTCATCGGGGGAGCGATATTGCAGTTTCCGTTGGGGCGGTATTCAGATACCCATGACCGACGCAAGGTTTTGGCGGTGGTCTGCCTGTTTGCGGCCGTGGCCGCTTCGTTTCTGCTAATGCTGTCCTATGCGGGCCGGTGGGTTATGTTGGCCATCGCCCTCTATGGGGGGCTGGCTTTTGCGGTGTACCCGGTTTGTGTGGCTCATCTCAGCGATCATCTGGACGCCGACAGCATGCTGTCCGGCAGCAGCGGGATTTTGCTGCTCCACGGTGCCGGTGCCGCGATTGGCCCTGCGCTGGCCGGCCAGATGATGGGCATTATCGGCCCTCAGGCCTTGCCCCTTTATTTCGTGGTGATGCAATTGTTGCTCGCGATCTTTGCGGTACTGCAGTTGCGTAAGCAAGTGGATGATCCCTCCGAACATCCCACCCATTTTGTGCCCATGGTTCGAACCACGCCCACTGCCTTTGAAATGCTGCCCGACGAGGAATATCAGGAGGAGGCCGCGCCGGATAAGTCATGAATATTCGGCGTTGTGACAGTTTAATGAACCGAGTGGCTGAAAAAACCAAATAAACGGAACTTTTTTGCCGTTTTTACCTGCTGACACCCTGGCTACCATGGCAAGAAAAAACACATGGTGCTGAAAATGGGAATGTTCAGAGTTCTGATGGTTGCGATTGCGTGGGGCTATGGGTTGTTTGGGGGGACGACAGCCCATGCGCTCACACCGCCGCTGGAACAGATCGATGCTTTCAAAATCATTACGGTGGAAGGGGAAGACATTCCTTCTGTTCTGGCGTTGCCGCTGGAACAGATATCGTTAGCCGCGATGATTGATGGTCTGTTGGAACCCATCCCGTTTCAGATTGACCAGTACAATGTTGGCGGCGCCGTATATTTCGCTGATTGGGATGTGCCGTTGTCCGGTGATCCGGAATTGATGGATGCCACCGATAAAATTCTCTTCCTGTTCAAAGATGCCGGTGAGCGTTACAGGGGGAACACTCTCCACGACGGTTCAATTGTTGCTGAAATCCTGACCCGGGATACCCAGGGCTATGAGCGCTACGTTTATGTGATGAGGAATTCACGCCTGCGCTCGGATGAGCAGTATGTCCGCTACAGTGCGGAAGAAGGGCTGGTGGAAACCGACTTCTACAGCATCCGTTACCGCAAGGACAATCATCTGGTGTGGGATGATTTCAGTTATGTGAATTATCTGGGTGAGCGCCCACTGGATTCCCTTAATCTGAAGTTGCGTGGTGGGGTACTCACTTCCCTGGCGGAAGTGGAGTTGGATAACGAGCAACTGATTGCCGTACCCAGGGGTGAAAAAATTGGCCCCATCCGGACCACCACCCAATTGGACTTCAGTGTTTACTTCCTGGCGGTCCGTATTCTCAATCTCAGTGTGCAAATCCATCATGGTCCAAAGTCTCTCATGTACGATGTGCGTGGGGTGATTCCCGAGTTACGCCGCAGCCTGGTGGTGGAGCCAACCATTACCATGTCGATTGATGCCAATCGTTTGTTGGGGGCGACGGTGCGTACTTCAGCAGCGCCTCAACTGGAGGGCGTGGTGGATGGCAAAATAGATGGCCGTGAACAGCGGGTGATAGACGCTGGATTGGATCCCCATAACAACTGGATTTGGGTGAGTACCAAACGCAATCTGGATTTTTTGTCCTTTGTGGACTACCTGGGTGGGTTTGATTCAAAAATGTCGCTGCTGTTTGAAGACGACCTTGAACGTACCAGACCGAATGAATTGTTTCCCGGCCAACTGCCGAATACCGGCTACGTCATCGAAGAGTTTCCCAAGCGCGGTTTTATCGGGGTTGTGGTGAGCCTGTTAATGAGTGATGGCTATGACGGTGATCCTGATGAATTTGCGGTTCGCGCCCGTACCTTGCCCGATATAGAAATTCATACACTGTGATTCTGATTCAACGCGTAGCCAGTGTTCTTTAAGTCGCTCAGATTACTTCTGCAACGTAATCACTGGCATAACGCGACACTGGTTAAATAGGACATTTAATTTGAACTATATGGCCATTAAAAAGCGAATGGCCTTTGGTAAGGTCGCACATTGGGCGATTAAACAAAAAAACAATCAATCGTCTATGGTGCTGGCCAATGCTGTAACTGCGCATTTTTCCAACCTTCCTTCATCTGGTCCAGTACAGGAATTGCAACTCCAAAAGAGACGGAGAGACTCTCACATGTCCAATCGTTATGTTTACAGGGCTAGTGCGTTAGCTGCGGCGGTGGCTTCCACGGTTATGGTGCCGGCCTATGGTTTCGAGTATAAGCAAGGCGAATTCTACATGCAGGTGGATACGACGGTATCGGCGGGTGCTTCCTGGCGTGCGTCGGAGCGTGATTATCGCCAGATCGGTGCCTTGAACACATTTTATGTAACCGGTTCCCGTACCGATGCTCATAGGCATGGTAGCAGTACGGCTGATAATGCGAATCTGAACTGGAAAAAAGGTTCCACATTCTCGGAGCTGCTCAAGGTCACCATGGACGTTGAGATGAACTACAAGAATTTTGGCGCGTTCATTCGAGGTAAAGCGTTCTACGATCATCGCATCGTCAATGGCGATGGCGTTAGCGATACACCCGCATATTACCAGCAAATTGGTAATCCACTTGGCTCGGTGGTTGGTAACGAGCTGGAACCCAACCAGAGTGATGGTCGCAGCGCTGATATTCTGGATGCCTTTATCTGGGGGGATTGGTACATCGGTGACAGACCGCTTAATGTACGTCTGGGCCGTCAGGTGATCAGCTGGGGGGAGGGGATCTTCTTTGCCAACGGTATCAACAGCATCAATCCGGTTGACGTCAGTGCGCTGTTGGCACCCGGCTCTGAAGTAAAAGATGCCTTGATTCCCCTGGGCTCACTCTACGGATCCTTTGGTCTCACAAATTCCTTAACCCTTGAAGCATTCTACATGCTCGAGTGGAAAGAAACGGAATTGCCTGCCTGTGGCACCTTTTTCTCACCTTCTGATTTGGTAGGCCCAGGTTGTTACAATGGTTTTGTACCCTATGGCATGGAACTGCATGCTGCACCGGAGCCGGTAATATTTACGGCGCCTGCCGATTGGGTGACCCTGCCAAGAATCGGTGATGAGGAACCCAAAGACGGTGGGGAATTCGGTTTTGCACTGCGCTATTTCGCCGACGCCATTGGTACGGAATTCAGCCTCTATTACATGAATCTGCATTCGCGATTGCCGGTGATTTCCGGGCACTACGCCAATGCAGATGAGTTTGTGGCTTTCTTTAACGCTAATCCGGCTCTCAATGGCGGCGGCTCCCTGCCAACCGGTTTGAGTCTGTCAGATTTGCGGACGGCCTTGGTCACCGCCACGGGCAATCCGCTGGCAACGGCGTTCCTGCTGCCCTTCGGCGACTATTACCTGGATTATGTAGAAGACATTCCGCTTATTGGTGCCAGTTTCAATACCACATTTGATTTTGGATTACCTGGTGGCGCGACGGCGGTATCCGGTGAAATAAGCATGCGTAAGGACCAGCCTTTTGCGTTGGAGGACGGTGATTCCCTGGCCGGTGCAGTGGGGCTCCCGGCGCTGACTTGTTATGATGCGCCGGTACCCTACGACTGCTACACCAAGTTCGACTCCGGTGATGAGAACGTCGGTTATTATGAAACGGATTACTATCAGGCCGAACTGGCGTTTATCCATTTTTTTGATCAGGTTCTGGGGGCTTCCCGTTGGACCGCAATCCTGGATATTGCCGGTTCCTATACCGACCTGCCAGCCAAAGACAAGGCACTCCTGAACAGCAGTTACAACGCCACGCTGAACTTCCCTAATCTGCCTCCAGTAGACCAGACCATTCCCGGATTAGTACCCACACCTTATGCCGATTTCCTGACAGGATTGGCGCTGCTCCTTCCCAATTCTGCCGGGTCACCTGAGAAGAATGCTTACCCAACCAGTGGTGCCTGGGGCTATAAAATGCGTTTCACCGGGGAATACAACAATGTGTTTGCCGGGATAAACCTGAAGCCCACTGTGAGCTTCAGCCATGACGTTTATGGCTACTCCGCAAGCCCGGTTTCCAACTTCCTGAAAGATCGGAAGGCGCTGGGCCTTTCGTTGGAAGCGATATGGCTGAACGACTACAGCGTCCAGGCTTCCTACACGAACTTCTACGGAGCTGAACCCTACAACCAACTGGCTGACAAGGATTACTACTCTGTCAGCGCGTCTGCATCCTTTTAAGGTCAGGGGGAATAGAATTAATGAATATCAAAACAACAAGACTTGTTAGCACCCTGGCCGCTGCAGTGGCCTCTGTAATGCTGGTGTCTGCGGCCCAGGCCAAAGTGCCGCAAGAGCAGGCCAAAAAGCTGGGCGGATCAGAATTGACGGTCACGGGGGCTGAAGTGGCGGGCAATGCCGACGGCACTATCCTGGCTTATGATGGGGGTATGAAATCGGCACCGGCCTGTTACAAGGGAGGCGAGTTCCTGTGTAATCCGTTCCCGGATGACAAACCGCTGTTCACCATTACCGCTGAAAATGTCGATCAGTACAAAGACAAACTGAGCCCCGGCCAGTATGCGATGTTTCAAAAGTATCCCGAAACTTTCCGTATGCCGGTCTACCAGTCGCGCCGTACATTCCGCATGCCGGAACACATTGCAGAACTGACCAAGAAGAATGCACTCTCCACTGAACCGGTAGGCCCCACCGGCCTGAAAAACTATGAGCTGCAAGGGTATCCGTTCCCGATTCCCAATAATGGTCTGGAGGCGGTGTGGAATCACATTGCCCGCTGGCGTGGGGATGCACTGGACCGTTATGCCGGTCAGGTGACGCCTTTGGCCAATGGCGCATACAGTATGGTGATGTTCCGCGATCAGGTGGTTGTGGCCAATAAGCTGACCGACTACGAGCCGGGTAAAGACGATAACGTGCTGTTCTACGGTAAACAGGTGGTAACTGCACCATCGCGCCTGGCGGGCAATGTGTTGTTGGTGCATGAGACCCTGGATCAGGTAAAAGAGCCACGTCGGGCCTGGATTTATAATGCGGGTCAGCGTCGCGTCCGTCGAGCGCCTCAGGTGGCTTATGATGGCCCGGGCACCGCCGCAGACGGTATGCGTACAGCGGATAACTATGACCTGTACAACGGTTCCCCCGACCGCTATGAATGGACCTTGAAAGGCAAGCGGGAGATGTACATTGGCTACAACTCTTACAAACTGGATGAGAAAGGTTTGCCCTATGATGATGTCATTAAGCCTGGCCATATCAACCAGGACCTGACGCGTTATGAGTTGCATCGGGTCTGGGAAGTGGAAGCCAACTTGCGTTCCGGAACTCGGCACATCTACGCCAAACGGGTTTTCTTCCTGGATGAAGACAGCTGGATGGCGGCGGTAATTGATCATTACGATGGTCGTGGCAATCTGTGGCGGGTTGCAGAGTCCCATGAGATTCTGTACTACCACGTACCGGTACAAGGCTATTCCCTGGAAGTGTTGTATGACCTGCACGCCGGCCGTTACCTGGCACTTGGTTTCGAGAATAACGAAATCATGGGTGTGGATTGGAATGCCAAGTTTTCCTACGGGGATTTCCAGCCAGCGGCGTTGCGACGAGCCGGGGTAAGATAACCGGCTGACGCCGTCGAAAGAACAGGAAAAGGAGGCGTCAGCCTCCCTTTCCTGTTTACCGGGCGTAGTTCATGAGCAACCGTTGCAGATCGTTCATCACAATTGGTTTGGCCAGAAAGTCATTCATGCCGACCTCCAGACACCTGTCTCGATAGCTCTTCATCGCGTGAGCGCTGAGGGCGCAAATTATCTGGTTGGATTTGCCTTGTTCCGCTTCCCATTGGCGAATCCTGAGCGTTGCCTCGTATCCGTCAATATCCGGCATCTCGCAGTCCATGAAAATCAAATCATACTGCGTATCGGTGCCGACGGTTTTTTCCAGAGCTTCTTTTCCGGAAGCTGCCAGTTCCGGTGTGATGCTGAGTTTCTTCAGGTAACCACAGATCACTTTTGTATTGACGGGATTATCATCCACCACGAGCAGGCGCATTTTACTCAGATCAATGTTTTCTGATGTTGCCGGCGGCAGCTTCCGTTTAAAGCCGATTCGTTCCAGCAGCGTCAATTGAATGGAGGTGATGCTGATTGGGAACTCCTCAAAAATCGGCGGCTTATGCAGCCCTTCAATGCTGTTACGCGCGAATCCGGCTTTGACAACCAGTATCAGGTTGGTGGTTTGCAGCGTGGCGTAGTCTGTTATCAGCTGATTGATCTGGTCTACTGCAAAGTCTTCACAGTACTGGTCGATCAATACAAAGTGAAAGGATTGTTTGTTGTCTTCCAGGGTATGTTGTAACTCCTCAAGACTGTGGGTGCAGACCAACGAAAACCCCCAGAGCTGATGATACTCATTAATCAAATTGTTAAATCGGGTGTCGGGACAGCAGATCAGGATTCTTAAATGCTCTGCGACGGGTTTAAGGTCATCAATATTATCCAGGTTGAAACGACGGGGGTTCGTCAAGGGTATCGTAAACCAGAATGTGGAACCTTGCCCGGACTGGCTATGTACTCCGATATTTCCGCCCATCATTTCCACAAAACGCTTCGAGATCGTAAGTCCCAGTCCGGAGCCTCCGTATTTGCGGCTGGTGGAGCGTTCCGCTTGTGCAAACTGCTCAAAGATGGAATGCTGCTTTTGCTCGGGAATGCCCACGCCGGTATCGCTCACTTTGATCACCAGATACTGGAATGTTTCGTCGCAATCGGCCGTCAGCGTCACTTCTCCTTCATGGGTGAATTTGAAAGCGTTGCTCAGGAGGTTAGTGAGGAT
Source organism: Pseudomonadales bacterium (assembly GCA_002708905.1). Lineage (GTDB taxonomy): Bacteria > Pseudomonadota > Gammaproteobacteria > Pseudomonadales > Ketobacteraceae > Ketobacter. The sequence continues at coordinate 54,907 of PAPM01000025.1, read as the reverse complement.
TTGGCCAAGTCGGGCGGCATCGCCGTCGATGCGGGCAGGCACCCGGGCCGAAATGTAGGTATTGAAATACAACCCTTTTTCTTTTGCGGTGACCGAGAAGACATTGGCGGTGTCATCCAGCAGGCGGCGTACCGGAAACGAAACAGACTCCAGTTCCAGTTTGCCTGCTTCAATCTTGGAATAATCCAGAATGTCATTCAACACGGTCATCAAGGTTTTGCCCGATCCCAGGATGGTGTTGAGATAGGAGCGCTGTTGCTGGTTCAGGCTGGTGTCCCCCAACAGTTCTGCCATCCCCAGGATACCGTTCATTGGGGTGCGGATTTCGTGGCTCATGGTGGCCAGAAACTCGCTCTTGGTCTTGGTCAGCAGATGGGCTTCCCGCTTTTCCCGATCCAGGGATTTGATCCGATAGGCAAGGCCCAGTGACAGTAAGGTAACCTCCACCATATTACCCACCTGTAAGGAATACTCCGTATAAATTGAGATGGGAAGCAAACCAAGCAGGTACGCGTCATAAACTGTGACCGCCGAAACCAGGACAAACCAGGCCAGGGTGTAGTAGGGGGCAGCCGCAACCCCGCGACGCCACATCAGGAGTCCTACCAATGCCAGTGATATACTGCCGGGAATCAAAATGGTTACCACCACATAGAATAACCACATTGCAGGGTAGAACAAGCCGAGCAGGGCAAGCGCTAACCACAAGCGTGTCAGGTAGCGATAAGCGGACGCTATGCGCGGCGCATGCTGGTGCAGAGAAAGAAAGTGAACAGTGAATGGAATACTGGCGGCAGATCCCAAGGCCGTGACCACCAGCGTCATCTGGAAGTCATATCCCGGATGGTTTGGCCATAAGTATTCGATTGCCAATCCCCGGTCGACCAGGATAAAGCCGGACAGGCACAGGATGAAAAAACTATAGGTGCCGTAACTTTTGTCGCGTACAAAAAAGTAGATGCAGAGATTGTAGATGGCCATGATAGCAACTACACCGAAGTAAAATCCCTGAAACAGAACGCGAGCTTCGTTACGCCGTTCCAGTTGTTCCGGCGTCCATAGGTTAATCGGTAACTTCATGGGGTAGCGGTTGTTGAACCGCATATACACCACTTTGCCGGCCTTTGCGGAGGTGTCGATGGGAAAGATAAAATTACGGGCAGGATAAGGGCGCTGGGAAATGGGGAGGTGATCTCCCACCGAGAACCGGGCATCCGGCAGGAGTTCATTGCCAGCCACCTTGTACACGTAAACATCCAGCTCTGTGATTTTGTGGTTTGCCACTTCCAGCATTATTTCGGGTGATCCGGAGTGATTCGGCTCTATCTGAAATTTTACCCAGATGTTGCCCTCAACAAATCCCAGATTGAGTTGAGAGCGTTCGACCGCTTTCCATTCCTTTATCTTATGAGGTGCTAAGCTCTCTTCAGCGCCCGGATATTGCTCGTGATAAAAGAACAGGTCCGGGCTGGATGGGGCTGCGGCATAACTCAGGTTGCACAGGCAAAACAACAGTACCACCAGCGATGAAAAGAGATGCGTCACATCGTAATGGCCTGCTTGCATGCTTATCCTGTTCAGGGCTGTCACTCAGTTTACTTCCAGTAGCGATCCTTCAACAGGCGTTTGTAAAGCTTCCCTGTTGGGTGGCGTGGTAACTCTGCCTCGAAATCAATGGTTCGTGGACACTTGATGGAAGACAGTTTGCTCTTGCAGTATGCAATCAGCTCGTATTCCAGGTCGTCACCGGCCAGCGACATGTCGATGGGCTGAACCACCGCTTTCACTTCCTCACCGAATTCTTCGTTGGGAACGCCGAATACTGCAACATCCGTTACCTTTGGGTGGGTTACCAATATGTCCTCAGCTTCCTGGGGATAAATGTTCACGCCACCGGAAATTATAGTGTAGGCCTTGCGGTCCGTCAGATACAGATACCCCTCTTCATCCAGATAGCCGACGTCACCCAGTGTGGTCCAGCCCTCAGCATTCGTGGCTGCTTGGGTTTTAACGGGATCTCTGTGGTACTCAAAAGGGGCGCCGTTGGCAAAATAGACGGTGCCGATTTCCCCTACGGGCAATACTCTGTTCTCATCGTCGACGATCCTGACTTCCCCCAGAATGGCTTTGCCAACGGACCCTCTGTGATGTCGCCATTCATCTGAATTGATGGTGGTGAAACCCATGCCTTCGGTACCGGCATAGTATTCGTGAATGATGTCTCCCCACCAATCGATCATCTGCTCTTTTACCGGGACAGGGCAGGGGGCGGCTGCGTGGATGGCGCTTTTCAGGCTGGAAACATCGTATTGGTTGCGCACCGCTTCCGGCAGTTTCAGCATCCTTACAAACATCGTCGGCACCAGTTGGCTGTGGGTGATGCGGTGTTCCTGCACCAATTGCAGATAACGTTCCGCATCAAACTTTTCCATGATGATGCAGGTGGCACCGGTACGCTGGAATGTCATGTTGTAGCGCAGCGGCGCCGCATGATAGAGCGGTGCCGGGGACAAATAACGCATTTCTTCGTCCGGCGTCATGTACAGTGCATGCACCAGATTAAACAAATTATTCGGTGTCCCGAGAGGGGTTAAGTCCAGCGGTGGCTTGATGCCTTTGGGTTTGCCGGTGGTGCCGGAAGAATAGAGCATGTCACTGCCTTCGCACTCATCGGCAATCGGAGTATCCGGTTGCTCGGCCATCGCCTGCTCCAGGGATTGATAGGGAGGGCGGGCCACGCCGCTGACATACAAATGAGCGCAATCAGAAATCTGTTCGACCAGTGCCAGTGCCAGTGCCGTTGCCAGCAGTTGTTGCGAAGTGACCAACAGCCGTGCTGAACAGTCATTCACAATGTAGGCAATTTCATCGGTCTGCAATCGGTGGCTGATGGCGGTGTAGTAAAGACCACTGCGCTGGGCTGCCCAGGCAATGGTGAGAAATTTAGGGTGGTTTTCCATCAGAATGGCAATGTGATCGCCCTTGTTCAGTCCCAGGGAGCGAAACAGGTGCGCCAGTTGGTTGGATCGTTTGTCCAATTCCCCGTAGGTCACCACATGCCCGGACTCAGACATGATGTAAGCCGGTTTATGGGGGTGTTGAGCCGCGAAAATGCCTGGATGCATGGGGTTACCCGGTTAGGATGTTGGAATGATTTTTGTCCTATCAATGTAGCAGTATTCCGCTCCAAGTCGCTGGCCTTTTGCTTCAATTAGGCTGAACCAAAAGGCCATAAAGAAGATGCTGATTTGTTTATAAGGATGGTTTCGTCAGCAGTGGGATCAGGTCAGCGATTGTTGGCCGAGCTGGCTGCGGTACTTGCCCGGGGGAAGCCCGAACCAGCGCTTGGCGGCACGGTAGAAATTACTCAAATCCAGAAATCCCAGTAACTGGGATACTTCCATCAGACTCAGGGCGGAATTGGCAAGATATTGCTCTGCCAATTCCTGTCGGGTCTGGTCCAGAACGTCCTGGTAGGTGAGTCCTTCGTGCTTCAGTTTGCGTTGCAATGTGCGATCGGACATGTGCATGGCATCGGCAATATCTCCCAGGCGGGGTTCGCCATGACGCAAACTGCGCAGTATTTCCGTGTAAACCCGGTATTGGATGGAGGCAAATCCCATCCGGGCCATTTGCTCCCTCAGCACGTTCTGGTGCAATGCGCACACGGTTGAACTGACTGTGGGCAGTTCGGCTTCCAGTAGCTCGCTGCTGATCAGAATACGGTTTTCCGCCTGGTCGAATACCTGTTCGCAGCCAAATGCGTTCATATAAGGATTGGTGTCTGCCGGTGCGGCAAAGGTCCATTCCTGTGCCAACGGTACAATATTGGCGCGGCTGATCCAGGTACAAAGCATCAATGTGGTCAGAAAACTGAATTCAATCCGGGTACGAAAGGCATAATGGTGTTTGGCCAGTGAGAGCATTAGCCAATGGCCCTGCCGGTCGGCCTCCAGGCTCAGACTGACGTCCTCCGATACCACCGGCAGGTAACTTTGCAGGATCTTGAGTGCGTCCAGCAGAGTGGGGCAAGCCATCATGGCAAAGCCCACCTGATGCAGGCCGCCATAGCGGTCACATAATTCCCGGCGTAATCCCAGGTGTCGGTTCCCCGTTTGCAGTACCGCAGCGTCCCATAGATGGCCTACGTAGTCGCTGGGGTAACGTGTCTCGCTTTCCTGCAGATCCCTGGAGTGCAAGCCAAACTCTTGCAACAGGATGTCGACGTTGACACCCTCGGCTACAAACATATCACACAGGTTTTTGAGCCACGACGCTGATACAGTCCTTTGAGTCATGATGGTCTTTTTTTATTTTAATCACAGCATTGTATGCACCCTGATTTTAAAGATTCAAGAGTTGAAATGTGATTGGAGTGTAGGTTTGTTTTACATGAGGAGGTGTGAGGACTGTTTTTTAACAGTGAAAACAGCAAAAAGACGGGCTCTCCTGACTAGTTTTTAGACTCATAAAATTTGTAATTTAAGGCCAGTGTCAAAGCCTTCTCCGCCCAATACAATTCCCTGTATACAAAAAAGGAAGTTCTATGAATCCGCAATCACCCTATATCCGCTACCGGGCATCCAGCGAATTATTTGATTTGGTTCAAACCTATATCGATGGGGTAGAGGGGCCGGACCCGAAACCGGATGTGGACGTTCTGGTACGGGCAATGGATCTGTTCGTGAAGGAATCGGTAGAGACCTTTGTGCTGCAACCGGCGGCCCATGTGGGATTGAAACCGGCCTATCTGAAGATGATCAACTCGCTCAGCAAGCTGACGGAGAAGTCCGCCATGATGCTGGTGAACAAGGTAGCCAAAAAGATGTCCCTGCAAGATCATCGTAACGCGGCGGCCTATATGCAGGCCGTACGCCTGACTTACGAGGAAGATGGCCGAACCCGCGGGGATATCATTTTCCCTATTCGGGCGGAGTTCGCGGAGATGGGTTGGGAAACCCGGGAAAAGATGCTCAGTGGCCAAGCCAAGGATCCGGCGGTATTGAATGAGGGTATCCGGTTCCTGCACGAAGTGATCGACGTGGCCAACCTCTGGGTGTTTGAAAAGCCGGTGGAGATACTGAATTTGGGGCCGGTGATGCGCAAGCTTGCTGTGAGCACGGTCGCCACCGTGAAGAAAGCCACACATTCCCTGATCAATACGCTGGTGCCGAAAATTTCTGAAGCGCAGACGGTGGCATCGGCCGAGTACTTTTCCGGAATTGTCGGGCCCGGACCGTTTGCCCAGGAATATGGACAGATTCCGGAAGCGTTCCTGGCGCTGCGCTAGCAAAAACTACCCAGATTGAATGATCCATTACCCGTGTTTGAAGGGAATCGCCACGCCATGAAGCCCCTGAGTGCAACCGATAATCTTTTTCTGATGCTGGAGAAGCGCCAGCAACCCACTCATATTGCCGGTTTACAGCTGTATGATTTCCCGGAAGGGGCACCTGCCAATTATGTGTCCAGGTTTGCTGAGGAGTTGCGGCAATACAACCAGCCGGTTGCACCATTCAATCAGCGCGTTACCTATCGCTTCGGTCGGCCTTATTGGAAGGCAGACAGTCAGTTCGATCTGGAGCATCATTTCCGGCATGTGGCGTTGCCGAAGCCGGGGCGGATTCGGGAACTGTTGGCGTTGATCTCTGCAGAACACAGTAATCAGATGGATCGGGAGCGTCCTTTGTGGGAGTCTTATCTGATTGAAGGCTTCAAAGGGCGCCGCTTCGCTGTCTACAGCAAACAACATCATGCTCTGATGGATGGCGTGTCTGCCATGCGTCTGGGTACCAAGATGCTTTCCACCGATCCCAACGAACGTAATATGCCGCCGGTCTGGGCCTTTGATCTTAAATCCAAGTCAGATGCCAAACTGACCAACAGGCTGGATGCAACCACTTTGGTGGCGGCGGCCCGCGCCGGTATTCGTAATAACCTGACAGCCATTCCCCATGTTGCCAAAGCAGTTCGGGATGCCTGGCGGAAATCGAAAACCGACTCTGCTTACACCAGTATTTTTCAAGCACCGCAATGTGTGTTGAATGATCGTATTACCGGTTCCCGTCGGTTTGCTGCAGAGTCTTTTTCCCTGGCCCGCATCCGCGCCATTGCCAAAGCCTTCGACGCCACCATCAACGACGTGGTGCTGGCGATCTGTGGCAGTGCATTGAGGGATTACCTGCTGGACCAGAATGCGTTGCCGGATCAGCCGCTGATTGCCGCCATACCGGTATCGTTGCGGGAAGACGAAAGTATCGGGGGAAACCAGATCGTCACCATTCTGGCAAACCTTGGCACCCACACACCGGATCCTGCCCAGCGCATCCAGATTGTGAAAGCGTCCGTACAGGAGGCCAAGCAACGTATGAAAACCATGAGCCAGCAGGAAATCATGGCTTACACCGCGTTGATGCTGACCCCCGCCGGTATGCAGATGCTGACCGGTTTGATCCCGAGATGGCAGGCGTTTAATGTTTTGATTTCCAATGTGCCGGGTCCCAAGCAACCACTGTATTGGAATGGCGCCCGCCTGCGGGGAATGTATCCGGTCTCCATGCCGCTGGATCGGCTGGCATTGAACATCACAATACTGAGTTACCACGACCAGTTGGAATTTGGTCTCACCGCTTGTCGCCGTACCTTACCTTCTATGCAGCGGATGTTGATGCATCTCGAGTCGGGTATCGAAGCGCTTGAAGTGGCTGCCGGTCTCAGCTGTTCCCACCGCAACGAGATGGAATTGTCTTGGTAATTTGGTTTGGGCCAGGGTTCTGGTCGGAAAACCTAAACGCGACAGTATGTTAGTATCACACGCAGAAGCTATCAGGGGCGCAAAGGCCGCTCCGTTGTTGTTTTTCATGATTGTGCGATAATTACACAGGGTATCTATATCGGTCCCCATGGAAATCACCGATCAACGGGTTATTGATATTGAACTGTGTGGGATTAACAAAGCAGGACGCTTCCAGGATTTGGCGGGTTTTGACCATTGCCTGGTTGTTGTGGCTACCCGGCACCGGTTTTTCCGAAACGCAATTTTTGTCCGTGTTGCCGGGGCTGGAGCGGGGCCCGCGCTTTACTCATTGTTTCCCCTACAACCCACAGCTGTCTCCTGATCAGCTCCGCCCTTATCTTGAGTCTGAGTCTTGGGAAGCCATTGCAGAAGGCCCGATCAATCATGGCTTTACCACACAGGAATGCTGGCTCCATACCCATATCCGTAATGTCGCTGACGAGCCGCTGACGGTCGTCGTCAGTACCGATCAGGCGCTGTTGGACTGGGCGGAGATGGTGGTTCTGGACAGCGCGAATGATCGGATCATCGACCGCCAGCGCACCGGGTTGTCCGTGGCGTACGTGAATTGGCCGGTACCCAACCAAAATCCTTCCTTCATATTGACCATCCCTGCCGGTGCCCACTGGCAATTGGTATGGCGAGCCCGGTCCGCCTTCAGCGTGCAACTGGATACCCGTTTTTCTCTTGAACGGGATTTTTACTCCCGTCAGGAAATGATGCTGGGAATGCACAGCCTCTTTTTCGGTGCCATGTTGGTGATGGTGGTGTACAACCTGTTTGTGTACTTTGCCGTGCGGGAAAAGGTCTATCTGTTGTACGTGTTCTGGTCCAGTACCATGACGCTGTTTCAGCTGTTGTACTGGGGTTTTGGGCAACGTTTCCTGTGGCCCTACAGCGATGAGTTTTCGCGGGTCGCCATGATCACCTTACTCCCGTTTGCCATCATCTTCGGGCCCTGGTTTACCCGCACCTTCCTGAACCTGGGGGTGCTCAATGCCAGGGGCGACCTGGTCATGCAGCTGATCAGTGGTTCGGGGGTAATGGTACTGTTCGGCGTGTTGTTTATCAGTCATTACTATCTGGTGCCGGTGGCCACTCTGTTGATTCAATTAATGGTGGCGATTATTGCGGTGATCAGCATTCGTCGCCTTCGGGCCGGTGATCGTTCCGCGCTGTATTTTACCCTGTCCTGGCTGTGTTTTATTTTAGGCAGCAGCATGATGGCGTTGAGCAAGTTTGGTCTGTTACCCGTTACCTTATGGACGGAAAACCTGGTGGAAGTGGGTACCACTTTGGAAGTGGTGCTGCTGTCATTGGCACTGGCTGAGCGGATTAAGATGCTCAAATCCGAAGGCCAGAAAGCAAAGGACGAACAGGCCCGGGCTGAGTTCGAGGCATCCAAGGCGAAGGAGTTGAGCCAGACCAAAAGCGATTTCCTGGCGGCCATGAGTCATGAGATTCGAACGCCGATGAATGGCGTGCTCGCGATGGCGGATCTGTTGCGTTATTCAAAGTTGCCACCGGAACCGGCCAGTTATGTGGAAACCATTTTTCAGTCCACCAAAAGCCTGCTGACCGTCATCAATGATATTCTCGACTACACCCGCATTGAGTCCGGCAAGCTGGAGTTTGATCCCATTGAGGTGGATGTGGAAGCCCTGGTGGACGAGTGCATCATGCTGTTTTCGGTGCAAAGCCGTAATTGCAATCTTCCGCTGATCGTGAGTATTGACCGCACGGTGCCTTTGACCCTGAAACTGGACCCGGTGCGGGTAAAGCAAATCATCAACAATCTGTTGGGGAATGCGTTCAAATTTACCGAGCAAGGTAGTGTAAAGCTCAGCTTATATATGCAGGCACCAGGTGGCAGCCTGGTGATCGAGGTGGAAGACACGGGTATCGGAATGACGCAGGAGGAGCAGGGGCGTCTGTTCAAGGAATTTTCCCAGGCAGATCGTTCCATTGTGCGTCGCTATGGTGGCAGTGGTTTGGGACTGGTCATTTGCAAAAAGCTGGCGGAGTTGATGGGCGGTGGCATCGATATGTTCAGCCAGGAGGGTAAAGGCTCCCGATTTATTGTGTCGTTGCCGGTGCCTCATACCAACCTGGCTTCGCCGGAAGTGAATGGGCTGCAGGGTAAACGGGCTTTGGTGGTGGAAAGTGAGGGGCTGGTGCGGGAAAGTTACCAGCGTCTGCTGCAGCGCTGGGGGCTGGAAGTGACGGTCGCCTCTTGCCTGGGAATAAAGGAGCAGCTCGCCGAACAGGATGTGCTGATCCTTGGCGGGAGCTGCGCCAGCGAGTGTGAGCGTATTGCCGATCTCAAGGCATTACCCCCGGTGCTGCAACTGGGAGTGAGTTATGTGGATTTGTCCCGTCAAGGAACGCAACAGGCGCACTTTCTTCATACGCCGGTGGTGCTGAAAAAATTGCGCCATGAATTGCTTCTACTGTTGGCGCCTGAACAGGTAGCGCCCGTTCAGCGCCGGAGCGGATTGTGTGATGGGCGCTGGAGCGACCTGCAGGTGCTGGTGGCGGAGGATAATCCGGTAAACCAGTTGGTAGTGAGGCGCCTGTTGGAAAAGCTGAATATTGCACCGACCATGGTGGATGATGGCCGCCAGGCGTTCGACTATGCCACGGTCAACCCGGTGGATATTATTTTGATGGATTGCGATATGCCGGTGATGGATGGATATCAGGCCACAGCGGCCATTCGTGAATCCGGCTTGGATGGGATCTGGATCATCGGCCTCAGTGCCAAAGCGGCAGAGGATGAAGTGAAGCAAGCCCTTGCCAGCGGTATGAACGCGTATTTACCCAAACCGGTGATGCTGGAGCAGTTGCGGGATGTGATCCGGCAAAGTGCGCCGGTATCACGGTTGCAAACTGCGGCCTCGCAACAGGTTTCCGGCGGCCGTCAGTGAGAGCTTGGGCCGGATTCATCCTGGCGTTCAATGAGCCCGGTAATGGCCCGTTTCAAGCCCTGCCAGCGTTCGTGGAGGTTGCCGCAGGAGATCAGCTCCTGCTTTTCTGTGGTGGGAATCGGGAGCAGCATCACCAGATAATTCATTACCTGCTCGCTGGTATAGTCCTCGGCAGCGTCGTCTTTCATCCCGTTCACCCTCAGAATCTGCTCCAGTAAATCCCGCAGTGACTCCAGGTCTGAGTCTCCGGTCTCACCGCTTTCCGGTAGGGGTAGGGGATGTGCGGTCCAGAGGCCATCGGCCTGCTGACTGACATCGGTCAGCTCCATGCGGGGGCCGCCTTCAATGGATATGGCCAACAACCCATTTTCGCGCTGTCCGAAATCCACAATTCGGGCCAGGGTGCCAATACCATAAAAAGGCGTTGTTTCTGTGGCTTCCTGATCTGGGCGAATGACTTCACGACGTTCAGAGCCCGGTTGCAGCAGGGTAACCACAAAGCCCTGATCCTGTTTCATGCACCAGGCCACCATATCCAGGTAACGCTTTTCGAAAATCTGCAGTGGTAATCGACAGCCGGGCAAAAGAGGCGTGTTTAAGGGAAACACGGGAATGGCTTCTGTTGACATAATAACCCCCTGACTACGTGTTATCAGACAGTTTGTATATCACGCCTGGAAAGTCATTGCATCTCAGGTGGGGAAAGAAATGGGTAAGGTGAGATACGTGACTCGCATCTCACCTTCAGTCACCGCTTACATCCGTTCGATGATAATGGCGGGCGCCATGCCACCGGCGGCACACATGGTGACCATTCCGGTTGCTTTGTCCTGACGCTCCAGTTCATCCAGCAGGGTGCCGATCAGCATGGAACCGGTGGCACCAATGGGGTGGCCCAATGCGATGGCACCGCCATTCACATTGAGTTTTGAGTGGTCGACCTCCAGTTCACGCATGAACTTCATGGGTACCACGGCAAAGGCTTCATTGACTTCAAACAGGTCGATATCCGACAGGTTCATTTTGGCCTTGCCCAGTACTTTTCTGGCGGCATCAACCGGCGCATTCAGAATGTACTCCGGCGCATGCCCCATATTGGCCATGGCTTTGATCTTCGCCCGTGGCTTCAGGCCGTTGGCTTTGGCGTATTCAGGAGAGGCCACTACTACTGCGCCGGCGCCGTCCACTACACCGGATGAGTTGCCGGCGTGGTGAACATGATTGATTTCCAGGTCGGGCCAGCGTTTGCGGACCATTTCACGATAGGTCAGGCCGGAATCGAAGTAGGGCAGATCCATGAAGTTGGCAAACACAGGCGCCAATTCGCCCAGCTTGTCAGCGGTGGTGATCGGACGGGGAAATTCTTCATGATCCAGCGCCAGGCTGCCATCGTCCTTGTAAACCGGAATCAGGCTTTTGTCGAAGCGGCCTTCTTCCATAGCGATACCTGCACGACGCTGGCTCTCTGCTGCGAACCGGTCCAGCCCTGCACGGCTGTATCCCAATTCAGTGGCGATGATATCCGCTGCAATACCAACGTTGATTTGGGGAAACATTTCCCGTAGGTGGAGGTTCCAGCCGTCCAGGGGGCCCAGCAGCCCCTGTTCCTTCTGGTAGGACATCATTTCCACTCCACCGGCTACCACCAGGTCTTCCATACCGGACATAACCGAGGCTGCCGCCATATTGACAGAGGTGATACCGCCGCCGCAGAAACGGTCGATGGCGACGCCGGAGGAACGGATATCGTAACCGGCATCCAGTGCGGCCATGCGGGCAATACACTGTCCCTGCTTCAGATACTGGTAGTTGCAGCTGATGATAACGTCGTCGATTTCTTCGGTTTTCAGCGCGTTACGCTCGGCCAGGGCTTTCAGCACTGTGGACATCAGGCGCTGGGGATGCACTTCCCAGAGGGCGCCTTTGCCCTGTTTGCCAACGCCGCGCGGGGTGCGGGCTACGTCAATGATCCATGCTTCAGACATGTCGGTTTCTCCTCTGTCGTCATTTATCGTTATTGGAGGCGATTTTACCGACTCGGTCCCTTGGGGGTGACCGCTAATTCAGCACTGAATCAAACAGATTATTTACCCAATTGTAAACCGGGTCTGGATCAATCCATGCGCGTTGTGAGCAATTCGTCCAGCGCCAGCAGGGATGCTTCAATGACCTGGAGTCGCTGCTCCCTGGCTTCCACAATCCGTGTGCAAAGTTGAGCTTGATGGATCTCTTCTGTTTCCAGTGAATTGGCGACGACATCCTCGCATAACTGAATGAGTTCCAGCTCTTGCTGCAGTTTCTGGCGATGCAAGGCCACGTACTGTTGGCGTTCTTCATCGCTGGCCGTATTTTCATCAATCCGTTGTTGTAATTCCCGGTGGCGCTCCATCTCCGCCAGCATTTGCTCCACTTCCAGCTCGGTCTTTTCCGTGGGAATCATCAGGTTGTCCGGGTTGATCTCTTTCAGATACTGCACTTGCTGATGCTGTGCAGCACGCATGCTGTCGAAATCCGGATCGGCTTCCGGGGTGGTTTCACGGGTGTCATGATGTAACGATGGGGCCACGCCAGGTTCTTTCGCAGACACACTCATGTGAATTGGCGTGTGGGCCTCTTCAGTTTCATGTTCAACAACCGATGGATTTTGTCTGGCCTGCGGTTCGACCGCTACATCTTCCGGTGATGTCGGCAGCAGGGTATAGGCCAAACCTGCTGCCACAACGATGCTGCCCAGCAGTGTAGGGGTAAATCCGAACCTTGCTCTGGTCTGCTTCATTATCTTGGTCCTTGCTGGTGGCGAAAGAATACCGGAACCGGCCGCTGAAGGCACAGTTCCGGTGGGTTGTATTAAGGCAGATAATTAAGGCAGATACGCAGTGCGCCAGGTGGCTACATCCGAACTGGGCCTTCTGATGTATTGCACCCAGCGGGTGTCGCCATCCAGGAACGCTTTGTGGAAGGCCAATGCCAGTGACGCCACGCTGCGATTGGCTGCGGTTGGTGTGCCCCAGTCGAAATGGCCGGCCGACGCCACTTCATAGAACACTTTAGGGATACCGGCGGGAATGGCATTGTAGACGCCATCGGATTGCCCCAGGCCACCCAGGTAGGTGAGGTCAAGAGCACCGTTGAACAACAAAGTGGGTACCCGGGTGTTATAACCCTTGGAGTCAATGTCAATGGCTGAAAGGTTGTGTCCTGCCAGGGACATGGCGGTTTTAAGTCCGCGGTATTCGGCGGAGTTGATCCAGGTGGCACCACCTCCCATGGACCAGCCCACCGCGCCCAGGCGGCTGGTATCCAGTTTCCCTTGCAGTGGACTGCCGAAGCGGTTGTTTTCACCTTTCAGTACATCCAGTACTTCTTTCTGCTGCGATGCCCGTTGGTCGACTGTATCCAGGGTAGTTCTGGAGTCCATCGTCACCATAACAAATCCATGGGATGCGAAGAATGGTCCCCAGGCGGCATACATGGCCTGGACGCCTGTGTACGGAGGTGTAAAGACCATGCCGGCAAAAGGAGGCTGGGCATTGGCAGGATAATAAACCGTTGCTCCGCCTGGTGTCTGCAGCCGTGACAAAGTATAGGAACGGTAGCCATAGGGGCCGTTGCCACTGTAGGAACCAGGAGCTTCACTTCGGCAAATGGCGGTGGATGGGCAGTCGCCCATTGGATCATCGCCGGGGTCCGTCGGGGGGACCTGACTCATTGCCAGTGCCTGGTTGGAGAGTACGCTGCAGGAAAGCAGGGCGATAACAGCGATCCATTTGGGTAGGGCAGATTTTACGTTCATGATCATTCCTTGTTTTTCTTGGTTTATCTTCCTGCGCCGGGAACAGCACAGTCAGTTGCTTGGCTCCTGCTAACTGCGTCCCTGATACAAGGCTGGGAATAGAGGAATGTTCGAATGCATCCGCGAAACGGGGTAAGCATATACAGGTTGAATTTATGGGTGCGAGCGTGACAAAAGCATTTGGCCGGAATGGCTAGGGTTTATGAGCGTGTTGACCATGGGGTACACTGGAGTGGTTTTCGGAAATGTAGTTGTGATTATGCAAACCAAGCGAGATCTGGACTCTCCAGCAGCAATTAGTGATTTTGTTGAGAGTTTTTATAACCAATTGTTAGCAGATAAAGAACTCAGTCCGATTTTTGTGGATACCGCCAAGATTGAATTGGAACACCACCTTCCTAAGATCAAGGCCTTCTGGCGCAAGTTATTGCTGGGGGAAACAGGTTATAACAGCCACATGATGAACATTCATCGGGATGTTCATCAGCAGCAGGCTTTCACCGCACGGCATTTTTCCCGCTGGTTGTCGTTCTTTGAAGCCACGTTGGATGAATCCTTTCAAGGCCCTTATACAGAGCGGGCCAGAAATGTAGCCCGCTCTATTGCAACCAACCTGCAGGAAGCGTTGCTTAATCCTGCCGATTATTCCCAGCGTACCCGTTATATTGAGGAGCGGGCGCAGCCGATTGGTTCAATCAGGAAACCGGCTTAAGAAACCGAATTAAAGGGAGCGGAGCTTGGCCGCTATTTCCTGATGCACCTGTTTGGCTTCTTTCACCGGCAGGAACATCCAGATATGCAACATCTTGTCGAAGTTGCGGTAGTCAATCTCAACACCTGCTGCCAATAGCTTATCCCGAAAAAGCTCGCAGTCCGGTTGCAAAAGATCATGGCTGCCGATAAACAAGGTAACGGGGGGCAAGCTCCCCAAGTTGCCGTGCATGGGATTTGCCAGGGGATGCTCCAAACCGAGATCTTTGGAATACCATCCGGCGGTACTCTTTAGACCAGCCAGTCCGAGCATTGGATCAATTCTGTCGGCGGCTTCAATCGCCGGATTCTTGAGGGAAATATCCAGCCAGGGTGAAAGCAGTATGAGTTGCGATGGTCCCTTCTGCTGATGGCCGGTCAATTGTTGCGATAAAACCACGCTCATTCCACCACCGGACGAGTCCCCCATACAGATGACCGTTTGTGGATGGGAGTGCTGCTGGAAAAAGTGATAGCCATCGATCAGGGCTTTCATCGTTTGCTGAGCATTGGCCTTAGGTGTAAGCGGATAGTCCGGTATAGCGATCAACGCATCCACATCCTTCACCAGGCGTCCAAGAAATTGCCAGTGGGCGGGCATCACGCCGTCAACAAAAGCGCCGCCGTGAATGTAGAAGATCCAGGTTTTTGCGGGTCTGGTTCTGGGGCCCAGCAGCCATATTTTATTCTCACCAAGTGCGTGTTCCTCAATGGCATATTCTTGGTAAAACTTTTTTGGTGGGGGATAGTTGGGAGGAGGAGTCGTGCGCTCGCTGCGCTTGGGCAACAGCGCGTTGTTCCGTTTTTTGACCCCGGTATAACGAACTATGAACTCGACGATCTTACTTGAAATACTTTGCATTCTGTTCGCTTAACTACATTCCGTCTGTGCCAGCCCCAATACTAGAGTTGGCCGGCCGTTTTGTCGACTTTATTGATGGCGGTTTACGTAAGCTAAATAACGGGTGCTCAATTTGGGCATCGTTTTGTCAATTCCTGTCATAGTCATTGCTGCTAAAGCTGCTTACCATCTTGCCTTTTGCAGTTGTATCAAAGGTAATGCCTAATGAGTTCAATCGAGATTCCCGCGGATTTTCCCGTTTTTCACCAGGAAGGTGAGCTGTTGATGCCCACCCACCTGGCAACGGGGCCCTGGTATCCCGGAACGCAGCATGGCAGCGCCATGTTGCTGATGGCGGCCATGGCGGTGGAACGTGTGCCTTCAGAGATACCCCGGCAGGTAACCCGGTTGACTGTGGATATGATGAGTGCTGCGCCGATCGCACCTATTGAGTTGCAATCTGAGGTGCGCCGTGGCGGGCGTAATGTTGAAACCCTGGATCTTTACATTCTGGCGGATGGTAAGGAATGTGTGCGTGGCAGTGCGATGCGCTATCGCTTGGATGAGGTTCCGGTGGTGGAGCGCCTGAAGTTTGCGGGAGATATTCCGAAGTTGCCTGATCCGCTACCCTTTCCCCTGTTTCAGCAAATTGCGGGCAGGAAAGGTTTCCATAATGCCATTGAAATTCGCGTTGATGTCCAGGTTAAACCAGCCATTATGTGGATTCGTTTGAAGCAACCGGTGCTGGCGGGTCTGACTGTCACCCCGCTGATGCGGGTGGCCCTGGCCTCGGATTGGACCTATTCCATTCCGGCCATCAGCAATCGGATTCTGACGGGAGAAGCCTTCGATGCACAACCCTATTTCGGCATCAATCCCGATACCACCATCAATCTTCATCGTCAGGTTGAAGGGGAGTGGGTGGGTATACAAACCCATGCAACCTATGACGATTTTGGGGCGGGAACGGTAGTGGGCCAGCTCTTTGATGAGCGTGGGGCAGTGGGCTTTTGTACCCAGACGGTTCTGATCCGTCATCGTAAACCAGCTGATTGAGTTTACGTACCCAGGGTGTTATTAATGATCCATCCTTGGTGTTGGATCAATTGTGCAATCACATGATTACTCATAATAAGAAGCCCCTGCTTATATTGTCGCTGCTGGTTACCTTGCTCAGCCTGTATTTCTGCGCGTATTTCTTTGCTTTGCTGGGCGTGGTGGCGTTCATTTATCTTGCCCGCCTTGTGGCTCAAACGCCCCATGGGCACCTGGATATGCGGGCGGCCTTATCTCTCAACCTGCTGGATTTTGGAATTCGGCTTAAGCCTGAAAAGTCGATGGAGTTTCGTTTGCCGTTACGGGTGAATTTGCTTTACCCCCTAAGCTCTTTACTGCCAAATGAACCGGTGGCAAACACCAGCGATATCAGTGTCGGCGGTGGTGAAGGCGACTTGCCCGCCAGGGTCTACTGGCCCCGCAAGACGGTCGAGCCGGAGGGGGATTTGCCGGTCATCGTGTATTTTCATGGCGGCGGTTTCGTGCTCGGCAGTGTGGATATATTTGATGATCTGTGCCGTTCCCTCGCCAATGCCACGAAAGCCGTGGTGGTCTCGGTTGAATACCGCTTGGCACCCATGTTCCCCTACCCGGCGGCCATTGAGGATGGTTATGCCGCCGTAAAGTGGGTAGCGGATCATGCCGCTGAGTTGGGCGCGGCCCCTGACAAAGTATTCGTTGCCGGTGACAGCGCCGGTGCGTCCATCAGCTCCGTGGTTGCAATCAAAGCCATGGAAGCGGGAGCACCCAGGATCAAGGGGCAGATCCTGTATTACCCGCAGACGGACATGCGTGGCACTCAATACGACAGCATTATCCATTTCAGCGATGGCTATGGCCTGTCTTCGGAGATGATCGCAGGCTTTCACCAGGCTTACTGTGCCCAGGTCGAGGATCTTGCCCACCCCAGTCTATCACCCATGATGGCGCAGGATCTCAGCGGTCTGCCGCCAGCCTTGGTAATGACCGCAGGGTTTGACCCCCTCCATGATGCCGGGCAACTCTACGCAAAAATGCTGCAGGAACAGCAGGTTCCGGTCACCTTCCTGGATTACAAGGATATGATCCATGGTTTCATGAGCATTCGCTTTTTCCCCCAGCGGCGCGACGTACTGCACGAGACCGGAAAGTTTGTGGATCGGTTGGTGGGGCGCTAGAACGAAATTTCTTTATAATCAACAATGCTGTATAGTAATAGAGAATAACGATAATTTTTTTAGTTGGCTATAAGTTATGTCCCGACGCAAACTTCCCCTGATTATTGGTATCGCTGTGGTAGTGATTGCCGTACTCGGGGTGGCTGTATCCTATTTCCTGCCTTCCCAGGAGCCCACCGTAACCTTGCCCGGTATTTCCTATTCTGTGGAGGAATCAGAGATCGGCGCTTTGCTGGACTTTGCTGAAGCCCGGGAGCTACTGGACAAACATCTCCCGGGCGTATCCGATTTGCGCCAGATCGCTGTTGCCCGCCCTTTGACGCTCATCGATATCAAACCCTATTACCCCGATTTGGTCACCGACCAGCGTTTGTCTGAATTGGACGCCGAACTGGATAAGCTGGAAGGTTCCAGTGTGGTGGTGTACACCACGGGTTCGACCCTGGTGGGGGTGATTCTGGATGACCCGGAAGCCAGGGATATTGTCGACAAGCATTTACCCGGATTTTCCACGCACCCTGACATTGGCCAGGGCCGTGGCTTTACCCTGAATTTCATGCAGAAGTTCGATCGTAACACCATCACCGATCAGGTTTTGGCGAACATCAATGCCGACTTCGAAGCATTGGCAAAAAAGAGAGCGGGATTGGAATGAGCACCATCAAGTTTAATGTGAACGGGCAACCCCAGGCGGTGGATATCGACCCCAGTACGCCCTTGCTTTGGACCTTGCGCGATCATCTCGGATTGACCGGCACCAAATTCGGTTGTGGTGCCGGCCTGTGTGGCGCTTGTACCGTGCACTTTAACGGTTCTGCAGTTCGTTCCTGCCAAATTCCCGTGCAGGCGTTGGAAGGTGCGGAGATCACCACCATTGAGGGCTTGTCCGAATCCGGTGATCATGTGCTGCAAAAATTGTGGGTGGAATTGAATGTACCGCAATGCGGCTATTGTCAGGCCGGTATGTTGATGGCGGCGGCCGAGTTACTGAAGCGTATTCCCAACCCTTCCGATGAAGACATCGATACCCACATCTCCAATATCTGCCGTTGTGGTACCTATCCCCGTATTCGTGACGCGATCAAACGCGCGGCACAGGAGGTGAAAGTATGAAACGCCTCATGGCCAGAACCGCGCCCATGTCACCCGAACCTATGTCACCCGAACTTATGTCTCGACGCAAATTTCTGATCTCTGCCAGCGTGGTGGCGGGTGGTTTGTCGCTGAAGTTGTTGCCTGCTGATGCGTTGGCATCAACCCGGCAGCCTTCGGCGCTTGGTGCAGAAGCAGAGCTCTCTCCCTGGCTGAAAATCTTGCCGGATGACAGTGTGATCGTGACGGTGCCCACGCCGGAAATTGGTAATGGTGCCTCCACCCAGCAAGCTGTGAACATTGCGGAAGAGTTGGAGTGTGCCTGGGACAAGGTCAAAGTGGAGTTTGCCTTGTTCAGCCGGGAGTACCAGCAACCAGGCAGTTACGCAGTCGGGCTGCAGCCGTTCTTCGGCGGCCATAGCACTGACCATGACCGCATGCCTTACACCCTGCAGCTGGGTGCCAGCGCCCGGGAGCGGCTCAAGGCCGCAGCCGCAAAGCGTTGGAATGTGCCGGTAACTGAGATTCAGGCCCGGGACAGTGTGCTGACTCATACAGCCACGGGCCGTACCCTGCGTTTTGGCGAAGTAGCTGCCGATGCAGCAGGCATTGAACTGGAAGTGGAGCCCACCATTAAGCCGCAAAGCCAGTGGCGTATGCTGGGTAAAACCAAGCCTCATAAACTGCAGTTGCCGGAGGTGGTGAGAGGCACGGCGATTTACGGCATGGACGTAATCCTGCCCGGAATGGTGTATGCCGCGGTACGGCAATGCCCGGTTCATGGTGGCGTGCTCAAGCACCATGAACCAGAGGCGGTACTGGGTATGCCGGGAGTGAAAGCGGTGGTGGTGATTGATCCTGCCAAAACCGTGGGGTCCCCGGTCCAGGCGGATGCCACATTCGGTCTGGAGGGCTCGGAATGTCACAGCGGAGTGGCGGTGATTGCCGAGCACTACTGGCAAGCGAAGAAAGCGCTGGATGCGTTGCCGGTGGAGTGGGATCTGGGACTGGGAACTTTCTGGTCATCAGTAGAAAAACTCAACGAACGTCAGGATCGGGTGCTGGAGCGTTGGGGCGGTGCGGCACTTACCAAAAAAGGTGATGTGAATTCGGTGGTCCCGGCGCAAACGGTGGAGGCAACCTATTACACTCCGTTCTGTGAACATGCCACCATGGAACCGTTAAACGGCACTGCGCTGTTGACTGATGATGGCCTGGAAGTATGGCACCCAACCCAGGATATGCAGCAAGCCTTCTGGGTGGCGGTGGATGAAAGTGGCCTGGACCCGAACAAAGTGGTATTCCACCAAACCCTGGTGGGTGGCGGCTTTGGACGTCGTGTCATTGGTGATGATGTTCGTTCAGTGGTCGCCATTGCCCGTGAGTATCCGGGCGTGCCGGTGAAAGCTATTTGGTCCCGCGAGGAAACCACCCGTCAGGGTTCTTACAGAACGGCCCTCGCGGCCCGTTACCAGGCCGGACTGGATGAGCAGGGCAAGTTGGTTGCGCTGCAAAGCGAAACCTGTTTCAGCGGTATGGAGTTAAGTCTGGGCTATACCGATATGGCCTATGCCGCCAGTGGTGCAATACCCAACGTGCGCATCGCCACCAGCAAGTTGCCCACCCATATTGCCACCGGTGCCTATCGCGGCCCCTGCTATAACTCCCACGCCTTCACGGTGGAAACCTTTATCGATGAATGTGCTGTAGCTGCGGGCCTTGATCCGTTGCAATATCGGCTTGACCTGCTGGCGGAATGGGATCCTGCCTGGTCTGATTGTCTCAAGCTGGCGGCGGAAAAAGCCGGTTGGGGGCAGCCGTTGCCCAAAGGGCAGGGGCGGGGTATTGCGATCAGCAATTGGCCTCATTCCGGGGCCAGGCAAGCCGGCAGCACCGTCTGCGCTGTAGCCCATGTGGAAGTCAGTAAGGCCGGTGAGTTGACGGTGCACAGTATCGATCTCACCTTCGATTGCGGTCGCATCGTGAATAGCGATGCTGTGCTGCAACAACTTCAGGGTGGCGTTATTTTTGGCCTCAATATGGCTTTGAATGATGGCCTGACCATTAAGGACGGCGCCATTGTGGAAGGGAATCTGGACACGATTCCTTTGCTTAAAATGGCTGATATTCCCCAGATCAATATTCACTTCGAAGCGCTGTCCGGTCATGATCGGTTTGCGATTATTGGCGAAGCTCCGGTTGGCCCGGTAGGGCCGGCGATTGGCAATGCAATCTACCAGGCGATTGGCAAGCGCGTGCGGACTACGCCGTTTCGAAAGCAGGACCTGAGCTGGTCGTAGCGAAATCCTCGGTATTGAGTTTGAGTTATGTCACTCACAAAAAAGCACATTAAGTTTATCCAAAAGCAATTGCAGCAGGCGGGCAAAAATCCGGGACCGGTTGACGGCGTGTTTGGTAAAAAAACCAGGCAGGCTTTGCTTGCCGCAGGTATGAATCCCGGTCTCAGCAACAAAAGAATCATGGCTCAGTACATCCAGGCATTGGCCAAACAACATGCCATTGAATATGGCAAGGATGACGCTTACTGGGGACCCCAGACCGAATACGCGTTTGATGTGCTGTACGACAAGCTGGAGTTGGATAGAGCAGAGCAACTCGTATGGCGACCTGAAGAACTGCAGGAACAGGAGACCAACCCCAATCATTGGCCGCACCAGACTCCGGAATCCGTTTTGCGGGAATATTACGGCGATGTGGGTGAACACCAAACCCTGTTGGAGCTGCCCTATCCTCACAAACTTGCCTGGAACACCCGCCAGATTGTGCAGCGCTATTCCTGCCATGAAAAGGTTCACGACAGCCTGTCCCGAATTCTGAATAAGGTGTTATCAGCCTACGGCATTGACGGTATCAAACAGCTGCGGCTGGATCTGTGGGGTGGTTGTCTAAATGTCCGCAAGATGCGAGGTGGTAGCCGGTACTCCATGCACAGTTGGGGCATCGCGGTAGATTATGATCCCGACCACAATCAATACAAATGGGGCAGGGATCGCGCGGCCTTTGCGCGACCGGAATACAACGAATGGTGGCGTTGCTGGGAGTCGGAAGGCTGGGTCAGCCTGGGGCGCACCCGCAACTTTGATTGGATGCATATTCAGGCGGCGAAGCTTTAGTCTTTTGCAGAGTCGTATCAGAATGCTGAAGTTGCAGTGACTACAGTGACTGACCGTCGTCTATTGTGAGTGTGGCACCCGTAATTGCTTTGGATCGATCCGAGCACATATACAGCAGCATATCGTTGAGTGAGTTTGCCTCCAGCATGCGTCTTCTCGGCAAATACGCAATGGCAGTTTTACTTTCCTCCGAGTTGAACCAGGCGTCGTTTATTTCCGTATGTATCCAGCCAGGTTGAATCGTATTAACGTTGATCCCTTGGCGTACCCATTCCTTTGCAAACTGACGGCCCAGATGGGCAATACCGATCTTGGTGGCGGCATACGCTGCGTCGCCAGTATGGTTTTGTTGCGCCGTAATCGAACCGATGAAAACCATGCGGCCGCGTTCACTGGTCTTGCTGTCATTGGCAATCAGTCGTTTTGCACCTTCACGGGCAACCAAAAAGGTGCCTAACAAATTGGTGTCGATAACCTGTCTGATGTCCTGTTCGGTCACCTCTGTGGAGCGGCCGCCACGAGCCGTTCCTGCATTGGCAATGATGGTATCAACGACACCAAAATGAGATTCGGCAACGTCGTATGCTTTGGCTACCTGCATACTGTCAGTGACATCCATTTCTACAGCAACGGCTTGCGCTCCGCTTGCGTTAAGGGACTGTGCCAGTGCCTCAACCCGGTCCCGGCGCCTTGCACACAGTACTACCTTGGCTCCGGCCGCTGCCAGCAAACGAGAAAAGCCGGCACCTAGTCCAGAGGATGCGCCGGCAATCAAGGCGATGCGACCGTCGAGCCGTATTCCGTGATGGTCTGTCATTGGATGCTCGTTCTCCAGTTGATGTTGCGCCGTTTTATAAGCCGAAAACCAATCTTAATTGCTGGCAGCAAGGTGAAATATTGAACCAACCGTTTGGTTGTATTTAGTCTACATGCCCGCCATGGCAGATACAATCATCTGGTTGTATCTGGAGTTTGCTAATCAGACCAGTGTGCCTGCTCGGCATGTCAGGGATCGTCCGCCCAGTGAAAAAACTGTGAAACTCAATGCTGGATAGACTCAGTGGGCAGTAGAGTTGAAATTTGGGCTCGTGAAGTTTTTCTATTTGCTTATTTTTGGCTTTCTCTCGCGTTTCATATTGGAGGAGCCAAACAAAATAATATCGCTGAGATGCTGTGCCAGATCCTTGGGCTCGATGGGGTTATCAGATAGTGTTTGATCCATTGCAACGGCGAAAAACATGCCGAAGCTTGCCAGTTGTAACAACCTCGGATTGATGTGGGGATCGACAAATTCTTTCATCAGTTCAGAGCGTGAGGCGAACATTGGTTCCAGGTGTTCGTTATAAATCTTCGCACCCAACTCTGGGTCGGATAACAATGCCTGAACCAACAAGGGATACATTTCGATCATGCTATGCATATGCTGCTCCAGCCCTTCACGCACTCGCTCGAGTAGATCCGCGTCTGAACTGGCGCTTGCGTATCCGGTAGCGCGCTGGCGTGAGCCCTCCAACATGGATTGCAACGGCTCAATGATCGCAGCAGAAAAAAGCTCCTCTTTAGAGCTGAAATGCTCAAACAAAGTGGCTTGGTTGACACCGGCACTTTGCGCCAGCTCTCGCGTTCTCGCGCCCTTGAGACCTGATTTGGCAAACACCTCCCGTGCTGCAGCCAGTATAAGCTTGCGGCGCTCCTCGGCAGGGAGATAAACGCGTTTTTTTCGGGGCGTCTTTTTGGTGGCAGTAGATTTTCCGGCGGGGCGGGTTCTGGATGTTGCGCGTGGTTCTGTCATGCGGGACTTACCTTGAAAACCGTATGTGAATTACAAATTCATAGCAAAACCAACCAAATGGTTGTATTCTTTGATCCTATGTCTTGGGTAGAAGGCAAGTCAATAGAATTTCGCACAGTATCAGGCCAATTGATATGAACGCCGGAAATGAAAATGCGCCTCCACGTAACACGTAAAAGGTTAAGTCGTTCGCTCAACAGATGGTTTCAGGCCAGTCCATCAGAGCTGTCGGCGTCATGACCAAAAAGGTCAAAACATTCTGCCGTAACTGCAGTGCGCTTTGTCCCATGGAGGTCACGGTCGACAACGGCAGGCTGATTAAAGTGGTAGCCGACGGCAGCGTCTCGCCCTACGGACCTTACATGTGTATCAAAGGGCAATCGAGTATTGAATTTCATAACGGTGCAGAACAGCGTTTACTGCAAAGTGTGAAGCGAAATGGGGACGGAAAGTTTGAGGCGATCAGTTCCTCTAAAGCCCTGGATGAGATTGCCGTTAAACTGCAGCAGTTGCGTAATGAATTTGGTCCGCGGTCAATAGCGCTTTATCACGGAACCGGTGCCTACCGTAGCGTGCTCGGGGGGCAGTTGGAAAAATCATTTCTCTCTGCGATGGGCACTCCCAATTTGTTTTCCACCATGACCATCGACCAGTCCGCCAAATGGGTTACCATGGGGCGAATGGGGTTTATGGCGAGTGGTAAGCCCGCCTTGCCCGATATCGATTTGGCTGTGATCGTAGGGAACAACCCTTTAGTCAGTCACCAGACTATGCCTTTTGCTGCAGGTGAAAGCGGCGCTCCGGGAAGAGCCTTTGCGGCGGCTAAAAAGCGTGGCACCCGTTTTATTGTGATTGATCCAAGGCGAACTGAAACCGCGCGCTTTGCTGATCTGTTAATACAGCCATTGCCAGGTCAGGACGCTGTTATTTTTGCAGCCATTGCACATATTCTGTTGCGGGATAGCACGTATAACCGAACTTTTTGCGAACGATTCGTTTCTCAGCTGGATGAGCTGCGTGCGGCGGTGGCACCGTTTACACCTGAATTGGCGGCTATGCGAGCGGATGTGCCTGTTGCACAAATTGAGCAGGCTGCAAAATGGCTTGGCGAGGCTGAGCGCGCCTTTGTGGGCAGTGGTACGGGGCCGTCCATGTCGGCGAACTCCAACCTTAATGATCATATGATTGAGGTTGTGAACGCCCTGGTCGGTGGCTATCGTCGAGCAGGCGATTTGGTTCGTAATCCGGGGACACTGAATCCTAGAACGCCTATGGAGATGGTAGTTCCGGCGGGTCGAGGTTGGCTGCAAGGTGACAAGCTACGTACGGAAAACATTGGCCAACTATTTGGCGAATTCCCTTCTGCATTATTACCACAAGAGATCATTGCGCCCGGGCCGGAAAAAATCCGCGCGCTAATTGTTTTCGGTGGCAATCCGATTATGGGCCTGGGCGACCCAAAATATACTGTACCTGCTTTTGAAGATCTGGATCTGCTGATCGTAATGGATTCCCGCCTGAATGAAACGGCTCGTCGTGCACATTATGTGGTCGCTACTTCGCAGCCGTTTGAACGCCATGATATATCCATTCCAGGTGATGCTCTTTATCCCGTAGCCTTCGCGCAATTTGCCCCACCCGTCTTGGATAAACCGGGAGATGTCATCCATGACTGGGAGTTTTTTTGGCAGATTGCATCGCGTATGAAATTGCCGCTAACCCTGAAATACTGGAGCTATGGGCAGGACTTCGATGCCATCGCAGATGGCTTGCCCCTGGATATGAATACGCCGCCTGAACCGGAAGCCATGTTGCGATTTTTGTGCAAAAACAGCCGCGTGTCGTTTGAAGAGTTAGTAGAAAACCCCTCCGGCGTTCGTCCTCAACTAGCGGAGCAGCGCGTATTGCCAGCCAACCGGGATAATGGAGCCAGATTGGAACTTTGTCCGCGGGATGTGGCTGCCGATCTTGGAATGATATTGACGGAAGGCACCGTTAACGAAGGCTTTAGTTACCTGCTGGTCTGCCGGCGGGTTCTCGAAACGATGAACAGTGCCTACCGAAATGCGGCGTCGACGAAAAAGCGTTATCCGGTGAATTGGGCCTACATGAATCCAGACGACATGGATCGGGAAGGAATCAACGACGGCGACGCCATCAGCATTAGTTCTGAGACGGGCCGCATCGCGGGCATCGCCAAAGCAGAGAATTCCCTTCGCCGTGGCGTGATTTCAATGACTCATTTGTTTGGCGACTTGTTTTCCTCTGACGACCCTATGCAGCAAAACGGAAGCTTTACCGGGCGTTTGACTTCACTGCAAAACAATCTGGAGTCGATCAATTTTATGCCCCGGTTTTCTGGGGTTCCGGTGCATATAGCCCTGAAATCATCATCGGAATGAAAATATAACCCAGAGGAGTTCAGGATAATGATGCGCCTCAACCCCTAAACAGTTGCTTTTATACGTTATAAATACTGATTTCTATTTCACAGTACCAATAATAATGAGATCGCTATGAATCAGATAAAACCCTCTCAATGCCCCATGCACGACAACGTTGACCGTCGCAAATCCGCTAAAATCGCCATGGCTAATACGCATCCGGATGAAGGTGCCCACTGGGTCAAATCTGCCGAATTAGCCAAGAAGATTTTGCGCAGCAAGAACTCGTTACAGGCCGGTGCCGGTGCTGAATTTGTACACTTCGATAACCCGGAACACATGTCAGTTTTCTTTCTGGATGGTGAAGAGCACGCCAACAAGAAACGTAAAACCCAGCGTTTCCTGTCTCCTAAAGCCGTCAGTGATCAGCACTTCAAGATCATGAATCAAGCTTCGCGGCAGCTGCTGGATCGATTTCAAAAAGCAGGCACCGCCAAGCTGGAAGACCTCAGTTTCGAACTGGCTGTTGAAGTGGTTAGTGATATTTTGGGGCTTACCAACAGTGACCAGTTTGCACGTGCAAACCGCATTCGCCGCCTGATGGAAGAAACTATTGTTCGCCCGAAAGAAGGGGTGGCCGGTTTTTTCCAAAAAATATGGCAAGGAGCATTGGTAGGCCAGTTCTTCTTAATGGATGTTCGGCCAGCCATGAAAGCGAGGAAGAAGGCCCCAAAGAACGATGCGTTATCGTTCTATATCGAAGAAGGTTATCCGATAAAGTCCATCATCATCGAATGCATGACCTATGGCACCGCCGGTATGATGACCACCCGTGAATTCATCATTATGGTAGCCTGGTATTTGTTTGAAGATGAAGCCTTGCGTGAGCGTTTTCTACAGGGTGATATCAAGGATCAACTGGCCATCCTGATGGAAATTCTGCGGCTGGAACCTGTCGCTGCAATGGTCCATCGTCGACTGAATGAGAAACTCGAAGGGTTTGACGGAAAAACCATGCCGTCTGGCGAGCTGTATGGCATTGATATTCGCGCCGCGAATGTGGACGAAGAGCTGGTAGGAGAGTGTCCTTTTGCACTTGATCCGGACCGTGCCAAGCGGGTAAATAATTTAGGCCGCTACCTCAGCTTCAGTGACGGTGTTCACAGCTGTCCCGGGTGGCTAGTGGCACTGCACGAAACTCGGATCTTTCTGGAATTACTGTTCAAGGTGCCTGGCGTTAAACTGGAGCGGGAACCGGACATTAGCTGGCACCAGCTGGTGGGTGGTTACGAACTGCGCAACGCTATCATTACTTGCGATACTTCAGAATAAAGCGAATAGCGCGGGATGCTGCACAACACTTACAACACAAGGCACCCGCAGAGGTCATTATATGGTTAAAACGGCAAAAAGCCCCTGCATTTCTGCAGGGGCTTTGGTGTTGGTGGAGGCGGCGGGGATCGAACCCGCGTCCGCCAATCCTCTGCCTAAGGATCTACATGTTTAGTCTTGTCTATTAATTTCGCTCGTTACGGCCCGACCAGACAGGGAGTAACAAGCTAGCCTGTTAAGGTTTTAACAACGCCGCGCCAGGCGCGCTTTGCTGCGATCTTGTGTAAAGTTACCGTCCTTTCATCCCCACAAGCAAAAACTCGGGACGGTTTAGCCTTAAGCGGCTAAAGCGTAGTTGTCGTCGTTTGCAACTATCATTTGCAGCACTTGGAGTACGTGTGTTGCTACCCACACGACATGCACCTAAGGGTTCGTAATCGACGTCGAAGCCAATGTCGCCCCCAGAACTCGTCATTATAACATCATAATGACTTTAATTAAGACCTCTTATTTTTCGTAAAGTTCCATGCATTTTTTTTACTGCCGAATCAGCTCAAAAATCTGGTTGTTATTCCCGCCAATGCACTCCCATTGCAGGATGTTGGCACCATTGGCAGTGGATATCCCCGCCACGTCCAGGCAAAGCTCGCTGTTGCGGTTGACGATCCGCCATTTGCCGCTGCCCGCGCTTTGAAAGCGAAACTGTTGATTGGTTCCACCCCAGTAATCCCACAACATGACATTGGCTCCGGCGTAAGTGGCAAAGGAATCCACATCCAGCGATTTACCGGTGGCTACGGCAGGGGAGATGCGGTGCCAGATACCGTCCACCGGGGTGATTTGCCACTGCTGGCAGTTGTTATTAAGCCAAGCCCACTGCTGCACATTGGTACCATTGCTGTTGCCGCAATTGGCGACATCCATGGCTTTACCGCTGTGTAGTGGTCGGATCCGGTAAAGTCCGTTTACCGTACCGTTGCTCGCGCTTCCACCTCCTCCATTGGGCGGGGTGCCGATGGGGCTACAACCGGATACGCGGATGGAGGAATTACTGGTATCGGTATCCACCAGCTGGCAGTTCGGATTGCCGTTGCTCACCTTTCCTGCCAGTACATGGGTGTCCCAGGCACTTTGCAGAAAGATATTCTGTTTGGTGCTGTTGTCGATATCCACGTATTTCACGGTTGTGCCGTGGCTGCCGGTGACACTGAAAAAGCCGCGACCGGAATGGCGGGAGTAAACGCTTTCCACGGTGACATTGGGACCGTTATTGTTGGCTACCCGGAAGGTGGCATAGCCCCCGCCCCAGTTGTTGCTTTCACCCCACACACGACCCACGGTGCCGTTGCGGCTGTCGTTGAGCAATAGGCCGGAGCCGCCGCTGTTGGTCACAGTCACATCGCCAATGGAAAAACCGTCCACACCATAGGTTTCGATAGCGTGAGTGGTGCTGCCGTTGATTCTGATATTACCCCGAATGGTCAGGTTGTTGCTGGGGCCGGAAGAGTAATCCACTCTTATTCCCAGTCCCACTGCCGGATGCGGACTAAGGTCCATTTCGATGTTCTCGAACACCATGTTGGAACAGCCCCTGAACCAGATGCCGTAGCGGGGGCTGCCGGTGACTTTCAGGTTGCGGATGGTTATGTTGTCACGGCGGTCGCAGTAGACGGGCACCACCAGTTCGCCGCCATCCGCATGTACAGTATGCCGATGGAAGTCCAGGGTCTGGTTTGCCCTTGGTCGTATGCCGTAGACGTTGCCCCCATCGGGTCCTGAATTACCAGAGTTACGCACATTGATGACTCCTGCCCCCATATTGTTGGCGGCGGCGTTGATGGCATCAAAGTAGCGCGAACCGTTATATACGGTTGAGCCGTTAACCCGTGCCCACCAGCTTCCATCATTGTTGCGAGTGATTTCAGCATCAGCCCAGCACAGTACTGGTATCATCAACCCGATCAGCAACCACAACTGCCTTGGTTTTCTTGTCTTCATCACTATTATCCTCTTGTTATGACGTTGGGTTGGTGCTCATTTAGGGGCCTGGGCTGATGGGCCAGCCATCGGCACCCCATGCCATTTCCGAGATGCGTAAATTGGGTTGGCCATTGAATGCCTGGTAGGCGTGATAGAGGTTGTAGGCTTTGCCGTTGCTGAAGAATACAGAGTTGTGGCCCGGACCCCGCCAGTTGAAATTGCCGGATACCAGTAGCGTGCCGCCACCATTCAACATGGAGCGGCCGCTTTTATCATAGTAAGGCCCCAGCAAATTGGTGGAGCGGCCAACTCGAATGTTGTAGTTGCTGTTGCTGCCCTGACAGCATCTGTCAAAAGAAACAAAGAGATAATAGTATCCGCAACGCTTGATAATGACGGGCGCTTCAATGGCCCCGCCGCCCCGTGACGCAAGCGAGTGGACGTTGCTGTCGGCACGGTTACCGTCAGCATTCAGGCGTACAATTTTTATGCCGTCCCAAAAACTGCCAAACGACATCCAGGGTGTACCGCCTTCATCCACTACTATGTTGGGGTCAATGGCGTTGTAATTGTCCCGGTTTGTGCTGCACATCACTGCGCCTCTGTCCTGCCAGCTGCCCCAGGCCATACTGGGGCGAGTGGCATGGCCGATACAGGAATGGTTGCTGCCGAAGGTGGACACGGAATAGTACAGGTGAAACTGACCGTTGAAGTGTGAGAGATCCGGTGCCCAAAGATTTTTTACTCCGGGTACGCGTTGTCGTAACCAATACGGACTGTTGCCATTGGTGAATGCGCCGGCCGTGCCGTCCCATTGGGTTAGATTTGAAGAGCGTTTTCCCGGTAACACCAGACCATCAGTTTCTGCTCCGGTTTGCAGCACATAATAGGTTCCGTTTTCTTCGATAATAGTGGGGTCGTGGGTAATTAGGTTGCCGGACAAGTTGAGGATCCGAGGCGGTCTTTGGTTGTCGTAGTTCGCTACATTACAGGTGGTGCCGGGATCCGGGTCAGGGGTTGGTTGCGGTTGCGGCTGGGGTGTCGGTATGGGCGTGATGGCCCAGCAGGTGCTGGCCACGATCAAATTGATTGCGGCAAGCGCAGCCTTTGTGCTCATCCTGTTCATGGGGTGTCCTTTTTGTTGTTATGTTGACTGCTGATCGGCAGCCTAAATAGAACATCTGGAACACGTCAACGGTCGTCGTAAAAAACGGAAGTGTATACAGGCCATGAACCTCACTGAAATGACTGCCTGATTGAAAATGTCCTGTTTTGTGCTGTTTTTCATATGGACGAATCTTCACAATAAATATCTTTTTGCGTGCAGTCTCTTTCATAACAATAAACACAAGGAGATCCATCAGTGTTAACTCGATACAGTGTTTTTTTTGCAAGCATCCTATTAGCGGCCAGTGCAATGGCCATAACCCCTGCACCACAACCTGAACCTGAGCCGGATCCCGGCCCGGTCGGCCCCATCGCCAACGGTCGGTATATTTTTATTAACCAGTACAGTAATCGCGCCATGGAAGTGGTCAATGCCAGCACCAACAATGGTGCCAATGTTGCCCAATACACATACAACGGTGGTAGCCATCAACAATGGGATGTGGCGGATCTGGGTAATGGTTATTATTCGATTCAGGCGGCCCATTCGGGTAAGTCTTTGGATGTTTGGGAGTGGAATGCCGAAGATGGCGCGGATGTGCGTCAATGGGATGCGTTGGGTGCCGAGAATCAGCAATGGCAGATTAATGCGCTCGGTAATGGTGTCTACAGTGTGATTTCTGGTTTCAGTGGCAAAGCCCTTGAAGTGTTCAATTTCAATGGCGCGAACGGTGGCAATGTTTCTTTGTGGAGCTATTGGGGAGGGGACACCCAATTGTGGCGTATTCAGGTGGCGGACGACAGTTCGCCCACTCCGGCTCCGGTTGGAAAAGGGTCTTCCTGTCAGTCCACCGGTTCGGTCACCGTGAGTTCCACTATTGTGGTGAATGGCGGTGTGTACGATGGTGGGTGCCGTACTTTTAATCCGACTTCAGCTCTGGGGGATGGTGGTCAGTCGGAAGGCCAGAAGCCGGTTTTCAGGGTGGAAAACGGCGGTACGCTGCGTAATGTCATCATTGGAACCAACGGTGCTGATGGCATTCACATTTATGGCGGCGGTACAGTGGAGAACGTACGTTGGACGGATGTCGGAGAGGATGCGCTTACGGTCAAAGAGCAGGGTAACGTGACGCTGCGCAATATCGAAGGTTACAAAGGCTACGATAAATTCCTGCAGATCAATGCACCCACCAATCTCACCGTGGAAAACTGCATTGTGGATGATATGGGTAAGTTCCTGCGGCAGAACGGCGGCACCACCTTCACCATCAATGTCACCGTCGATAACTGCGATATCTCCAATATGAAGGAAGGCGTATTTCGTACGGACAGTTCATCGTCCACCGCCAAACTTTCCAACAGCCGCTTACGCAATGCGGGGCAGGTTTGCATTGGACCCTGGCGCAGTTGTTCCACCCAAAACGTCTCCAACTTTTAGGTCAATTAATTTAACGAGGGAGGCTTTCGCTTCCCTCTGAAACCCCTTAGGATTAGTCCGAAAGAACTATAATAAGAAAAGGGGTGAACTTTTGTTCGAATCCATTGATAACTATTGTGAACGCATCGGCAGCGCTTTTTGGGCGGAGCCGTTCAACGCCGTTACCAACCTGGCTTTTATTGTTGCCGCCTATTTCGGTTGGAAACTGATGAAACGGTTGTCCGTCCAGTCTTTGGGACACGTCTTTCTGATCTCTGTGTTGTTCACCATTGGCGTCGGCAGTTTTCTGTTCCACACCTTCGCGACGCGTTGGGCCGAGTTGGCCGATATCATCCCCATTCTGGTATTCCAAATAACCTTCCTCTGGCTCTACAGTCGTGAAGTGATACGGTTGAATCGGTCCTGGGCCGCTCTGGCGATGTTGGTCTTTTTTTGCGTGGCCGGCGCGGGCTTTCAAATGAAGGCGCTGCTCGGATTAGGTCCTGCTGAGCCTTCTCCTGTGAACGGTTCCGAAATGTATGCCGGGGCCTTGGTGGGGGTTCTGGTGTTGGCGATTTATCACCTGGTTAGCGCGAAGAAAAGTCGTTTCATGCTGCTGGCGGCGTTTGGTTTTTTCTGCCTGTCGTTGACCTTCAGAACCCTCGATATGGCGGTTTGCCAAATCTGGCCGTTGGGGACGCATTATCTCTGGCATCTGTGTAACGCTGCTGTGCTCTATTTGTCGCTCAAGGCATTACTGCTGAATGTATCCAGCGAGCAGTTGCCATGGGAAGAACACGAACGCGGGGTAAGCGCATAACAACAGAATCACCACAGTACCCCAACCGAACACGGCCGGTCGTTTGACAAAGTTGGTGTAGGCGGCAGCGATCATGACGGCGCTGATGACAATGGCGCCGAGACTGGCCCAGTCCGGCCACCACCAAACCAGAAGCATGGCAGGTGCGCCGATCAATTCCAGTGCTCCTGCCAGGATTCTCAGCCAGTGTGGATAGCGGAATTTGTCGAATTCCTCAATCATGTGTGGATGACCGGAGACCTTAAGCCAACCGGTAATCAAGAAGAAAACCGCCAAAATGGTGGAAAGGATTTGCGCGCTGAGAATCATGATAGGCACCTGTAAATTTGCTGCCCACTTTAGCGCTGAAAATCATTATGGTCAATTCTGGTTGACTTATTTTATGTGTTCTTAAGAACCCGGCTCTTTTCCCGGTTCCAGTCCCGATCTTTCTCGCTGGCGCGTTTGTCGTGCAGTTTTTTACCTTTGGCCAGAGCGATTTCGCATTTAACGCGGCCATTCTTCCAATAGAGCGCCAGCGGCACGCAGGTGAGTTGCTTTTGGGCGATGGCGCGAAAGATACGGCCCAGCTCCGTGCGGTGCAGCAGCAGTTTACGCGTGCGCGTGGGGTCGGGCACAAAGTGAGTGGAGACGGTGGGCAGGGGGCTGATATGGCAGCCAAACAGGAATGCTTCACCGTCCTTCATCAGCACATAGCTGTCCATGAAGTTGACTTTTCCTTCCCGCAGGCTTTTCACTTCCCAGCCTTCCAGAGCCAGTCCCGCCTCAAAACGGTCTTCCAGAAAGAATTCGTGCTTGGCTTTTTTATTAAGGGCGATGGTGGAACCGCCGCCCGACTTTTTCTTCGCTTTCGACATAATTTCCGCGCTGAACTATCCACTTATCCGGATCAATCCGGGCCGCTCAGTATAGGGCTTTTGCTGCGCAAAACCAAAAACAGCCGGTGTTGTTTTGACAGCGTGTGTAAACGCTAGGAAAATGGCTCTTGGCGCAGGGGGGGTTATTACAGCGCGCTGACCAAACCTTTCCTAATAAATAGCTTCGCATAAGGGACTGCCAATGTCTGAGCAGCATTCGATTCATGGTATCTGGACCAAGCGCTGGACCTTTGTCCTGGCCGCCACCGGGTCCGCAGTTGGGTTGGGTAACATCTGGAAGTTTCCTTATATGGCCGGGGAGAATGGCGGTGGCGCCTTTGTGCTGATCTACCTCTGTTTCATTGCTGCCATCGGCATTCCGGTAATGCTGGCGGAAATCCTGCTGGGCCGCCGCGGCCGTGCCAGTCCCATTAATAGTATGCATAAGCTGGCGGATGAAGCCCGGGCGACGCCTTTCTGGGGCGGCATCGGTTGGTTGGGGGCAGTGGCCGGTTTGTTGATTCTATCCTTCTACAGCGTGGTGGCGGGATGGGCGGTGTCCTATGTGTACCTGATGGCCAGCGGTACCTTCACCGGACAGGAGGCGGATGTCATCAGCGGTGAATTCGGTAATCTGGTGAGTGATCCGGGCAAACTGGTGGATTGGCATACCTTGTTCATGGCAATGACCGTGGCGGTGGTGGCCAACGGCATTCACAAGGGACTGGAAATGGCGGTGCAGCTGCTGATGCCGTTGCTCTTTATCATGCTGCTGATCCTGCTGGGGTACTCAATGACCCAGGATGCCTTCAGCCAGAGCCTGAGTTTTCTGTTTAAGGTGGATTTCGGCAAATTATCCGAGGAAGCCATACTCAGTGCTCTGGGACATTCCTTTTTCACCCTGAGCCTGGGCATGGGGGCGATTATGGCCTATGGCGCCTATATGTCCCGCAAACAGAGCCTGGCTTCCACCGTGGTGACGGTAGGCATATTGGATACCCTGGTGGCATTGGTGGCCGGGATGGTTATTTTCACCATCGTCTTCGCCAATGGGCTGGAACCCGGTGCCGGTCCTTCCCTGATGTTCCAGACCCTGCCCATCGCCTTCAGCCAGATGCCCGGTGGGGTGGTGCTGGGGACCATGTTCTTTGTGCTGGTGGTGGCGGCCGCCTGGAGTTCTGCCATTTCCCTGGCTGAGCCGGCCGTGGCCTGGGCAGTGGAGACGCTGGGTATGAATCGTGGAATTGCGGCCCTGATTGTGGGGGTCACTGCCTGGTTGTTAGGGGTGGCTTGCGCCCTGTCCCTGAATATCTGGTCGGATGTGAAGATTTTTGATGAAGGGATTTTTGATTTTCTGGACAAGCTCACCACTAATATAATGCTGCCCTTGGGCGGCCTGTTGATTTGTATTTTCGTGGCCTGGGTGATGGACCGTGCCATTGTGCGGAAAGAAGTGGATATTGACCATCCCACAATCTATAAAGTGTGGTTCTTCCTGGTGCGCTTTGTGTCGCCGGTGGGGGTTGCTGTGGTGATGCTGAACAAGCTGATGGCTTAATATGAGTGACGCAATGATTCAAGTGGAAGTGGCTTATGCTTTGCCTGAAAAGCAGTTGATTATTCCGTTAACGGTGAAAAAGGGTACCACCATGTTTGACGCGGTGGTGCAATCAGGCATCGCGGCTAAGTTTGAGGGGCTGGACATTGATGCCGTGCCCATGGGTGTATTTGGTAAAGCCGAGCGCAAGCCCAAGGAGCGGGTGCTGGAAGAAGGTGAGCGCGTTGAATTATATCGTCCGCTGATTGCAGATCCGAAAGAGGTCCGCAAGAAGCGAGCCGCCAAGAAGGCGGCCGGCGAAGAATAGGATTGGATGAACAGGAATCAGGTAAAGCGGATCAGGCTTCCTTGTTCTCAGCCTGATCCTTCTTCTCTTCTGGCGCTGTGTTTTCAGCTTCGTCCGTTGGCTTTGGCAGCTCAATTCCCATTTGCTGCAACAGGTCGTTGCGCAGTGCCTCCGGATCCTTGTAGCGGCTGGTATCGATTTGCGCCAAGCGTTCATTTTCAAAGAACAGGGTGAGCTGGTTCTGTACCAGAATGCCCTTACCGGTTTCCAGGCTGTAAATGTAATCCCAGCGTTCCGGGTGGAAGGTGTCAGCAATCATGGGGCTTCCCATCACATATTCCACCTGGCGCGGCGTCATCCCCACGCGAAGTTTGTCCAGCATCTCTTTGGTGATCAGGTTGCCCTGGCCCACATCGATGCGGAAAACTCCGGGGAAGCGCAGCGAGCTGCAGCCAGTGGCTGCCAGCGCCAGCGCTATAATCAGTAAAGCAGCTGGAGTGCTGCGGTAAAAAGCGTTCAACAAATTTTGCATCTGGTATGGTTTTCCACTATCTTCGCAAAAAACGGACATCATACAGGTAACCCGGTTTCTTTAGAAACCGGAAAACGAAGAAAGATCCCTATGACAAATGAAAATCAGGAATTGCGCAAGGCCGGTTTAAAAGTCACCTTGCCCCGCGTCAAGATCCTGCAGATTCTGGAAGCTTCCGCCAGCCATCATATGAGTGCTGAAGACGTCTATAAGGCGTTGTTGGACGCTGGAGATGACGTAGGTTTGGCGACGGTTTACCGGGTCTTGACCCAGTTTGAGAGCGCCGGATTGGTAAGCCGCTTGAACTTTGATGGTGGCCATGCGGTGTTCGAACTGGACAAAGGGGACCATCACGACCACATGGTGTGCGTGGATTCCGGCAAAGTCATTGAATTTATCGATGAAGATATTGAAAAACTTCAGCATGCCATCGCCGCCAAGCACGGCTTCGACCTGGTTGACCATAATCTGGTCTTGTACGTTAAACCTAAAAAAGGCAGCTGATCGCTGCCTTTTTGGTCTCTAAGCTCGTTTCTTCCGACGGCGGGTTGTTCCTTGCTCACTTCTTGTTTTTTTCATTGCGATCGCAAATCTTGTCTATCCTTCCTAGGTGAGTTTGTTTAAGAAGTCGTTCACGTTGCAGAAATAAAGGATCAATTTTTGGCCTGTTTGCAGGCTCATTCCAAGGAGATCGCAGCATGAAAACCACGTTTAAGCGACGTTTGCTTTCCATAATCTGTGCCCCGTTAGCGGCAGTATCCATTTCATCCCAGGCGTGCAGTACCAGTGACAGTGTGTATATCGGTACAGTGTGCGCTACTGCTGCCAACTTTTGTCCCCAGGGTTATGCGGTGGCCAACGGGGCGCTCCAGTCCATATCCGCCAATCCCGCGCTGTTTTCATTGATTGGCGCCAATTTTGGCGGGGATGGCCGCACGACCTTCGCGCTGCCTGATCTGCGGGGACGATCGGCAGTGGGAATTGGGCAAGGCTCGGGGCTTTCGGTTGTCACTTTAGGCCAAAAGCGGGGCCTGGAGCAGGTGACGCAGACGGTGGCCACCCTGGCTCCCCATACCCACACTGCCGTGGCTACCGCGGGCAATGTGGAAGTGTCTGTTTCTGCTTCCCAGGCCAGCGGGGTGAATTCACCTGAGGCCGGCTATTTGCTGGGCGCCGGTGGCTCTGGTCCAGGTAGCGCCAATATCTACGTGGCACCCGCCAATGCAGGGACGACGGTGGCGTTGGGCGGTGTCAGTGCCACCACGACCGCCACTGCTGTCCAGGTGGGCAATACGGGAAACGGTTCCTCTAGCAACAACCTGCCTCCGCAGTTGGGATTGACCTATTGTATTGCTACACAAGGTGTTTTTCCTCCCCGGCCCTAGTCTTTCCCTGTGCTCACCACTGGTCCTTTGTGCAGGGTAGTGGTGAGTCGTCAAAATTCCGGGCTGCCTTGAAAACTCGAGGAGCCACTGCTTCACTGTAGAGTGATCGATCCATCGCCTGATCATTTGTGGTCGCTCATGGACGTTACAGATTAGTCGACACTTGGGATGTCAGAATTCATGCCTCACTTGGTTCACTTCATTTCCGGGTTGCCCCGTGCCGGATCGACCCTGCTGGCCGGGATCTTGCGCCAGAATCCTCGTTTTCACGCCGCCATGTCCAGTCCGGTTGCCAACCTGATTAACGGTGCCCTGGAGCAGATGGGTGCGGGCTCTGAGTTTTATCCGTTTTTTACCCCTGAAAAACGCAGGGCCATGTGCCGTGCGTTGTTTGATACCTATTACGCCGACATGTCTGAGCAGGAAGTGGTCTTCGATACCAATCGCATCTGGACGGCCCGTCTGCATCAGTTGGTAGAACTGTTTGATGACTTCAAGGTTATTTGTTGTGTGCGCAATCCTGCCTGGGTGATGGACAGTTTCGAATGTATTTATCGTAAGAATCCCTTCGACTACAGCCGCATGTACAACCCGGCCAATCGTCAGACGGTTTACAGCCGCTGCGAGACCATGATGAGCGGTGGTGGTGTGGTCGGCAGTGCGTGGACGGCGTTGAAAGAAGCCTATTACGGTGACTGGTCCGACCGCCTGCTGCTGGTGGACTATGAGATTCTGACCCGTCATCCAAAGCGTACCCTGGAATTGATTTATCAATTTCTGGATGAACCCCACTTCGAACACAACTTTCAAAACGTGGAATATGAGGAAGGCGAGTTCGACAGTTTATTGGGGGTAAATGGACTGCATACCGTGAAGAAAGAAGTGTGCTTCACTCAGCGTCGCAGCATTCTACCCCCGGACCTTTTTGTGAAATATCAGGAAATGGATTTTTGGCAGGATACCACGGGTACCTCTGCCCACATCATTGCCGCCAAATCGATAGCAACCCCCTCCAATGGATCTGAATCATTATGAGTAAGCGCGTTCTGGGCGGATTGGCTCCGCTGTTGTTTCCGTTCGCATCCTATGCGGCTCCCAGTTTGATGGCCGGCAGTTATTATTCCCGATCAGGAAATACCCGAGAGTGGTCACAAAATATCGACGGTCCTTTGGGAAAAGTTGCCTCAGGTATTGCCGCTTCTGCTTCTGAGCTATCCCGCGCTGATGTTCAATTGGCACTACAGCAGGGGCAGTCTGTCACTGAACTGGTTGTGCTGGATTACTCCGTGCCGAATAAAGCCACTCTGCTGCAGCACTTGAAACCCGGTGTAGCCGTACTTGAGTTGAGTGCAGATGCTGATGGTTTGGCGCAGTTGCAGGCTGCGCTTTTTCAATATGACGCACTGTCTGCTATCCACTTAGTGTCCCATGCCAAAGATGGGGTTGTTTTGCTGGGTAATCGATCGGTGGACCGATCTGCTTTGGAAACGGACTCCGGTTTCTTCGCAGCAGTCCGGCATGCATTGGCACCGGATGGCGATCTGCTGTTCTATGGCTGCGAACTGGCAAAAAGTGAAGTCGGTGAAACCTGGCTGGATATCGTCGCCAACAATACTCAGGCCGATGTGGCGGCATCGAATGATTTGACCGGCAGTGCGCTGCAGGGTGGGGATTGGGTTCTTGAAATTGAGAGGGGTGATATTGAAACTGAGTCGCCTTTTAGCGAAAAAGCGTTGCGGGATTATTCCGATATTCTGGCGTTTACCGGAGTGATAAGTTTCGACACTGTAGTGACCGTAGGAAGTTACGGTAGTTCAGGTGATAGCGTTGGCCGAGGCAGCGGCGCTGATAACGCGCAATTTGGTGGCGCTGGTGGTTATACACTGACAATGGATGGCTCAAGCTTCAATACGTTTGGAGGCTATGGCTATGGAACATCGAGCGAAAATGAAACCAGCATTACGCTTTCATTTACGGGGGGAGAATCATTCACTGCCAATAGCATTGGAATCTGGAATCTGTCGGGAACTTCAGATACGTTTGTGATCACCGGAAGTGCCGGCGGTAGCGTGAATCAGGCTATCTCAAATGGTGGTTATGCAAACATTAATCTTTCTGGCCTCACAGCGGGAGCGACGAGCATAACCATAACTGCCCAGGATGGGCAGGGTTGGGTTTATCTGAACGATTTTGATGTGTCCGGGGTTGCACCGGCAGGCGATACCACCCCTCCAAGTTTTGAAAACAGCACGCCTTCTGTCGGCAGCATCAGCGTAAGCGGTGCGACTGTTTCAGCCGATCTGGATGAAGACGGCACGGTCTATTACGTGGTGGTGGCCGATAACGCCGGTGCTCCCAGTGCCGCCCAGGTCAAAGCCGGGCAGGACAGTGGTGGCAGTGCTGCGTTGGTGAGTGGTAATTTCACCACCACCAGTACCACTGGCAGCGAAGCGTTCAGCAGCTTGTCCCCCAACACCGCATATGATCTTTATGTGGTGGCACAAGATGACGAAGGCACGCCGAACCTTCAGGCCAGTGCCACCAAAGTGGATTTCACCACCAATGCACCGGACAGCAATGGCGCACTCACGGCGGCAGGTGGGGTAACGGAACCCGTGGGACTGGATACCACCATTGACACACTGGGTGAAGCAGTCGATGTATTTGATTTTACCCTGAGTGACGGCGGAAGCGGTGATGGTCTGGCAATGAGTATCAGCCAAATGGTGCTGAACGTTACCGGCTCCAGTACGGATACAGAACGTGCCCAGATAACCTGGCGCTTGAACGGTCCGGATGTCAGCAACGTAACCGGTATCTATAACAGCGGCAGTGATACCATTACATTTTCCGGGTTAAGTGTTTCCATTGCTGATGGCGGCAGTGAAACTTACACCGTCAATGCCTACTACAACGATAACACCAATATCACGGAAGACCTCACGGTCATTTTAAGTGTGGACGGTGATACCGATGTTACGACCAGCGGATCGGGTACCCAGATGGGGGTCACATCCGCCGTTACCAATGGCACCGGTACCACGTTGGATGTGGTGGCGACGACTCTGGCATTTACCACCCAACCGGCGGGTTCCACCTCCGGCAGCGCATTAAGTACGCAGCCTGTCGTCAGGGCGCGGGATGCGTTTGGCAATACGGATGTGGATTTTACGGAAGTCATTTCGCTGACCGAGGCCAGTCCCGGCTCCTTGAGTGGTAACGTGGCCAGTGCAGTCAGTGGTGTGGCGGCGTTTTCTTCGCTGACCTATACCGCCACGGCCGATCAACAAAGTTTTACGCTCACTGCCAATGATCAGGATGGTGTGGGGACGAATCTGCCATCGGTTGATTCCAATTCGGTTACCTCGGATGTGGTGGCCAGCAAGTTGCTGTTTACTTCCCAGCCGTCTCCGCTTTCGGTAAACAATTCGCAGGCAACAGCGCTGTCGACGGTACCGGTGGTGGCGGCGGTTGATGCCAACAACACCGTGGACACTGGTTACAGCACCGATATCACACTGGCGGAAGTCAACGGTGCCGGATCGGCTACCATTACTGGTACCGGCGATACCGATGGCTCGGGTGCTACCGTCAGTATCACGCCGTCCTCCGGTGTCTCGACGTTCACCGGGATGAGTATCACCTACACCGCCTCGGGAGCGTCGAATGAGACCTTTAATTTGCAAGCATCGTCCGGTGGATTGTCTACAGCAAACAGTAGCCAGTTCACGGCGGTAGTGGATTCCACTCCGCCGAGTGGTTACAGCGTCAGTTTCGATCAAGCTTATGCCAATATCAGTAATGCCAATGCGCTCACCTATACCATCACGGGTGCGGAAGTAGGGGCCAGTTACAATTACAGCATCACGAATGCGCCGGGTTCGGTTTCCAGCTCGGGTACGATCACCAGCGCGACCGAACAACTCAGTATCAATTCCGCGTCGCAATTTTTGAACGATGGCACCCTGACGCTTAGTGTGTATCTGACTGACACCAATGGTAACGTGGGTTCTACGGTAACTGACACATTGACCAAAGACACAGTAGCGCCCACTGTGAGCAGCGTCAGCGTGCCTGCAAGCGGCAGTTATAACACCGGGCAAAACCTGGACTTCACGGTTAACCTGTCTGAGAACGTTACGGTCAACACTTCCGGTGGCACGCCATCCCTAGCCGTTACCATCGGCTCAACTGCGGTTGCCGCCAGTTATCTGTCGGGTTCTGGAACCTCTGCGTTGATGTTTCGCTACACGGTTCAGAGTGGTGATAATGACAGCAATGGTGTTGCCCTTGGCAGTGCCATCAACACTAATGGCGGCACTCTTCAGGATGCTGCAGGTAATGCGCTGGTAACGGCTTTGGCAAGTATAGGTAATACCACGACCGTATTGGTGGATACCACTGGCCCCACCCTTAGCAGCAGTTCACCCAGCGATGGTGCCACCAACGTTCAATACAATGATACGGTGACACTGCAGTTCAACGAGGCCGTCAGCGCGGGCAGCGGCAACATTACACTCTATAACGCAGCTGACGACAGCGTATTCGAAGCCTTCGACGTTGCTTCCGCCAGTTTCAGCGGCGCGGCCGTGAGCGTTACCCCCAGCACCTCGCTGTCACCCACCAACAGTTATTACCTGCAGGTGGACAGCAGTGCTATTGAAGATGCGGCGGGCAATACTTTCGCAGGCATCAGTGACACCACTACCCTGAACTTTACCGTTGCCAACAATGCGCCGGTGGGCGTGGCCGACAGTGCTTCCACCAATGAAGACAATGCAGTGGCTGTTGATGTGCTGGCCAACGACAGCGATGTGGACAGCAGCATCAATTCCGCCAGTGTCACCGTGACCAATGCGCCGTCCAACGGCAGTACCAGCGTGAACACCGGAACAGGTGTCATTACTTATACCCCCAACGCAGACTTCAACGGCAGTGACAACTTTACCTACACAGTCAGTGATCTGCTGGGCGGTACGTCTTCTGATACCACAGTCACTATCACTGTGAATGCTGTCAACGACGCACCCGTCGCCAGTGGTGATGTTGCCAACACTCCGGAAGATACCCCAATCAATATCGATGTGGCGGCTAACGACAGCGATGTGGACACAGGTGATTCCGTGGATACCACTTCCCTGGTTGTGGTAGCGGCTCCCAGCAACGGCAGTGCCGTGGTGAATGCCGGGCAGATTCAATACACGCCCAGTGCCAATTACAGTGGCAGTGACAGCTTTACCTACACCATTGATGATCAAAACGGGGCGACGTCCAACGTGGCGACAGTGATGGTGAACGTGAGCGGAGTCAATGATGCGCCGGTCGCCGCCAACGACAGCAGCACCACTGATGAAGATACCGCCGTGAACATTGATCTGGTGAGTAACGACAGTGATGTGGATGGTTCGGTGGATGCCACTACGGTTACGGTGATGACGAATCCCGCCAGTGGCAGCGTCAGTATCAATCCGGTAACCGGTGTTGCGACCTATACACCCAATGCCAACAGTAATGGCTCTGATAGCTTCACCTATGTGGTTCAGGATGATGGTAATGCTACGTCCAACACGGCCACGGTGACCATCACGGTAAACAGTATTAATGATGCCCCAGCTGCATCCGACGATGTGGCCACGGTGCAGGAAGATTCTCCTTACAACATCAATGTGTTGGGTAATGACTCCGATGTGGATGGTACATTGCAAACCAATACGCTGGAGTTGGTAACCAATCCGGGTAATGGTACGGCCGTTGTCAGCGGTGGTCAGATTACCTATACCCCTGGCGCGGAATACAGTGGTGCCGATAGCCTCACTTATCGCGTTCAGGATGATCTCGGTGAATGGTCGAACACGGCCACGGTCAGCATTACCGTGCAGGCAGTAAATGATGATCCCCTGGCCAACAACGACAGTGCTACTACCGATGAAGACAACGCGGTTGTGATCAGCGTTATCGACAATGATTCGGATGTGGACGGTACATTGGATCTGACTTCGGTCACTGTAGTCGCTACCCCTGCATCGGGTACCGCCATCAGCAATGGTGATGG
Organism: Pseudomonadales bacterium; assembly: GCA_002708905.1. GTDB lineage: Bacteria > Pseudomonadota > Gammaproteobacteria > Pseudomonadales > Ketobacteraceae > Ketobacter. The sequence goes on along the minus strand of PAPM01000025.1, from coordinate 11,859 downwards.
CACTATTACCTATACGCCGAATGCAGACAGCAATGGCAGTGACAGCTTTACCTATAGCATTCAAGATGATGCTGCTGCCACATCCAACATTGCCACCGTCAGCGTTACTGTGAATGCAGTGAATGATGCGCCGACCATTACCGGCAGCCCAACCTTGTCCCTGTTGGAAGGGGAAGCCTACAGCTTCATTCCAACCCTGGCCGATGTGGATGATGTGTCATTAACGGCTGAAGTGGTTAACCTGCCGATCTGGGCCAGTTTTGACAGCAGTACCGGTGCCCTAACAGGTACCCCGTTGGTAGGGGACGCCGGTGACTATGCCAACATCAGCCTGAGTGTGACCGACGGTAGTGAGACGGCGACGCTGGCGCTCTTCACCATTACTGTTATTGGCGATAACGATACCGATGGTACCGCGGACAGCATCGATCCTGACGATGATAACGATGGCATGAGCGACGAGTATGAAGCCATTTATGGTTTCAATCCGCTGGATGCATCAGATGGCGCGGAGGATGCCGACGGTGACACCATCAGTAATTATCAGGAGTCGGTGGATAACACCGATCCTTCCGATGCCAGCGATTATGTGGATGTGACTGCTCCGGTGATTGTGCCGCCCTCTACGCTCACCATCAATGCCACCGGTTTGTTCACACCGGTCAGTGTGGTGCAATTGTTGGGGCTGCTGAGTGATCCGGTCGATGACGCGGCGTTGCAGGCAGAGTTGGATGCTCTGACCGCGGATAATGTGGATGGCTCCAACTGTTGCGATACCCAGGTGGAAAATCTGTTGGACGGAAACCTGCTGTTGCCGCCGGGGAATAGCACCGTGACTTACAGCGCCATCGATCGTAAGGGTAATGTGGGAACCGCCACGCAAACGGTAGAGGTGATTCCGCTGGTTTCCATGAGTAAAGATCAAACCAATGCCGAAGGTGGTAGCGCGGCATTCCGCATACTGCTCAATGGTAAGTCCCCAAGTTATCCGCTCACGGTCTCCTACCTGATCAACAGCGGGCTCAGTACTGCGGACGGCAGTGACCACGATCTGGTGGATGGCAGTGTAACTTTCACAACGGATCAGACCAGTGCCCAGGTGACAGTGCAGTTGCTGGTTGATGGCAATGTAGAAGGGGATGAAACTCTGGTGGTGGATCTGGATGGCAGTGGCATCAATGTCGGGGCCAAATCCAGATACACACTGACCATAGCGGAAGACAATCTGCCACCGGAAGTCAGCCTGCAGGTAACTCAGGGAGCTGGAAATACAGTACAGGTGCTGCAATCCGGTGGCGATGTCACCGTGGCGGCAACGGTGACAGACCCTAACAGTGGTGATACGGCCATGCTGGACTGGAGCGCTACGGATGCAGCTCTGACAGATAACGATGGTGATACGACTAACAGTACCTTTGTTCTGGATCCAGCCGCATTGAACCCAGGTGTATACCGTGTCCAGCTCAGTGTGACCGATGGCAACGGAGCTATCGATACTGCACGTACAACATTCCAGGTGGTGGCGGCATTGCCGGCGTTGAGTAACCTGGATGATAGCGATGGTGACGGTGTGGACGATCAGACCGAAGGCGCCGGTGATGAGGATGACGATGGTATTCCCGATTACCTGGACAACCTGACCGCTCGAAACCTGTTACCGGAAGTGGCTAGTGAAACCGCTAAGTTTTTGATGGAGTGTGATCCTGGTGTGCGCTGTCGCCTGGGTGAGTTTGCATTGCAGAACAGTAGCGGTGGAACCAGTCTGGATGACGCAGAGCTGGATTCGATTCCCGGGCTGAGCAGCGACGGCGATTACCAGTTCAGTGGTGGCGTATTCGATTTCGAAGTGCATGAACTGCCCGCCCCCGGTGACAGTGTGCGGATTGTCGTGCCGCAAACAGCAGCCATTCCTGCAAATGCGGTGTATCGAAAGTACGTCAACGGCCAGTGGCGCAATTTCAGTGAAAACGCGTTCAACCAACTGCATTCGGCGTCAGGTAGTCTTGGATACTGTCCGCCACCGGGAGACAGTGCTTGGACTCCAGGTTTGGTGGAAGGTTATTACTGCGTGCAACTGACCATTCAGGATGGTGGACCCAACGATGCCGACGGTGTGGTGAACGGCAGCATTGAAGATCCCGGCGGCGTGGCCAGTTTGTTGTCCACAATTGACGTTGTGCAAAACTATCCGGACATTCGCAGCTCGGGCAAAGGTTCCAGCGGCGGCAGTGTGGATCTTTGGTGGTTGCTGTTGGTTGCCGGGTTGATGGCGCGACGGCGTTTGCCCAGAGTGCGCAATGTAGAAGAGTGGCGAGCAAAGGCCGCAGGTTTGGCGTTGCTGCTGGGGACTGGGCTTGCCGTTCTGCCGGCTCCGGCGGCTCAGGCAATGGATTTTGACTTCAAACCTGAGAATACCTACGTTGCGTTCCAGCTGTATCAGGCCAGGGGCAGCCAGGGCAAACAGGATTTCGTCCGTGATATGGTAGGCGACGCTGTGGACGTTACGCTGCACAGTTATGATGTTTCGCGCACCGCCTATCAACTCTCGGTTGGCTATCAGTATCATCCGCAGATGGCAGTGGAGTTCGGTTACCTGGATTTGGGGGATGTCAGTGTGGACATTGCGGCCGTGGGCACCCCCCGCAATCTGCAATCAGCGCTTGAAGATAATTACCCGGTTACAGGGGAGGGCTGGACGCTGGCCAATCGTTTTTTCTGGCCGCTGCAGGATAAGCTCAACCTGTCGGCAGAGTTGGGTTTGTTCTGGTGGGATGGTGAAGTGAATCTTACTGGTGCTGATGTCAATCCGGATCTGGACGGTGGTGTGGACCCCTTGCTCGGCTTAGGGGTCCATTACCTGCTGAATCCAAAATTTGGCCTTGGTGGTCAGATCAAGCGTGTTTGGCTGGATGGCCAGACGGTTGATTTATTGGGAGTGGATATTGCCTATCACTTTTAGAGGGGCTGGGTTCGGGATCAGAGCGACTGGCTTTCCTCGATCAGCTCCTTGGCATGAGCCAGGGTCTGGTCGGTAATCTTCAACCCCCCCAGCATGCGGGCGATCTCCGCCACTTTTTCATCCTGTGACAGCTCGGCAATATCCGTGTGCGTCTGGCTCTTGCTGGTTTGTTTGTTCACATGCAGGTGGGTATGGCCCTGGGCTGCTACCTGGGGCAAATGGGTCACGCACATGACCTGATTGTCGGTACCCAGCTCTCTCAGCAAACGCCCGACGATCTGTGCCACTGCGCCGCCAATCCCCACGTCCACTTCATCAAAGACCAGGGTAGCCACGTTGGTCTTGGCAGCACAGGCCACCTGAATGGCCAGACTGATCCGAGACAGTTCGCCGCCGGAAGCCACTTTGTTGAGCGGCTTGGCAGGTTGGCCCGGATTGGTGCGTACGATAAATTCGACGATCTCAAGTCCGTGTGCGTTGTACTGGTCTGCTTCCAGGGGCTGCAGGTCAACTTGAAACTCAGCGCCGGGCATACCCAGGGGCTGCACTTTCTCGGTGATCAGCTTGTTTAGCTTTTTGGCTTCCTTGGCCCGGCCTTTGGACAGTTTTTCAGACGCTTTCAAATACTCTTCACGGGCGTTCGCGGCCGCTTTTTCCAGCTTGGCCAGCTTTTCTTCCCCTCCATCAATGGCGTCCAGCTCGGTCTGCAGCTCTTGCCACAAATCCGCCAACTGGTGTGGGTCCACCCGATGTTTGCGGGCCAGGTGGAAGTAGCCGGACACCCGGTTATCCAGTTCCTGGTAACGCTCCGGGTCGATGTCCAGGCCATCCAGGTAGTGACGCAGGCTGGAACCGGCTTCGTCCAGCTGAATGCGGGCACTGTCCACCATCTCCACCACGTCCTTCAGTCCGGGATCTTCTTCCAGCATATCTTTCAACAGCTGCAGAATGGAGTGGGCCTGGTCCACGATTGTGCTGTCACCTTCGCTTAAGCCGGTCAGAGCCTGTTGACCCCGAGTTAACAGGGATTCCACATTGGAAAGCTTCTTGTGCTCGGCTTCCAGCTCCGCAAGCTCACCGCCCACCGGTTTCAGTTCGTCCAGTTCGTTGATTTGGAAGCGCAGCAGGTCGGCCCGATCTTGCATTTCCTTGGCGTGGTCACGGAAATGTTCATAGGCCTGCAATTCTTTCTGCCACTGGCGGAAGGCATCCGCTACGGTTTTAGCCTGGCTGTTGAGGCCGGCGAATTCGTCCAATAAGGCCCGGTGGGTATCCTTCTTCAACAGCGCCTGGTGCTCGTGCTGGCCGTGAATGCTCACTAACATCTCCCCCAATTCCTTCAGGCTTTGAATGGGAGAGGGGGTGCCGTTGATGTAGGCGCGGCTGCGGCCGTCAGCGGAGATCACCCGGCGCAGTATGCATTCATGGTCTGCGTCCAGGTCCCGCGACCGCAGCCAGGCGCGGGCATCGGGATTGTTCTGGATATCAAAGGTGGCCAGAATTTCCGCCTTGTCGGCGCCGTGGCGCACGGAGCCGGAATCGGCTCGGTCCCCCAACGCCAGTCCCAACGCATCAATCATAATGGACTTACCGGCCCCGGTTTCCCCGGTGATCACGGTGAGCTTGTTGGGAATATCCAAATCCAGTTGTTCAACAATGGCAAAGTTGCTGATATTGATGTGTGTGAGCATAGAGGGTCGGGATCGCGCCTGTCTGATCTGGTTGATGTGCCCCCATAATAGGGAAATTGGTGGCTTGTCGCCATCGTGAAAGCCGCGCTAGAATCAAAAAACGTACGTTTTTTCAAACATATGACAGGGCGGCAATGAGACCGAAAATAGACAGGGCGGAAGAGGTGTTGAAAGCGCTGGTGGAGCGCTATATCCGGGATGGCGAGCCGGTGGGCTCCAAGGCCATCGCTCAGTCTATGGTCAATGCTGCCAGCCCTGCCACCATCCGTAATGTGATGGCCCAGCTGGAGCAGCGTGGCCTGATTCATTCCCCTCACACCTCGGCGGGCCGGGTGCCTACGCCTTTGGGGTACAGGATGTTTGTAGACACACTGCTGACAGTGTCCTCGCCCGGCAAGGAAAATGTGGACCAGGTGCGGCAGCGCCTGCTGCCGGACAAGACGCCCCAGGAGTTGATGGAAGAAGCCTCCGAGGTGCTGTCGGATCTCACCTCCATGGCCGGGATTGTGATGGTGCCCAAGAGTGACCGCTCCAGTCTGCGTCAGGTGGAGTTCCTGCCGTTGGAAGGCAAGCGGGTGCTGGTGATTCTGGTGCTGAATGACCGCGAAGTGCAGAATCGGATCATTACCACCAATCGCCGTTACAGTGAGTCCGAGCTGCAGCAGGCGGCCAACTACCTCAACCAGCATTTTATCGGCAATCCGCTGGGTGCCATCCGCGATCGCCTGTTGAAGGCCATGCAGGACGACAAGACCCATATGGATTCCCTGATGCAAACGGTAATTGAAGTGGCTTCCCAGAGTTTTCAACCCAGCCCGCAGCCGGATTGCGTGGTGTCGGGCCAATCCAATCTGCTGACCATGGCGGATGAGCGGGGTGTGGACCGCCTGCGGGAGTTATTCGACGCATTCCAGCGCAAGCGTGATCTGCTGGACCTGATGGATCATTGCGTAAATGCCGATGGTATCCAAATCTATATAGGCCAGGAATCCGGTTACGAGATGCTGGATGAATGCAGCCTGATTTCCTCCACCTATGGCACTGAAGATGAGGTGCTGGGGGTGTTGGCGGTGATCGGTCCCACCCGCATGCCCTACCAGAAAGTCATCCCCATGGTTGATTTGACTGCAAAAATTCTCTCGGCGGCCTTGAAGCCAGCCAGTTAATCCCCATATAGCCTTCAAATTTTACGAGAAATCTTGCCGCCATATCCGGCGGTGCGGATAAGTTTTTGTTTTATTTGGAGAATATGTATGTCCAACGAAGAAGCGACGCGCCCACCGGAAGAAGAGCAACAAGCCCAGGGTGTGGAGCAGGAGGCCGTTGAACAGGCACCTGAAGCAGAACCGGCGGCAGAAAATCTGGAAGCCCCTACGGTTGAATCCCTGCTGGCGGAAGTGGCCGAACTGCAGGCAAAAGTAACCGAGCAAAATGATTCCGTATTGCGGGCCCAGGCTGAGGTGCAGAACATCCGCCGTCGTTCTGAGCGGGACGTTGAAAATGCCCACAAGTTTGCCCTGGACAAGTTTTCCTCAGACCTGCTGCCCATCATCGACAGCCTGGAGCGTGCCCTTGAGGCCGCTGAAAGTGTCGAGGGTGAAGCCGTTAAAGCCATGCGTGACGGGGTCGAGCTGACCCTGAAAATGTTCGTGGACACTCTGGGCAAGCACGGCATAGAGCAGTTGAATCCGGTGGGTGAGCCCTTCAATCCCGAGTTCCACCAGGCCATGTCCATGGTGCCGAACCCCGAAATGGACCCTAATTCAGTGATGGCGGTGATGCAGAAAGGCTATGTGCTGAAAGGCCGTTTGGTGCGCCCTGCCATGGTGGTGGTTTCAAAGGCACCCTAAAGCGCAAGAAATTGCGGCTTATTCCCGAATAAGCACTTGAAATGAAGGGCCCAGGCCCAATTTAGGTAACCAGACACAGGATAAGGTGTTAAGCATCAAGTCCTAACCAAGTTAGAAATGAACTGTAACGGGCTGCCAAGCCCGAACCGAGCTAATCAGCGGAGAGTTTAAAATGGGTAAAATTATCGGCATCGACCTGGGTACAACCAACTCGTGCGTAGCGGTAATGGAAGGCGACAAGCCCAAAGTTATCGAGAACAGCGAAGGTGATCGTACCACTCCCTCCATCATTGCCTATAACGAAGATGGGGAGATCCTGGTGGGTCAATCCGCCAAACGTCAGGCGGTGACCAACCCACACAACACCTTGTTTGCGGTGAAGCGTCTGATCGGACGCAAGTTCACCGACAACGAAGTGCAAAAAGATTTGAAACGGGCTCCTTTCAAGATCATCAAGTCCGACAACGGTGATGCCTGGGTGGAAGCCCACGGCAAGAAGATGGCTCCCCCTCAGGTGTCTGCGGAAATCTTGAAAAAGATGAAGAAGACCGCAGAAGACTATCTGGGTGAAGCGGTAACCGAAGCGGTTATCACCGTGCCTGCGTACTTCAACGACAGCCAGCGTCAGGCCACCAAAGATGCCGGTCGCATCGCCGGCCTGGATGTTAAGCGCATCATCAACGAGCCGACCGCAGCGGCACTGGCCTACGGTATGGACAAGAAGCGCGGCGACTCCGTGGTAGCGGTATACGACCTGGGTGGTGGTACCTTCGATATCTCCATCATCGAAATCGCAGAAGTAGACGGTGAGCACCAGTTTGAAGTACTGGCCACCAACGGTGACACTCACCTGGGTGGTGAAGACTTCGACCTGCGCCTGATCGAGTATCTGGCGGATACCTTCCAGAAGGATTCCGGCATCGATCTGCACAATGATCCACTGGCCCTGCAGCGTCTGAAAGAGGCCGCTGAAAAAGCCAAGATCGAACTGTCTTCCAGCCAGCAGACTGAGGTGAACCTGCCTTATATCACCGCAGACGCTTCCGGCCCGAAACACTTGAACATCAAGTTGACCCGCGCCAAGTTGGAATCTCTGGTTGAGAAAATGGTGGAAGATTCCCTGAAGCCCTGTGAGACCGCGTTGAAAGATGCCGGCCTGAAAGCTTCTGATATTAACGAAGTCATCCTGGTGGGTGGTCAGACCCGTATGCCGCTGGTGCAGGAGAAGGTAAAAGCCTTCTTCGGCAAAGAGCCCCGCAAGGACGTTAACCCTGATGAAGCGGTTGCCGTCGGTGCTTCCATCCAGGCTGCGGTATTGGCCGGTGATGTAAAAGACGTGCTGCTGCTGGACGTAACCCCGCTGACCCTGGGTATCGAAACCATGGGTGGAGTAATGACTCCGCTGATCGAGAAGAACACCACGATTCCGACCAAGAAATCGCAGATCTTCTCCACTGCGGATGACAACCAGACTGCAGTAACAGTGCATGTATGTCAGGGTGAGCGTAAGCAGGCCAGCCAGAACAAATCACTGGGCCGCTTTGACCTCTCCGACATTCCTCCTGCACCACGGGGTATGCCGCAGATCGAAGTGACCTTCGACATCGATGCCAACGGTATTCTGAACGTAAGCGCGAAGGACAAAGCCACTGGTAAAGAGCAGTCCATCGTGATCAAGGCCTCCTCCGGTCTGAGCGATGACGAGATCGAGCAAATGGTGCGCGATGCGGAATCCCACGCAGAGGAAGACCGCAAGTTCGAAGAGCTGGTCACCGTGCGCAACCAGGCTGATGGCATGATCCATGCGACCAAGAAGACCCTGGAGGAAGCTGCTGACAAAGTTCAGCCGGAAGAGAAAACCGCGATTGAGTCAGCCATAACTGCTTTGGAAGAAGCATTGAAGGGTGATGATAAAGACGATATCGAAGCCAAAACCAAGGCTTTGACCGAAGCGTCTTCCGGTCTGGCCCAGCGTTTGTATGCCGAGCAACAGGCCCAGGGCGGTGCAGAAGCTACTGACGCCGCAGCGGATGCCAACGCTTCAGCGGGCGGCGCTCCCGACGATGCGGTGGATGCCGAGTTCGAAGAAGTGGACGAAAGCAAGAAGTAAGTAGTTCAGGGCGCGGTTGATTCCCGGTGAATGAATCGCGCCATACTTTCTTTACTTTCTGCTTGCCTTTCCTGGTTTCTCTGGAAACGGCATTATCTGGTCGCGGAGCAGAGTCTCCGCGCTTTTGTGTCGGACACCATGATCCGACAAGGGTATAATTCGCACCATTCAACACATCAAATTGGTCTGAACGCATGTCGAAAAGAGATTTTTACGAAGTACTCGGGGTCGCCAAAGGCGCCAGTGCGCAGGATATTAAAAAAGCCTACCGCAAGCTGGCCATGAAGTACCACCCTGACCGTAACCCGGACGACAAAGAGGCGGAGGCGAAATTCAAAGAAGCCACCGAAGCCTACGAAGTGCTTTCTGACGAGCAGAAAAAAGCGGCATACGACCAGTATGGTCATGCCGGCGTCGACCCCAATATGGGGGGCGGTGGTTTTCACGCGGGAGCTGGTGCCAGCTTCAGCGACATCTTTGGCGACGTGTTTGGCGACATCTTTGGCGCAGGCGGTGGTCGTGGTGGCTCCCGCAGCAACCGCGGCTCCGATCTGCGCTACACCCTGGAGTTGGACCTTGAAGAAGCGGTTAAAGGAACCAGTGTGGAGATTCGCGTGCCCACCATGGTGCATTGCGATACCTGCGACGGTTCCGGTGCCAAGAAGGGTACCAGCCCGGTAACCTGTACCACCTGTGGTGGTGTCGGCCAGGTACGTATGCAACAGGGATTTTTCTCCGTGCAGCAGACCTGTCCCGCCTGTCGTGGCCAGGGTAAAATCATCAAGGATCCCTGTTCCGATTGTCACGGCCAGGGGCGTAAGGAAAAACGCAAAACCCTGTCGGTCAAGATTCCACCCGGTGTAGACACCGGTGACCGGATCCGTTTAGCCGGTGAGGGTGAAGCCGGTATGAACGGCGGTCCGGCTGGAGACCTGTATGTGCAGGTGGCGGTGCGGGAACACTCGATTTTCCGCCGGGAAGGCAAAGACCTTTACACAGAAGTCCCCATCAGTTTCGTGGACGCGGCGCTGGGTGGCGAGTTGGAAGTGCCGACCCTGGACGGTCGGGTTAAATTGAAGATTCCATCCGAAACCCAAACCGGTAAACTGTTTCGCCTGCGTGGCAAGGGTGTGACGCCGGTGCGCGGTGGCAACCCCGGCGATCTGCTCTGTCGGGTGATTATCGAAACGCCGGTGAATCTGTCCAAAGAGCAAAAAGATCTGTTGAAACAGTTCCAGGAAAGCCTGGAGAAAGAAGGGCATCGCCAGTCTCCCAAAAAGAGCGGTTGGTTTGACGGAGTTAAGTCCTTTTTCGACGACATGCTGTGAGTTTTTTGCGTAATTCCCGGCATCTTCGCAGTAGAAGGGAGTGTTGAGTTCGAGAATCGCTACAAGCACATCCCTGCACCCAATGCACTCGCTATGCTCGCGGGGTGGGCTCTGCGCTCGGCAGCGGCCGTCCATGGCCGCTGACGTTCCCGAACTCAACACTCCCTTCTACTGCTACGAGGCCTCACAGCGGACTTCGAATCTGGCAATATCAGGCTACGCAGTGGTAGCGCAAGAGAGGGAAGATACCCGTTGCAGAACTCTCAACCGCAGGGATGCGGTTGTGAAGCCCCCAGGGATGGGTTCACGGCGTGTTCTGAAACGGGTATCTTTCATCTCTGGAGCGATCTGCCAAGCTCCACCAAGCCAAAACAAATTTATAGAACCAAGATTTCAAAATTTTCAAAACGAAAGGAACCAACGTGAGCAATTCCGACGTACGAGTCGCCGTTATCGGCGCAGCGGGCCGCATGGGGCGCGCCCTGATCCAGGCAGTCACCGAAGGCGAGGGTGTGACCCTGACGGCAGCCATTGATCGCCCGGGCAATTCCCTGATCGGCTCCGACGCCGGTGAACTGGCGGCCATTGGCAAGTTGGGTGTTACGGTCGCCGACAGTCTGGAAGCCGTGAAGGATGACTTCGATGTGCTGATTGACTTCACTGCGCCGGCAGCGACCGTGGCCAATGCTCAATTCTGTGCCGAAAATGGCAAGAAAATGGCGATCGGCACCACCGGCCTCAGCGAGGAAGAAAAAGCCCAGCTGGCAGAGTCCGCCAAGAAAACCGCCATCATGTTTGCACCGAATATGAGTATGGGGGTGAACCTGTGCTTCAAGTTGTTGGAAATCGCTGCCCAGGTATTGGGTGATGAGGTGGATATTGAAGTGGTGGAAGCCCATCACCGGCATAAAGTCGACGCGCCTTCCGGTACCGCATTGCGGATGGGTGAAGTCGTCGCCGATGCGCTCGGCCGTGACCTGAAGAAGGTAGCTGTGTACGGTCGGGAAGGTCAGGAAGGCCCTCGCGACCGTGAAACCATTGGCTTCGCCACTGTGCGTGCGGGTGATATTGTCGGCGAGCACACTGTGATGTTCGCTGCCGATGGTGAGCGGGTTGAGATTACCCACAAGGCCACCAGTCGAATGAACTTTGCCCGGGGTGCCGTTCGTGCCTGCCGCTGGTTGGATGGCAAAGAGCCGGGGCTGTTTGACATGCAGGATGTGTTGGGTCTGCGTTGATCCGGCCCCATAGCCTTTGTCTCAGAGGGGGCATTTGCCCCCTCGTTAAACATCCAGTCTGGTTAGTGGCTGTCCACATTGCCGGATAAAGCCATAGACGCCCCACCTCCAATTCGATAAAATACGCCCGATCAGCTCCATGGTGGAGCGGTCCTTCGTCCTTAAACTCACCAACAGACATCAGGTAAGGCTTAGCAGTTCGCTGTATCAAGCCCGCTACTGTTCGGCCCAGAGTTTTTGCAGGATGAAAAGGACTGAATCCGCCACAAAACCCTGATCACACCAGCGCAAGAATCCACAAAGCGGGATGGATCTCATTGAATCCGTTCCGCTTTTTTGCAACTGGTGATTTCGTCGCCGTTATACCGTGCTCTGCACTCGCACTGACCAGCAATGGAGGTTGGCTTGAACAAACCAGCCATTTTGGCCCTAGAAGACGGCACCCTGTTTCGGGGTGTATCCATTGGAGCCGACGGGCAATCCGTAGGCGAAGTAGTTTTTAATACTGCGATGACCGGCTATCAGGAAATCCTGACCGACCCATCCTATGCCCGCCAGATGGTCACCCTGACCTATCCCCACATTGGCAATACCGGCGTCACCGAGGAGGACGAGGAATCCCGCCAGATTTGGGCGGCTGGCCTCATCATCCGGAACCTGCCGTTAATGGCCAGCAACTGGCG